>JAAEZA010000001.1:0-4911 GCA_018223125.1 Paracoccaceae bacterium | reverse complement strand
CAGCCATGGCCATCTGCTGTACGGCAACTGGATCAACGAGATCTATCAGACCACACCGTTTGATATTTCCAAAATCGGAAGCCCTGAATGATCCGCAAACTGGCCACAACAGCCGGAGTCGCCCTTGCGCTGGGCTCCGGAGTGGCCAGTTACAAAAGTGCGCGCAACGATGCGCGGGCCAACCGCGACTACCCGCCAAGCGGCCGCTTCATCACCATCAACGGCACGCGGGTGCATTACGTGATCGAAGGCTCCGGCCCCGCGTTGGTGCTGATCCACGGCGCGGGCGGCAATCTGCGGGATTTTACCTTTGGCCTTGTGCAAAAACTGGCGGTCAAACACACCGTTATTGCCTTTGACCGTCCCGGACACGGGTTCACCGGCATCCTGCATGACAAAGGCGAAACCCTTGCAGAACAGGCTTTGCTGCTGAAAGCGGCGACAGATGCGCTCGGGTATCCGCGGGCAATTGTCGCCGGATACTCTTTTGGCGGTGCAGTGGCCCTGCGATGGGCGCTGGATTATCCTGCGGCAACACAGGGCGTGCTGCTGATGAATGCAGTTTCAAATCCGTGGGTTGTGCCCCCGTCAAAGCTCTACGCTCTGGCCGCCGGTCCGCTCACCGGTCCGCTTCTGGGAACCGCCCTGTCCGCCTTTGCCCCCCGCTCTTTGGTCGAAGAAACGCTGACCTCGATTTTCGCCCCGAATCCCGCCCCCGAAGGGTATCTGGAGCATATCGGCGCGCCCCTGACCCTGCGCAAGATCACCCTGCGGGCCAACGGGCGGCAGGTGCACGGCCTGTTGCCCCAGATCGAGGAGCAATCCCTGCGCTATCCTGAACTGCAAATGCCGGTCGAGATAATCCACGGTGCCGAAGATGTAACCGTTCCGCCGTCAATCCATGCGGATGTGCTGTCAAAGCAGTTGCCGAACGTCACCTATACCAAGGTCAAAGGCGTCGGCCATTCGGTGCATCACTATGCACAAGACGAAATTCTTGCCGCTGTACAGCGGCTGTCCCGCTAGGACACCGGCCGGGCGTTGCACTTCACCAGCGCCAGCGCCATAGTCAGGGCAAAGCAAAAGAGGACCAGATGGCCAAGACAGAGAAACCCTTTGACGGCGCGATTACCAAGTTTTTTGAACAGGATGCGCCCCAATCCGTCCGCGACGCCATCAAGGACGGCAAGAAGAACGAAATCCTGAATCCTGACTACGCCTATGACGAACGTATGGATAAGGACGAATACGAGGAAACGCTGGAAGACC
Organism: Paracoccaceae bacterium; assembly: GCA_018223125.1. GTDB lineage: Bacteria > Pseudomonadota > Alphaproteobacteria > Rhodobacterales > Rhodobacteraceae > Amylibacter. Next base: position 3,642 of record JAAEZA010000001.1, on the reverse strand, counting down.
TGCAAGTCGAACTGGTCAAGATGCAGGCTTGGGCTGCGGATACCGGCGCGCGGGTCGTCGTTGTGTTTGAAGGCCGGGATGCGGCCGGCAAAGGCGGCACGATCAAACGGTTCCGTGAAAACCTGAACCCGCGGATCGCCAAGGTTGTCGCCCTTCCCAAACCTTCGGACGAGGAACGCAGCCAGTGGTATTTCCAGCGCTATATCAAGCACCTGCCTTCCGCCGGCCAGATCGTGCTGTTTGATCGAAGCTGGTATAATCGGGGCGTGGTAGAGAAGGTTTTCGGCTTTTGTACCAATGCCCAGCGGGATCATTTCTTCAATCAGGTGAATGATTTTGAGGGAATGCTGGTGGATGACGGGGTGATCCTTGTAAAGATCTGGCTGACCGTCGGGCGCGCCGAACAACTCCGCCGGTTTCTGGACCGTGAAAGAGATCGCTTGAAGCAGTGGAAACTGTCGGGCATCGACGTCACCGGACTGTATAAATGGGATGAATATACCAAGGCGATTTCCGAAACCTTCCAGCGTTCCCATAGTGAGAACGCCCCCTGGACCGTGATCCGGTCGGACGACAAACGCCGCACCCGCATCGCTGCCATCCGCCGTGTGCTTTGTCAGATTCCCTATGACGGGCGCGATGATGCCGTTGTGCAATCCCCCGACCCGGAGATCACTGGCGGGCCGGATATGCTGTTGTAATCACACAAATGTTTCAGAGGCGCGTGGCCGGTTCGTGGCAGCAGCCCCCCCAGCAGTGCCGCTATCCCCGCTTGAACCGGCGCAGTCGAACCGCTATCTCCTTTCGAAACGTCACAAAAAGGCAGCGCAGGATTTGGCCCGTAAAGGATACCACCACGGCAATCTGAAAGAGGCTTTGGTCGAAGCGGCAATCGCCCTGATCGAGGAAAAAGGTCCGACCGGCTTCACAATGGCCGAGGCAGCGAAACGGGCAAATGTCTCTGCCGCCGCCCCCTACCGCCACTTTTCCGGCCGCGAAGAGATCATCGCGGAAATCGCACGGCAGGGGTTCGGGATTTTTGCCGATCTGATGGAATTTGCCTATCAAAAGGGCCAGCCCTCGGCCCTGTCTGCCTTTGAATCCACCGGACGGGCCTATCTGGCCTTTGCCCGTAAATACCCCGGTTATTACATCGCGATGTTTGAAAGCGGCGTGCAGATCAACGCGAATGCCGATCTTGCCACTGTGGCCAATCGGGCAATGAATGTGCTGACCCAAGCGGCAGAGGATCTTTGTCGTCACCTTCCCGCTGACAAACGCCCGCCCGCAAGCATGATCAGCCACCACGTCTGGGCCTTGTGTCACGGAATGGTGGAACTCTTTGCGCGGGGGGAACCGGGCACACGCTCCCCCTTTTCTGCGGAAGATCTGCTGGAAAGCAGCATGGGGATATACCTGCGCGGGCTTGGTGTGCTCGACAAGGACTGAGCAAAGGGCACCTGCCTCACCGAAAAACTTTACCCCCTCCTCTTGACTTTCGCTTGCGAGACCCAAAGTATGTAAATGTAATTAACATTCACATTACGCAACTTGAAAGGACAATCCTTATGTCAACGCCCTCCAACTGGTTTTCCTCCGCTGAAAGCTGGCTCGATGCACGGGGCAGAGGGGCCTGGATGGCCGCCATGATCCTCGGCTTTATCTTTTTCTGGCCTGTCGGGCTGGCAATTCTCTTTTACATGATCTGGAGCAATCGCATGTCTCGTTCGTTTTTCTGCTTTCGTCCGTCCAAGTCTGTCAGCCGCCACAGTGCGCACACACGGTCTTCGGGAAATACCGCATTTGATGCCTACCGCGACGAAACACTGAAGCGGCTGGAAGACGAACAAACCGCCTTCCAAAGCTTTCTTCAACGCCTGCGGGATGCAAAGGATAAGACAGAATTCGACCAGTTTATGAACGAACGGGCCCGCGATGTGTCTTCTCCTGCTTCACCGGAACCCAAAACCGTGTAAACTTGGCCCCGACAAACATCCCTGAAGCTGCGCTGCCCTTGCAATAGGGCGGCGCAACCTACATATGAGCGATCATGCAAACGACCCATCATCCCGATCCCCGCCTTGATGCGCAGTTCTACGACGGTGTCCCTGCCAAACGGCTCGTGGCGTGGGCGCTGGACCTGATCGTCGTCATCGGAATCTGTCTGGCCTTTATCATTGCCAGTCTCGGACTGATGGCATTTTTCATTCCGGTTCTCGCTTTCGCAGCGAATTTTTGCTATCGCGCCTTTTGCCTGCACAAATGGTCCGCCACTTTGGGCATGCGCGCAGTCGGCATTGAGGTGCGCAACAGCACCGGAGACCGGCTGAACACGGCGCAGGCCTTGTTCCACACAGGTTTGTTTATCTTCATCTTCATGTCCGTGCTCGGCATTTTTGCCAATTTCCTGTCAATTCTGTTGAACGACAAGGGTCAGGCGCTACATGATTTGCTGCTCGGGACTGTTGTTATTAACTGTCCGGCAGATTGACACCCACCCCGTCAGAATAGCGGGTTGCAAAAATATGCGGACCCGCGCTAGGCTCTGGGCTGGACCGCTGCCCAAGGAACTGACATGCGCCATACTTTGCCACTGGCACCACAGTTTTACGTGACCGCACCCCAGCCCTGCCCTTATCTGGATGGCAGGGTTGAACGCAAACTTTTTACAGCACTGCAAGGGGATCATGCTTCTGTCCTGAACGATGCCCTGTCCAAACAGGGGTTCCGCCGGTCCCAGAACGTGCTTTACCGCCCGTCCTGCGCGGAGTGTAATGCCTGCCTGTCCGCCCGTATCCGCGTGGACGATTTCAAACCGCGCCGCAGCCACCGCCGCATATTGAACCGCAACAGGGATTTGTCCCGTCAGGCAACCAGCCCCTGGGCGACCGAAGAACAGTTTGACCTGTTTCGCACCTATCTCGGGGCGCGTCATGCGGATGGCGGGATGGCGGACATGGATGTGTTCGAGTTTGCCTCAATGATCGAGGAAACCCCTGTGCGCAGCCGCGTGGTGGAATACCACAGCCCGCCCACAGGCCGGAAGAACCGGCAGGAACTGACGGCGGTGTGCCTGACGGATGTGTTGGAGGACGGCTTGTCGCTGGTCTACAGCTTCTTCAATCCTGACATGTATGCCCGCTCTCTTGGCACCTATATGATCCTTGATCACATCGAAATCGCACGGGAAGCAGAACTGCCCTATGTCTATCTGGGCTACTGGGTGCCCGGCAGCCCGAAGATGCAATACAAGGCCAGTTTCGGCGCGCTCGAGATTTTCATCAACGGTGAATGGCAGGCTTTGGACAAGCCGGAAGACTTCGAGCTGGACACCCACCCGCTCGCACAGGATCCGATCCCGGAGCAAGTGGCGGGAATCGATCTGCCGGATGCCCTGACCAAATCCTGATTCCTGGCGCTCCGGCCTTCTGACCCTGTCGTTGCAACCCTGTCGGGAATGCGCCGGATCGCGCAGCAGAGGACATCAGCCGCAAGCCGTAACCTTTTGGAAATATTGTCATATACCCGAAAAAGAAAAGCGGCCCCGAAGGACCGCTTTATCTGTATCAGACCGTTTGGGGTGGCGCGGTTGACGGGGCTCGAACCCGCGACCTCCGGCGTGACAGGCCGGCACTCTAACCA
>JAAEZA010000022.1 GCA_018223125.1 Paracoccaceae bacterium | reverse complement strand
GAAGGCACAGGAAAGCAGACCGGATGTGAATGTGATTTTCGTTTCGGGCTATGCCGAAGAGAATTTCACCTCGGAATATGGCGAAATTCCGAACGCGCATTTCCTGCCAAAGCCGTTTTCGCTCAAGCAACTGACAGAAACCGTGCGCGACCTTGCGGCTTGAGGAACAGGATTTTTGGGTGCGGATCAGCTTTCCGGCGACAGCCGTTCGTAAATCTCGAAGTCCTGCGCGCAAGCCTTTTGGTATTCGGCAAGAAGTGTAGGGCTGAGAGAGGTTTCCCCTTTAGGAGACTGGTTTGCCCGCCCGAGCGTGAACTGCCGGTTCAGGCGGTTCTGCAAAAACCGTACCAGTCCGTCCATATCGTCATAGCGGAACAGATGGGACAGACCGAGCGCACCGTCCTTATCCGACATGAATTTTGCCTGCGAGCCGACACGGGCAAATTCCGGCGGATTGTCGGACAGGTAGGCCGCTACAAATTCGTCAAAACTGACATTGGCGGTTGAATTGGGGGTGCCGTTCAACTCCTCGCGGGAGCGGTAGCGATACCAGCTGCCCAGCCAGTCTACCGGTTCGCGGATCACGGCAACTGTGTCGGGCTATGCGGTGGTACTTCCTGTAGGGTGTGTGTTTAGCGTTTGGCACTTTGGAAATGCGGATGTCACAATTCGGGCCGAGCGCCATTTCGATCGAAGTGGAAGCGGTTTTGGGCGTCGCAAAGAACACCAGCTTCTCTTTTAGAAATACCATCATTCCGGATACTTACCCCTGATCAACCCTAAACTGTATCGCATTTACCATTCATAAACTTTCATGCGGGATTGTTAAGTTGAAAGTTTTACTTGTAATGTTCCTGTTTTGATCTCATATAGGTTTGAAGAACAAGAGGCGAACATCAGCAGCGATTGCCGAGTCTCCGGCGATGTGAAATAAGGGATGTCAAAGATGGCTACGAACCTACTCGATTTAACTGAAAGACAGTCCATGGATAAGCAAAAAGCACTGGAATCCGCCCTTGGGCAGATCGAACGTCAGTTCGGCAAAGGCTCTATCATGAAACTGGGTGCGAATCCTGTGATGGATGTGGAGGCAACCTCTACCGGATCGATCGGGCTGGATATTGCGCTGGGGATCGGCGGAATTCCAAAGGGGCGGATTATTGAAATCTACGGCCCTGAAAGCTCCGGTAAAACCACCCTGACACTGCATTGTATCGCGGAAGAACAGAAAAAAGGCGGGGTTTGCGCCTTTGTGGATGCGGAACACGCGCTGGACCCGACCTATGCCAAGAAGCTGGGGGTGGATCTGGACGAGTTGCTGATCTCCCAGCCGGATGCAGGTGAACAGGCGCTGGAAATCACCGATACGCTGGTGCGGTCGGGTGCGGTTTCAATGGTTGTCGTTGATTCGGTCGCGGCGCTGACGCCGAAATCCGAACTGGAAGGGGATATGGGCGATCATCAGGTGGGCGCACAGGCCCGTTTGATGAGTCAGGCCATGCGCAAGCTGACAGGCTCTATCAGCAAATCCAAATGTACCGTGATCTTCATCAACCAGATCCGTATGAAAATCGGCGTGATGTTCGGCTCGCCCGAGACGACCTCCGGTGGCAATGCGCTGAAATTCTACTCTTCCGTGCGTCTGGATATCCGCCGCACCGGCGCGATCAAGGACCGCGACGAAGTGGTCGGCAACGCAACCCGCGTCAAGATCGTCAAGAACAAGGTGGCGCCGCCGTTCAAACAGGTAGAGTTCGACATCATGTACGGCGAGGGTATCTCCAAACGGGGGGAACTGGTAGATCTGGGTGTCAAAGCCGGTATTGTCGAGAAATCAGGCTCCTGGTTTTCTTACGGGGACCAGCGGATCGGGCAGGGGCGGGAAAACGCCAAGAACTTCCTGAAAGAAAATCCGCAAACCGCCTGGGAAATAGAGGATAAAATCCGCGCCTCCCACGGTCTGGATTTTGACATGCCCAAACCCGCTGCCGACGAGGGCGGGGATGACGTGATCGAAGGCTAGGATTTGCCGTTTCCGCCGGTGCCTCCGGCGGGAGTATTTAGTGAACATTGAAAACCGTTTTTGTAGCGCCGCGGGCTTTGTCTGCGGCGCTTTGCGTCTGGACCCGCCGAAATGGGATGTGGACAGAATGCACAGGCAGGGTATAACCGCCCCTGATAAAATTCCCAAGACTGCAAAGGCATACACATGGTTGGCGTAAACGATATCCGCAGCACGTTTCTGTCCTATTTCGAGAAGAACGGCCATGCGGTTGTGGACAGCTCTCCGCTGGTGCCACGCAATGACCCGACGCTGATGTTCGTCAACTCGGGGATGGTGCAGTTCAAGAACCTGTTCACCGGCGCGGAAACACGGGATTACAAGCGGGCCACAACGGCGCAAAAATGTGTGCGTGCGGGGGGCAAGCACAATGATCTGGACAATGTGGGCTACACCGCACGCCACCATACATTCTTTGAAATGCTCGGGAATTTCTCTTTCGGGGATTATTTCAAGGAAGAGGCCATCCCTTATGCGTGGAAGCTGATCACCGAGGAGTTCGGAATCGACAAGTCCCGTCTGGTGACAACCGTATACCACACCGATGACGAAGCGTTCGAAATCTGGAAAAAGCTGGGCGTGCCGGAAGACCGGATCATCCGCATCGCGACCTCTGACAATTTCTGGCAGATGGGGCCGACAGGGCCATGTGGTCCCTGTACCGAGATTTTCTACGATCACGGCGATCACATCTGGGGCGGACCTCCGGGTTCTGCCGAGGAAGACGGCGACAGGTTTATCGAGATCTGGAACGTTGTTTTCATGCAGAACGAACAGTTCGAGGACGGTTCCATGCGGGAACTGGACATGCAAAGCATCGACACCGGCATGGGGCTGGAGCGGATTGCAGCCTTGTTGCAGGGCAGCCATGACAACTATGACACCGATCTGTTCAAGGCCTTGATCGAGGCTTCGGCCCAGGGCACCGGCGTGGACCCTTACGGGGACCAGAACGTGCATCACCGTGTGATTGCGGATCACCTGCGGTCCACGTCTTTCCTGATCGCAGATGGTGTTCTGCCGTCAAACGAGGGTCGCGGCTATGTTTTGCGCCGGATCATGCGCCGCGCCATGCGTCATGCGCATTTGCTGGGGGCGAAAGATCCGTTGATGCACCGTCTTGTGCCCGAACTGGTGCGCCAGATGGGGCAGGCCTATCCGGAACTGGGCCGTGCCCAGCCGATGATCGAGGAAACGTTGCTGCTGGAAGAAACCCGGTTCCGCACCACGCTGGATCGCGGGTTGAAACTGCTGGATGCGGAACTGGAGGGCATGGCCGAAGGGCAGGCACTGGAAGGAGAAACCGCGTTCAAGCTTTATGATACATACGGTTTCCCGCTGGATCTGACACAGGATGCGCTGCGGGAGAGGGGTGTTGAAGTGGACACCGACGGGTTTAACGCAGCGATGGAAGCGCAGAAAGCCAAGGCGCGGGCGGCCTGGTCCGGTTCGGGCGAGGCGGCGGATGAATCTGTCTGGTTTGACGTGGCAGATGCCGAAGGTTCGACCGAGTTTCTGGGCTATGACACGGAAGAAGCCGAGGGCCAGATCCGTGCGGTTGTTGTGGATGGCAAACCGGTTGAACAGGCCGAAACCGGTGCGGCAGTACAACTGGTGCTGAACCAGACACCGTTCTATGCGGAAAGCGGTGGTCAGGTTGGGGACACAGGCGTGATCAAAACAGCCGGTGGCGTTGTGCAGGTTTCTGATGTGAAGAAGAAAGCTGGTGTGTTTGTACATATTGGCACGGTCAGAGAAGGGGCCGTTGCCAAAGGCGATGCTGCTGAACTGGTTGTGGATCACGCCCGTCGCAGTGCGATCCGCGCCAATCACTCCGCGACACACCTGTTGCATGAGGCCCTGCGCATTGCTCTTGGCGATCACGTTGCGCAGCGCGGGTCACTGAATGCAGAGGACCGTTTGCGCTTTGATTTCAGCCACTCCAAAGCCATGAGCCTTGCGGAACTGGAACAGGTCGAGCGCGAAGTGAACGCCTATATCCGCCAGAACTCTGCTGTGGATACGCGGATCATGACACCTGATGAAGCCCGCGAATTGGGTGCACAGGCGCTGTTTGGCGAGAAATACGGCGATGAAGTGCGCGTTGTGTCCATGGGTCAGCTTGAAGGCAGCGGCAAGGGCAGCGACAAGCGCACCTATTCGCTGGAGCTTTGCGGGGGCACCCATGTGCGGCGCACCGGCGACATCGGCGCATTTGTCCTGCTGGGCGACAGTGCCAGCAGTTCCGGTGTGCGCCGGATCGAGGCGCTGACCGGACAGGCGGCGCAGGATTATCTGCGCGGTCAGGATCATCTGCTTGCCGAGGCTGCACTGGCGCTGAAGGTCCCGGCGGGGGATGTTCCGGCACGGATCAAAGCCTTGCAGGACGAACGCAAGGCGCTTCAGAACGAAGTGGCGGAACTTCGCAAACAGGCCGCGATGGGCGGTGCCGGTGGCGGCTCGGACGCGGAGCAGGTGAATGGCGTGCCCTTCCTTGGTCAGGTGCTTGCAGATGTTCCGGGCAAGGATTTGCGCGGGTTGATTGACGAGCACAAGAAACGCCTTGGCAGCGGCGCAATCCTGCTGATCTCTGGTGCGGGGGGAAAGGCGGCTGTGGCTGCAGGGGTTACGGACGACTTGACGGATCGTATTTCAGCGGTTGATCTGGTCAAGGCGGCTGCGGCGGCTTTGGGCGGTAAAGGGGGCGGCGGACGTCCCGATATGGCGCAAGCCGGTGGTCCCTCCGCTGACAATGCGGAGGTGGCGATCAAGGCAGCCAAAGAAATACTGGAGGATTAAATGACTGTTTACACAATGGCGCATATTGATGTGCATGACGAAGAAGAATACGCACGCTACGCCGAACTGGCCGGTCCTGCGGTGAAGCAATACGGTGGTGTGTTTCTGGCGCGCGGCGGCGAAACTGTTGTGATGGAAGGTCAGGCGCGATCCCGCAACGTGATCATCCAGTGGCCGGATATGGACACAGCCAAAGCATTCTATAACGGGCCGGAATACCAGCGCGCGCTGAGCCACGGCCTGCCTGCAGCGGATCGCGACTATATCTTTGTCGAGGGCGTGTGATGGCGGCTTACGTGATTGCACAGATCGAAGTGACGAACCTTGACGGCTATATGGAATATGCCAGCCAGACGGTTGCTTGTGCTGAAAAATTTGGCGGGCGGTTTCTGGTCAAGGGCGGCGCTGCGGAATGGATCGAAGGTGACGGGCCGGCGCGTAATGTGGTGATCGAATTTGACAGCTCAGAGGCGGCCAGGACCTTCTATAATTCTGACGAATACCAGAAGATCCTGCCTCTCGCGCTGGATAATTCCAATCGCACGATGGTTCTGGTTGAAGGCGTATAGCTCTTTTACCTTGAAACGGTTTCGGGAAGGCGGCTCTGACGGGGCCGCCTTTCTTGATCTTCGGCCCCTTGCAGCGTAACAGGCAGGCCAAAGCACTGAGGAGTCCTTACATGTCCGGTACAGACCACGCCAAAGCCGCAGAATGGGGCGGCCCCCAACCCGCAATCATTCTGGTAGAACCCCAGATGGGCGAGAATATCGGAGCGGCGGCGCGGGCGATGTGGAATTTCGGGCTGGAGCGGATGCGGATTGTGAACCCTCGGGACGGTTGGCCGAACCAGAAAGCAGTGACCATGTCGAGCGGCGCGGCAAGGGTGATTGACGCGGTGCAGGTAACACAGACCACAGAGGAAGCCGTTCACGATCTGAACTATGTTTTTGCCACCACCGCGCGGGGGCGGGATCTGACCAAACCAGTGGTCACACCGGAACGCGCTATGGAACAGGCCCGCGCGATGGTGGCAGAGGGGCAGAATGTGGGTATTCTGTTCGGGCCGGAACGCTCGGGCCTTGAAAACCCCGATATCGCGCGGGCGAATGCGATTATTTCCGTGCCGGTCAATCCGGCGTTCGCTTCGCTTAACCTTGCGCAATGTGTGCTGCTGCTGGCCTATGAATGGCGCCGCCAACAGGGCGATACCACCCCAGAGGTGCTGGAACTGGCGGGGACGAAACACGCCGAGGCGATCGAAATCCAGAAGCTGAGCGAGACGCTGGAGGCGCGGCTGGACTCTGTGGGCTTCTTCTGGCCGGATCACAAGGCTGAAAGCATGGTGACGAACCTGCGCAACATGATCTCGCGTATGCCGCTGACACAGGCGGATGTGCGTATGTTCCATGGCGTCATCAAGTCGCTGGCTGACAAGCATCCGAAGTCCCGATAAGCATTGATCGCCCCTGCGCCACGTCCTAGATAAAGGCGAGCATTTTGAAAGGCGCGGCCCATGAGCAAGACACGCAGCATCTTTGAAGAGGTTTCCGGCGGGAAACCCGCTTCTGACAGTCCCGATGGCGGGCCGAAAGGCGGATTGATCGACGCAGGCAAATCCGGTGCAAGACGGGCCATTGCGGTCTGGCTGATGGTCCTGTTTGCCATGGTGGCGCTGATGATCCTTGTGGGCGGCATGACCCGCCTGACGGACAGCGGATTGTCCATCACCGAATGGAAACCCGTCACCGGCGCAATTCCCCCGATGGATGCGACTGTCTGGGAAGAAGAGTTCTCCAAATACAAGGCAACACCGGAATACCAGCTCCAAAACAAGGGGATGAGCCTGTCGGAGTTCAAGGTGATCTACTGGTGGGAATGGGGCCATCGCCAGCTTGGGCGTCTTGTGGGGCTGGTCTGGGCACTTGGCTTCTTTTACTTCCTGTTGCGCCGTCAAATCCCCAAGGGCTGGACCGGACGTTTGCTGTTCGTCGGTGGTTTGGGCGGTTTGCAAGGCGCGATCGGCTGGTGGATGGTGTCTTCTGGCCTGACGGGGCGCATGGTGGATGTGGCCTCTTACCGGTTGGCGACCCATCTGGGACTCGCCTTTGTCATCCTTGGCGTTCTGGTCTGGTACGCATGGCAGCTTCAGCGCAGCGAGATGGAGCTTTTCCAGTCCCGTCGTGTGCAGGAAAAGCCGCTGGTGACACTGTCGACTGTAATGTTGGTGCTGGTGTTCGCGCAGATCATCCTGGGTGCCCTTGTGGCCGGTATTGATGCGGGTCGGGGCTATATCGACTGGCCGCTGATGAACGGGGAATTCCTGCCGTCGGAATCCTTTGATTATGTTCCGTTCTGGACGAACTTCTTTGAAAACCCCGCACTGGTGCAGTTCAATCACCGTATGCTGGGCTATGTGGTTCTTCTGGGGGCACTCTACCTCTGGTATTCAGCGCGCGGCTCGGCTATCGTGGCGACACGGCGCGCGGCTTTGATTGCTCTGGGCATGGTGGTGGCGCAGATGGTTATGGGGATCGTGACAGTGATGCACGCAGCCCCTGTCCATCTTGCGATTTTCCATCAGGTGGGCGCCGTGATTGTTATTGTAAGTATTTTGAACGTCCGGTTTTCAGCGCTCTATCCAAAGGCGCAAAAGCTTAGATAATTGAGGTGATTGAATGAATTCCAAGACAGCTTACACGGCGCTGGCCGATCACTTTCGCGATGTCGTCGCCCTTGGGCAGGTTTCGGGGCTTCTGGGCTGGGATCAGGAAACCATCATGCCCAAAGGGGCCGCCGCGCAACGGTCCGAATGGATGAGTGCCCTTGAAAAGCTGAGCCACAGCCAGCGCACAGATCCGCGTATTGCCGAATGGCTGGACGCTGTGGACGGGGCTGATCTGAACGCGGTGGAGGCGGCCAATGTGCGGCTGATCCGCCGCCAGTTCGAACGCCAGTCCAAAGTACCTGCGGCGCTGGCCAGCCAGATTGCCCGTGTAACGTCACAGGCACAGGGGGTCTGGGCGAAGGCGCGGGAAGCGGAGGATTTTTCGGCCTTTCAGGATGTGTTGACCGAGGTTCTGGCGCTGCGCCGTGAAGAGGCGGCGGCGCTGGCGGAAGGTGGAAACCTGTATGATGCACTGCTGGAAGATTATGAACCGGGTATGAAAGAACCGGAACTTGCCGGACTTCTGGGAGGTTTGCGCGACGGGCTGGTGGACTTGCGGGGCAGGGTGGCCGAAAGCGCCGAGGTGATCCCAGATCTTCAAGGCAGTTTCTCCCACGCGCAGCAAACCATGATCGCCCGTGAACTCGCCACGGCATTCGGCTACGACTGGTCCCGCGGGCGGCTTGATTTCAGCGTCCATCCGTTTTCCAGCGGCAGCTTTAACGATGTTCGTATCACCACCCGCGTGTCCGAAACGGACCCGTTCAACTGTTTCTATTCCACCATTCACGAGGTGGGACATGCCACCTACGAACAAGGGATTTCACAGGATTACGGGCTGAGCATGCTGGGGCGTGGTGTGTCGATGGGCGTTCATGAAAGCCAGTCCCGCATTCTGGAAAACCAGCTTGGCCGCAGTCGCGCCTTTACCGGATATCTCTATAACCGGATGACCGAGGTGTTCGGGGATTTCGGGATCGAGAATGCCGAGATTTTTTACCGCGTGGTGAACAAACTGCACCGCGGGTTTATCCGCACCGAGGCCGATGAGGTACAATATAACCTACACGTGCTGCTGCGCTTTGATCTGGAGCGCAAGCTGATTGCCGGAGAACTGGAAGTAACCGATCTGGAGGCGGCGTGGAACGAGCGCTTCGAGCAGGATTTCGGCTATCCGGTAGACCAGCCTGCGAATGGCGTTTTGCAGGATGTGCACTGGTCGGTCGGGCTGTTCGGTTACTTCCCGACCTATTCCTTGGGTAATATCTACGCCGGAGAGTTGTTTGCGGCCATGTCCGGCGATCTGCCGGATTTGCAAACAGATCTCGCTAAAGGCGACACCAAGGCGGCGCTGGCGTGGCTGGGGGATAAAATCCACCGTTTTGGTGCCCTTTACGAACCCCGCGAGACTATCGCCCGTGCCGTGGGTCATGCGCCAACGGCGGAACCCTTGATGGCCTATCTGAACGCCAAATTCGGTGAGATTTACAAGCTGTAAGTCCACCAACCGGACAGGCCGGTTATGTCTGCGACCAATCCGGTTCGCGTTTTTCCAGAAAGGCCGCGATGCCTTCTTCGGTGTCGCGGTAAAGCATGTTCTGCGCCATGACATCGCCGGTATAGGCGTAAGCCTGATCAAGCGGCATCTGGATCTGCTCGTAAAACGCCTGTTTCCCGATCGCCACTGCCGCCCCCAGCTTGGCGGCAATCTGTTCGGCCAGTGCCTGTGTTTCCCGTTCCACATCTGCGGGCGCGACGACACGGTTCACAAGGCCCATTTCGCAGGCTTTTTCTGCGGGGATGAACTGTCCTGTTGTCAGCATCTCGAATGCCTGTTTGCGCGGTATGTTGCGGGACAGGGCCACCATCGGGGTGGAGCAGAACAACCCGATATTCACCCCGTTCACACCGAACCTTGTCTCTGTATCCGTGACCGCAAGATCGCAGCTTGCGACAAGCTGGCAACCGGCGGCGGTGGCCAGACCGTGGGGTTGGCAGATCACCGGCTGGGGCAGCTTGGGGATCGTGGTCATCATCTTTGTGCATTTGGCAAAAAGGTTGAGGAAATACTGTTTCCCCCCATCCTCTGCCTGCCGTGCGGCTGTCATTTCCTTCAGGTTATGCCCCGCGCAGAACGCCTTGCCGTTGCCTTTCAGGATCACGACACGGATGGATTTATCCTGCATCAGCGCGTCAAACTGGCCCTGCAGCGCATCCAGCATGTCATCGGACAGCGCATTCAGGGTTTGCGGTGTGTTTAGCGTCAGCGTGGCAATCGCGCCGGAATCGTTGCGTAACAGGATGTCGGAATTCATGGTTTCCCCTTGTTTGGCCGTGTCCTTTGACCCAAACCTTAGACAAGACAACAGGCCGAGGAAAGACCATGCCCCTGAAAATGACTATCGAAGAACTGCGCGAATTTTTTGAAGAGGTGTTCCCGCAGGTCAAAGACGATTTTGCAATCGAAGAGATGAGCGAGGACGAGATCACGGTGCGCTTGAAGGTGACCGAGAAACACCTGCGCCCCGGTGGCACAGTATCCGGCCCGTCCATGTTCGGGTTGGCGGATGTCTGTTTCTATCTGATCATCATGGGGAACATCGGCCCGAAGGCGCTGACCGTGACAACTAATTGTTCCATTGATTTCATGCGCAAACCCGAACCGCGCGACATGATCGCCAAGGCGCGTCTGCTCAAGCTCGGGAAGGCTTTGGCTGTCGGGGACGTTTTGTTGTATTCGGAAGGCATGGACAAACCTGTTGCCCATGCCAATGTGACCTATTCTATCCCGCCACGGGATGAATTTGTGCGTTAGAACAGGCTGTCGGTGATATAGTCGCCGTCCTTGAAATCCGACAGGTCGGCGCCCACCACAAGAACCGAGTGGTCGCCGTCCACTTTAAACAGCACACCCTTGTCATTGTCGATGATCTTGATGTCGGGCGCTCCGGCTGTTTTCAGATTGTAGGCCGTAATGCTCATGTCCAGAACATCTGTCCCGAATTCGAAGTCAAGGATTTTGTCCTTGCCGAAATCGGAATCCTGAAAGACGAAACTGTCGGCACCGTCTCCGCCAAACAGCCGGTCATTGCCGTCGCTGTCATAGATCGTATCGTTGCCGGCACCGCCATATTCCTTGTCGTTGCCGCCGCCGGAATAGATATTATCGTTGCCTGCGTCGCCGTAAACCTTGTCGTTGCCTTCGCCACCCTGAACGAAATCGTTGCCGCCGCCGCCGAAAATCTTGTCCTTCCCTTCGCCGCCGTAGATGTAGTCATCGCCGTTTCCGGCTTTCAGCACATCGTTGCCGTCCTCGCCGTTCATTGTGTCAGAGCCGCCGCCGCCCAGCAGGACATCGCGCTCGTTGCCGCCGAACATTGTATCGCCGCCGCCGCCGCCGGTCAGGCGGTCCTTGCCTTCACCACCGTAAAGCTGGTCACCGCCGCCATTGCCAAGCAGTTTGTCATTACCGTCGCCGCCATACAGGAAGTCGCCGCCGCCGCCGCCGCGCAATGTGTCGTTGTCCTGACCGCCATAAAGCGTATCGTTGCCGGCATCGCCCGAAAGCACGTCGTCTCCGGCTTCGCCATAAAGCAGGTCGCTGCCGTCACCGCCGGAAACAGCATCATCACCGCTGCCCCCTTTGATGTAATCGGCCTTCTTGCCGCCGGACAGATCATCGTTTCCGGCCAGCCCCAGAAGAATATCCTCGCCGTCTGTGCCGGATTTCTTGTTATCCTTGCCGTCGCCTTCCCAGAAATAATCCGGCTCGCTCAGGTCCACCCCTTGCAGGGAATCCCCGTAGCTCAGCCATTTGAAGGTGCTGTCGTGCAGGGTAATCAGGAGTTGCCCGTTATTGAGTTCGTGGAAGGCCGCGTTGGACTGGTCCTCGATTTCGGGATCTTCGTGGATCACTGCAGGGCCAAAGACAAGCTTGCCTGACGGGGACACAACCGAAAGGTAGACATCCGAATCCGATTCATAGATCGAGATTTTCCGATAGCCGGTGAAGGTCACAGCCAGCAGGCCGCTTGCGGTTTCCGCGACTGCAAAATCGTTCGGGTTGACGCTTTCGCCGTCGATTTTGGCATCAAATGTGACCGGTGCGCCTTTGGCGACGCCGTTTTTGTTGTATCTCTGGATATGGACCAGATCCTTTTCATCCGTAAGGTGATCTGTGTCGACGATGGAATAGACAGCCAGAAACCCGCCGTCCTTGGTGGCGTGTATCGCCGGATCGGCTGCATAATCCTCGCCTTCAACGCCGTGAGGCATTTCGAACCGGTCGCCATCCGGTTTGCCATTGGTGTTAAAGAACTGGCCGAGACGCGGACTTGCGCTGCCAAGCTGCCATGTTGCTAGGAAACGCCCGTCTTCCATTTCGGTCAGGACAGGGTTTGCGCGGCCGAATTCCGTCGGGCCGCGACCTTCGTCAAAGTTGTAGGTCGAAACCTGCTTGCCTTTTTCGTTGAAGAACCGTCCGACATATTCCAGGTCCGCTTCGGGATCGCGGTCGCGGTAGGCTACGAAAAAACCGTCCTTGGTGTTGATGGCCGATTTCATCTCCATCAGATAGCCGCTGTCCAGCACCTTGGCCTCGCCAATCTGGGTGCCGTTTGCCTTATAGTTCATCAGCACAATCTGATTGTGGTTAATGGCTTCGGCGTCTTCCTCCATGATGATAGAGAATTTGCCTTTGGTTCCCGCCATGATCGTTGGAACCTTGTAGCCGAGCGCAAAGGTGCCCTGTGTGAACAGTTCCTCGGTCTCGCCGGTTTTAGGATTGTAAAGACTTACCCGCAATAGGCCGCTGCTGCTGCCGAGATAGGCGCTTGCCACCTTGCCATTGCTTAACACTGTGCTTGTATATGTCTCTTCAACCGAAACGCCCAACCCGTCGCCTGAAAGAAGATGCTGTTCACCGATAAAACCAACCATTTAAAACCCCTTTGAAATTGGTTTGCTGAAACGAAATTGTCTTGTGTACAAATTTTGCAAAGCCACTTTATAAAAGCTTTCGGCAACTGCAAGAACTTTTCAGTTCCGCGACGGGCGCGAAACAGCCTGTTTGGTGCCAATTCGGTGTAAAAATTGTGGGGTATAATAATACCATAATTTTAAGGCGTTGTTTGGTAACGTTTTTTCGGTTATTTTTGTAATTGACTGTGGCGCTCAGGCGGGTAGAACAGGCGCAGAATTCGACAGGGCCTTTCGGGCCTTGTTTTCACTTCCAGATATTGGACTTAAAACCATGAAAACTTTCTCAGCAACGCCTGCTGATATCGACAAGAAATGGATCCTGATCGACGCAGAAGGCGTTGTTCTGGGCCGTTTGGCGTCGATCGTTGCCATGCGCCTGCGTGGCAAGCACAAGGCTTCCTTCACACCGTCTATGGATATGGGCGATAATGTTATCATTATCAACGCCGACAAGATCCAGATGACCGGCAAGAAACGCACCGACAAGATCCACTACTGGCACACCGGTTATCCGGGTGGGATCAAATCCCGTACAGCCGGTCAGATCCTTGAGGGCAAGCACCCAGAGCGTCTGGTGACACAGGCTGTTAAACGGATGCTGCCAGGTGGCCCACTGTCCCGTCAGCAAATGACTAACCTGCGCGTTTACGCAACCGCAGAGCACCCCCACGAGGCGCAAAACCCCGAAGTGCTGGATGTCAAAGCGATGAACCCTAAAAACACGCGGAGCCAGTCATGAGCGACGAAATCAAATCCCTGGACGATCTGAAAGACGCTGTAGAAGCTTCTGACATGGTGATCGAAGACGCTGCCGGTGAACCTGCTGCTGTCACCCGCGAAGCTGTTCGCGACGAACTGGGCCGCTCTTATGCGACAGGTAAACGGAAAGACGCGGTTGCCCGTGTCTGGATCAAACCCGGTTCCGGTAAAGTGACCATCAACGGCAAAGAGCAAAACAAGTACTTTGCCCGTCCGGTTCTGCAAATGATCCTGGCGCAGCCGTTTGAAATCGCTGGTGTTGTTGGCGAATTCGACGTGATGGCTACTGTTAAGGGCGGTGGCCTGTCCGGTCAGGCTGGTGCTGTAAAGCACGGCATTTCCAAAGCGCTGCAACTCTACGAACCATCCCTGCGTGCCCCGCTGAAAGCCGCTGGCTTCCTGACACGGGACTCCCGCGTTGTGGAACGGAAGAAATACGGTCGTCGCAAGGCGCGTCGGAGCTTCCAGTTCTCCAAGCGTTAAGCTTTACCAACAGATTATCAGAAAGGGGCGGTTTTTCACTGCCCCTTTTTTTGTTGCGGGCAGTTCAGTGTTACAAGGCTGTCGTGCGATTGTTATCTACTTGGGCTATTGGTTCGTGCAAAACGTCAAGACAGAGGTACAGATGAACCAGCAGATCAGCGGTGCGCAGGATATTTCCTATGCCAGTTCGGTCCCGAGCAAGGCCGGACAGGTTGTGATCCGCACGGTAGAAACCCTGACAGGGCGCAACCGGTTGCTGCGCATGGCGCAGGGCTATGACAGCGCGGTTCAGCGGGGAGAGGATTTCTGGCAGGTCATCGCCCGCAGCTACGGGCTGCGGCTGGATGTGATTGGTGGAAGTCTGGACAATATTCCCAAGACGGGTCCGCTGATCATGATTGCAAACCACCCTTACGGTATTCTGGACGGGCTGGTTCTGGGCAACATCCTGTCGCAGACACGCGGCGATTTCCGCTTTATGGCCCATCGGGTCTTTTGTAAATCAGCCGAGCTTGACCGCGTGATCCTGCCAATCAATTTTGACGGCACCAAACAGGCGGTTCAGGAAAATCTTGCAACCCGTAAGACAGCGTTGAACTATTTGGGGCAGGGCGGTGCGATCGGCATTTTTCCCGGTGGCACCGTATCCACCGCGCCGCGTCCTTTTGCGCGCCCGCTTGATCCGCGCTGGCGCTCTTTTACGGCAAAGCTGATCGCCAAGACGGATGCAACGGTGGTGCCGGTCTATTTTGACGGCGCGAACAGCCGGTTGTTCCAGATTGCCAGCCATCTGAATTACACCCTGCGGATGTCACTTTTGATTAATGAATTCAGGCGTGCGCGCAAGGAACCTGTACGACTGGTGGTCGGAGAGCCACTAAAACGCAGCGATTTGGATGTATATTCCAAAGATGCGCGCGGGATGATGGATTTCCTGCGTGAATCAACCTATAGCCTGTCCCCGAAGCCTGTACCGCGTGGCGGTTACGGTTTCGAGTTTGAGGACAACCATCGGTAAAATCCATGCCTGTAGGCGTTTTTGATAGTGGACTGGGCGGCCTGACCGTCTTTGAAGCGATCCGCACGCGGATGCCGGATCAGCCTTTGGTCTATTTTGGTGATAATGCAATTGCGCCCATCGGGGTGCGCGATGCGGATGACATCTACGGCATTACCACGCGGGCCTGTGACCGATTGTTTGATGAGGGCTGTAATCTGGTTATTCTGGCCTGCAACACGGCTTCGGCCGTGGCCCTGAAGCGGATGCAGGAAAACTGGGTGCCCAAGGACAAGCGGGTGCTGGGTGTGTTCGTCCCGATGATCGAGGCGATGACCGAACGGATGTGGGGCGATACTTCCCCCCCGCGCGAGGTTGCGGTCAAACAGGTAGCCCTGTTTGCAACGCCCGCGACCGTGGCCAGCCGTGCCTTCCAGCGGGAACTGGCGTTTCGCGCGGTGGGTGTCGATGTGGAAGCACAGCCCTGTGGTGGTCTGGTGGATGCGCTGGAAGACAACGACCTTGAACTGGCAGAGGCATTGGCCCGAAGCCATGTCGCAGCCCTGAAACGGCGGATGCCCAACCCGCAGGCAGCGGTTTTGGGCTGTACCCATTACCCGATACTGGAAAAGGTCTTTCAGGATGCTCTGGGGGATGATGTTTCTGTGTATTCCCAAGGGCGTCTGACGGCCGCCAGCCTTGAAGATTATTTGCACCGGCATCCTGATATGGTCGGCGCAGCCGGAGAGACCCGCTGTCTGACCTCCGGCGATCCGGAGCGTGTCGGGCTTGCTGCGACCCGTTTCATCGGGCGAAGAATGGTGTTTGAGGCCGTCTGAGCGCCCCGAACACCGGATATACACCTCCCGACCTGTCCGGCTGATTGCACAGAGCTGCGATTTGCCTTAGATCATTCATTGAATTCCAAGGAGATGGCCTATGACCACCCATGCAGACACGCCGAAAAATATCGCGATTTTGGGGGCGTCCGGTTACACCGGCGCCGAACTGGTGCGACTGATCGCTACCCACCCCGGTATGGTTGTGCGTGCGATGACAGCGGACCGCAAGGCCGGCATGGCCTACGGCGCTGTATTCCCCCATTTGCGGCATCTGGACCTGCCTGAGCTGTGCACGATCGAAGAAGTGAACTTTGACGAGATTGATCTTGTGTTCTGCGCACTTCCCCATGCCACCAGCCAGAGCGTGATCCGAGAACTCCCTGAGACCGTGAAGGTGGTTGATCTGTCCGCCGATTTCCGTCTGCGCGATCCCGAAACCTATGCCAAATGGTATGGCGGCCCCCATACAGCACTCGAATTACAGAAAGAGGCGGTTTACGGGCTGACCGAATATTACCGCGCGCAGATCAAATCCGCCCGTCTGGTTGCGGGGACCGGCTGTAACGCCATGACCGGCCTGATGCCGATCCTGCCGTTGCTGGAAGCCGGTGTGATTGACAGCGACGACATCATCATTGATCTGGCAACAGGCGTCAGCGGGGCAGGGCGTTCCCCTAAAGAAGGGATGCTGCACTCCGAAGTGTCCGAAGGATACCGCGCCTATAACGTTGCCGCGCACCGGCATCTGGCAGAGTTCGATCAGGAAATGTCCCTGATCGCAGGCAAGCCTGTAGAAGTGACCTTCACCCCCCATCTTCTGCCCCAGAACCGGGGTATTCTCGCGACGATCTATGTGAAAGGCGAGGCGCAGGCGATCCATGATGCGCTACGGGCAAAATATGACGACGAACCCTTCGTATACGTTCTGCCCTTCGGAGAGGCACCGGCAACGCAACATGTGCGCGGTTCGAATTACTGCCATCTCGGAGTGATTCCTGATCGCAGGCCCGGCCGTGTGATGGTGTTCTCCACGCTCGACAACCTGACCAAAGGGTCCAGCGGTCAGGCGATTCAGAATGCCAACCTGATGCTGGGTCTGCCGGAAACCATGGGGCTTGAACTGGCACCAATCTTCCCGTGATCCACTCACCGTTCATTGCCGTCCCGCGTGATGCAGTGAACTCTTTCATCGCGCGTAGCGGGGATATGCAGGCCGGTTATATCGCCTATTCCCTGCTGCTCGCGATTTTTCCGTTCCTGATTTTCTGTGTGTCTTTGACCGGCATTTTTATCGGTGTGGACCGCAGCGCCGAAGCGGTTGGCGTTTTGTTCGATTTTGCGCCACCCTATCTTGCCAAAGTGCTGGAACCGGCGGTTGTGGATGTGCTGTCTCGGACACACAGCCTGTTCACCCTGTTCATTCTGGTGGCGATCTGGGCGGCGATGCGCGGGGTTGAGGCAATTAACCGCGCCTTTGACAGCATCTACGGAGAACGGGACGGCGGGGTCTGGTTGCTGCGCAAAACCAAGGCGCTGGTAACGGTGTTCCTGTCTGCCATTTCGGCTGTTGTTCTGGGGCTGTCGATCCTGCTGGCGCCAGGATTGATCGTAATCATTGAGGAATTTACCCATATAGAAATCCCGACCAACATTACCTTGATGCGGTACACGGTTGGAATTGTTGTGTTTTATTGCCTTATATGGAGTTTGCACTGGTTCCTGCCAAGCAATCACGCCGAAGGGTTTACCCGCTGGCCGGGCGCGGTTTTCACCACGATAAGCTGGCTTGCCATGGCGACCGGCCTGTCGATTTTCCTTGCGAACTGGGGGCGGTATTCTGTCACTTACGGGGCATTGGCGGGCATTGTGATCACCATGTTGTTTCTGTACTTTTCCGCCGCTATCATTTTATTGGGCGCGGAACTGAACGCTGCCCTGCAACGCTACAAGAAAGAGCATACCTGATGGCCGGACTGAAGAAACAACGCCGTATCCAGCTAATCATCGCCGGATTCTCCTGCTTGTTTGCAGGGTTTGTTGTAATCTATCTCGCGGCGGGTGATGCGTTCCAGTATTTCTACAGCCCGTCCGATCTGGCTGCCAAACCACCGGCGGAAGGCCAGATCATCCGCATCGGCGGATTGGTCGAAGGTGGGTCTATTGTAAAAACGGGTCAGACAGTGCGCTTCAGCGTGACCGATGGAGGCGCAACGGTGCCTGTGGTGTTTACGGGCATCCTGCCTGATCTGTTCACCGAAGAACAGGGCATGATCGCGACCGGCGTTCTGTCGGACGGGGTGTTCGAGGCGCAGGAAATCCTTGCCAAACACGACGAGGAATATATGCCCAAAGAGGTTATGGACGCCCTGAAGGAACAGGGTGTGTATAAAGACACGAGCCAGTAGCGTACGCTGGTGACACCGGACATTAGGGGATCTTCCCTGATGATTTCCGCCGATTGTAACAGACCGGCAGGAAGTCATGAAAACAGTAGATCAGATTGCCCGAGACATTGTGCGTCGTGAAGGCGGCTATGTGGATGACCCGGACGATCCGGGCGGAGCGACCAAATACGGCGTGACGATTCATACGATGCGCCGGTTGGGCTTGGACCTTAATGGTGACGGTGCGGTGGACACGCAGGACGTGCGCGCGCTCAGTGAAGCTGAAGCCGTCGAGATTTTCAAATCCCATTATTTTGCGAAACCCGGTATCGGCGGGCTGCCCGTAGCCTTGCAGCCCAGCGTTTTTGACATGTATGTGAATGCGGGAAGCCACGGGGTGCGGATATTGCAACGCTGCCTCGGCCAATTTGGCCAAAGCGTTGCGGTGGACGGCATCATTGGCCCGCGGACCCGCAACGCGGCAGAAGCGGCTTGGGGCATGGCGCCGGACTATCTGGTGGATGCCTATGGGATAGCGCGCCGGAATTACTATTACGCTTTGGCGGATAGACGGCCCGCGTCGCGTAAATACGCGCGCAGCCGTTCCGGCGGTAAGGGCGGCTGGATCCGGCGCGCCGAAGAATTTATCTCACCAAAGTACCATCTCAGCCTTGCGGAACATAAACGGAGGTGCGCGTCATGGGGATAATCGGGGATTTGCTGGGAGTCGGGCGTGCGGTGCGGGATGTGGCCGAAGTTTTCGTGCCAAACAAGACAGCAACGGCGGAGTTCGAGCATCTTGAGCACAAAGCGTCGGTCGCCCAGTTCGGCGCGGAATTTATGCGGGAACGCGGCGGTTGGTTTAATAACTTCGTTGACGGGTTGAACCGATTACCACGGCCGGTTTTTGCGCTTGGGACTGTGGGGCTGTTTGTCTTTGCGATGTGGAACCCGGTCGCATTTTCCCGCCGGATGGTCGGGTTGGACGCTGTCCCGCGGGAACTGTGGTGGCTGTTGGGGGCGGTGGTTTCGTTCTACTTCGGTGCGCGGGAATTGCACTATGTGCGTACCCGCTCGCAAAAGCGGACGGGTGCTGTGCAGATGGTCTCGCCGCAGGATACAGAGAATGCCGCTGTTCGGGACTGGCAGGCGCGACAGTGATCGGGTGTCAGGTGTGGTGGGTAAGATGCTGAATAAAATCGGAAATTTCGATTAACATACTGCATATATGAAGCTTCTTAAATGAAGCTTCATGTAACAAGCTTCATATGAGAAGCTTCAAGGTTAGGGAAATCTTTACGAATTGCTGCCAGAAATTGTGCCAATCCTGTTCCCAACCCAAAAGGCGCATGATGCAAACCTACCGCCCCGACAAGTTCAAAACCACCTATGACACTATGCAGGGAGAGGCGCTTTGGAAATTCCTCAATGAAGCCTCCACCATCGCGATTATGGAAACCGCCAGCTATCTCCGGCGTCCCGCGATCGAGCCTCTTTCCCCCTTTCTGTTACATCGTTTCCCCAAAGTCCGCCGCTCTGCACAGATGCGCCGTATGATCGGTCATATGGTTCGCCAAATTCTTGAAGAGCGTGGATTTGGCCTTTACCGCAGTAATTTGAGAATAAACAATCCGGCCAATATATTTGCTTTCGGCTCGGCTTACTGCCAACAGGCCGCTGCCCTGTGACATTTCACGCAACTGTCTCAAGCTTAATTGAATTGTGACGGGTGGGAGGACTGGTATAACGGGCCGAGCAATAAAGGGCATCACCATGTTCGCAGAGATCGGCCATTTCACAGTACTTCTGGCCTTTACCGTATCAATCGTGCAATCCGTCGTGCCTCTGGTCGGCGCGCAGAAGAACTGGGCGGGCTGGATGCGGCTGGCCGATACAACCGCTCTGGCGCAATTTATTCTGATCGGGATAAGCTTTGCTGCCCTGACTTACAGCTTTGTGGTTTCGGATTTTTCTCTCGCCATAGTTGCGGCGAATTCCCATTCCGCCAAACCGATGTTGTATAAAATTACGGGGGTTTGGGGGAACCACGAAGGATCAATGTTACTGTGGATTTTGATTCTTGTATTTTACGGCGCGCTGGTGGCCCTGTTCGGCCGCAACCTGCCTAGTGCGTTGAAAGCGCGGGTGCTGGCAGTGCAGGCCATGATTTCGGCGGCGTTTCTGGCCTTTCTGGTCTTTACCTCCAACCCGTTCCTGCGCATTGCCGTGCCTCCGGCGGATGGCAATGATCTTAACCCCTTGCTGCAGGATCCGGGGCTCGCCTTTCATCCGCCTTTTCTCTACCTTGGTTATGTAGGGCTTTCTATGTCCTTCTCCTTTGCCGTGGCTGCTTTGATCGAAGGGCGTGTGGATGCCGCTTGGGCCCGTTGGGTCCGGCCCTGGACCCTGCTGGCTTGGGTCACGCTGACAATCGGCATCGCGCTCGGGTCCTGGTGGGCCTATTACGAATTGGGCTGGGGCGGCTGGTGGTTCTGGGATCCGGTTGAAAACGCCAGCTTCATGCCGTGGCTGATTGCGGCTGCGCTGCTGCATTCTGCGATTGTGGTGGAAAAACGGGATGCGCTGAAAAGCTGGACAGTGCTGCTTGCGATCCTTGCGTTTTCGTTTTCGCTGATCGGAACCTTCATTGTCCGCTCCGGCGTCATTACCTCGGTGCACGCATTTGCCAATGATCCCGAACGGGGCGTCTTCATCCTAGCCATTCTGACGGTTGCCATCGGCGGTGCGCTTACGCTTTACGCCGCTCGGGCCGGTCAGTTGCGTACAACTGCGGTGTTTGGGCTGATCAGCCGTGAAAGCGGTCTTGTTCTGAACAACCTTTTGCTGGTGGTGGCAACGGCTGTGGTGTTCTTCGGCACCATCTGGCCACTGGTGGCAGAGCTGACAACGGGTCGGAAACTTTCGGTGGGGGCGCCATTCTTTGATGCCGCCTTCACACCCTTCATGATCGTTCTGGTGGCGATCCTGCCCCTTGGGGCGATCCTGCCATGGAAACGGGCGCAGGTGGGAAAATCCTTCAAGAACCTGCGCGGGGCATTGGCGCTTTCTATTGCCCTCGGTGTATTGGTTTGGAGCCTGCAAACCGGCGGACGGATGCTCGCCCCTTTTGGTCTGGCACTGGCGGCCTGGCTCGTTCTCGGGGCGGTTATGGATCTGCTGGTGCGGGCGCGGTATCGGGAGAATCCTATCGGCACCACGTTGCGCCGCTTGCGCAACCTGCCGCGGTCCGATTGGGGTAAGGCTGTGGCCCATGCAGGGCTTGGGCTTACCGTATTCGGCATTGCGGCCATTACCGCCTGGGAACAAGAAGACATCCGCGTGGTAGAGCTGAACGAACGCTTCGTGGTGGGGGCTTATGAGTTCCAGTTGAACGAAGTTGTGGACCAGAACGGTAAAAACTACTCCGCCCAGATCGGGTCTGTCACAGCGTACAAGAACAACCGCGAAGTTGCTGAACTGCGACCTGAAAAGCGGTTTTATCCGGTACAACAAATGCCAACCACCGAAGCTGCGATTGATATCGGGCTGACACGGGATCTCTACGTTGTTCTGGGGGATAAACAGGGTGACAGCGGATGGACGATCCGAACCTATATAAAACCCTTCTCGAACTGGATCTGGATCGGTTCACTGGTCATGGCGCTTGGCGGCTGCCTGAGCCTGACGGACCGGCGTTACCGTGTGGCAGGGGCTGCACGACCTTCAGCGCGCCGTGCCGCGCAACCGGCGGAGTAGTGATGCGAAATCTGTTTCTGATACTGGTTCTTCTGTTCGCCACACCTCTTTTTGCGGTGGAGCCGGACGAAATTCTGGACGATCCGGTGCTGGAACAGCGGGCGCGGGATATTTCCAAGAATTTGCGCTGTCTGGTCTGCCGTAATGAAAACATCGACAGTTCCAATGCGGGGATCGCCAAAGATTTGCGACTGCTGGTCCGTGAACGTCTGGTTGCAGGAGACAGCAACACGGAGGCAGTGGATTTTATCGTGGACCGCTACGGCGAATATGTGCTGCTAAAACCCCGTATGTCACGGGAAAACGCGGTGCTTTACCTGACCGGTCCGGTGCTTCTTGTGCTCGGCGCAATCGGTGCGTTTCTATACCTGCGGCGGCGCTCCCGCCGTCCTTCCCAGTCGCAGGGGGAATTGTCCCGCGAAGAAGCAGAACGTCTGGCGCAACTGCTGAAAGACTGAGCCGAGTTTGTGCTTTCTGCAACCTCTCCTGCACGATAGGGTAACGCCAAACAGCGGAGCTTTACCCTATGGAATATGAAACCCTTCTTTACGACCTGTCCGATAATATTGCGACAATCACGCTTAACCGGCCTGACGTGCTGAACGGTCTCACATCGCAGATGCGTGCTGAACTGCTGGATGCGGTCAAGCGTGGTGAATCCGAGGCCCGCGTGCTTGTCCTGACCGGTGCAGGTCGCGGGTTTTGTGCGGGGCAGGATCTTGGCGATGCCGCCAAAGTTTCCGATATAGATATGGAAGGCACCCTGCGGGATGAATACGAACCCATGCTGCGGGCTATTTTCGATTGTCGTATCCCGACCATCAGTGCGGTGAACGGAATGGCCGCCGGGGCGGGTGCGAACCTCGCGCTTGCGGCGGATGTGGTCATTGCAGCCGAAAGCGCCAGCTTTTTACAGGCGTTTTCGCGGATCGGTCTGATCCCTGACGCGGGTGGTACTTACTGGCTTCCAAGACAGGTCGGCTTTGCCCGAGCCATGGGCGCGGCCCTGTTTGCCGAGCCTGTTCCGGCCCTGAAAGCGGCAGAATGGGGCATGATCTGGGAGGCCGTTCCTGATGGCAGCTTTGCCGCCGTGGTGCGCACCCGCGCATTGCATCTGGCGAATGGCCCGACGGAGGCTTACCGCCTGATCAAACGTGCCATGCGGATGAGCGTGGATCAAACGCTCGACGAACAGTTGGAAACAGAGGCACATCTTCAGGGCAAGGCCGGTCGTACGGCCGATTTCAAAGAGGGGGTCATGGCCTTCCTTGAAAAGCGCAAAGCCCGGTTTGAAGGGCGCTAAACACGCGATCCGTCAAACATCATATCACTACACACCAAAAAACCGCCCCTAGGGGCGGTTTTCTTTTTGTCAGTGACAAAGGCCGGATTTACCGGTCTTCGACGTTCACATAGTCGCGCAGCGGCTCGCCTTTGTAGAGCTGACGCGGACGGCCGATTTTCTGGGTCGGATCGCCAATCATCTCTTTCCACTGGGAAATCCAGCCCACTGTGCGGGACAGGGCAAAGATCGGAGTGAACATGGACGTCGGGAAACCCATCGCTTCCAGAATGATACCGGAATAGAAATCCACATTCGGGAACAGCTTTTTGGAGGCGAAATATTCGTCTTCCAGCGCAATACGTTCCAGTTCCTTGGCAACCTGAAGTTTCGGGTTGTTTTCCACACCAAGCAGGCTCAGCACTTCGTCTGCGGATTCCTTCATCACCGTCGCGCGGGGATCGAAGTTCTTGTAAACGCGGTGGCCAAAGCCCATCAGACGGAACGGATCATCCTTGTCTTTCGCACGGGCGATGAATTCCGGAATACGATCAACCGAGCCGATTTCTTCCAGCATTTCCAGACAGGCCTGATTTGCGCCGCCGTGTGCTGGTCCCCAAAGACAGGCGATGCCGGCTGCGATACAGGCAAACGGGTTTGCACCCGAAGAACCGGCCAGACGCACGGTCGAGGTAGAGGCGTTCTGCTCGTGATCGGCGTGCAGGGTGAAAATCCGGTCCATGGCACGGCTCAGGATCGGGTTCACTTCGTAATCTTCCGCAGGAACCGCAAAACACATGCGCAGGAAGTTGGACGCGTAATCCAGATCATTGCGCGGATATACAAACGGCTGGCCGATGGAATATTTATACGCATAAGCCGCGATGGTCGGCATTTTGGCGATCAGGCGGATAGAGGCCACTTCGCGCTGCCATTCGTCACTGATGTCGGTGCTGTCATGATAAAACGCGGACATCGCGCCGACAACGCCGGTCATAATCGCCATCGGGTGCGCATCGCGACGGAAACCACGGAAGAAGTTCATCATCTGCTCGTGCAGCATGGTGTGGTTTGTCACGCGGTTTTCGAAATCTTCCAGTGCTTCTGCACTTGGCAGTTCGCCGTAAAGCAGCAGGTAACACACTTCGAGATAATGGGATTCGCTGGCAAGCTGGTCAATCGGGTAGCCACGGTGCAGCAACTCGCCCTTATCGCCGTCAATAAAGGTGATCGTGCTGTCACAGGCAGCTGTGGATGTGAAACCGGGATCATAGGTGAAAACCTGCCCCTCCGCATAAAGACGGCGGATATCAATCACATCCGGTCCGGCTGTTGCGGAATACATTGGCAGGTCCAGCTCTTTATCACCAAAGGTAAGTTTTGCTGTTTTGGGACTATCTGTCATGCGACCTCTCTATCATTATTGGCAGGGCGGGCCTGCGCATATTTGTCCTCGGGTCTCGCGTGGCTTCAGGCAGGCGTTGTCGCATCCTGAAGGCGGCCGAGGGTCTCCTCCTTGCCCAACGCAGCCATCATGTCAAAAACCGACGGCGACACTGTGCGCCCGGTTAAGGCCGCGCGTAACGGTTGCGCAATCTTTCCGAGTTTTAGATCTCTGGCTTGAGAAAATTCCTTCAAACAGGTCTCAAGTCCTTCGAGCGTCCATGTAGCATGCTGCAATGCAGCGGTCAATTCTTTCAGTATGCCAATGGATACCGAATCAAGCAGCTTTGCCGCTGCGGCATCCGGCGAAAACGGACGGGAGCCGAGCACAAAGTAGGCTTTCTCCAGTACATCCGTCAGTTTTTTCGACCGGTCCCGCAGCAAAGGAAGCACTTCTTTAACTCGGGCCAGTGAATCGGCGTCCAATTCGCCCTGTCCGGTGGCCTGCAGATAAGTTTGCAAATCCCCCAGCAAAACGTCATCCGGTGCGATTCCGATCTGATAGCCGCCGACATGATCCAGCTTTTTAAGGTCCAGACGGGCAGGGGATTTGCCCAAGCCTTTAAAATCGAACCATTCAACAGCCTGTTCGGTTGTAAACAACTCGTCGTTACCGTGGCTCCAGCCCAATCGGGTCAGATAATTGCGCATGGTTGCAGGTGTATAACCCATCTCGCGGTAGGCTTCCGCCCCGAGCGCGCCGTGCCGTTTGGACAGCTTCTTGCCATCGTCGCCGTGGATCAGCGGGATATGGGCGAAGACAGGGATTTTCCAGCCCATCGCGCGGTAAATCAGGCTTTGGCGGCCAGCGTTAATCAGGTGATCGTCGCCGCGAATGATGTGGGTGACGCCCATGTCGTGATCATCCACAACCACCGCCAGCATATAGGTCGGTGTCCCGTCAGAGCGCAGCAGCACCATATCGTCTAGCGTATCGGCCTGCCACTTTACGTCCTTTTGCACCTTGTCCTTGATGCGGACCTCACCCTCGCGCGGCGCTTTCAGGCGGACCACGGAAGGAAGATCCGGCGCATCTGCCGGATCGGCATCCCGCCACGGGCTCTGAAACAGCGTTGATTCCCCTTTGGCGCGGGCAGCTTCGCGGAAGGCTTCGATTTCATCCTGTGTGGCATAGCAGCGATAGGCCGTGCCGTTGTCGAGCATCGCTTGCGCCACCTCTGCGTGGCGGTCGCGGCGTTCGAACTGGCTGATCGCCTCACCGTCCCAGTCCAGCCCCAGCCATTTCAGCCCGTCATAAATCGCAGCCGTTGCCTCGGGGGTGGATCGCTCGCGGTCAGTGTCTTCAATGCGCAGCAGAAACTTTCCGCCCTGATTGCGGGCATAAAGCCAGTTGAACAGCGCGGTACGTGCGCCACCGATATGCAGGAATCCGGTGGGGGACGGGGCGAAACGGGTAACTACGGGAGTGTCGGACATCAGCAATCTTAACCTTTTGGAAACCAAGCGGGTGCAGGGTTGGCACTACTTATTCCATAACGGCAGTGAAGGACAAGGCACCGATGGGCGGCGATGGGGTATGATCATCTGTCAGAGGCGTTGTTTGCGCAACGTCACCGCTTTGGCCTGTGGGTTCCTGTTTGGCTGGGGCTTGGTGTTTCCGTATATTTTTCCCTGCAATTTGAACCGGATGTCCGGTTTCTTTCAAGTCTGTTCGGGGGCATTCTACTCGGCCTGTTTTTCAGCCGGTTCGGGCCGGACCTGTTGCGTATCCTTGTCTGGGTGCCGGTTCTGGTTGCGCTGGGGGGCTGGTGGGCGCAGGGCGTGCAAGAATGGTTGCCGACCCGAAACTCGGCTGGCATTATTACGGTGCGGTCGAGGGGACCATTGTTCATCTGGACCGCTCCGGCTCTGACAAACCGCGGGTAACACTGGCGGACCCCGTGCTGGAGCGGATGAACCCGAAACGGATGCCAAAGCGGGTGCGGGTATCACTACATTCCGAACTTGCAGGAACGGCTTTGAGACCGGGGGCGCGTATCATGCTCACGGCCAGCTTGTCCCCCCCGGCCGGTCCGGTAGAGCCGGGTGGTTTTGATTTCCAGCGCATGGCGTGGTTCAACCGGCTTGGCGCTGTTGGCTATGCCCGCGCACCACCCGTGCTGGCGGTGCCGGCCGACAACCGCGCCTTTGACCTGCGGGTCTTTGCGCTGCGGATGAAAATATCCACACATATCCGGCAAAAAATTCCGGGCCGGACCGGCGCATTTGCTGCTGCGATCATCACCGGCGACCGGTCGCAGATTGATCCGGTGCTGCTGGAAGATCTGCGCCGCTCCAATCTGGCACATCTGCTGGCAATTTCGGGGCTGCATATGGGGCTTTTGACGGGGTTTGTCTTTGCCCTGATCCGCTTTGCCATTGCGGCGGTTCCCTACCTGTCGGTCCGCTTGCAGGCCAAGAAAATCGGCGCGGTCGTTGCGCTAATTGCCGGTGCCGGATACCTGCTGGTTTCTGGGGCGAATATTGCCACGCAACGCGCCTTTGTGATGGTGGCGGTTATGCTGGTGGCTGTACTGCTGGAGCGGCCTGCAATCACCCTGCGCGCGGTTGCCATTGCTGCAACCCTGATCCTTCTGTTCCGTCCCGAAAGCCTGACGGGACCGGGTTTCCAGATGTCATTTGCCGCAACCACTGCGCTGGTGGGCACCTTTGAGGTGCTGAATAGGACTGATGGATGGCACAGGCTGCGCCAAAGCAGGTTCCGGATGCTTGCACCCCTTGCGTCCCTGATTATCGCCTCTGCGGTGGCCGGTGCTGCCACTGCTCCGTTTTCCGCGTTCCATTTCAACCAGATGGCGCAATATGGTCTGCTCGCCAATCTGGCCTCTGTTCCGGTGATGAGCCTGATTGTCATGCCTGCCGCCGTTATTGCAGCTGTGTTGTCGCTGATCGGTTTGGAAGGCGGCGCATTTTGGGTCATGGGGCAGGGGATCGACTGGATTCTCGGTGTTGCACATTTCGTGGCGGCGCAGGAAGGATCGGTGCTGCGGATCAAATCGGGGCCGGTCTGGGCGTTGGGGTTGATTACCTTCGGCGGGTTGGTCGTGATCATCTGGCAGGGCAGGCTGCGCTGGTCCGGAGGGGCTCTGGCGATTGTCGGGGCAGTGTGTTGGGCACTGGCAGAGCGTCCGGACCTGCTGCTAACCCACAACGGGCGCTTGGCCGGGGTGCTGACGGATCATGGACGGGCGGTTACGCGGGAAAAGGGCAATGGATTCGCGGCGCTGAACTGGTTGGAAAATGACGGGGACGGTGCAGACCAGAAGCAAGCTGCGGCAAGGTTTGAACAGGACGGGGACGACTGGCGACTAAGGCTTGAAGGTGGAACAGTTACCTATCTCTGGGGCAAAAAACGGACCACGGCAGAGCTTCAATCCGCCTGCGAGAATGCGGATCTGCTTGTCGTGCCCCAATGGAAGGGGGAAGTTTCCGGCCCGTGCCGCCTGTTGAATGCCGCAGAATTGCATGCAGGCGGGGCAGTGGCCATACGGTCCGAAGCGGAAGGTCTGGAAATACAAACCGCGCGACAGGCATCCGGCGCGCGGCTGTGGAACATGCGATAAACGGTCTGGCGATCAGTAGGTGCGGATCAACCCGACCAGTTTTCCCTGAATCTTGACCTGATCGTCCCGATAGACACGGGTTTCATAGGCCGGATTGGCCGCTTCCAGCGCGATGGCAGAGCCTTTCTTGCGCAGGCGTTTCAGCGTTGCTTCCTGATCTTCCACCAAAGCCACTACAATATCCCCGTTATCCGCATCGGACTGTTCGTGGATCACGACGATGTCGCCTTCGTTGATGCCCGCTTCGATCATGGAGTCGCCCTTGACCTCCAACGCATAATGCGACCCCTGATTGTGCATCATCCCGCCGGGCACGGCCACATGGCTGGTCACATGCTGGATCGCTTCAATCGGGGTACCCGCAGCGATCAGCCCCATGATCGGCAGGGATTGCGCGTCTGTTTTGGACACCGGAAGGGCTTCGCGGGGCGGCGGTGGCGGGGCGGAGCCTTCGATCACGCGGGGGTTGAAGCCGCCGGATTCAATGGAATCAGGAAGCCGCACGATTTCGATGGCACGGGCGCGGTGGGCCAGACGGCGAATGAACCCCCGTTCCTCAAGCGCGGTGATCAGGCGGTGAATGCCGGACTTGGAGCGCAGGTCCAGTGCTTCCTTCATCTCGTCAAAAGAGGGCGGCACGCCGTCCTTTTGCATCCGCTTGTGAATGAATTCCAACAAATCCATCTGCTTTCGAGTGAGCATGATACCCTCCTGTTTCGCGCATTTGTTCGCTTCTGTTCCACTCTGTTCTACAAGCGTTCCCGTTTTGTGTCAAAACCTATTTTTACACACAGACAGGGGGCGCGGCGCGGATTTACAGGCGAATGAAGGGGATCGTTTCACCAGACTTGCGCGGTGGATCGTTCGGGTCGCGCACCAACAAGGCGTCTGCACGGGCCAGAACCGAGAGAAGCGAACTGTCTTGCCGCGCCTCGGGCGTGCAGATCAGGACACCCTCTTCAATTGATAGCTGTGCGCGCATGTAATGGCTGCGCGGGCCGTTCTGATCCATATCCGCCCCAAGGCGGGCGACTTCGCGGGGCATGGCCTGTTTGCCAAGGCCCAGCATGGCCCGCAGGGCAGGGACCAGAAAGACCGTGCCACAGACCATGGAACTGACCGGATTGCCCGGCAGACCGATCATCGCGGTTTTGCCAAGCCGCCCTGCCATCAGGGGTTTGCCCGGACGCATGGCCACCTTGTAAAAGGCTTGCTCCAGTCCGGCCTCTGACGCGACCTGACGCACCAGATCATGATCCCCGACAGATGCACCGCCAAGGGTTACGATTGCATCAGCGTCCGAACCAAGATCCAGCACAGCGCGCAGGGCTTGGGGATCGTCTATAGCAATCGGTAGAATGCGGGCGATGCCGCCATTCGCTTCAATAAGGGCTTTCAAGCCGAAATTGTTGCTGGAAATAATCTGGCTGGGACCGGGCGTTTCACCGGGCATAACCAGTTCATCGCCTGTTGCAACCAGTGCGATCACGGGTTTGCGCCGCACAACGACAGTTGCGCAGTTCATCGAGGCGAGCAGGGCAATATCACCAGCAGACAGGACTCGGGGCGCGGCCATCACATCACCGGCTTTAAAATCCCCCCCCGCAGGACGGATGTAAAAGCTCGGGTCCAGATTATCGCCCACCGTGATCGTGTCGCCGTCGCGGGTGCAATCTTCCTGAATAAGGATACGGTCTACACCTTCGGGAACCGGTGCGCCGGTGAAAATCCGCACGGCCTGACCGCTGTTGACGGTGCCGTTAAATCCGCCACCTGCCGCGCTTTCTCCGATGACAGTCAACTGTGCGCCTGTCACCAGATCGGCTGACTGCACCCCGTATCCGTCCATCGCGGAAGAGGCAAACGGCGGTTGGCTGAATGCGGCGGTCGCGTCCTGCGCCAATACCCGACCGGAGGCGGCGCGCAGTGGAACGGTTTCACTTTCCAAAGGTTCAAAAAGGTTGAGAACCTTCTTAAGTGCCTGTTCAACGCTGATCATTCGGATTCAAACCGGCCGGATTTGCCGCCATCTTTGAGAACAACTCGTATATCACTGATTTGCATGGTTTTATCTACGGCTTTAACCATGTCGTAAACGGTTAAGGCGGCCACGTTCACGGCTGTCAGAGCTTCCATTTCAACGCCGGTCTGTCCGGTGGTTTTGACAGTTGCCTCTATCATGACGCCGTCGTCCGTCACCTCCAGATCAAGCGAGACCTTAGAGATCGCCAGCGGGTGGCACAGCGGGATCAGATCAGAGGTTTTCTTGGCCCCCATGATCCCCGCAAGGCGGGCAACTGCCAGAACATCGCCTTTCTTCGCACGGCCTTCTTCAATCATGGCGCGGGTTTGCGCGTTCATGATCACGCGGCCTTTGGCAACAGCAACACGGCTGGTCACAGGCTTTTCCGATACGTCCACCATATGGGCGGCGCCGGAGTCGTCAAAGTGGGTCAGTTTCGCCATGATCCGCCCTTTACATTGCCTGCGGTGTCCAAGGGCTGCCGATCAGATCACGGGTCGCCATGGCCACATCATCCTGCCGCATCAGGGATTCCCCGATCAGGAAGCAGCGCACGCCGAATTTGGCGAGGTTCGCGAGGTCTTCCTTGGTGTTCAACCCGCTTTCGGAAATCAACAAACGCTCCGCAGGGGCATAGCGCGCCAGTGTGGTCGAGGTCTCCAGCGAGGTTTTGAACGTCTTCAGATCGCGGTTGTTGATCCCCAGCAGGGGCGAGCGCAGATGCGCGGCGCGATCCAGTTCTTCACGGTCGTGGATTTCAACCAGAACGTCCATACCGTAATCAAAGGCGGCACTTTCCAGTTCCAGCGCCTGTGCATCCGAAACGCTGGCCATCACGATCAGGATACAATCCGCACCCCAAGCCCGCGCCTGTGCAACCTGATAGGTGTCATACATGAAATCCTTGCGCAGGCAGGGCAGATCGCAGGCGTTGCGGGCTTCTGTCAGAAATTCCGGTGCGCCTTGAAACGATGGTGTGTCGGTCAGCACGGACAGGCAGGTTGCGCCGCCATCGGCATAGGCTTTGGCCAGCGTGGCCGGATCGAAATCCTCGCGGATGACGCCTTTGGACGGGCTGGCTTTTTTCACCTCGGCAATCAGGCCGTAACCGCCTGATTGCGCAGCAGATTTCAACGCATCGGCAAAGCCGCGCGGCGGGGTTTGGTCTGTAGCCATTGCTTCGAGCTCTCCCAGAGAGACCTCTTCTTTGGCGGCTTCGATCTCTTCCAGTTTGTAGGCTTTGATCTTTTCGAGAATATCAGTCATCTGCTGCCTCTGTCGTTATTTTGGCCAGCGCGTCCAGCTTGGCGGCTGCTGCGCCACTGTCTATGCTTTGGGCCGCAACTTCAACGCCTTCACGCAGATTTTCTACCTTATCTGCAACGACTAACGCGGCGGCAGTGTTGAAAAGCACAGCATCGCGATAGGCAGAGGTTTCCCCCGCCAGCAAAGCCTTCAGTGCAGCGGCATTTTCCGCAGGTTCTCCACCGACAATGGACTCAAACGGATGAACCGGCAGCCCTGCATCTTCGGGCGAGATTTCCGTGTCTGTTACCGTGCCGTTTTCCAGTTTGGTCACCCATGTGGGGCCTGCGATAGAGATTTCGTCGGTTCCGTCGGAGCCGTGCACCAGCCATGCCTTTTCAGAGCCGAGTTGCATCAGAACTTCGGCCATGGGGCGGATCATTTCGCGGGAAAAGGCGCCGGTCAACTGGCGTTTGACACCGGCGGGATTGGTCAGCGGGCCAAGGATGTTGAAAATCGTTCGGGTGCCAAGCGCCTGACGGGCGGGCATCACGTGACGCGTCGCCGGATGGTGCATCGGCGCCATCATAAAGCCGATTCCGACGGTGTTAATTGCTCTTTCTACCACTTTCGGGCCGACCATGACTTCCACGCCCAAATGGCCAAGCGCATCTGCGGTGCCGGATTTGGAGGACAGGTTCCGGTTGCCGTGTTTGGCCACCACCACGCCGGCACCTGCGGTCACAATTGCCGTGGCTGTAGAGATGTTGAGCGTGGATTTCCCGTCGCCTCCGGTGCCAACGATGTCGATTGCGCCGTCGGGGGCCTGCACTTTCAGGCATTTTGCACGCATCACCGCGGCGGCCGCGGCGTATTCTTCGACGGTTTCACCCCGCGTGCGCAGCACCATAAGCAGGCCGCCGATCTGTTCGGGCGTCGCATCGCCCTCCATGATGGTGGTAAATGCGGCTTCTGCGTCTGTACGGCTGAGAGGGGCTTCGATGGCTTTTGCAATCAGGGTCTTTAGCGGCGTGCTCATGCGGGTTCCATTGCAGTCTTCAGGAAATTGTTCAACAGCGCGTGCCCGTGTTCCGAAGCAATGCTTTCGGGGTGGAACTGAACGCCGTGGATGGGCAGGGATTTATGGGCAAGCCCCATTATGGTGCCGTCTTCCAGCCACGCTGTGACTTCCAGTTCATCCGGCAGGCTGTCCCGCTCCACCACCAGCGAGTGATAGCGCGTGGCTTCAAACGGGGCGGGCAGTCCGGCAAAGACAGACTTTCCATTGTGGTGCATCTGTCCCATCTTGCCGTGAACGATTTCATGGCAGCGGATTACCTTGCCGCCAAAGGCCTGACCGATCACCTGATGGCCAAGGCACACCCCCATCAGCGGGGTTTCGGTTTCAGCGGCAGCTTTCACCAGATCAAGGCAGATACCGGCCTGATCCGGATCACAAGGCCCGGGTGAAAGCAGGATCATGTCGGGCTGCATGTCCATTGCATCCTGTACCGTGATTTCGTCGTTGCGCTTGACCACGGTTTTTGCTCCCAGCTCCCCCACATAATGCACCAGATTATAGGTGAAACTGTCGTAATTATCGATCAAAAGCAGCATTTTGCCCGTCCTCAACATCGGTGATTTAGGGGGATGATCCCTGTTGCGAATTGCGCTATACATTGCTCACGGGCGTGCGCAGAGGTCAAGAGCAGCGAGCCAAGAAAAGACGCACATGATTGCGGACAAATGAGAGAACAGGCGCAAGAGGCTTATAATGGCAAACTGGGGTAAAACCGCAGGAGTTCTGTCCGGTTTGGCGGTCGGGGTGACATCCGGCGTGTTTCTGGCTGCGCTCAATCCTATCCTGCCGAAAACAGACACGACAACCGTCCCCAATGCACCCGCACAAGCCGGTGGGGCGCCGACTTCTCCTTCCGACACGTCGCAAGGGCCGGTGGCACAGGGGGAGGTTTCCCGTGGCAATGCCGCCGGAGCAGATCAATCACCGACGCAGGCTTTGGAAAAGGTTGGCGAAACCGATCAAATATTGCCCGACCAAACTCCCAGCGAAATTGTGACCGCAGATGCGCGTGACAGTGCGCCTTCCAGTGTCGATGCGGCACGGCAGCGCCCCGTGAACACCGAAGTTGCGGTTCTGACTACAAAGACACAGGTTCCGCCAGAAACCGAACTTTCCATTGCGATGCCGGTCGAATCCGATACGCCTCTCACGTCGCGTCTTGCACTGATCAATCCCGACGACGGGGCAGAAATTCGTCCTTCGGTGTCCTCCGATCCTGCAGAACCCGTTGTGATGCAGCGTCCTTCGGCGGAAACGTCCGGACCGGATGCGCTGGTTCCCGATGCAGCGGATGGCGATGCCGCCATGCCCAGTTTGAACGCTGACGGAACGGTTGAACGTCAGGACGTCAGCAGCGAGCGCACCATCGGAGTGCTTGACGGTGCTGACAACCGGTTGCCCCGCCTTGATACGGAACCGGACGTTGTTATCGCAACACGACCGGCACGCAATGCAGTGGAAAAGCCGTTGCGCATCATGCCTGTTCTGCCGGAACCTGAAAACAAAAATGAAGCAGCCGAGCCGCAACCCAGCGGAGACGGCGTGCGCAGCGCTGCCTTCAGCCCTGTAACGCAACCCAATACGTCGGGCACTTTTGCCACGCTCGGCTCCCGTTTGCCGACAATCGGGGACAGTGGCGAAAACGGCATTTCGACTTTGGGGAAATCAGCGATCAGCAAACGTATCCCGACGATCGGGGACGACGAACCGGTGCTGTCAGGACAGATTGCAACGCCGGCGGTCGGGGCATTGCGGGCAAATGCCAATGATTTCACGTCGACAGGAAAACCGCTGGTTTCGGTTGTATTGCTGGATAACGGTCAGATTGAGGGAAGTCTTTCAAAATTCTCGCGGCTTGGCCTGCCAATGGCAATCGCTATTCCGGTGGACCAGCCCGATGTTCCAGCAAAGGCGCGGGCATACCGGAACGCCGGATTCGAAGTGCTTGCGCTCAGCCCCCGTGATGTCAGCCTATCCTTGCCGGGCGGGCAGACGGATGCGCAGGTTGCCGAGCTATTGGACCGGTTCTTTACGCTCATGCCCGAAGCGATCGGTCTGATCGACCGTCCCGAAGCCCTGATGCAGCGCGATCAGCGGCTGGTGCGTTCCGTGGTGGGATATTTTGCGCAGTCCGGCCATGGGATCATCACCTATGCAGGCGGCCTGAATGCGGCGCCCCGTCTGGCGGATCAGCAGGATGTGGCCTTTGGTCTGGTCAGTCATATTCTGGACGGAGCGCAAGATACCGAAACAGTGGTTGCAGGATACCTGAACCGTGCAGCACGAACTGCGCGCAGCAAGGGGAGTTCCATCGTGCTGGCGATGCCGAATGATGAAACGCTGGCAGCCCTTCTGAACTGGTCTCTGGGGATTAACGCACGCACTGTCAGCTTTGCGCCGGTCTCGGCGGCACTGATGGCAGGCAACCCCTAGGGTTGCAGCCATTACAATGGTCCACTTGATCTAGTAGTTGCCGTTGGTCTTTACGAAGGTCACGGCGTCCTTGGCTGCTTTGCGCAATGCGTTGGACTTATTGACCGTTTCCTGAAGCTCGGCCTCCGGATCGCTGTCATAGACAACCCCGCCGCCAGCTTGGATATGCAGCTTCTGGTCCTTCAGCACAGCCGTTCGCAGGGCGATACAGATGTCCATTTCGCCCGTGGCGCTGAAATACCCCACGCCGCCGCCGTAAACACCGCGCTTTTCCTTTTCCAGCTCGTCGATGATCTGCATGGCGCGGACCTTCGGCGCACCGGAGACCGTGCCCGCAGGCAATCCGGCGAGCAGGGCCGACAGGGCGTCCTGGTCCTCTACCAGTTCGCCAACCACGTTGGATACGATGTGCATCACATGGGAGTAACGTTCGATAATGAACTGTTCGTTCGGATTCACCGTGCCGATTTTGGACACACGGCCCACATCGTTGCGCCCCAGATCCAGCAGCATCAGATGCTCGGCCATTTCCTTGGGGTCGCCCAGCAGATCGGCTTCAAGCGCACGGTCTTCAGCCTCGTTCGCGCCGCGATGGCGGGTGCCCGCGATCGGGCGGATGGTGACTTCCTTGTCTTTCACCCGCACCAGAATTTCCGGACTTGCCCCGATGACCTGAAAGCCGCCGAAGTTGAAGAAGAACATATAGGGCGACGGATTGGTGCGGCGCAGCGCGCGGTACAATGCGAAGGGCGGCAGTTTGAAATCCTGCGTCCAGCGCTGGCTCGGGACCACTTGAAAGATGTCACCGGCACGGATGTATTCCTTGGCCTTTTCGACAAAGCCGAAATATTCCTCGCGGGTGGTGTTGGACACAGGCTCGCCCACGGCGGTTTCCGGATCCGCCACAGGCGTGGCCATCGGGGCAGGGCGTTCAAGATCGCGCACCGCATCCATGACCCGCTCTGCCGCCTGATTATAGGCCGCGCGGGCAGACAGGCCACCCGTGGCCCAAACCGGAGAGATTACGGTGATTTCATCCTTCACGCCGTCCACGACGACAACCACAGAAGGACGCATCATCACCGCATCCGGCAGGCCGAGCGGATCGGGATTCACGTCGGGCAGTTTTTCCACCAGCCGGATCATGTCATAGCCAAGATAGCCGAACAGGCCTGCTGCAATCGCGGGCAGGTCTTCGGGAAGGTCGATATGGCTTTCATCCAGAACAGCGCGAAGGCTGGTCAGCGGATCGGCCTTCATCGGTTCGAAAGCATTGGCATCAAACCGCGCCTGACGGTTGATGCGTGCGGTATCCCCGTGGCACTGCCAGATCAGATCCGGCTTCATCCCGATACAGGAATAGCGTCCGCGGTTTTCGCCGCCGGTTACGCTTTCCAGCATAAAGCTGTCTTTTTGCGCCTGTGCCAGTTTCAGCATCAGGGACACGGGCGTATCCAGATCAGCCACAAGGCGGGTGTAAACCACCTGATTGTGACCGTCTTTATGCGCTTCTTCGAAGGCTTCGTAGGAGGGTATTAGCGTGCTCAAAATCCGGTAACCTGTGTATTGACCTGACTGATGATCGGGCGGTTAAGCTGTACACCGGCCTGTGATTGCACGGCGTCCGTGTAATAGCTCAGCAGGTCGAGCGAGATCTGTGCGTTCAACTGGCCGTTGATCTGCTCCAGAAGCTGGTCGTTGGTGCCAAGATCAGGGTCGAAAGCGGTAATATTGGTCAAACGGGCCAGTACCACACGGTCGCCTCCGTCTACAATCGCAACACCGCCGTCTTCCAGTTGGTAAACCTCCGGAACCGTCGTCGGCGGCAGTTGTTCAAGGTAGGTATTACGCTTGATGCCATCCACGGCGGTCATTTCCAGACCGAGTTCGCTGACATCCACGCCTTCGTCCAGCTCTGCCTTCAGGGTTTCTGCCAGTGCCTTCAGTGCGGTGTTTACCTGACCGGCGCGCCAGTCTGCGGCAACCTGTTCGCGGACGTCTTCAAGAGGTATGGCTTGGGGCTGGTCGATACTGTCAAGACGCAGGGCAAAGACGCCACCGTCAGACAGGTCGATCACTTCGGGAAAATCCCCTTCTTCGGCTGCCAGCGCAGCTTCGCGGAAGGCATCATAGCCAGCGATTTCCTCAGTGGAACCGGCGTGGAAGGCGATCGTGCCAAGAGTCATTTCGGTTTCATTCGCCAGAGCTTCCAGCTCTGCACCACCCGCCAGAAGGTCATCAATATCCGTCACCCGATCAGATACCAGACGGCGGGCCGCTTCCCCTGCAAGTTCGTTGCGCAGTTCGTCGCGAACCTCCTCAAACGGTGTGCTGTCGGCATCCAGAACCGCATTGATGCGGAACAGGGCCGGGCCGAGATCGGAATTCACCGGACCCACGATGCCAGGTTCTTTGGAAGCAAAGAGCAGTTCTGCTGCCTCGGAAGACACATCACTGCGACTGATTTCGCCCATATCCACATCGGCTTCTTCCAGTCCCCGTTCTGCGACGACTTCACCGAAAGTGGCTTCCTGTGCATCAATACGGTCACGGGCGGCCTGCGCATCTTCCATGGAGGAAAACACCAGACGGTCGACAGCCCTTTGTTCAACCTTGTTGAACCGGTCGTTTTGCAGCTCATAGCTTTCGCGGATGTCGGCTTCGTCCACATCCACCGCATCCAGCAGCGCTGAAGGGTTCAGCCATGCATAAGTGATGTTGCGGGTCAGGGGCGACATGTAGTTGGAGGCATGTTCTTCGTAATAGGCTTGCAAGTCCGCGTCGTTCGGGTCCGGAATAGTGGTATCCAGATCATCCTCGCTCAGTGCGACCCATTCAAAGGAACGTTCCTGTTGTGCAAACTCCATCAGTGCAGTCGGAACGGTCAGATCGCCTTTGACGCCGGTTACGATGGTGTTCTCCAGCAGGGCGCGGGCATTTTCCTTGCGGATCAGGGTTTCGAATTCGGATGCGGTGATCCCCAACTGGCGTTCCAGATAGAAATCATAGCCTTCGCGGTCGAATGTGCCGTCGAGCCCCTGAAACTGCGGGCTTTCAAGGATCGCAGTGCGCACGGTTTCATCCCCGACGGACAGGCCCCGTTCCGCAGTTTCATTGTTCAGTGCAGCCTGTCCGACAACCGCATCAAGAACTTGCTCCTGAACGCCGAATTGTTCCAGTTCGGCGGCTGTCAAAGTGCGACCGGCCTGTTGGTTGATCCGGCTTGCTGCGTTCTGATAGGCTCGGGCGTAAGTGTTGACCGGAATGGGTTCGTCACCCACCTTACCGATAGAACGCACAGTGCCGCCGCCAAGGCCGCCAATGCCAAACCCCGTCAGACCGAGCATAAGCAGCCCCATGATAACCCACATGACCTTGCTTTGGCCTTTTCCGCGCATTGAATCGAGCATTTACCGGACCTTTTTTTCCCTTGTCTGAAGGCTGGTTTTAGGCAGCAAAAGGCCGAAGGGCAAGCGTCAACACGGGGCAGGACGGCCTCGGATGCGCTCTGGGGCGATAATAAAGGTGTTATCCCATTGAAAATTCGCCAAGGCGGGCGAAAAGCCGGTCAATTCCCCTGCGGTCTGCATTGGCAAAGGCGATGCGTATATGCCGCTCTGCATGGCCGGTGCCGCCTTCGGATTTAAGGGGGCTGAACATGGTGCCGGGCAGGGCAAGGACGGCGGATCTTTCGACGAGCGCTTTTGCCACCTGATCGGAAGGCGCGTCAAAGGGATGGGACACATAGGCGAAATAGGCGCCGCAGCCTTTCAGTTCCCATCCGTCCAGTTGTGGAAAGCCTTCTCGCATGGCACTTGCCCGGTCAAGAATCTCGGCCCGTTCCCGCGCCAGCCAGCTTCCCAGATTGCGCAGTCCAAAAAGGGCGCCCCGCTGGCCAAGCTGGTTCGGGCAGATGGTTAAAGTATCAAGGAACTTCTCAATCTGGGCCATGCGCTGGTTTGAACAGACAACAGCCCCAACCCGGTGCCCGGTCAAACGATAGGCTTTCGAGAAGGAATAAAGCTGGATTACAGTTTCCTGCCACTCCGGATCGGTAAACAGACTGTGGGGCGCGCCATTGACGGAATGAAAATCACGATAGGTTTCGTCGATCACCAGTGAAATCCGGTTTTGCTGTGCCAGTTTATAAAAGGCTGTAACCAGCCCGTCAGGATATTCCATGCCGGTCGGGTTGTTCGGCGTCACCAGAACGATAGCCTTCACCCGATCGTCGATCATTGAAGCCGCCTGTTGCGGGTCGGGCAACATATCGTCACCGCACATCAGGACGCGGCATTCGATTCCCGCCATATCCAGCCACATCTTATGGTTAAAATACCACGGAGCCGGCAGAATCACCGCATCCCCCGGACCGGCGAGCGATGAAATTGCAGCACAGAAAGCCTGATTGCAGCCCGATGTGATGCCTACATTTTCCGTGGATATTGTGCCGCCATAGGTGGCGGTACAGTGGCGGGCGACAGACTCGCGCAGGTCTAGCAGGCCAAGCACAGGGCCATAAAGATGGGCGCTTACATCATTTAGAACCGACTCGGCCAAGGCCTGACGCATCGGGGCCGGCGGCGGATCGACAGGTGCAGCCTGACTGACATTGATCAACGGCAGGTCTTCGGAAAACGTAACATTTTCGACCCAACTGCGGGATTCCACGATAGGAGATGTAATTGTACCTGTCAGAAGCGGGTTCATCGGGCTGGACTTGGCTGCCGTCATAATAGTTTTCCTTTTGAATTCGGGAGACCCTAGCAAGCGCCCCTTGACGGCGCAATCCGCATAACCGATAGGGGCTGCATGGCTAATCCTCCTGTACTGACCCTCTCCGATATCATGCTCACCTTTGGCGGCAACCCGTTGTTTGACGGCGTTGGGCTGACCGTTCACGAAGGCGCACGCATTTGCCTTGTGGGGCGCAACGGTTCTGGCAAGTCCACTCTGCTGAAAGTGATTGCCGGTCTGGTGGAGCCGGATGCGGGAAACCGCTTTGTACAGCCCGGTGTCTCTGTCGGCTATATGGACCAGCACCCTGACTTGTCGGATTTTCCGACTTTGGGCGATTTTGCCATGTCAGGCCTGCAACAGGGGGAAGAATACAAGGTAGAAATGGCCGCCGAAGGTTTGAAGCTGAACCTGAAACAGGCACCTTCTGCGGCATCGGGCGGGGAACGCCGCCGTGCCGCACTGGCAAAGATACTGGCCGAAGCGCCGGATCTGATGTTGTTGGACGAACCGACCAACCACCTTGATATCGAAGCCATCAAATGGCTTGAAGATCACCTGCGCCAGACGCGGGACGCCTTCATTCTGATTTCACACGACCGTGCGTTCTTACGTTCGTTGACACGGGATACAATGTGGGTGGACCGTGGCATCGTGCGCCAGCACCCCAAAGGGTTCGAAGCTTTCGAGGAATGGCGCGACAAGACCTTTGAAGAAGAAGACCAGCAACGCCACAAGCTGAACC
Source organism: Paracoccaceae bacterium (assembly GCA_018223125.1). Lineage (GTDB taxonomy): Bacteria > Pseudomonadota > Alphaproteobacteria > Rhodobacterales > Rhodobacteraceae > Amylibacter. The sequence goes on along the minus strand of JAAEZA010000022.1, from coordinate 20,398 downwards.
GTCTGATCAAGGCCGAAGCCCGCTGGGCCGTGGAAGGTATCTCTGCGCGGCGCAAACGCAATCAGGGGCGGGTGCGGCGGCTGGCGGATCTGCGGGCGGAACGGGGCGCACAGATCAAACGGGCAGGGGCTGCGGCCATGGCCTTTGACAGTGGCCCGAAATCAGGCAAGCGGGTGATCGAAGCCACCGGCATCTCTAAAACTTTTGGCGAAAAGACCATCGTTCGGGATTTTTCCATTCGTGTTGCGCGCGGAGAGCGGATTGCGATGATCGGGCCGAACGGTGTGGGTAAAACCACGCTGCTGAATATGCTCACCGGAGCATTGGAGCCGGACACCGGATCGGTCAAGCTTGGCACCAATCTGTTACCTGCGATTTTCGATCAGAACCGCGCTGTGCTCGACCCGAAAGTCTCGCTCTGGGATACGCTGACCGAGGATAAGGAACTTGGCGTTTCCGGCCAGAACGACCAGATCATGGTACGCGGCACACCCAAACATGTGGTGGGCTATCTCAAAGAATTCCTGTTTTCGGAAAATCAGGCCCGCGGACCGGTATCGGCGCTGTCCGGCGGCGAAAAGGCCCGTCTGCTGCTGGCGCGTCTAATGGCGAAGGAAAGCAATCTTCTGGTGCTGGACGAGCCGACCAATGATCTGGACGTTGAAACGCTGGACTTGTTGCAGGAAATTCTGGACGATTACGAAGGCACCGTTCTTCTGGTCAGCCACGACCGTGACTTTCTGGACCGCGTGGCGACCACTTCCATCGTGATGGAAGGCGACGGAGAAGCAACGATCTACGCCGGCGGCTGGTCGGATTATCAGGCCCAGCGCAAGGAAAACAGCAAGACAGATAAGGTTGACCGGGAAACCAGGAAACCTGCATCCAAAGCACAACCTGCCGAAAAGCCCAAAGCTGCATCCAGAAAGATGAGCTTCAAGGATGAACACAGGTTGAAAGAGCTTCCGGCAGTGATTGAACGGCTGGAAGCGGAAATTGCTAAACTTCACGAGTATCTGTCCGATCCCGAACTCTATACAACGGCCCCTGTGAAATTCCAGAAAGCAACCGAGGCTTTGAGCGAACGGGAGACAGCACTGGAAGCGGCAGAAATGGAGTGGCTTGAGCTGGAAGAACAGGCTCAACAATCCTAAGTTGCTGACTCCGTTTCGCTTTTTACAAGTGAACTTTGTTTCTGCTCCATTTTATTGTTTCTTGTACGTGAACGACATTGTTGAATTGTGTTAACGTTTTCTTAATCTTGCCTCATTTCAAACTTATTTTCAGAACAATTCCACGGGAGAAGGATTACACGTTAAAAGTGAAATCTCCCCCTTTCGGGACTATTTCGGGGGAACTACCTATAGTGGAAAGGTCTGAGCATGAGAGCATTAGCCGTCGATGATGATCCCCTGATCCTCGAAGTCCTGAAGAACAATTTTGAAGAAATGGGCATCAAGTCCCTCGCATGTGCTGAATCCGGTGCCGTTGCACTTGCGATTGTGAAAAAGGCGACGACTCCCTTTGATGTCATCCTGCTGGATATTGAAATGCCGGGTATGGACGGGATCGAAGTGTGCCGGAAAATCCGCATGATACCGGAATACAATTCCACGCCGATCCTTATGGTAACAACCGTGACCAAGGAAGAAAGCGTCCGGGAGGCTTTCACCGCCGGGGCCACGGATTATGTCTGCAAGCCGGTCAAGCCGCTGGATCTGGCCGCGCGCATCCAGTCTGTTACCCATCTGCTTCGGGAACGCCGCCGTGCAGAAAGCAACTTCGAAGCCGCACAATCGCTGAAGGTCCAGATCGAACAGGACATGAAGATGACCCGTGAAAAAGGGCTGAAGGTGGATTTCGTTCCGAACATGATCGACAAGCTGGAGATGGAAAATTACATCCTCCAACTCTCGCGGCTGCAAATTTCGCGCACGCAGGTCTATGCTTTCGGGATCCGCGAATTCAACGAGATTTACGACCGTACCACGGCGTTTGATCTTTATTATACAATCGGGGATGTCGCTTCGGCCTTGCAGAGCTGTTTCTCCAGCGAAAAGTCCTTGCTGTCCTATTGCGGGGCAGGCCGGTTCGTGGTGGTTTCGCGCGAGAGCGACAAGGAAAACCGCTATAACATTGCGCAGATTGTCCAGAAGGCCGTGAATGAACTGGAGCTGGTCTACAACAATGGCAGCCCGTGTAAGGTCACTATGGTGACGGGGGAGCCTGTGCAGGCATCCTTCTGGTCCATGGGCAGTTCCCTGCGGCTGATGGAACGGGCGCTGAACTCTCTTGATATGACGCGGGGCGGGCATGACACCTATGCAGAAACCCGCAAGTACAAATCCCTGCTGCGGGAATGTCTCGACGTTGCCTGAGTCAGCAGGATTATGGAACCAAAACGGCGCCCCGGGGCGCCGTTTTTTGTTGCGTCCTAGAAAAGATCCATGTCACGGCGCAGGAATTTGGCAGTTTCCAAGGCAAAATAACTCAGGATACCGTCACATCCGGCCCGTTTGAACGCCATCAGGCTTTCCAGCATGGCCTTGTCACGGTCAATCCAGCCCTGATCGCCTGCACCCGCAATCATCGCGTATTCGCCGGAAACCTGATAGGCATAGGTCGGCACGGAAAACTCCTGCTTCACCCGCTGGCAGACATCAAGGTAGGGCATACCGGGTTTGACCATTACCATATCCGCCCCTTCATCAAGATCCCGCGCCACCATGCGCAGGGCCTCGTCCGAATTGGCCGGATCAAGCTGGTAGGTTTTCTTGTCGCCCTTCAGCGCACCTGTTGCACCAACAGCATCGCGGAACGGACCGTAAAAGGCAGACGCGAATTTCGCGGAATAGGCCATGATTGCAGTGTCGGGGAAATCGTTCTGCTCCAGCGCGCGGCGGATTATGCCAATGCGCCCGTCCATCATGTCTGAGGGGCCAAGAATATCCGCACCGGCCTCTGCCTGAACCAGCGCCTGTTGTTCCAAAGCGCCAAGGGTTTCGTCGTTCATAATGACGCCATCGCGCACGATCCCGTCGTGGCCGTCCGAATTATAGGGATCAAGGGCGACATCCAGCATGATACCGATGTCAGGCACCTGCGCCTTGATCGCGCGCGTCGCGGTGTTCACCAGATTTTCAGGATTCCATGCCTCGGCCGCGTCCGGCGTCTTCTTGTCCGGATCGGTATAGGGAAACAGTGCAATCAGCGGAATGCCGTGATTGGCCGCCTCATTCGCGGCTTCTACCGCGCGGGACACGCTGAGGCGGTTCACACCGGGCATGCTGTCGATCGGCTCCACCACATCATCACCTTCGCGCACGAAGATCGGCCAGATCAGATCGGAGACCGACAGGCTGTTCTCCCGCGTCAGGTCGCGCATCCAGTCGGTGCGGCGGTTGCGGCGGGGGCGGGAAATCGGAAACGGCGGCGGTGTGTGTACCATAAGTTGATCCTTTTGACGGGTTCCTCCAAATGCGCCATAAAAGCCCCAAACTGCAATTGGAATTTTTGACGCAATAGGCTAACACCGCGCCCAGACCAGACTAGAAGGGCCGGTGATGGAAGGCTTTTATCAGGAAGTAATCGGCTCTCGCAGTTTTGCCAGTATCTGGTACTGGATCGTGTTTGCTGTGGTCTGGACCCGAACAACCCACTGGACGCTCGGTGTGCCATACGAGGACGCGCGCAATGCAAAGCGCTTTGGCGGGCAATACCAGATTGATTTCGAGACCCAGATCGAAATCAACATCCGCAAGACGCTGGAAGTGTTCGACGGGCATTCTGTTGCCCTGACCGGACTGGCGGCGTTTTTTCTGGCCACGATCTTCATGCTCGGCTTTTCGTTTAACATCCAGTTCATGCAGGCAGGGTTCCTGCTGATCTTTCCGCTGACCATTGTGTCCGGCCTGTCGATCCATCTGGCCCGAAAACTGCGTGACGAGAAGCTGGCGGGCGAAGCGCTTTATTCGGCCTATGTCTGGCACCGGCGGATCAAACAGGGGATCGGGGCGTTTTCGATCTTTTTCGCCGCTTTCTGGGGTGTATCGCAAATTCTGTTTTCCCCTTACGCGGGCACCTTCTAGGCGGGCAGGGTTTTTGCGCCTTGTCCGCAATCATCCGCTGCGCTAAATCCGCCTGATGGCACAGCAGTATAACGAAAACCACCGCACGATTGGGGGCGCCCCCGAAGGATTTGACGCACATCTGCTGGCATCGGCGCTGGCCGGAGGCAAGGGCCCTGTGATGCATATCGCGCGTGATGATGCGCGTCTTGCGGCAACGCGTACCGCCCTAGGTCTGTTTGCGCCCGAAATTCCCGTGTTCGTTTTTCCGGCGTGGGACTGTCTGCCCTATGACCGTGTATCCCCCAACGCCGAGATCTCTGCCGCACGTATGGCGGTGCTGGCGGCGCTTGCTGCGGGGTTTGACCGCCCGTTCATCCTGCTGACAACCGTTGCCGCTGTGACCCAGCGGGTGCCCGCGCGTGAGACCCTGCAATCGGCCAGCTTTGTTGCCGAAGTAGGGCGCCGCGTGGACGAAAAGGCGCTGCGGGACTTCTTTGCCCGTATGGGTTTTGTGCAAGCACCCACCGTCACCGAACCGGGCGATTTTGCGATCCGGGGCGGCTTGATTGACGTTTATCCGCCGGGGGACAGCGGGCCGGTACGGCTCGATCTGTTTGGCGATGTTCTGGACGGGGCGCGGCGGTTTGATCCGGTCAGCCAGCGCACAACGGAATCCCTGCAACGGCTGGAACTCGCCCCTGTGTCCGAGGTTATTCTGGACGAACCTTCAATCCAGCGGTTTCGCCAGAACTATCGCATCGAATTTGGCGCAGCCGGTACGGATGACCCGCTTTATGAAGCGGTCAGTGCAGGACGCAAGCATCAGGGTATCGAACATTGGGCGCCGTTCTTTCACGAAAAGATGGAAACCCTGTTCGATTACTTGCCGGACGCGCAGGTTTTTCTGGATGACCGCACCACACAGGCGCGGCAGTCCCGCTGGGAAAGCATTGCGGATCAGTATGATGCCCGCAAGGAAGCACTAAGCAACAAATCCCGCATGGACAGTGTTTATAAACCCTGTCCGCCCCATCTGCTCTATCTGGACGATGCCGCATTCGAGGTGGAAATTTCCGATCTTACGGTGAAACAGTTCTCGGTCCTGCCTCAAGGCACAGGGCCGAATGTCACCGATGCGGGCGGGCGTCTGGGGCGCAGTTTTGCCCCCGAACGCCAGCAGGAAACCATCAGCCTGTTCGGGGCTCTGGCAGATCATATCAGGGAACGCCAGAAGAAGGGCAACGTCGTGATCGCCAGCTACTCCGAAGGCGCGCGGGAGCGTCTGGGGGGCCTGCTTGCAGATCAGGATATTAACGGGGCGGTCGAAATTGCCAAATTGGGCGATCTTAAAGGCTCGGGTACGGTTGCGCTTGCTGTGTGGCCGCTGGAACAGGGGTTCGAGGCAAAAGACCTGACGGTTATCTCTGAACAGGATGTGCTGGGCGACCGGCTGATCCGCAGCCCGCGGCGCAAACGGCGGGCGGAAAATTTCCTGACAGAAGCCCAGAGCCTGACGCCCGGGGATCTGGTGGTGCATCTGGACCACGGGGTCGGCCGGTATCGCGGTCTGGAGACGGTTTCGGCGGCCGGCGCACCCCATGACTGTATCCTGCTGGAATATGCCAATAACGACCGGCTGTATCTGCCGGTCGAAAACATCGAGCTTCTGTCCCGTTTCGGCCACGAGGAAGGCATGCTGGACCGTCTGGGCGGCGGGGCGTGGCAGGCGAAAAAGGCCAAGCTGAAGGAACGCATCCGCGAAATGGCGGACAAGCTGATCCGCATTGCGGCAGAGCGGGCGCTGCGCAAGGCAGAGGTGATGGAGCCACCCGTGGAAGCTTGGGACAAGTTCTGTGCCCGTTTCCCCTATGCCGAAACCGATGACCAGTTGCACGCGATTGAGGACGTTCTGGCGGATATGGCATCGGGTTCGCCTATGGACCGTCTGATTTGCGGCGATGTGGGGTTCGGCAAGACAGAGGTTGCCTTGCGCGCGGCTTTTGTTGCGGCTTCTGCGGGCACACAGGTCGCGGTGATCGCGCCGACCACACTGCTGGCGCGGCAGCATTACAAATCCTTTGCCGAACGGTTCCGCAATACCGGTATCCGTGTGCGCCAGCTTTCGCGCTTTGTCAGCGCCAAAGACGCCGAAACCACACGTCAGGGCATGGCAGATGGCGGTGTGGAAATCGTGATCGGCACCCATGCCCTGCTGGCAAAGGGGATCAAATTCGCCAACCTCGGCCTGCTGGTCATTGACGAAGAACAACATTTCGGTGTGACCCACAAGGAACGGTTGAAACAACTTCGCTCTGACGTGCATGTTCTGACCCTGACCGCAACGCCGATCCCGCGCACCTTGCAGATGTCGCTGTCCGGTGTGCGCGAACTGTCGATCATCGGCACGCCGCCGGTGGACCGTCTGGCGATCCGCACCTATGTCTCCGAATTTGACACGATCACCATCCGCGAGGCCTTGTTGCGCGAACACTATCGTGGCGGGCAATCCTTCTTTGTGGTGCCGCGCGTGTCCGATCTGGCCGAGATCGAAGAGTTCCTGAAAACGCAGGTGCCAGAGGTCAGCTTTATCACCGCAAACGGCCAGATGGCCGCCGGAGAGCTGGACGAGCGGATGAACGCCTTTTACGATGGCAAATACGACGTGCTGCTGGCCACAACGATTGTGGAATCGGGGCTGGATATTCCGACCGCCAACACAATGATCATCCACCGCGCCGATATGTTCGGCCTGTCGCAGCTTTACCAGATTCGCGGGCGGGTCGGCCGCTCCAAGACCCGCGCTTATGCCTATCTGACGACCAAACCGCGCAAGCCTCTGACGGCGAATGCCGAAAAGCGGCTACGGGTGCTGGGCAGTCTGGATTCGCTCGGGGCGGGGTTCACGCTGGCATCACAGGATCTCGATATTCGCGGGGCAGGGAACCTGCTGGGCGATGAACAGTCGGGCCATGTGCGCGAGGTCGGTTTCGAACTGTATCAGGAGATGCTGGAAGAGGCGATTGCCAAGATGAAAGCCGGAGAGATGGAAGGCCTGTCGGATGATGGTGGTACATGGTCGCCCCAGATCAATCTGGGCGTGCCGGTGCTGATCCCCGAAAGCTTTGTTCCCGATCTGGACGTGCGGCTCGGCCTGTACCGCCGCCTGTCGTCCCTGTCCACCAAGGTGGAACTGGAAGGGTTCGCGGCAGAGCTGATCGACCGGTTTGGCAAGCTGCCGTCAGAGGTGAACACGCTGTTGCGGATTGTGCGGGTGAAATCCATGTGCAAACGGGCCGGAATTGCCAAGCTCGACGGTGGGCCGAAAGGCGCTGTGATCCAGTTCCACAACGACAAATTCGCCAATCCGGCGGGTCTGGTGGAGTTTTTGCAAAAACAGAACGGCACAGCGAAGGTGAAGGACAACAAGATCATCGTGCGCCGTGACTGGTCCAAGGACGACACCAAGATCAAAGGGGCGTATATCATCGCCCGCGATCTCGCCGCCCAAGCCCAAGCGTAAATCCGGCGTAGGTCGGGCTTCAGCCCGACCTCCAGAACCCGCGACTATACCGAACGGGGATTCTGCAAATTCAGAATAAACCCGATTGCCGCACAAAACCCGACCCCGAACATCAGGGGCAGGCCCGTCCCATCAAACATCTGTCCGATTGGCACGGCAATCAGAATACTGGCGAGCGTTGACACGGACCCGATAATGGCGCTGGCGGTGCCGGCAATATGGCCCATCGGCTCCATGGCGAGCGCGTTGACGTTGGAAAACACCAACCCGCTCAGGAAGAACAGCAGCATCGACCAGCCGATCACCACGTAAAGCAGCGCATCACCGGAAATCACACCCGTCGCGATCAATGTGCCAGTGCTGATCGACCCTACTGCCAGCAGGGCAAGGCCGATCGTGCTGAGCAACCACATGCCAAGGCGCACGACCAGTGCCGCGTTCAGGGCGCTGGCAGAACCGGAAACAAGGGCAATAATTGCGAAATAGACCGGAAAGCGTGCGCCTGCATCAAGCCAGACCACAAAAAGCTGTTGGGCGCTGGAGATGTAGGAAAACACAATAGCGTAGGACATGCACAACACCAGCAGGGACACCACAACCCGTCTGGAGGCGGACATTTCCCCTGCTGCTGAAACCAGTGTGGCCACCTTCATCGGGCGGCGTCTTTCGGGGATATGAGTCTCTTCCTGACGAAGCCACAACCAAAGCCCCGCACCACAGCCCAGAACGACAAAAGACATGAAAATTGCCCGCCAGCCAAAAGCCAGCATGAGTCCCTGTCCGATCAGCGGCGCAACGGCAGGCACAAGGACAAACATCATCATTGCCAGTGATACAACGCGGGCCATCTGGCGGCCGGTATAAAGGTCACGCACCATTGCCATGCCCACGGTGCGGGGCGCGGAAATACCCAATCCCTGAATGAAACGGGCCAGTAGCAGCATTTCAAGGGACTGGCTGCCCCAAGCCCAAAAGCTGGTGAGGATAAAAACACCGATCCCGCCCAGCAGCACAGGCTTGCGCCCGATGGCATCGGACAGGGGGCCGCTGATCAACTGACCGAAGCCCGTACCAAGAACGAAGGCTGCCACAACAAGTTGCACGCGATTGGCGTTGCTGGTGTTCAGGTCTGCCGCCATTTCACCGAAAGCGGGCAACATTGCATCCGTGCCAAAGGCGATGAGCGAAAACAGCAGGGCCGTCAGCAGGATGAATTCAGGCAACGCGAGGCGTTTTCCCATGAGAGGACTCCAAAAAAACGGGGCAGGCGAGGCTCCCCCGTGGTACCGATTAAAAATTTACAGGGGCCGCCCGTTTCAGGAGGCGGCCTTGTCGTGGGCTTCACTGATCTCTTTAATCACTTTTTCCCATAATTCTGTGGGCTGTGCGCCCTGAACCACATAATGCTTGCCAATGATGAAACAGGGAACGCCGCTGATGCCACGTTCGCGGGCAGAGGCATCCCGTTCCTGAATTTCTTTTGCGTCCTGATCGCCGTTCAGCAGACGGCGCACCATTTCGCCGTCCATGCCAACGCCGGAAGCGATTCCGACGAGCACATCCGTGTCGGAAATATCCTGACCGTCCTTGAAATAGGCTTTGAACAGGCGGTCCACCACGGCGTTCTGGTGGCCTTCCAGTGCCGCCCAATGCAACAGGCGGTGCGCGTTCAGTGTGCTTGGCGTGCGTTTGATGCCTTCAAAGTTGATGTCTATGCCTGCATCCTCGGCAGCTTGGGCAATCGCGCCATAGGTTCTGACCGCGCCTTCCTTGCCGCCAAACTTCGCCTCCAGATATTCGCGCCGGTCCATTCCTTCGGCAGGCATTGTCGGGTTCAACTGGAAAGGATGCCACTCGATGATCAGATCATGATCCGGATGTTTCTCCAGTGCGCGATCCAGTTTGGTTTTGCCGATATAGCACCATGGACAAATCGGGTCCGAAATAATGTCGAGTTTGGTCATGTCTTTTCAATCACCTGAACGCGGCAGGCCGGTGCTGCGGTGTTCCGGCGGGCCGCGATGTTTCGCATCAGAAGGTCTGCGCCGCGTTCAGACCTTCCAGTCCCGCAATGCCTTGCGCTGCACCTTGTTATTCGCTCCGGTCGGGAGCGTTTCCATCCGCACGAACATACGCGGCTGTTTGTATTTTGCCAGAGCCTGCGTGCATTTTTCCGAAAGCTTTGCGTCCAGATCGTGCTCTGCCACATAAAATCCGGCGATCACGCGGACACCTGCGCGGACCTCTACTTCGGCAGCAGCAGCCTGTTCCACGCCGTCACAAGAGAGCATGGCAGCTTCGACTTCAAGCGGGGAAACACGATAGCCGCCTGCATTCATCATATCATCATCCCGCCCGAGATAGGTAATATAGCCGTCCTGATCCATCGAAACCGTGTCTCCGGTCACAAACCAGTCCCCCTGAAACTTGGCGGCTGTTTCTTCCGGTTGCCCCATATAGCCCAGCATCAACCCCGGATCGGAACGATGCACTGCTAGGACACCGGATTGGCCGAATTCAACCGGACCATCAGCCCCCATCACCGCCACACGGCGCCCCTGTTGCACCCGACCGGAGGTGCCGGTTTTCGGCGGGACGTTCGGGCTGGAGGAGACAAAAGTGGAAACTTCGCTCATGCCCAAGGCTTCGTAGACCTGTTTGCCCGTCTGTTCCTGCCACGCAGCAAGAACTGCGGCGGGCATCTTTTCCCCCGCACTCAGCCCGTGGCGCAGACCGTCGAACCCTTTCGCACCGGATTCAACTATCTGGCGGTACACTCCGGGCGCGGCGGCAAAGATCGTAGCGTGATGCGCGGCCACCAGTTTCCCCCAGATACTGCGATCCGGCGGTCCGGTGTAGACCATTGCGGTTGCACCGATTGCCCAAGGGTCCAGCAGGCCGGTGCCCAGCGTGTAGGTCCAGTTGAACGCACCCGCGTGTAGCATTCTGTCGTCCGGCCGCAACCCGTACCAGCCTTCCCACATCATTCGCCGCGCCCAAACCGCGCGATGGGCGTGCATCACGGCGCGGGGCTTTCCGGAAGTTCCGGAGGTGTAGATCATATAGGCAAGCCGGTCGGGATCACCCGTGACAGGGGCCGCGGGCGCAGCGCTGCGCAACCGTGCGACACCGGCTGCATTCAAGGTGGGTACACCAAGCTTGGCAATAGGTTCCAACCCGCCCGCAAAAGCTACAAGATCCGGTTTCAGTTCTGCAACGATGCTGCGCACTTCGGGTTCTGTCAGAAGGGCAGAAGTCGGCACAGGGATGATCCCGACAGCAATTGCAGCAAGAAACAGAACAGGAAAGGCTGCATCATTGCCGACGCGCAGCAACATCCGGTCGCCTTCCTTCAAACCAGTACCAAGCAATCCCCCGGCCGTGCGCCAGACCGCATCCCGCAGATCCGCATAACGCCAGCGCAGTGTCGTTTCGCCTATCACCTCCAGCGCGATAGCGTCATCCGCTCCGGCTGCGAGCACATATTGTGCAAGATTGAAGGGTGCGGGGCAGGGGGAAGGTGATCCTTCGTCGAAAATCGCAGCGTGGGGCATGGAAGCGGCCTGTGTGTAAGTAATCCGGTCAGCACGGGGATAAGCCCGGCGCGGGACATGTTCAAGCGGATCGCCGGAATCCGGTCTTGAAACGGCACCTTCCCATGGTTCGCAATTCCAAGAGTATGCCGGAAGGCGGATGCTTCCATTCAGTTTGTTAAGACTCTGTTAACCAACGGAAACACCTGTTGAACGAGAGATTTTCAACCATAGGTATTTGTACAGAATCGATTCAATTTTTTGTGAATCAGATCTGTCCGTGATCGGTTGACGTCAGAGAATCGAATCTTCAATAGGCGGACTGGCGACAGTTTTGCGCGATTTTGCACAAACCGTACGGGGGGCAGCTGTTGACCGGAAATGTTCCCCGAGCTGGCTTTACGTCAATGTAATAAGGGCGTTTCTGTTAACGAAGTTGGTTTCTGCTTGAAAAACGGACCAAAAAAAACGCCCTCACGAGGAGGGCGTTAAGTTATTGAGGCAGGTTTCATACAGGCAAGAAACCTATCGAGCAGTAAGGATGTTATACAAAATCCCAATCCCTGCGCCAAGCAAAATTTTGAAGTATTTCCCCGACAGGCTTGATACATATGGAAAAACGCCAAACCGGGAAAGTATTGTTGCGCCGATGTCACGTCTGATCTGTAGAACCCGTCGAATTGTTTCCATTATGGCAGGACTTGCCTTGGTTACACCGCATTTGGCCATGTCAGCGCCCCAACATGGCCTTGCCATGTACGGTGAGCCAGCCCTTCCGGCGGGGTATGAGTCGCTGCCATACGCGAATCCGCAAGCGCCGCAGGGTGGAACCATCGTTCTGGCTGAACCTGGCAGCTTTGACTCGCTCAATCCGTACATTCTCAAAGGGCAGGCCCCTTGGGGGATTCGCACCCATGTGGTCGAAAGCCTGCTCGGTCAGAGCTATGACGAACCCTTCACGCTTTATGGTTTGCTGGCGGAAACGGTAGAAACCGACGATGCGCGGTCTTTCGTTGAATTTACCCTGCGCGAAGAGGCGCGGTTTTCAAACGGTGATCCGGTCACGCCGCAGGATGTGATCTGGTCCTTTGAAACCCTGGGCGAGAAAGGCCATCCGCGCTATCTGAACAGTTGGGGCAAGGTGGCGAAGTCGGAAATCACCGGTCCGCGCAGTGTGAAATTCACATTCAACACGCCGGATCGGGAACTGCCGATGATCCTTGGCCTGCGCCCTGTGCTGCGCAAGGCGGATTGGGACGACCGCCCCTTTGACGAAAGCGGTCTGGTGCCCGTTACGGGAACCGGCCCCTATGTGATCGGTGATTTTGAGGCGGGACGTTATATCAGCTTCAAACGGAACCCCGATTACTGGGGCAAGGATCTGGGGTTCAACGCGGGCAAGCATAATCTGGATGTGGTGAAATACGACTATTACACGGACCAGAGCGTGATTTTCGAAGCGTTCAAAGCGGGCGAACTCTCTGCTTTTCGCGAAAGCAACGCGCTACGCTGGGCCGAGGAATACAACTTTCCGGCAGCGACTTCCGGCGAGATCGTAAAATCCGAGATCCCCCACGCAAGACCCACAGGCATGACCGGATTCGTCATGAACACGCGACGGGAGATTTTTTCGGATATTCGTGTGCGCGATGCGATGATGCATGCGTTTAACTTTGAATTCATAAATCAGGCGCTTAATGGGGGTGGCTTGCCGCGGATTACCAGCTATTTCGCCAACAGCCAGCTTTCCATGAAGGACGGCGCGGCAGATGAAACGGTCAGCCGGTTGCTGGAACCGTTCAGCGACAGCCTGCCCGAGGATGCGTTGACGGGATATCAACTGCCAAAATCGGACGGGTCGGGGCGCAATCGTGCGAACCTGCGCAAAGCCGGAAAGCTGCTGGAGCAGGCGGGCTGGCAGGTGAAGAACGGGGTATTGGTGAATGATGCCGGGAAACCTTTTACATTTGAAATCCTCTTGAAGAACACCGCTACCGAAAACGAAGCCATTATGGGAATCTTTGTAGATGCACTTAAACGGCTCGGCATTGATGCGAGGCTGAAGCTGATCGATCCGGTGCAACACCGCGAGCGGTTGAAAGACTATGATTACGATATGGTCTATTTCACGCGGTATATGTCCCTGTCACCGGGCAACGAGCAGCGGCTGTATTGGGGACGGGACGGTGTGACAACTCCGGGCACGCGCAACTATATGGGGATGGACAGCCCAGCGGCGGAAGCGATGATTGATACCATGCTCGAAACCCGCGACGCCGAGGAATTCAATGCAGCGGTGCGGGCTTTGGACCGCGTGTTGACCACCGGCCGATATGTCATCCCGATCTGGTACAACCCTGTCAGCTATCTGGCTCATGACGCGAATTTGCACTACCCCGAAAGATTGCCCATCTACGGGGACTGGACCGGGTTTCTGCCGGACGTGTGGTGGTACGAGGAATAGGCAGCAGGATTACTGTCCCAAGAATAAAGCCCGCCGGTGTAAGAACCTTGCGGGCTTTTCAGTGATTTTGTGCAGAACGTATTTTAGGGGATGATCCGGTTGTACTTGGAGCCTTCGATCGAAAGCCCGAGCAGGATACCCGCCTGATTGAAGACAACCGCATAGACGGCATCATCGATGGTGTTGTTGTCCACACCGGCTGCACCTGCGTTGTCGATCAATGTGTATTCCACATCCGCACCAAGGGTCCAACCGGGCCGTTCGCGGAATTTGCGCAGGTGATCGGAATCCATGAAGAACAGCGCCGAAGAATACTGCTGTGCACCCGCCTGCAATCCGTAGCTTGCAGCAAACACCTCATAATAATCGACAGGGGCCTGACCGATCAGCAGGGAGCCCTTACCATAGGCGCCGCCTACGATCAGACCGGCTTTGGTCACGGTCGGCATCATCAAAACGCCTGCCGCATTGTCCATAAGGGACCGTGTAAAGGGAAGCTCGCTTTGCATCTGTTGTACGGCAGCGCTGACATTATCGTCGATTTCAAACCGTGCGTTGCTGCGTGTTCCGCCTGAACAGGCGCTCAATCCGCCTGCGGTTGCACCCATCAAAAAGGTGCGCCTGCTCCATCCTGTCATGGGATGTCTCCTGATTACTGCTCAACCGGTCTGCTGCCGGCCCTGAGGCAAATTATACCCGCTTTTCACAGCCCTGTCATCCCAATGAACCCCAAGCCGCAACGTTAATGGCAGGAAACTGCAATAAACCGTTAGGTCTGGGGTAAAACAGCTATCGAATCGAATATCAAAGGGAAGAAAGTCATGTCGAACGGGCCATTGCACGGTGTCAGAATTGTAGAGTTTGCCGGATTGGGGCCAACGCCCTTTGCAGCGATGACGCTGGCGGATATGGGCGCAGAAGTCATCCGCATCCAGCGGCCCGGTCTGAAACATCTGATGGGGCTGCACTATGATATTCTCGATCGGGGCCGCGGTTTTGTGGAACTCGATCTCAAAAACGATGACGACATTCAAACAGTCAAGGCGCTGCTGTCAGAGGCGGACGCCCTGATTGAAGGAATGCGCCCCGGTGTGATGGAACGCCTCGGACTTGGGCCAGACGAGGTTGCTGCGATCAACCCGCGGCTGGTCTACGGGCGGATGACAGGGTGGGGGCAGAGCGGTCCATTGGCCCATGCAGCAGGGCATGACATCAATTATATCGCGCTCTCCGGTGCGCTCCACGCCATAGGACCGGATGATACGCCGGTTATCCCTCTGAATCTGATCGGAGATTTTGGTGGCGGCGGGATGTACATGGCCTATGGCATTGTCTGTGCTTTGCTGGAGACCACACGTTCGGGGTTGGGACAGGTGGTGGATACGGCGATCACGGATGGCACGGCGCATCTGATGTCGATGATCTATGCCATGCACGCCTGGACCGACCGGCGCGAGTCCAATATCCTAGACGGGGCGGCACCTTTTTACGGTGTGTATAAATGCGCCTGCGGCGGTCACGCAGCTATTGGCGCGATAGAGCCGAAATTCTATGCGGAACTGTTGCAGCGGATCGGGGCGGATGCGGAACTGGCGAAAACCCAGATGGATCGCAGCACATGGCCTGCAGTGCGCGAAACCTTCGCCGCGATTTTCGCGACGAAAACCCGTGATGAATGGAGCGAGCTGCTGCTTGGCACAGACTGCTGTTATGCGCCGGTGCTGTCCATCGCGGAAGCCTACAATGCCCCCCATAACACCGAGCGCGGGCATTTCGACGCAAAAAACGGAATTGCCGAACCTGCCCCCACACCCAAGCTTTCGCGCACCCCCGGTTCTGTGCAAGACTGCTCTCAGACTGAAGCGTTGGATGTGAAGGATGTGGTGGCAAAATGGCAGGAGACCCGCAAAAACTGACTGTATCGCTGGCCGAAATCGAATCTGTGGCGAAACAGGCGATGGTGGCACATGGTGCGGCGGACTGGATCGCAGCGGAGGTGGCCAAAGCAGTGCGCAAGGCCGAAGCGACAGGCAATCTGATTTGCGGATTGTACTATCTGGAAAGTTACTGCACGCAGTTGCGTTCCGGTCGGGTGAACGGGCAGGTGGAACCACAGGTATCAAAGCCCAAACCGGCCTTGGTCAAAGTGGATGCGGGGCTGGGATTTGCCCAGCCTGCCTTTGCCCGCGGGTTGCCGGTTGCCATTGAAACAGCGCAGGACATGGGAACAGCAAGCCTTGCCATCTGTCATTCCCATACCTGCACATCGCTTGGTTATTTCACCGAACAGATAGCGCAGGCCGGCCTGATCGGGATCGGGTTCACCAACGCGTCAGCGGTTGTCTCTCCGCCCGGCGGGAATGCAGCGGTGCTCGGGACCAATCCGATGGCGCTGGCGGTTCCGGCCAAGGGCGGCGGCGTCGCCTTTCAGTTCGATCAATCTACCTCGGCGGTGGCTTTGGGCAAGATCACGATGGCGGCCAGTGCGGGGGAATCGATTCCGCTTGGCTGGGCCGTGGATGCAGAGGGCAATCCGACGCAGGACCCGAATGCAGCGCTTAAAGGTTCGCTGGTGTCTACAGGGGGCTATAAAGGCTGGGGTTTCGGCCTGATGGTGGAAGTTCTGGCAGCGGCGGTGACCGGATCTGTGAATTCACTGGATGTCAAAGGTCTGAAAGCTGCCGACGGTCCGCCCCATGATTTGGGACAGTTCTATTTGCTGATTGATCCGACAGGCTATTCCGGCGATGCCTTTTATGACCGGCTTTCCCGTGTAGCCGATGCGGTTGCTGCCCAGCCCGAAGCCAGATTGCCCGGATCACAACGGGAATTGCCCGAGAAGGTTACAATAGATGCGGTGTTATGGGAAAACTGTCAGGCGCTGGCGCAATAAACCACGGGGCGCAACTGGTCAGTTGCGCTCTGCGTTCCGTTTGGCGATGCGGCAGGTTTCAACAACAGGGCTTAGCGCCTTGCTGGACCCCCGCAGCGGGTAACGTTCTGTCGTGCCATAGGCCAACAATTTGATATCGGCGTAATTGCCTGAAATCAGACGACTGAACACCGGGGAAAGGGGTTCTTTTTCCTCAATCTCCCAATCTTCCAATGCCGGATCGTAATGGGCAACGCCCGTGTAGCCGAAAGAGCGGAAGTCCATAAAGACCATTTCTGCCGGTCCGTCATCCGTACCGGAGGGGATGGTCTCGATCCCGCTGTCTTCGTAAGGAATTGCAGCAACTATTCGGGCCGCTTCCTGATCTTCCGGGCTCAACAGGTCGCCAGCCTGTCCGCCGGTGTTTTCGTCTTCGTCCGGCGCGGGCGGTGTGTAGTCAAATCCCGGACGGTAGCGCATCACCATGCGGATGTTTTTTACATCGCATTCGATCCGCATGGCGAGCCATTTTTCGTCTTCACGGTTGCAAAACAGAAGGGCTGTAGGGGCGGTGCCAAGTGTGTCAGAAGCGGGAATATGTTCCCAGACATCGCATTCGGCGCGACGGTTGATGATGTCGGCTTGCACAGAGGTCGCCATCATAACGGCAAGGCAACCGGCACTCAGCAGCGTTTTCATAGATCAGTCCTTCTTTAACCCTGTCGCAGATCACTCAATTCTGCGGCAGCGCAAAAGCTAGGCTGTATAGCGCCGGAGATAAAGGGATTATTGGCAACTATACTGTAGCAGAGGCCGAGTCGTTGTTTTTGTGCCGCGCCAGTCGCGTTAACCGGCGGGGGGCGGCAGCATTTTGTAGCAGCCGGTGCCAGACAGGGTGCTCGACACCACGCGGTTGTTTTGCAGATCGGCCACGTAGAGACATTTCTGGTTCACGATCTGGTTGTCGTATCCCACCAGCAACATAACGCCACCAATGCGTTCATATTCCGGATGACGCACCACATAGCTGTCCGTCCGTTCCCAGACTGCTTGTGTCGGTGTCCGGCTGACCGGTGTACCAAGGGAGGCAATGACCTGTTCCACGGTCTTGCCGTTGTGCTGGTTCAGGCGCTGTTGTTTTTCCGCCGGGGTTTCACAGGCCGCCAGCGCCAGTGCAATCAGACCAAACAAGGCAGGTTTCAGGATATTCGGCATAGCAGGTTCCGTTTTAGCACAACTGTCCCTGATATAGATCGTATCAGAGGCAGGGCAATCCGGCTGCCCTGCATATTGTTCAAAGGTCGAGTTCTTCTACGAATTGCGCATTCTGCTGGATGTATTCAAATCGCAATTCGGGTTTTTTGCCCATCAGTCTTTCGACCAGATCCGAAGTTTCCCCGGGTTCGTCGTCATCCACAGACACGCGGATCAGCTGGCGGGTTTTCGGGTTCATCGTTGTTTCCTTAAGGTCCACCGCGTTCATTTCACCCAGACCTTTAAACCGCGACACGTCAATCTTGCCGCGTCCACCCAGACCTTTTTCCAGCAACCGATCCCGTTCGGCCTCGTCCAGCACGTAAACTGTTTTTGCCCCTTGGGTCAGTTTGAACAGGGGCGGACAGGCAAGGTAAAGATGCCCGCCGTCCACCAGCGGGCGCATCTGGGTGAAGAAGAACGTCATCAGCAGGGCGGCGATATGCGCACCGTCCACATCCGCATCGGTCATGATGATGATCTTGTCGTAGCGCAGGTCTTCGATATTGAAACGCGGTCCCATGCCAACCCCGAGAGATTCGCACAGGTCGCTGATCTCCTGATTGGACGACAGTTTGCTGCTGGCAGCCCCGAGAACGTTCAGGATCTTACCTTTCAGTGGCAAAAGAGCTTGTGTCTTGCGGTCCCGCGCACCTTTGCCCGATCCCCCCGCAGAGTCACCCTCTACGATGAACAGTTCGGTGCCGCTGCGATCCTTGTTGGTGCAATCCACCAGCTTGCCCGGCAGGCGCAGTTTCTTGGTGGCCGACTTGCGTTGTGTTTCTTTTTCAGCGCGGCGGCGCATCCGCTCTTCCGCCTTCAACACCATATAGTCGAGAATGGCACCAGCTGCTTTGGTATCCGCTGCAAGCCAGTTATCAAAGTGGTCCCGCACCGAGTTTTCGACAAGTTTCTGCGCTTCGACCGTGGCCAGCCGGTCCTTTGTCTGGCCGACGAATTTCGGTTCACGAATAAACACAGAAACCAGCGCACAGCCGCCGCCCATCACATCATCGCGGTTGATCTGCGTGGCCTTCTTGTTGCCCACCAACTCGCCGTAGGCCTTGATCCCTTTCAGAACCGCAGACCAGAAACCGGCTTCATGGGTGCCCCCTTCGGGCGTGGGGACCGTGTTACAATAGGATTGCGTGAAAGCGTCCCGCGCCGGTGTCCAGTTGATCGCCCAGTCCACATTTCCCACTTCGCCCGCTCCGAATTTTTCGGAAAAGTTCACATGACCGGCAAAAGGACGTTCGGAATAGGTGGAGGAGCCTTCAAGGCGCTCTGCCAGATAATCGGCAAGCCCGTTCGGAAAGTGGAAACTGTCGCTCGTCGGGGTGGTGTCATCCTTGCCAAGGCAAGCCGGATCACATTTCCAGCGGATTTCCACGCCGGAAAACAGATAGGCCTTGGATTTCGCCATATCATACAGCCGTTTGGGCTTGAACCGTGCATTGGCGCCGAAAATCTGGGCGTCGGGATGAAAGGTCACGGATGTGCCGCGACGGTTCTGCGTCGGTCCCAGTTTTTCCAACGGCCCTTTGGGCACGCCACGGCTGAATTCGATTGCAAAGAGTTCGCGGTTGCGCGCGACTTCTACACGGACGTGATCGCTCAGCGCGTTCACGACAGAACTGCCGACCCCGTGCAAACCGCCCGAGGTTTCATAGTTGTCGCCGTTGAATTTACCACCCGCATTCAGGGTGCAGAAAATAATTTCCAGCGCGGATTTGCTGGGGTCTTTGGGGTGGGGATCAATCGGAATACCGCGGCCGTTATCGCGCACCGTTACCGAGAAATCCGCGTTCAGTTCAACTTCGATCCAGTTGGCGTGGCCGGCAACCGCCTCATCCATGGAGTTGTCCACGATTTCGGCAACCATGTGATGAAGCGCGCGGTCGTCTGTGCCACCGATATACATGCCCGGACGCAGGCGTACGTGCTCCATATCTTCCAGCACCTGAATGCTGGAGGCGTCGTAAGCTTGTTCCGCTTTTTCGCGAAAGAGATCATCTGCGGCCATAATTGCTCGATTCCTGCTGGCTCTTTGGTTGCGTGCATTAGACCAAAGAGGGCGGGGCGGCGCAAGATGCAGAGTGAGCGGTCAGGGGGTGATTAGAACTGTGCCAGCGGTTCCGGACCCACAGAACGATAGGCAATTGCGCCGATCCATCCGGCCAGCGCCAGTGCGCTCAGACCAAGGCAGAGGTAAACCAGCGGGTAGCTATCGTTAAATTCTTTCAGCACCAATATGCCCACCAGATGCAAACCGGCCCACAGAAAAGCAGTGATGGCAAAAATCGGTGCAAGCCACGCTTCCAGTTCTTCGGATTCAGTCGTAGCGGTGCGCATTGCTTCCCCAAGACGCCCGGGAACGAACCCGACAAGAATGACAATCACGGCACAGCAATAGGAGGGAAGCAGCAACAATCGCACCAGAAGGTTGAGCGGATTGCTTTCGTCGCCCCAAGGCATCAGAACCAATACGGGCAACATCAAAGACATGGCAAAAAAAGCGTAGTATCTAAAGAACAGGCTCATACTAACCTCGGGTAACGGAATAAACTCAACCGTAAATTTTTATAAAGAATGTGTGGCGCCTTTTAAGGGCCAGACTGTGGCATTAATAAGAAACCGTTGCACCTTTTTTCCAGTTGCGCCAAGACACCCTGATGAAAAAAGCTG
>JAAEZA010000021.1 GCA_018223125.1 Paracoccaceae bacterium | reverse complement strand
AGCACCATCGCAAACGGAATGTCCCGCGCCACTTCGCTGAGCGGCCCCTCGGAGATCGCCGGAGAAACGTGAAGGGTCAACATCTCCATTTCGGTCATGGGATGGACCGTGCGGCAAAGTTTAATTTCTTCGGCCTCTTCCGTTACACAGAGCACATCGGTTTCCAGAACGCCGTCGTCGCAAAACGCATAGGCTTGGTTTGCTGCCAGCAAGGCCGCAATCGTCATAATTTTCCGCATCTCTTTTACCCCGCTTGTCAAATTGGAAACTGCCAAGTGCTTTGTCTGCTACTCTGTTCTACGCTTTAGCGACCTGTTACTGGATCATCTCCAAAAAACGCTGATCCACCCAACCCGTGGCACAAGGGCCGTTGTAAGGATGACCCATGTCTTCGGGACGGATCACGCACTCACTCACCCCCGTCGGGATCGCCACTGCGTGAAAATCGCCTTGCACGGCCAATACCTCTACATCGTCACCACCATAAAGCTGCCACCATACGGGCGTTGCAGCATTGGGCCTGCTCCATTGATAGACGGGCAAAGTAGTATCAGAATGCACGCGCGCGCGCCCGACGGTCTCGGGCGTCGGTACGATTTCATCCCCAGAAAAAAACAAACCCACAGGCCCGCGATCCGCAAACCCCATCTCCATCGCGGCAAGGTCGGCATAGACGCTCTGCGGCAGGCACAGCTCCTGTTCAATCGGCACCTGCCAATCGGCGGTTTGCAGCCAGGCTTCCGAGGGCAAGTCCAATCGCTGTTGGTCTTCCTCTTCATCCCACAACAGCGCCATGTGCAGAATGCGCGGCATAGCGTATGGCTCATCCCAAAAGCCCAGTTCGACCTTTATCGTTTCGTCGTCGTGCCAACCGTAGCTGTAGTGGGTCAGCCCCGCATCGGCGCTCAGAGGGACGTCATAACGCCTCTCGCCCGTGGCCAATTGGTGCCGCACCATTTCAAAACGCCCATCGGAATGACAGACTGTAATCTGTTCTCGCACCGCCTCGGGCGCGTCGCTGGCGCATTGAAACACCACCTCGCCCGAGCACACCGACTGCGCCCCTGCAGCAGAGCCGAGGACCACCGCGGACATAGCTGAAACCCAAAGCCTCATGGGGAGACTTGCGCGTTGTCGATCATCGTGATGAATTCGCCAAGGCTTTGCTGCACGGAGCCCGGATCACAGGACAGGTCGGTGATTTCGCTGCCGTCCTTGTAGACGGTAATGCCGCCGCTGACCTCTGCGTCACCCTGTTCGGCCCACCAGTAGACCTTGTAGCCATAGCCGTCTTCGGTTTGAAAGGTGACGGACTCGCTCATCATCGTACCCATGCCCGTGCCCTCGTCGTAAAGCAGGGAGGCTTTGTCGGTGATGATTTCCTTTTCGACTTCGCCGCTGGTTTTAAAGAAGCCATAGGAAGCCATATCGCCGTCCATCCAAAAAGCATCGCAAACCTCAACACCCTTTGCGCCACCGTTAAAGGTGCAGCTGAACATTTCCGATCCGTCCAGTTCGCAATAGGCGCCAGCAGTTGCGGCGGAGGAGGTCATCACGGCCAAGGCCGTCAGAAAAGCGCGTTTCATGAAAGTATCCTTTAGGTAGTTAGAATGATTGAGAGGGGGTCGTTTGAGCTTTGCGGCCGACCTGTGCGCCGACCACGACAGCGACGGAGAGCACGCCTGTTAAGATCGCGCCCGACACGAGGGGGCGCACCATAAGCCAAGCGATAGCCATCGCGCCACCACCGACTAGCACCGTTAGAGCAACGGCGATCAGCGTCGTCAGATTGGAGGTTAGCCAACCTAATACGGGGACGGCACTGGCCAGCACACCAACGATCGACAGAAGCGCTTTGAACCCGATAAACATCATCACAAGCAGCAGCACGCGAAACACCCAAGTCTTGTGGCGGCTCACGGCCTGTGCGGTCTCAAACATCTGGCCGGCGGGCTGAAGACCCTCTTCGAGCAGAAAAACCGTTGTCCCGTTCTGTGCCACATAGGGGACCACCGTGCCCAGATCCTGCTTGCCAACGGCACTCGCCTCCTCAATGTCGGAGGTGAAATAGCTGATACGCAGATCGCCCAGTTGCGGATCGTGGACATTCTCGGAGAATTGCACGGCACCCGCCGTCAAATGTGCTGCACGGTCCGGTTTGAGCGCGGCGGCGATCATATCCGCCTGTCGCTGTGCCAAGATCATCTGCTCAGAAACACCGAGATCACCAACGCCTTCGCTCACCATGAAGCCGCCGATTTGTCCTGTTTTGTGACGGCGTGTATTGCTGCGGATCGGGACTGGTGGGTTTTCATGGCCTTCGGAAACGTAAAAGGACGCGCCAGACTCGGGGCTATCCGTCCACGCCAAGCGGTAAGTGTAATTTGTGGTGCGGTCCTGCGAGCCGCCAGCGTTGGTCTTGATGCCGGTGCGGGACTCTTCAATCCATGCAAACTGCTCGACCTTCCGTTCCAACCGCACGGTTTGCGCGCCGCCCTCAATGCCAAGCACCGTGTCTGCCAGGTTCCCGTCGAGCGTCAGCGGCCCGCTGATGTGAACCAGCGCACCCTCATTTTCCGCGCTTGGCGTCAGATCAGTCAAGGGCACGACAAAGCCCGCGCCCTCGTCTAACGCCCGCGCCTCCTTGACCGAACTACCTTCGTTCCAGAGAATCCCCATGAGCGCGAAGCCGATCAATGCCACCCCAAGCCCGACGTCCTTGAATGCCTTTTTCAATCGCGGGCCAAGCCCGACATTGGTGGTTTGAGTAAACTTTCTCATGGAAGATGCGCTCTGAATTGTGCCTTTTGATGGGCTGCCGCGGTATGGTGCGCCCCGTTCGAAGGCGGGATCTAAAGGTATGAAAGTAATATTTAAAACCGTGTTCTCATTTTTTGGTGAAATTGATAAGTTCAACAATTTTACAATGCAAGGTTAGAAAAATACTTATCAAAATATTCAGTCCCCGAAGTTCTTCATGGCCCTAACCTCCGCGCGAATAGTGCTCGCGCAATTTGAGAGAACGACGGACGAGAGGAATCCGCAGTGCAGCGAGTGACGCCTGATCGGATGTCTGCAATGGGACGTGAGCAACCATCCGACCCGCCAGCGCTCACCCTCTATACTTCGCCGAATAGCCGCCATCACAGTTGGTCCTTGGCGGAGCATGCTTCGTTAATTTGAACGGTCTACTGTTCTGTTAGCGCCTAAACCGGAATTCAACGTGTTTGTCTTTCGACCTTCCAGTGAACAAACAGTTGCCAGTCCAGCGAAAAAAGTCATCACGCTTTCATGATGACCCAACCAAAATCCGTTCTCAGGGGATTAGAGGCAAGCACTTTGCCAGCGACGCAGAGTTCCTCAGAAGCGCTGCGGTAGCGCGCCATGGAAGTTTGGGGTAAATGGTGGGTCGTGAGAGGCTCGAACTCCCGATCACCTTAATAAAATCAGATACTTACATCCATATTTGTAACGATGTAACGGGTAAAATAGTGACCCAAATTTTATTTGGACAGCGCTACAGAATATGTCCACCGGCACATTGGGCGTCCTTTACGCTGGCGAAATACGATGTGTGAGGTGGGTACCGTCCTTTGTCGGTATGCGCAACACGATGAGCATATGCAGGATGCGGATCGCAAGGTCAGGTTACAACCAGTTGCTTGTAGTCCACCCAATCGTACGCCGGTAATGCAAATCAAGAACGACGGACGGTTGGAGCCATCCTTATGCGTACGAATATAGCTGATTTCGCCCGCCTAATCCCGGTTTGGGCCAGCAACGCTGAAGTCTTGCCGAAAGGCTAGGCGCGATGGTTAAAATGTGGTGTCTGTGTGAACGGAATAAAGCAGCAATAGACAACAGGTCCTCATTCCGGCAATGTCTGGCAGAATCTGGGCCTTAGTCCTTTCTTTTTCCTTAAGGGGTTGTCTGCGTGACTACTAAAGTCGTTTTTATCGCCGGAGCCGGGCGCTCCGGTAGCACCTTTTTATCTCAGCTTTTGTCACAGAACGAGGATTGTCAGAATGTCGGCCAGATCCGCCATCTGGCAGCGTCCATGAACAAGAACTGGCAGTGTTCCTGCGGTCAAACACTGCCGCTATGTGGTTACTGGGGGAAAGTAGCTGACTGCATGGCGCAGCACCACGGATCAAGCGCCATGGAAGAGTTGCGTGACGGATTTGCCGCCTTCCAGAAAGCCTCTAACGAGATTAAGGACTGGAGTGATGCTGCCGCACGCAGTGATATTCGCGCGGCACACGCCGGCTTTCTGGAACTGCTGGTCAGTCTCTACCGTTTTGCCAGCGCAGAGGCACAAAATCGTGTACTGATTGATTCTTCGAAGATCCCCAACCTTGCACTGGCATTGCAACTCACCGGAGAGATCGAGCTGCATATCCTTAATTTGGTGCGTGATCCCCGCGCCGTTGTCGTAAGCTGGAGCAAACTCGTTAATAAACCGGAGGTTTTACGCCAGCGCGCGCGCAACTGGAACAAACGGGTAAAACGCATGCAAGAGCTGGAGCAATTGGCCGGAAATGCCTACCTGCAGCTGAAATACGAGGATTTTGCAAGCGCCCCCAAGATGGTGCTTGAACAGATCCAAGCCTGGGCCGGATTGGCGCAGAACACCAGCTTCTTTACCGGGCTCCAAAGTGCGGAAATCTCATGGGAACGTACGCATCTGTTCCCGCCCGCAAACGAAGAAGTCTTGCAAAAGCAAGCTACCAAAATCGAGATCCGACCAGCTTCTTCCTGGAAGTCCGATGCTCATGCTGAAGTCCGCCAGATAGCCGAGAAAGTTAACTTCCCGAAGGCCGCCCAATTGGGCTACCGTAAAGCGCTATAAGCTATCTGCGGGTTCGGAGCATATTTAACCCGCCGCAGGTTCGTACCTTCCAACTGCTAATGCGGCATTGGTAAGCTGTTTTGACATTTTCTCTCTACCACTGAAACGGTTGACGTGATGGAAATCACGGAAATCTTCGGGTTTCAGTTCCAACTCTGAAGGCCGGACGAGCGGGTGACGCAAAGCAACGTCTACCTCGTCAAACAGATTATCGAGGTGGGGCCCTGCCGCGCCTCGATCCTGCGCCGCACGTATGACGGACTCTTCTACCGGATGTACAAACCCCAGCAGACGCGGACAAAAGCTTTCGGCGATCGCGGCTCCCTGTAGCCAGATATTCCGTTGTATTTCTATAAATTCAAGCTGGCCTATATGCGCATTAGCGACCTCGGCTTCGCGTTTTTTACTCCACTGCGCACTTGAAGCTGGCGCCTGATCGGCAGCGTTTCTTTTGCCTTCTCGCTGCAGGATAGTTCCGCCGGCCTCGGTCTCCCATCGGTTCCAAGGATCGATATTGTCCAGCTCTTCCAGAACATAATCTCCCTCCAGATATGCTTTGACGACTTCGATCTCCCGTCCCGTCGGCAAAGGGCTAAGCTGCATCAGCTCCAATTCATAGACGCCAAAGGCTACAGGCTTGCCCAGTTCACGGATCACATCACCTACGTATTCAACCAGTTCGACCGTGCCTGCATTGCTAAGTTTGGCCATCCCGAGATTGGCCGCGCAGACCGGTATTCCCAATGCTGCAGCACGCGCCTCGACAACCTTGGTATCTATGGCCGCGGCTACTCCGGAAGATCCGAAGAACAGTGCCAACGGGTGTTCAGCCGCCGCCGCCCAGTCAGGAAACTGGTTCACACATTCGATGGTACGTCGGGATTTATAGTGCACCGTCTTTTTTGCAATCTTATTACCGCGCTTGTTATTTACTTTGCCCCTGCCAGCAGCTTTTCTGTTTTTCCGTTGAAGGGATGCCATGCCCGTTCCGGCCGCAGGGTGGTTTTCAATCACCGGTTCAAGCAGACGTTTGACCTGTTTAGCCAGCTTGCCGATACGCATTTCAGCCATATCTGCGACGAGGTTCTGATCCAACTCCAGACCAAAGTGCTTCTCAAGCCGGACCGAAAATTCCGCAAAAGCCAGGGAATCCAGCCCAGCCGCCATAAGGTCCGGTGCATCGAGAATTGCGTCCCTGCTTAGCGCTGGATTGATCTGCCGAACCAAAGAGATAAGCTGACGGCGCATATTTTGCGTCGTAACAACGCGCACATTCTCTGTTGTCGTCGAAGCCGCAGTTTCCGTTTCGGCCGCCAAAGCTGCGCCAATCGAACCGCGATCCACCTTGCCGCTGGCGTTTTTGGGGAAGCTCGCCTCCAAGCGTAGTGCAGAAGGTATCATATAAGAAGGCAGCACCTCTCCCAGCCGGTCCAGAAGCGCAGCACTGTCGCCATCCCACCCCTCTATCGAAGCAACCAGCACCGTCGGAACCGGAGACTTCAGCGGCAGCGGCGTCACCACGGCGGAACAGCCGCCAGTCAACTCGCGAATGCGGGCTTCGATTTCGCCAATCTCGACGCGGTATCCACGGATCTTGATCTGGTTATCCGCACGATCAATAAAATGCAGTTCATCCGCCCGAACGCGTTTTACCCTGTCGCCGGTCCGGTAGAATCGCCCACCGTGCTGTGGCAGGTCCATAAATGCGGCTGCGGTTTTTTCCCGATCATCCAGATAACCTTGAGCCAGTTGAGGACCGGCCATGTACAACTCGCCGGTGCCGCCAGGTTCTACCTCTTGCATGTCCGTGTCCAGCACCAAGGCGCGCATACCCGGCAGGCAATCACCGATCGGTGTCAGACCCAAGTGCGTCTCCATCTGCCCCGCCTGCTCAGGCAGGCGATATCGCATGCATGCGATAGTGGCTTCGGTCGGGCCGTACCAGTTTTCTACCACGCTGCCTGTAGCGGCCTGCCATTTAACAGCCAGATCCAGTGGCAGCGCTTCGCCACAGAAAAGCGAATGCCGAATGCTACTGAGTGACCCTTGGGCCAGTCCATGCTGCAGGTTCATTTTCTGTGCCAGCGAAGGCACCGAGAACCAGCAGGTTACGCCCTCCCGCTGTATGTATTCTGCAGGGTACTCCAGATCCTTGGCCGAAGGTACGATCAGTTCTCCGCCAACGCGCCAGCAAAGGAACATGTCATGTACCGACAAATCAAATGTCAAATCAAAGTTCTGCGAAAACCGGTCGGCAGGTCCGTAATCCGTGACGGACAGTGCCGCAGACAGATAGGCATCAAGGTTGGCATGACTGATCTCTACCCCCTTGGGCATGCCAGTGCTGCCCGAGGTGAAAAGAATATAAGCAATGGGGTTGTTTATGTCCGCCTCTAAAAGCGGCCCGTCTTGTGGCGCGGCGACAATCTGAACATCAGTCCCGCGTGTCAGTTCTTCCATGTGTGCCTGTTCCGACGGAGAACAGATTACAAAGCCAGCTTTGGACCGTTCCAGCAGCATACGGTTGCGTTCAGCTGGAAATTTCGGATTAAGCGGCACATACGACAGGCCCAGTTGCAGCGCGGCCAGCACACCTGCGTAACTCTCGGGGCTGCGGTCTGCGAAAATAGCACAGGCAGTAGCAGGCTTCTTCCGTTGTGCTAAAGCGGCCTGCACCGCACGGGCGAGCCCTTGTGACAGTTGTCCCAAATCCTCATAGCTGAAACGCTTCCCCCCAACCCGCAAGGCCGGAGCCGTTGGTGTCTGATGCATATGATGCAGAAAATCCTGTGACGCCTGCCAGCCTCCCATAGCCTGTAAGGCTCTGGGTTTGGCAATTACACTAATATCGCTATTCACTCACTTCACCTAAGCAATTTGTTTAAAAAATGTGCAATTAATCATGTGCCCTAGGACAAGCCGAATTGCAAAGGCAATCCGCACAAGTTGTACATAAATCATCCAGAATTTTACGTGCGCAGTATTGGAGGCGATACCTGCCCGTCCGTCTTTGTCGCCGCTGGTGTCCACCGGTTTGACTATACCGTTTCCCTTACTAGGACACGGATTTCATCTGAAAGAACAGAAGCCCCGACCGAGGGTGCGTCATCCAACACCAGCTGTACATAACGCTCCCGCACTTCTGGAGATTACTAGTTCGTGTCTAGCTCCAGATGCTCCATCATATTCATATATCGTGGATCATTTCGAAGCTCGTCGTCGAAGGCAAGACGACGCAAATAATGGCTGCGAGCAATTTGCTCAGGCGTCATAGGGTAGCGCGCTATTTCCGTTGAGCCTCCCACATGTCCGTTCTGCTGCGCTAACTTCTGCTCAGCGGCTAGTATCTGACGCTGAAACTCCGCTATTGCACTTGGGAGCGACTTGATCGCCTCACGACGATCACCTCCTAATGGCTCTCGTAGTTCAGTCTTGCCAATCATGTCCCGGAGTGTCTTCGGGACAACAAGACGCGCATGATAACGTCCGTCGCGGGTCACAAGATTCCTAATCTTACCGACCATCCCAAATCCGTTTTGTTACCAAAGTTGTAACCTTAAAACGCACAAAGCCCCTGCGTTGCAGGGGCTTTTGTTGGTAGTGCTTGGGTAAATGGTGGGTCGTGAGAGGCTCGAACTCCCGACATCTTCGGTGTAAACGAAGCGCTCTACCAACTGAGCTAACGACCCGATAGCGGCCTTTTAATCGGCGTTTCCGGGGTCTGCAAGAGAAGAATTACCTTCTTCGTCATCTTTTTTCTCGGATTTTGGTTTTTGCAGCATAACCTTATGAATTAGCTTGGAATTTTCGCCGTCACCCCGCGCGATACTGCGGATTTTACCCAAGGGTGGCACCTGAAGATCATGCCCTTCGCTCAGACATTTGTGGAAATAGGCCAGAGTCGCATCGACGGCTTCGCGCACTTCCCGTTTTCGCAGTCCGGTGGCGACCGTCACATGGTCATAAATGTCCTTCTTGCGAATCTTTCCGTCGAATTCGGCGGCTTCAGCCACGGTTTCCACAACAGTTGCGGTTTCGCTTTCGTCAGTCTCGGTCAGGTCGGTTGTCGATGTCGTCGAAGTAGCCACGCTGGTGCCTCTTTCCGTTTTGATTTCAGTTACGTTCAGGGAAGTATTGGGCCAAAACACCAGCGCCACAACCATAAACATGGTTGTGGCGCCAGATAGTTTTTACGTGTGCGATCCGCTTAATGGGCGACGGTCGGCTTGTCGCTATCCGATGCCGATTTCAACGCCGCTGCTGCGGCAGCCTCTTCGGCGGCTTCGTCCCATTCAATCGCTTCAGGCTCCCGCACCAGCGCATGTTTGATCACTTCGCGCACGGTGCTGACCGGAATGATTTCCAAGCCGTCCTTCACATTGTCAGGGATTTCCGGCAGATCCTTCTGGTTGTCTTTGGGGATCAGGACCGTTTTGATCCCGCCCCGCAAAGCCGCAAGAAGTTTCTCTTTCAACCCGCCAATCGGCAACACATTCCCGCGCAATGTCACCTCGCCTGTCATGGCGATGTCCTTGCGGACGGGGATCTGTGTCAGGACCGACACGATAGATGTCACCATGCCCACACCGGCTGACGGACCGTCCTTCGGGGTTGCCCCTTCGGGAACGTGAACGTGAATGTCGATCTTCTCGAACTCGGTCGGCTTCACGCCAACATCCGGGCTGATGGAGCGCACAAAGGAACTGGCTGCGTCGATGCTTTCTTTCATGACATCGCCAAGCTTGCCGGTGGTCTTCATCCGGCCCTTACCCGGCAGTTTCAGCGCCTCGATCGAGAGCAGTTCGCCACCCACAGAGGTCCAGGCCAGACCGGTGACGACACCAACCTGATCCTCTTCCTCTGCCAGACCATATTTGAACCGTTTGACCCCCAGAAACTCTTCCAGATTGTCCTTGGTCACAACGACAGCCTTTTCAGTTCCCTTCACGATCTTGGTCAGGGCTTTCCGGCACAATTTGGCCATCTCCCGTTCAAGGTTCCGTACACCGGCTTCACGGGTATAGGTGCGCACAATATCCAGCAGTGCGTCATCTTCGACCTCGAACTCACCTTTGCGCAGACCGTGGTTCTTGATCTGTTTGGTGATCAGGTGCTGTTTGGCAATCTCGGTTTTTTCGTCCTCGGTATAGCCGGACAGCGGAATGATCTCCATCCGGTCCAGAAGCGGGCCGGGCATGTTATAGCTGTTCGCCGTTGTCAGGAACATGACGTTTGAAAGATCATACTCCACTTCCATGTAGTGGTCCGTGAAAGTGGCGTTTTGCTCCGGATCGAGCACTTCAAGCATGGCCGATGCCGGATCGCCACGGAAGTCCTGACCCATCTTGTCGATTTCATCGAGCAGGATCAGCGGATTGTTCGTTTTCGCCTTTTTCATCGCCTGAATGATCTTACCCGGCATGGAGCCGATATAAGTCCGGCGGTGACCGCGAATTTCGCTTTCGTCACGCACCCCGCCAAGGGAAATACGGATGAATTCCCGCCCTGTCGCCTTGGCAACAGATTTACCCAAAGAGGTTTTACCCACACCCGGAGGACCGACGAGGCAGAGGATCGGGCCTTTCAGCTTGGCGCTGCGCTGCTGCACGGCCAGATATTCGACAATCCGTTCCTTGACCTTTTCCAGACCATAGTGATCCGCATCCAGCACATCCTGTGCGCGGTTCAGGTCTTTTTTCACGCGGGATTTTACGCCCCACGGGATCGACAGCATCCAGTCCAGATAATTGCGTACAACCGTCGCTTCGGCAGACATCGGGGACATCTGTTTCAGCTTTTTCAGCTCGCCTTCGGCTTTTTCCTTGGCTTCCTTGGACAGTTTGGTTTCCGCGATGCGGCTTTCCAGTTCGGCCAGTTCGTCGCCGCCCTGTTCCCCGTCACCCAGTTCCTGCTGGATCGCTTTCATCTGTTCATTCAGATAGTATTCACGCTGGGTGCGTTCCATCTGGTTCTTGACGCGGGATTTGATCTTCTTCTCAACCTTGAGAACGGACATTTCACCCTGCATCAGGCCGAATACCTTTTCCAGCCGTTCCGACAGGTCGAGTTCTTCCAGAAGTTCCTGTTTCTGGTCCACCCGCACATTCAGATGGCCCGCAATGGTATCAACCAGCTTTGCGGGGCTGTCGCTTTCGGCGGCGGCACTCAGGGCTTCTTCGGGAACATTCTTGTTCAGCTTGGCGTAGCGGTCGAATTCCTTGGCAACCGCACTGCTGAGCGCATCAAGAGCTTCCGGCTCGCGCACGGACTCTTGCAGGATTTCGGCGTTGGCCTCGAAGTAATCGGGGTTGTCCAGATATTCCGTGATGCGCACCCGCTCGCGGCCCTCGACCAGCACTTTAACAGTGCCATCGGGCAGTTTCAGCAGTTGCAGTACAGAGGCCAGAACGCCGGTCTCGTAAATGCTGTCTGCGCTCGGCTCGTCCTCGGAGGGGTCGATCTGGCTGGACAGAAGGATTTCCTTATTGTCGGCCATCACCGCTTCAAGCGCGCGTACGGATTTTTCACGCCCTACGAAAAGGGGAACGATCATGTGTGGAAACACCACAATGTCGCGCAAGGGGAGTACTGGGTAGGAAACGCTGCTCGCGTTGGTCATATTATCGTCCTTTATTTAGCAAGAAGCATCAGGCCCCGGATTACCAGCAACACACCGCTTCTTCTCTTCTCGGTCTTTGTATGTGGTAAGTGACAGCAGGATCGTCAAGCACCGCCGGATTTATTGGCGACCATTCTGACGTGATGTGGAAACACCCGCAAGTCCGCTGGCGCGAAAAACTCCGTTTCCGGAAGCTTCCTATTGCGGTAAGGCAGGCTCCTGCCTAATAATTAGGGGAAATCCGGTATTTTCCGACCGCAAACGGTTAACATCCGGCTTTGCGTAACAAGGAAACCATCTATTGTATTATCTGATTTACCAAAGTTCCGCGCTGATTCCACGCAATTCAAGCGAACATGACGCCATCCTGATTGCAAGTTACCGGTGCAACAAACGGGATGATATTACCGGATTCCTGCACCGCGAGCAGGACAATTTCGTGCAGTATCTGGAAGGGCCGAAAGACAGGATCAAGGATCTGATGCTGCGGCTTGAAAGAGACTGGCGCCACAAGGATATTGAGGTTCTCGACGAAGGGCCACTAACCACCCGACGTCTGCCCGACTGGCAGATGGGCATGGTGGAGCAAGGCACTTTCGCCATTAGCGATCTTCTGGAAATTCAGGACACAAAGCTTGCCATCAAATCCGCCGATCCTTTCGATCTGGTGGTCTTCATGGTGGCAAACGCCGGCCTGTTGCGCCAGATTTGCGAGGTAGAAGAAAAAAAGGCGGGCTCTTGACCCTGAAGCCAAAACCGGACCGGCCGGTCAGAGCGGTTCTATATCCCCTTTTGCCCGTCGGGCATGAAAGGCTGCAACAAAGTCATCAAGGCTGCCGCCAGCAATGGCATCACGCAAACCTGCCATCAGTTCCTGATAGTAATGCAGATTGTGCCACGTCAGCAGCATCGACCCGATGATTTCCTGCGACTTGATCACATGGTGCAAATAGGCGCGGGAATAGTTTGCACAGGCCGGACAGGTACATTCCGCATCCAAAGGGCGCGGATCATCCTTGTGGCGGGCGTTGCGCAGGTTGATCGCGCCCATTCGGGTTTGCGCCTGCCCTGTGCGCCCCGAACGGCTCGGCAGGACACAGTCGAACATATCCACACCGCGCTGGACCGCGCCGACGATATCATCCGGCTTGCCCACCCCCATAAGATAGCGGGGCTTGTCCTCGGGCAGTTGACCGGGGGCGTAGTCCAGACAGCCGAACATTGCCTCCTGCCCTTCCCCGACCGCCAGGCCGCCAATAGCGTAACCGTCAAATTCGATGCTGCGCAGGGCTTCGGCGCTTTGCGCCCGCAAGTCTTCTTCAAGGCCGCCTTGCTGGATACCGAACAGCGCATAGCCCGGACGATCCCCGAAAGCATCCCGCGAGCGTTGCGCCCAACGCATGGAAAGCTGCATGCTTTCCTCGATCCGCTCGCGATCTGCTGGCAGGGCGGGGCATTCGTCAAAACACATGACGATGTCACTGCCCAGCAGCTTCTGGATTTCCATAGACCGTTCGGGCGTCAGATTATGTTCCGACCCGTCAATATGGCTGCGGAATTTCACGCCTTCTTCCGTCAGCTTGCGCAATTCCGTCAGGCTCATGACCTGAAAACCGCCGCTGTCCGTCAGGATCGGACGGTCCCAGTTCATAAAGCGGTGAAGCCCACCCAGATTGTGAATCCGTTCCGCCCCCGGACGCAACATCAGGTGATAGGTATTGCCCAGCAGAATATCCGCACCCGTTTCGCGGACGCTCTCCGGCATCATTGCCTTAACAGTCGCCGCTGTGCCGACAGGCATGAAAGCCGGAGTGCGAATTTCGCCTTTGGGTGTTGACACAACACCCGTGCGGGCGCGACCTTGGCGGGCGGAGATGGTGAAACCGAATGTGTTAGACATAGCGCCCCTCTACCGCTATGGCCCACAAAATCAAGCATAAAGTGACAGGGGACCAGGGGACTACAGATGGCAGATTCAGAAACCAGCAACGACACACCGTTTATTCTGGGATGGGAAGAATGGCTCGCCCTGCCCGATCTCGGCCTTCCGGCCCTGAAGGCCAAAGTGGATACAGGTGCAAGAACCTCTGCGCTTCACGCCTTCAATATCGAGAAATTCGGCACGGCAGCGCGCCCGAGAGTGCGCTTTGGTATCAACCCCATCCCCGAACGGGACGATATCCATGTCATCTGCTCGGCGGATGTGATCGACCAGCGCGAAGTGACCAGTTCGAACGGCGAACGGGAATCCCGCATTGTGATCCAGACAACCGTGCGCTTTGGCGACCAGTCCTGGCCGATCGAAGTCACCCTGTCGGATCGCAAGAACATGGCCTACCGCATGCTTCTGGGGCGTCAGGCTTTCCCTGCGGGCACAACGATCAATCCCGCCGAAGGTTTCAATCAACCGGAGCTTTCGTTCGATTTGTACAAGAAAACGCTGACAAACGTTCCAAAACGCCCGTTGCGCATCGCAATTCTGACGAGAGAACCGAACAACTATTCCACCCGCCGCCTGATCGAGGAAGCGGAATCCCGTGATCACGTCATTGAGACCATCGACACCACACGCTGTTATATGAACATCCGTACCACCGCGCCCGAAGTGCATTACGATGGCAAGATCCTGCCCCGCTATGACGCGATCATCCCGCGCATCGGTGCCTCGATTACATCCTATGGCACAGCGGTTGTGCGCCAGTTCGAAACCATCGGAACCTATTGCGTCAACGGCTCTGACGGGATCACCTCCAGCCGGGACAAACTGCACGCGCACCAGATTCTTGCCAGCTACAAGATCGGCACGCCGACAACGGCCTTTGCCTCTTCCCCGAAAGACACAAAGAACCTGATTTCCATTGCCGGTTCCACACCGCTGATCGTGAAACTTCTCGAAAGCACGCAAGGTAAGGGCGTGGTTCTGGCGGAAACCCAGAAAGCCGCGGAAAGCGTGATTTCGGCCTTCCGCGGTCTGAAAGCGGATTTTCTGGTGCAGCATTTTGTTAAGGAAGCCGCCGGAGAGGACGTGCGCTGTCTGGTGATCGGCGGCAAGGTTGTAGCAGCGATCCGGCGCAAGGCCGCTGCCGGTGAGTTCCGCTCCAACCTGCATCAGGGCGGCGTGGCCGAAGCTGTCAAAATCACCAAGGCAGAACGGGAAACCGCCATCCGGGCAGCACGCGCCATGAAGCTGAATTTTGCCGGCGTCGATCTGTTGCGGTCATCCGAAGGACCGAAAGTGCTGGAGGTGAACTCCTCCCCCGGTCTTGAAGGTATCGAAAAAGCGACCCAGCGGAACGTAGCCGGAAAACTGATGGACCACATCGAACGCAGCGTGCGCCCGACCCGCACCCGCAAATCCATATAGGCCGACCCGTACTTTACCCTGTTCCCCTATGGTAACAGGGCGGAAACGCCGCAGATCCGGTTTCCTTGTATTCTGGACACTCCGCCTTAGATTCCATATAAGAACCGTCAGGAATTAAACAGCAGGCCCCTTGTCATGAACGCCGAAAACCAACACCTCGAAGGTCAACCCCTGATCAAGCCATCGACGACGGACCATCCGTTGCACGAAGCCATTACCGAGGCATGCCGCACCGTGCATGATCCTGAAATTCCGGTGAATATCTTTGATCTGGGGCTGATTTACACCATTGAGATCGACGATGCGGGCGTTGTGGATATCCTGATGACGCTTACAGCGCCGGGATGCCCTGTTGCCGGAGAGATGCCAGGCTGGGTTGAAGACGCTGTCATGGCTGTGCCAGGCGTGCAGGCTGCCAATGTGCAGCTGGTGTGGGAACCCCAATGGGGCATGGACATGATGTCTGACGAAGCACGGCTTGAACTGGGCTTTATGTAACTTTTTCATAAGTTTACACAACGTTTACGCCGCCGCCGATTTCCTGTCACAGAGCGCCGCCACATAAGCGCCACCAGTGAATACAGGAGACTTTGATGCTGCGTCTGACCACACTTGCCCTTTCCCTTGTGCCCGCCATTGCGGCGGCACAATCCGTGCAACTCGGCCCGCGTCCCGCTTATCTGATCGACCAGATGGCAGAGGGTGCGCTGAAAACAAAACTGCAATCCTGCGCCGGAATGGATTTCCGGAAGCATGACTTTTCCATCGGTCACCGCGGTGCACCGCTGATGTTCCCCGAACACACCGCCGAATCCTACAAGGCTGCTGCCCTGATGGGGGCCGGAATTGTTGAATGCGATGTGACGTTCACTGCCGACAAGGAACTGGTGTGCCGTCACGCGCAAAACGACCTGCACACAACGACAAACATCGTCGCCACCGATCTTGGCAGCAAATGCACCACTCCGTTTGCAGCTGCCAACGGCGATGACGCAGCGCAAGCCGAATGCCGCGCGTCCGACATCACTTTGGCAGAATTCAAAACCCTGAATGCCAAAATGGACGGTGCTAACAAAAAAGCCGCGTCCGCACAGGAATATCTGGACGGCACCGCCGGCTGGCGCACCGATCTTTATGCCACCAAAGGCACATTGATGACCCATGCCGAATCCATTGCGCTGATGCAGGAACTGGACGTGAAATTCACACCGGAACTCAAAGCCCCTTCGGTTGAAATGCCCTTTAACGGCTTCACTCAAGAAGACTACGCCCAAAAGATGATTGACGAATATAAAGCGGCGGGCGTGCCCGCTTCCGATGTCTGGGCCCAGTCCTTCAACCTGAGCGATGTGCTTTACTGGGTTGAAAACGAACCGGAATTCGGCAAGCAGGCGGTTTATCTGGACGACCGCTACGAAGCCCATGACGACGACGAAGGCCTGATCGACCCGAATGATCCGGCAACCTTCAAGCCGACAATGGCAGAACTGAAAGAGATGGGTGTAAACTATGTGGCTCCTCCGATCTGGATGCTGCTGACACTGGAAGACGGTCAGGTTGTACCAAGCGCCTATGCAAAAGAGGCCAAGGCCGCAGACCTGAAGATCATTGCCTGGTCGCTGGAACGGTCCGGCCCGCTGGCCAATGGCGGCGGCTGGTACTTCAAATCCATCAAGGATGCGACAACCACCGACGGTATGTACTTTGAGGCTCTGGACGTGCTGGCACAACAGGTTGGCATCGAAGGTATGTTCTCTGACTGGCCTGCGACGACAACCTACTATGCAAACTGCGTAGGGCTGGGCAGCCCAAGCTGATCCACCCTGCCCGACTGTCACACGGACTTGTCCTTCATGCACAGTCGCGTTACCAATGCGCCCCGCAGTCCGCTGCGGGGTTCTCTTTTTGGAGGGAACCCCTATATTAGTCCCGTAACAAGCTTCGAAAGACTGACATGTTTGGAATTCCTGGAAAACAAGCTGTGTCGATCACCGACAAGGCAGCGGCACAAATCGTCAAACTGATGACTGCAGGCGACAAGAAGGGCCTGCGCATCGGCGTGAAGAAGGGCGGCTGTGCGGGTATGGAATACACGATGGAATACGTGGACGAAGTGGACCCGATGGACGAAGTGGTAGAACAGGAAGGTGCGCGCGTGATGATTGCACCGATGGCCCAAATGTTCCTGTTCGGCACTGAAATCGACTATGAGGTGTCCTTGCTGGAAGCAGGTTTCAAGTTCAACAATCCCAATGTGACCGAAGCCTGCGGCTGTGGCGAATCCATCAAGTTCGAAGGCATGTAACCCAAGTTCCACCCGAAGACATTTTCGTCCTAATCTGCACAAGACGGCGACCAATACCCTTGGTGTCCCGCTGCTTTTGCGGTAAATGATCCCGAAGCGCCCGCGCAAAGGGCAGAAATATCAACGGGATGGGACGGAACGTCATGCCAAAGAAACTTGCCGCCGGAAACTGGAAAATGAATGGCCTGCGTCAGGCGCTGGACGAGGTCCGCGCCCTGCACGCCGCCTGCCCCGACGCGGCCTGTGATATTGTCATCTGCCCCCCTGCCACACTGATCCGCTCGATGGTCAAGGTGTGTGACGAGATGCAGATCGAAGTGGGCGGACAGGACTGCCACGAAAACACCGCCGGTGCCCACACGGGCGACATCTCCGCACCGATGCTGGCGGATACGGGTGCCAGCTATGTGATCCTCGGACACTCTGAAAGACGGGCAACTTACGGTGAATCCGATGGGCTGGTTCGCGCCAAAACCCTGTCCGCTTGGGAGGCCGGCCTGACAGCGATTGTCTGCATCGGTGAAACTCTGGAGCAGCGTGAAGCCGGCCAGACGCTGGAGATAGTTGGCCGCCAGTTGCAAGACTCCACGCCGGATGCAGCAAGCCCGGAAAACCTGGTCATCGCCTACGAACCGGTTTGGGCCATCGGCACCGGCAAAACCCCGACACTGGAAGAAATCGGTGAAGTTCACAGCTTTATCCGCGATGCACTGGTCAAACGGTTCGGAGCGGATGCGCAGGACATGCGGATTCTTTATGGCGGCTCCATGAACCCCAAGAACGCCGGTGACATTGCAGGGATCGCAAATGTGGATGGCGGACTTGTCGGCGGCGCATCTTTGAAAGCGTCCGATTTTTCCCACATTGTAAACGCGCTAGACGCCTGATCCTCAACCGATCAGGCGGGAATCGCCACTGGCCTCTGTTTCGTAATGCACCAGCAGCCGTTGCAGCGCGATGCGCAGGACGATTTTGCCGGAACGCGCGGACCACCCAAGTTTTTTCTCTGCATTTTCGAGCCCTTCTAGGAAGCAACAGCACCGCAGGACGATATCGGCCAGCCCCGGCCCGAGCGCTGTAAGAGCAGCGCTCAGCCGCTCTTGCGCCGCGTTGGACCCGCCGCTACAGCTGTTAAAACTGCCCCGTTGCCCCCCGGTCAGGAAACGGTCCCAGTTTTGCCCGACCCGCGGCCCCATTTGAGCCAGCTCGAAATCCTCGCGTAGCCGATCGCCCGCCGATATCAGTTCACCGCTCAGAAATGGGACGCCAGATCGGTCCTTCTTACGCCCGAGCACGGTTAACGGGCTCTCCCGCAGATTAACCCTTTTGCGCTCCGTCCCCCGATCTGGATCGTGGATCACCCTTTCCCCCCACTCCTTATGCTGTTCGCTAAAGACGTCCGGCGAAGGGCCGGTTTCCTGTGGTGACTTCCCCTTTACCGTATCCTGCGCAATCGCCCGTTTCAGCGCGGCCCGTCCCGCTACGGTAATCTCGTAGAGCGAAACGCGACCGGTTTTCACGCAACGCAGCCAGTCCTTTATCACGGATGAACCGGCCAGATGGGCGTTCACGACGGCCGTGCGGCTTTGGGTTTGATCGGGATTGGTCCGCACCACCATGGCCTTTTTCAGACCTTTTGACACCACCAGCTGCGATCCGGTTTCCCCAAGCCTTCGTAGCAGGGTCTTTTCCCCTGCCGACATCGTTTCCGGACCGGTCCCGGCCAGTGCCGGGCGCAAGGGTGCAACACTCTTTTCGCCCCGTACAACGGCGCTGTTAAGGTATTGATCCAGAACCGGATCGTCCCTAAGGGATTCTATCTTGCGGATACGCCGCATGATGGTTGAAGGATGCACGTTTTTATCCTGTGCAATGGATCTGATACTCTCTCCGTTGACCACATGTGCCAGATAACTGGCGGCGGCTTCTTCAAGATTTCCCCGTGGCTTAATAGGTTCTGGTTGTTCGTACTGTCTCTGCATTCCTGTGGTTCCATGTTTTGCTTACCCTTAAATAGCGAGGGCCACATCCACTAATGGTTGAATTGTTGAAAACTTAGTTAAAGTTATCCACAAAACACATGTATTGTTTCCAAAGGATAAATTGAAGTTTACCCACAGTTCGCAGAAACCTGTTTCGCGCAACGGTTGTTGTTTTGTGCCTAAGCAGGGCGTGAAAGGAATTTACCATGCCCGAATCACACGAAATATTAAGTAATTTGCGCCGTCCGAAGATTTTGATTAGTGCCGCCCGATTGGGGCTGGCTCATTACCGGCGGGATGCCGATTTGCGCTTCATCACCGGAACCAGCCGCACCCCGACGCGCGAGTTTGCAATAGAGACATTGCTCCGGCGCGAGGCTCTGCTAGAGACCGACCGCAGGGATGGCGCAGCCGGTTACAGCATCCAGAAACACATCCGTGTTCTGACAGCGCTATTGGGGGAATTTCGCCTGCCGGTTTCCAGCCTCAGGGTCGTAAAGCACGGCTGATCCGCTAGTCAGGGCACCAATTCAACCCTGCTGCTGCGTTCGTGCAGGATGGCACCATCGCGCAACACGCGTACTGTCATCCCGTAGCTACCGTCCCCCCAGCCACCGGCCGGATGGCGCTTGCCGGCAAAAGCGAACCATTGCGCCTGCGGCTTGCCCAGACCATCCTGCGTCATGTCGACGATATTTCCGTCGGGACCGTCCAGCACCAGTTGCAGCCGGTCCCCTTCCTGCCCGTTCACAGCCAGACCGTAGACCACCAGTGGCGCATCTTTTT
Source organism: Paracoccaceae bacterium (assembly GCA_018223125.1). Taxonomy (GTDB): domain Bacteria; phylum Pseudomonadota; class Alphaproteobacteria; order Rhodobacterales; family Rhodobacteraceae; genus Amylibacter. Next base: position 42,545 of record JAAEZA010000021.1, on the reverse strand, counting down.
CGATGGTAAAATCGGACCAGCGCCCGTCCACCACATCCCGCATATCCAAGGCGCGGTCGGCCAGACCAAGGTCGATAACCTTAACAGGTTGATAGGTGAAAGCCTGCGCAAAGCTGTCTTCCCAAAGTGTGCCGGTCCCGTTGTAAGCGCATGTTTCCCCGTCATATTCCGGCGCGAACGGGTCCACTGGTATCCCGTCCTTGCGCACCGAAAGATGCAGGTGCGGGAATTGGGTTTTCCCTGACAGGCCGACCTCTCCCAATGGATCACCGGCTTTTACCTTCTGGCCTTTACGGACACGTACAGAGCCCAACTTCATGTGGCAGTACTGGGTTTCCCAACCCTCTGCATGGCGCAGCACCACACCGTTACCACACTCCTTGCCCTCCACAGCCTGACGGTCTTCGGGCAGGACAATCCGGCGGTCCGTCATGGAATCGCGCAGGCCCAGCACAATCCCGTCTGCGGCGGCAAGCACGGCAACGCCTTCGTCCATCATTGGCACAGAAACACGGAAATCAGTGCCTTTGTGCCCGTCGTAACTGGCGATACCACAAGCAAAATCGCGGCTGCCTTCGCCGGTGTCGTGATCCATGAACTGCTGGATTTCGCAGGTCTCGCCCAATGTGCAGTCTATGGGTTGTTGAAACACAGGATCGGCCCAGGCGCCCGTGCCGCCAGCCACGCCAGCGCCCAAGCAAACCACTTTGGCCAGCCGTTTCAAGATTTCAGACTTCATCCGCCAATTGCCCTTTAACTCCGCTTGGAAACAGTGTGTAGTTTTTCCAATCCGAATACAAACACCGAAAGGCCAAATGATGTCACTCGACTCCGTTCTCGCCCATATTGACGCTGATCAGGACAAGGCACAGGACCGTCTGCTCGACCTGCTGCGCATCCAGTCGATCTCTACAGATTCCGCTTACAAGGAAGAGTGCGACAAAGCCGCGAACTGGTTGGTCAAGGATCTGGAGAGTCTGGGCTTTGAGGCGTCCAAACGGCCCACACCGGGCCATCCGATGGTGATCGGCCATCAGGACGGGGACGGTATTCACGTCACATTCTACGGTCACTACGATGTGCAGCCCGTTGATCCGCTTGACCTTTGGGACAATCCGCCGTTTGAGCCCGCAATCGAGGATACCCCGAGCGGCAAGGTCATCCGCGGGCGCGGATCTTCGGACGACAAGGGCCAGTTGATGACCTTTCTGGAAGCCTGTCGCGCGTGGAAAGCCGTGACCGGATCGCTGCCCGTGAAGGTTTCAATCTTCTTTGAAGGCGAGGAGGAATCCGGTTCCCCGTCTCTGGTGCCCTTCCTGAAGGAAAACGCAGAGGAACTGAAATCAGACATCACCCTGATTTGTGACACTGGCATGGTGACGCCGAAAACCCCTTCAATCGTAACTATGTTGCGCGGGCTTGTCGGACAGCAGGTAACAATCACCGGACCAAGCAAGGATTTGCATTCGGGTATGTTCGGCGGCCCCGCCCGCAACCCGATCCGCGTGTTGAACAAGGCACTGGCTGCCCTGCATGACGACGATGGCGCAGTCACCCTGCCCGGATTTTATGACGGCGTGCCCGAACTGCCCGAACAGGTCGCCGAACAATGGCGTAATCTGGACTGGAGCGCAGAGAGTTTTCTTGGCGATGTCGGGCTGAGCCTTCCGGCAGGCGAAAAGAACCGTTCCGCGATTGAACAGATATGGTCGCGCCCGACCTGCGATGTGAATGGCATTTGGGGTGGCTATATCGGTGAAGGGTCCAAAACCGTGATCCCGTCGCAGGCCCATGCCAAGGTCAGCTTCCGGCTGGTCGGCACGCAAGACCCCCACAAGATCCGCGCCGCCTTTCAGGATCATATCCGCAGCCATCTGCCTGCAGACTGCAGCGCGGAATTCATCGACTACGGCGCTGCACCGGCATCCAATATGGAAATCACCCATCCCGCATTCGAGGCGGCACGCACCGCCCTGTCAGACGAATGGGAAAACGACGGGGTTTATGTGGGCTGCGGCGGTTCCATCCCGATTGCAGGTCACTTCCAGAAAATCCTAGGCACGGAGTCCATGCTGATCGGGTTCGGGCAGGACGATGACCAGATTCACAGCCCCAACGAAAAATACGACCTGCGGTCTTTCCACAAAGGCATCCGCAGCTGGGCGCGTATTCTGGATTCGCTGTCACGCAACGCCGCGTAACCAACAAGAATGGCGCGCCGCGATTACGATACGCGGCGTGCCCGTCCGCCCTGCCGCCCCAAGGGGCGATCCATTTTTTGCAGCCCTTCGCGCAGAACCTGTGTCATGGCGTGATCAGGGGCGTTGCCCGCATATTCATCCAGCAGCGTCTGCAACATGGCGGACATATCCGCCCCAAGCTGTGTGCCCATCGCCCAGTCAAGAAAGATACTGCGGCATTCCTCCGGCCCGATATCAAGGCGGTATGCCTCATAGATCAGACCGCGGGGGTCGATATCCAGATCGCCTTTGAAAACCATGTTCCTGCCTCCTGTTTTTCCATCGGGTTAGCAGCCGCTACGGGGAAAAACAATTCCTATGGCGTCACTCTGCCGCCAGAATGCGCGCTATAACGGCCTCTGCACGGGAACATTGCGCCAGAATCTCTGCTTCCAGCGCCTCTCTACTGTCAAAACCGGCAAACCCGACGACAAACCCCATGCCATCCGTGCCAAGCTGGTCCGGATCAAACCGCCCCTCGATCACCAGCCTTTGCGCCTGTTGCACGGTGCAAAGCAGGCGATGCACGTCTGCAAGAGCGGCGACCTCTGCATCCTTGGCCGCGGCAAGCTGGTCGCGGGGATCACGGGCATCGCAGCCTTCCAGAAGCGCCACCATCTGCGCAATCAATTCTATATCCAGAATACCGCCAGCAATGTCCTTTACCTCCCAGACCGACGCCCGATTGCCCTTGGCAGCAGCCAACCGCGCACGCATGGCAGCAACGTCCTCGCGCACCAGAACAGGCTTGCGTTCCTTGGCAATCACCGTGTCGCGCACCGTGTCCACCTTGGCACTGTCCCCTGCAACCACGCGCCCCCGCGTCAGCGCGAGATGCTCCCAGGTCCAGGCCTCATCCCGCTGATAGGCTGCAAACCCGTTGATGGATGTAGCCACCGGCCCCTGCCGCCCGCTCGGGCGCAGACGCATGTCTACCTCGTAAAGTTCGCCTTCCGCCATAGGGGAAGACAGCGCCATGATCATCGCCTGTGTCAGCCGTGCGAAATACTGGGGCGCCGACAGCCCCTTGCGCCCGTCCGACATATCCCCTTCCACATCATAAAGCAGGATCAGGTCCAGATCGCTGCTTGCCGTCATCTGGCGGGATCCCAGCTTGCCCATTGCAAGAATGCTGACGGACTGCTGTTCAAACCGGCCGTAACGTCGGATGATATCCCCTTCAATCCATGGCAACAGCACCCGAAGCACAGCAGTGGCGAGATCGGAATAAGCCTGCTCGACCTCTTCCAGACCGGCCAGCCTTCGCAGCATCAGAACACCGATGCGGAAGTGTTGCTCTTTCTGCCAGCGACGCGCCGTATTCAACGCATCCTCATAATCCGTCACACCGCTCAAAGCTGCCTTGGCGCCCTGAACATACCCTTCCGCGTCTGGCAGATCGCCAAAGAATGCGCCGCTCAGCACTGCATCGAAAACACCGGTGTTGCGGGCAAGATATTGCGCGAGTCCGGGCGCGGTAGAGCAGATGTCGAGCAACAGATCGAGGATCTGGGGATTGGCCTCGAACAGGGAAAACAGCTGCACCCCCGCAGGCAGCCGGCGGATAAAGGAATCCAGCTGCCGCAGGGTGAAATCCGGCCGTTTCACGCCGGCAATGCGGCGTTCGATCTCGGGGCGCAGACGCTCGAATATCTGGACAGAACGCGGCGAGCGCAAGGCAGGAAGCGCCGCCCAACTGTCCATCTGTTCGCGCAGCGCAGGGTCAAGCGCAACGGTTTCTTGCGCGGTTTCTCCGTTCGACACAGGACTATAAAGCGTTTCGATCCGGTCGTGAACGCCTTGCAGACGGGCAGTCTGATCCGCCAGAAACCCTGTTACATCGCTCCAGCCGGACAGGTTTGCCACCTGCGCCTGCCCTTCCTCGCTGGTGGGCATGACATGGGTCTGGGCATCCCGCAGCATCTGAATGCGGTGCTCTGTAGTACGGTGGGCACGGTATGCGGCTGTCAGGTTCTCGGCTACCTCTTCTGGTATCCAGCCCTTGCGCGCCAGCCCGGCCAACGCATCAAGGGTACCCGAACAGCGTAACTCCGGATCGCGACCACCTGCAATCAACTGCTGTGTCTGTGCGAAAAATTCGATTTCGCGGATGCCGCCCCGCCCAAGTTTCATATCATGGCCCGAAATCCCGATCGGCCCGCCCAGCCCCTTGTGTTCGCGAATCCTCAACCGCATGTCGTGGGCATCCTGAATGGCAGCAAAATCAAGGTGGCGCCGCCACACAAACGGGGTGATCCTTTGCAGAAACGCAGCCCCTGCCTTTATATCTCCTGCACAGGGGCGCGCCTTGATGAAGGCAGCCCGCTCCCAGGTCCGCCCCTCGCTTTCGTAATAGCGTTCTGCCGCATCCATTGGCACACAAACCGGCGTAACAGAGGGATTTGGCCGCAACCGCAAATCGGTACGAAAGACATATCCATCGGGTGTAACCTCAGACAGGATTTTCGCCAGATTCCGCGTGGCCCGCTGAAACGCCATACGCACTTCATCAATGTTTTCGTCAGAATGGCGCTCGTCATCGAACAGAACGATCAGATCGATATCAGAGGAATAATTCAGCTCGTAAGCCCCCATTTTCCCCATCGCGAGAACGACAATGCCGGCACAATCCTCAATATCCTCGGGTCCGCACCCCGGTAGCTTTTTGCGGGCGATCAGAGTGGCGATCTGGGCGCGTAGCGCTGTATCGGTGGCGAAATCGGCAAAGCGTGTCAGATGTTCCGTGACCTGTTCCAGCGTCCAGACACCGCCCAGATCACAGGCCGCCAACAGTAAAGCGATCCGCCGTTTTGCAATCCGCAGGGCCGTCCCCAAACCGGCGGCATCCTCGGGATCAACTGCAGCCAGCACCCCGTCAAAACAGGCACCCGGCTCTTGTTTGAGTGCGGCTTCAAACCAATCCGCCTCCCGCTGCAAAAGACCACGCAAATAGCTGCTGGTGCCTGCCATACCGGCCACCAGATCGCGGGTCCGTGCGCTCTGCCCTTCGAACCTGTCAAGCACATCAACGGCCAGTTCGGGATTATACGGAACGGGAGCGGATTTTAGCTGTGTTTCCAAAGTCATGCCCGGAGCTTGCGCGGATCGGATATAACCGTCAAGTCGCAGTTGCATCCCTTCGCAATTCGTCGCAAAAATCCGGCATGAGCAAAAGTCTGAAACGAGTGCAGCGCCATGCAGAGGCGCTTGGCCTGAACATCACAGTAGTGGAAACTGCAATTGATACCCATACCGCAGCGCAGGCGGCGCAGTCCCAAGGCTGCGAAGTGGACCAGATCGCAAAATCCATCATCTTCCGCGGAGAGCGCAGCGGCGCTGCGATCCTGTTTCTAACGGCAGGGGGCAACCGCGTGGACGCCGGTCAGGCCGCTATTGTTTCGGGGGAACCGCTGGGCAAGGCTGATGCAACCCTGATCCGCAGCCAGACCGGATTTGCCATTGGCGGAGTCTCTCCAATCGGCCATCTGAACCCGATCAGAACCTTCATGGATCCGCGCCTGATGGACTATGATGCAATTTGGGCCGCTGCCGGAACGCCCCGCCACCTTTTCGCGATTGATCCCCGCAAGCTGCAACAGGTCACACAGGCGGAAGTGACCTGTTTCACAGGTTAAGCAATGCCTCTTTTTGGGCGAAATATCCGCGGGTGAATTGCGCCAGCGCGCAAGAGGGCCGGCAGGCCCTTATTCCGCGCTATGCAGAAACCCCAGAACCGAACGGGCCGCCCGCACCCCCGGATCCTCTCCACCAAGCCCGAGCGCCTGCATGGTCTGCGCGCAGACGTCTTTCTGTGCCGCTGCAACCTGCCGGTCCTTCAGCAGCGCCAACAGCGCCGGAGCGATCAGATCAGCCGTACAGGATTCAAACAAAAACTCCGGTATTTCACGGGTTTGCGTGACGATATTGATAAGATTTGCCGTATCAATCTGCGCCAGTTTTTTGACCATCCGTGTCGTCAGGTAATTCGCTTTATAGCCCACCACCATCGGGCAGCTGGCCGCGGCCAATTCCAGTGCGACCGTTCCGGACGTAGCAAGCGCAGCATCGCTCAAAGTGAAAACCATCCGCTTGCGGTGCTCGTTCGCAGCCACGCTTAAGCCCCGCGGGTCGAGGACAAAGGGGGTGACTTCCCATCCCTCAACCATCGCCTTTACCTGATTAACCACAGCAGAGGCGGCAGGCAGAACAAACTGCACACCTTCCACCTGGATTGCAATGCGGCGGGCAACTTCGCTGTGAATCGGCCCCATACGGGACAGCTCCCCCCTGCGGGATCCGGGCAACAGACAAACCACGGGTCTGTTCGGATCAATCCCCTGCTCCTGCGCAAAAGCGGCTGTTTCGTCACCTGTCGGCTGGCGCTCCGCTACAATGGGGTGGCCGACGAAATCACAACTCATGCCTGCGGCCGTCATATAGGGTGGCTCGAACGGCAGCAGGGCGAGTACATGGTCCACATGGCGGGCCATCTTTTCAGCTCGCTCCGGCCGCCATGCCCAAACAGAGGGCGCGACGTAATGCACGACTTTCAAATCCGGTCGCACCGCCTTAAGCTTCTCGGCCACCCGCAGGCAAAAATCGGGGCTATCGATGGTGATTAACACGTCCGGCTCAAACCGCTGTGCCGCCGCTACCGTCTGTTTGATCCGGCGCAACAGTTTTGGGATACGGGGCAGAACCTCCAGCAGGCCCATGACGGACAGGTCGTCCATATCAAAAAGGCTGTGCAGCCCTTCGGATTCCATGGCGGCGCCACCCACGCCCTGAAAGCGGATTTCGGGATGCAGGCTATTCAGCCCCGCCATCAGCGCACCGCCCAGCTTGTCGCCAGAGGGTTCCCCTGCAATAATAAAAGCTTTCACGGGGTCGCTCCGTTGGTGTTTCCTGACGGGTCATCCCGCCCGACACCCACCAGAAACAGGCCCAGTTCATCCGCTTTTGCTACGGTTTGCTCCAGACCGAGAACAAGCACCCCACCCGCCTGCACCGCCACACCGGCCAAACCGGCTTTCGCTGCGGCTTCAATTGTGGCGGGACCAATGCTCGGCAAGTCGGTGCGCCAGTCCTGTCCGGGTTTGGGCAGCTTGCACAGCACCCCGCGCGCACCGTTTTTATCCAGCCGGAACGCCGCACCGGTATCTGCCACAAAGCGCAACATTTCGTCGGTGCCCTGAATGCTTTCTACCGCAAGGCAGATCCCCTGTGCCACCACAGCGCCCTGCCCCACGTCCAGCCGGCCCGCCGCCTCGGCAATATCAAATCCCCGCCTGATGTCCGCCCAATCCGCTTTGGACAGTTTCGCGACTGTCTGCACCCCGCTTGGGGCCAGCAGCGTTGCAAGCACATCGTGGGCGCCGAGGACTTCCATACCCTCAGACTCAAAAATCGCAGTGATCGTTCGCAAGGTGACATCGTCGCCCGATTTCATCGCGGGCAGCAGGGTTGGGGCAAGACGCAGGAATTTCCAGTCGAACTTCAGAGGCTTAAGCTGTGGACGTTGCATCGCACCGGCAAAGGTAACAGCGTGAAAACCGCCTTTTTTCAGAGCCCTGAACATGCGGGCGGGTTTTTCAAACTCCGCCCTGATCACCGGCAGTCCCTCGGTCCAGCCAGGGGAAAATCCGGCAAACAGAACCAGTACAAAGTCGCGGCCGGATCTTTGGCACTCTTCCGCAAGCAACCTGGGTAAATCCCCGTCACCGGCCACAATCGCCAGTGGTTGCAGATCCGGTGCGCTGACCATGCCCTTAGTCCGCTTTTGGGGTCGTCATGTGGCGGCTGGATTCGTCGAGGATAAAGTCCGTCACATCCTGAACCAGCGCATTGGAGGCATATTCCAGTTGCAGGCTCGCCGCCCGTTCCTTGAGCGAACCGGTGCCGTTGAACAACAATCGGAAGGCGCTGCGCATTCCGTTGATGGTGTTCTTGTCATAGCCGCGCCGCTTTAGCCCGACAAGATTCAAGCCTTCCAGCGTGGCCCGATCGCCAAGCACGGTGCCGTAAGGGATCACATCCGCCACCACTGCGGCCAGTCCCCCGATCATGGCACCCTTGCCGATGCGGCAGAACTGGTGCACGCCGGACAGTGCGCCCATCACAACATTGTCCTCGACAATGCAATGGCCGCCAAGCGAAGCGTTATTCGCCAGAACCACATTGTTGCCGATGATACAGTCATGCCCGATGTGTACGCTCATCATGAACAGGCTGTCGTCGCCCACTTTTGTCAGACCGCCACCCCCTTCGGTGCCCGGATTCATCGTCACATGTTCACGGATGCGGTTGCGTTTACCGATCTCCAGCTTGGTCCGTTCGCCCCCGAACTTCAGGTCCTGCGGAACATGTCCGATGCTGGCGAAAGGAAAGACGACGGTTTCATCACCGATGTCTGTCCATCCTTCAACAACTGCATGGGATTTCAGTTCAACCCCGCGCCCGAGCGTGACTTCCGGCCCGACCACGGCAAAAGCGCCGATCTTGCAATCGGGGCCTACAATAGCACCCTCTTCGACCACCGCCATCCGGTGGACTGTAGCAGTTTCATGAACAGCCATTTTTACTGATCCTCTGGTGGAACCATCATTGCGTTGAATTCGGCTTCGGCAACAACCTTGCCGTCTACCATAGCTTCGCCCGAGAAGCGCCACAGCTTGCCACGCCCGCGGATCACTTTAACGTGCAGTTCCAGTTGGTCACCGGGTGTAACCGGCTGGCGGAACTTGCATTTGTCGATGGACAGGAAATAGACCAGCATATCGTTGTCGATCATATCCAGTGTCATAACCACCAGCACAGCCGCTGTCTGGGCCATTGCTTCCACAATTGTTACGCCGGGCATAATCGGACTGGACGGGAAATGCCCCTGAAAATGCGGTTCGTTATAGGTGACATTCTTGATGCCAACAGCGCTTTTGTTCAGATCCACGTCTTTCACGCGGTCGATCAGAAGAAACGGGTACCGGTGGGGGATCATCCGTTTGATGTCTTGAATATCCGCGGTTAACAACGTGTTGCCGGTCTCGCCGTCTGCCATTACTTCTTCCTTTGTTCTAGAAAACCAACCTTAGCCTGCCTCGTGCCACGGTTCCAGTGGAACCGCAGCCTGTTCGGCAAGCCAAAGCCTATTCGATGGATATTTCACCCGCAGCATAGGCGGAATTCATCCGCTCTATGACAGTGTTTGTAACATCGCCGCCCTGACTCATCCAGACGACGCTTTCATCCAGCACAAACATCACGCCCCGCTCCTGCATCAGTTGCAGGATGATGCTTTCGGCCTGCCGGAAAAAGCGGAAGCGCATGGATTCAAGCGATTTGGAGAGTTCAACAGACTTCTGGTCCTGTTCCCTGCGGGTTTTCTTCACCTTGGCGTCGAATGCCTCGGCCATGGGCTTGAATTCCTGTGCGCTCATGGTCTTGCGCAACTCTGTCAGATCTAGCTCTTCCTGCTCCAGACGGGCTGCAAGCTCTTCGTTCTCGGCAACCAGCGCAGACTGTCGTTCCGCCAAAATCTCCGAAAGATGCCGCCCGAGTTCACTGCGCTGGATCAGAGCCTCTCGGTTGATGCTGACAACCGGCAGGGGTTGGTCATAAAGCGGAAAATCCTGCGCCTGCGCGATGGCGCCCGACCCGCCTGCTATCAGCAGACAGATAGAAAGCACCGCGCCAAGACCAAACGTCCTGCCTGTCATCCGCGCCATCCTTTAGAAGCGCGTGTCAATGGTGAAGTTAAAGGACTCTGTCTTGTCGACACCTTCGACGTAATCAATCGGCTTGGCAAAGTTGAACCGAAGCGGGCCAAGCGCGGTATCCCAGAACAGGGAAACACCGATAGAAGAGCGCAGTTCGAAGTCGGAAGAGGACGCCGTCGACGTAATCCCACCCGCAGTCGCGGTGGTTGTGTCCAGCCCCCAAAGGCTGCCCACATCAAGGAACAGACCGCCATAGATACCGTATTCTTCGGGCAGACCGATCGGGAAGCTCGCCTCAAGACGGGCCAATGCGTAGAAATTACCACCCAGTGCCGCATCATAAGAATCGCCACTGCTGTCAGGAGTGATGTCCCGTGGACCAACCCCGTAAGCTTCAAAACCGCGCAAAGAGTTACCGCCAAGATTGAACCGGTCGATCACACTGGTGGTGTTCCCCCCGAGACCTTTCAGATAGCCACCTTCCACTTCGGCGGAAAGAACCACTTCTTCGTTAAAGATGCTTCTGTAGGCTTTGGCATTGGCGACAGCCTTATAGTATTTGTTGTCTCCCCCCAGGCCGGCCAGCGTCTGATCGATGCTGAAAATAAAGCCAGCGGTTGGATCCACCGGAGAGTTCCGGCGGTCATAAGTGTAGCCAAGGCCAATTCCGAAAGAGGATTTACGCCCCGATTCCGCCTGAATAAGCGGCGAGGACGCCGTATCCGGTATCACTTCGTTACTGGCAAACAACAAAGAGGTTTCCAGCGACGCGCTTTCTCCGACAGGGAATTCAAGACTGGGGCGCACCAGCACCTGACTCGTATTGTAGGTCAGATCATCATCGTCAGTTGTCTGGTAGGACAGGGTCAGCGATCCGGCCAGATCACGGTCAAACATCTTCGGTTCCGTGAAGGTGAAAGAGTATTCACGCTCGTCGCTGGTGGTGCTCAGCGTCAGCCCGACTTTCTGACCGCGGCCAAGGAAGTTATCTTCTGTCAGCGTAATGCTACCACTCAGGCCGGAGTCCGTGCCAAAACCGACCCCGAAGCCCAGAGAGCCTGTCGCTTGTTCTTCGACGTTCACATCAATCACAACCTGATCGGGTGCAGAGCCTTGACGTGTTTGCACGTCCACATTGGCAAAATAGCCGAGCGCACGAATACGGTCCGTGGCTTCCTGAACCTTGCGGGCATTGAAAGGATCACCTTCGACCGTCTCGAACTCCCGCCGGATCACGCGGTCCAGCGTGGTGCTGTTCCCCTCAATATCGATGCGTTCCACGAAACGTTTCTGGCCACGGGCAAGTTCGAATTCGATATCCAGTGTGCGGGTATCGTCGTTGCGGGTCACACGGGGGCGGGCCTGCACGAAAGGCAGCCCCAGATCCGCAGAGATCACGTCCAGCCGTTCCAGCGTGGTGTTCACCAGTTCAGGGTTGTAGACGCGCCCTTCGTCGATCTTCATCGCACTGCGGTAGTTTTCGATGTTAACGTCCTGTTCCGGACTGGACAGTGTCAGCTTGCCAAAGCGGTACTGCTGGCCTTCCTGCACCTGAAAATTCACGCCGAAAGAGTTCCGCTCCCGCGCGAAATCGGCAGAAGAGGACAGCACCTGCGCGTCGATGTAGCCACGCTTCAGGTAGAAGTTCCGCAGTTTTTCCTTGTCGAATTCCAGCCGCTCGGGGATGAAAGTGTCCTTGCGCACCAGCGTGCGGAACAGCCCAGCCTGTTTTGTTTCCAGCGCCCCGCGCAGGCGGCGGTCGGAATATCTGCGGTTTCCGGTAAAGCTGATGCGGTTAACCTCGATCACGCGGCCTTCACGCACTTCAAACACCAGATCAACCCGGTTGTCCGTACGGCGGATGATCTTGGGTTCGATCCGCGCTGCCAGCCGCCCCGCCTGCGCATAGGCTTCGGTCAGCGCCTGCGTATCGGCTTCGGCCTGCGCAGGGGAATAGGCACGACGCGGGGTAGATCCGATCAGACCGATCAGGTCTTCATCCTTGAGGCGGCGGTTGCCCTCGATCGCGACAGCGTTGATTGTGGGATATTCGGCGACATCAATCACCAGACGTCCGCCTTCGGGGCGCACATCTACTGTTTCAAACAGACCGGATGAATAGAGATTCTGCACGGCAGTGTTTATTTGACCGGGGGTTACAGTCACTCCGGCCGAAATACCGGCAATAGATCGAACGGTATCTGCCGCAATCCGTTGGTTGCCCGACACATCCACCCGCGAGAACCGCGCAGTGGCTTGCGCGTAAGCCATTGAACTTTGCAGGGAAATGACGCTGTCCAGCGGAACTGCCGCCACGCCAAGCGCCAAAGCCGCACCACCGAGTTTCAAGTTACGCTTCATGCGCCGTGACATCTGCAAAGTCTTCATACTGTCCCAAACCCCCAAGGCCTTAACCAAACCTTATAATTTTCTACACCCTTTCTAATCGAACCGTTTCCGGATTCAAAGGCGCATAATGTCGTTAAAGGTGGCGAAAATCATCAACATCAACAAGAGCGAAAGCCCAACACCCATTGCAACCTGAAGGGCGCGATCGCTGGGGGCACGCCGGAAGATCGCCTGATAGGCAAAGATCACCAGATGACCGCCATCAAGGATCGGGATCGGCAACAGGTTCATCAGACCGATTGCCGTGGAAATAAAGGCGATCATAAAGACCAGTTCCAGCGGCCCCTGCGAGGCACTATCGCCGGAGGCCACAGCAATCCCGACCGGACCTTGCAAGTTCTTGACTGACAGACCACCGGTCACCAGTTCGCTGATGGTGCGCACAAAGGTTTTGGCCAGATGCCAGACAGAGCCGACACCCGCATCCAGCGCCCCGAGCAGCCCGACCGTTTCATATACAGGAGCCACCGACAGCCCTGCCCCGATGCCGATCATCATCCGCTCGCCAAAGCTGCCGTCTTCTTTTTCGTAGGCCATGGAACGGGGTGTGATCGCAAGATCGACAACCTCGGTGCCGCGCAGGACTTTCATGGACACTTCACGGGAAGTCATTTGCTGCACAATAGTTTGCAGTTCGAAGAAAGAGGCAATCGGCTTGCCGTCCATTTCGATCACCAGATCGTCTTTTTTCACACCGGCCTTTGCCGCAGGCGTGACCGGATTGACCGAAGATACAATCGGCAGCCAGGGGAACGGGCCGCTCACCGTCAGTTCTTCGCCATTACGCAGCACACCGTATGTAGGCGTGCTGTTTTCGTCAGCGCGATATTTGAAGTCCTCAAAATCCTGCCATGCCGAAACAGGCTGGCCATTAAAGCTGCGGATTTGATCGCCAGACTGCAAACCGATCGTTTCGCCGGGAACCGATTTCACCTCGCCGACCACCAGATCGGGGGACGGACGCCCCGACCCCATGGCGATCAGGCCGAAAATCACGATGGACAGGATAAAGTTGGCCCCCGGACCTGCGAAAACCGTCAGCGCACGCTTCCAGAGCGCTGCTGCCTCGAATGTGCGGGCGCGCAGGGCTTCAGGCATGGCCTCTATCGCGCCGCGGTCTGCACCGCCGCTGGCCGCGTTTGCATCCCCGAGGAACTTAACAAACCCGCCAAAGGGCAAGGCGGCAATCTGCCAGCGGGTGCCCCGTTTGTCGGTCCATGTTTTCAGAACCGGACCAAACCCCATGGAAAACGCTTCGGCATGGATGCCGCACCAGCGTCCAACGATATAATGGCCGAATTCATGGATGAAAATCACGATACTTAACACGATAATGAACGGCACCAGAAAGGTCAGCGTTCCCCCGACAAGCGGTATGTGGGACAGGAAATCGAACATGGTCTAAAACCCTTTCTGCGCGGCTTCACCCGCTCTCACACGTGCGATTGCATCTGCGTCAATCACATCTTTTATGTTTAGTGTATCACTGCCGGATACATCTGTCTGCGCCAGTACATAACGCACCACACGAGCCATATCCAGAAAACCGATCCTGCGGTCCAGAAACAGATCAAGGGCCGCCTCTTTGGCCGCATTGAAGACAGCCCCTGCCAGCCCGCCCATCTGCATGGTCTGACTGGCCAGCTCAAGGGCCGGAAATTGTGCCGGATCAGGATGCTGGAAGCTGAGCGCGCCAAGCGCCCCGAAGTCCAGACGCTCCAGCGGCAGGTCCACCCGATCCGGCCAATTCAGCGCAAAACCGATCGGGCCGCGCATGTCTGCCGGACCAAGATGCGCCATGATCGCGCCGTCCGTAAAGCCGACCATCGAATGTATGATCGACTGGGGATGGATGATAACCTCGATCTGTTCGGGCGACACATCAAACAGGGCGTGGGTTTCCAGAACCTCCATGGCCTTGTTGAACATCGACGCGCTGTCGATGGAAATCCGCTGCCCCATGTCCCAGTTCGGATGGGCCATCGCCTGTTCCGGCGTGGCCCTTTCCAATGCTTTCGGGTCCGCATGCAGGAACGGACCGCCCGAAGCGGTCAGAATGATACGTTCGACCTCTTTGCCAGCGCCGCCAATACACTGGAAGATCGCGGAATGTTCGCTGTCTACCGGCAACAGGCAGGTGCCGTTGTCCTGACAGACCTTGCTCAGAAGCGCGCCACCACAGACCAGACTTTCCTTATTGGCCAGTGCGAGGGTCTTGGAATTGCGCGCGATGGCCAGACTGATTTCCAGACCGGCAAACCCCACAACGGAGGACATCGCCCAGTCCACCGGAATAGCCGCCGCTTCCAGCAGGGCCGAACGCCCGGCAACGGGTTTCACAGCACTCCCCGCGAGGGCCGCACGCAGATCGCCCAGCAGGTCTTCCCGCGCCACGATGGCGTATTCGGCCCGCAAGGCCTTTGCCTGTTCGGCCAGCAGCGCCACATTGGCGCCACCGCTCAGGGCGACAACATTAAAATCGTCAGGTCTGCGCGCGATCAGGTCAAGGGTGTTCTGCCCGATAGATCCGGTGGCCCCGAAAACGGAAACACGCCGCATCAAACCAGCCCCAGGGCTCCGGCACCGCCAAGGGCGAGCACCAGCCCGAGCGCACAGGACGCGCCAATGGTTCCGTCAAACCGGTCCCACAATCCGCCGTGTCCGGGGATAAGGTTGCTGGAATCCTTGATCCCGGCACGGCGCTTCATCGAAGATTCCAGAAGATCGCCAATTTGTGCGGCGACAGCGACCAGCACCGAAAGCAATACAATCCCGACACCGCCAAGCCCTGCGGTATAGGCGACAGCTCCGACAAGAGCCGCCAATACCCAGCCGCCAACCGTGCCGGACCATGTTTTCTTTGGGCTGATCCGCGGCAGGATTTTCGGCCCGCCGATCATCTTGCCGGCAAAATATCCGCCGACATCGCTTGCGACAACGACCACCAGCAGCCAGAGCGTCCAGCCGATACCAAAGTCGCTGCGCAGGATTTGCAGTGTATAACAGCCTGCAGTGATCGCGGCAGCGGCCAGCAACACAGCCCAAGGGCGTTGATGCCCGAGAAACACCGCTCCGGCCAGCATAACCGCAAGCACGACAGCCCAAAGCACCGGCAGGAACATGGCAGAAAGAACCAGAGCCGCCAGAACCAGCCCGAACACGTAGTTGATCAGCGGGGCGCTTGCGTGCATGCGGCTGGTTTCCCAGCCCATCAATCCCGCTGCAATCACCAGCAGCACGCCAAAGGCATCCCCGCCGACCCAGACCAGCGCCAGACCGATTGCCACCAGCGCCAGGGCAGAGATAACCCGCGTGCGCAGATCCGAAAAATCCGCACCCGTGTTCATTTCGCTACGGCCGCACCGAACCGGCGGTCCCTTGCTCTGAACTGGTTCAGCGTCTTGACCAGTTCGGCCACAGTGAAATCGGGCCATGCGGTTTCGGTAAAGACATATTCGGCGTAACAGGACTGCCACGGCAGAAAATTGGAGGTGCGGCATTCCCCCGATGTGCGGATAATCAGGTCGGGGTCCGGCAAATCGGATGTATCAAGGAAGTTGCCGATCATCTGCTCGCTCACTTCCGCCGGATCAATCATGCCCATCTTGGCGGCTTTGGCGATCCGCCCCACAGCGCGGGTGATTTCATCCCGTCCGCCGTAGTTCAGCGCAATGGTCAGCTTCAGCCCTGTATTGGTTTCCGTCAGCTTCTCCAACTCGTCCATAAGAGAACGCAGCTTGCGATCCAGCGGTCTGCGATCCCCGATAAAGCGCACGCGCACGTTATCTTCGTCAAGGGTTGCCGCCTCTCCACGGATATAGCGTTTGAACAGGTTCATCAGCCCCGTCACTTCCCGTTCGGAGCGTTTCCAGTTCTCGGTCGAAAAGGCAAAAACGGTCAGGTAGCCGATGCCGTAATCGGGTGCCGCGCGCACGACTTCGCGCACGCGGTCCACCCCTTTGACATGGCCTTTCAGGCGTTCCAGCCCCCGCGCGGTTGCCCAGCGCCCGTTGCCATCCATAATTACCGCAACATGATCCGCGTGGGTCACAGGGTCTGTTTTCTGCATCATTTGCCTGCCATATCAGACCTTGCGAGCGCGCCGGCGGGGCCGGCTTACACCTGCATGATCTCTGCTTGTTTGGCTTCGAGAGCCTTATCGATCTTTTCAATTGCCGCATCGGTCATGGACTGGATTTCCTCGGACCAGATTTTCTGGTCGTCCTCGCTCATGCCGTTGTTTTTGGCTTTCTTGACCTGATCCATACCATCGCGGCGCACGTTGCGTACAGCCACACGGGCCTGTTCGGCATAATTGCCTGCAACTTTGGCAAGATCCTGCCGACGCTCTTCGTTCAGTTCGGGGATTGGCAGTCGGATGGTCATACCATCGCCCACAGGGTTGATCCCGAGACCGGAGTTGCGGATCGCTTTTTCGACAGCGCCGATCAGCCCCTTGTCCCAGACTGTCACGGTAATCATGCGTGGCTCGGGGACGTTGATCGTACCGCATTGGTTCAGCGGCATCATGGACCCGTAGGCATCCACCATCACCGGCTCCAGAATAGAGGCCGAAGCCCGTCCGGTGCGCAGCGACGCGAATTCACCTTTCAGCGCATTCATCGCGCCATCCATGCGACGTTTCAGGGCGTCTACATCAATTTCAATATCGTCACTCATAGCTCTGTCTCCAAGGGCGGGTCTCAGCCCACTTTCGTATATGTGCCTTCGCCGCGCAAAATACCAGCAAAGCCGCCGGGCTCGTCCAGCGAGAAAACCACGATCGGTTTGTGGTTGTCCCGCGCCAGCGCAATCGCGGAAGCGTCCATCACTTTCAGATGCTTTTGCAGCACTTCATCATAGGACACTGTATCATAGCGCACGGCATCCGCATGCTCTTTCGGATCTTTGTCGTAAACACCGTCCACCTGTGTGCCTTTGAAGATGGCCTCGCAGGACATTTCATTGGCCCGCAGTGTCGCGGCGGTATCCGTGGTAAAGTAAGGGTTGCCGGTGCCTGCCGCAAATACGCAGACCCGCTTCTTTTCAAGATGTCGCACGGCGCGGCGGCGGATGTAGGGTTCACAGACCTGATCCATCGGGATCGCACTGATAACACGGGTAAACACCCCGAGACTTTCAAGCGCGCCCTGCATGGCCAGCGCGTTCATCACCGTTGCCAGCATCCCCATATAATCGGCGGTGGTCCGTTCCATCCCCTGCGCACTGCCTTGAAGCCCGCGGAAAATGTTACCGCCGCCGATCACCAGACAAATCTCAACGCCCAGATCATGAACGGATTTGATTTCATTGGCAATTCTCTCGACAGTGGGGGGATGCAACCCGAACCCCTGATCGCCCATCAACGCTTCGCCGGAAATTTTCAGAAGGACACGTTTATATGTCGGTTTCTGCTCGTCATGCGATGCGTCAGCCATGCGCGATTCCTCGATTTTGGTGCTTCGGCGCAAACTGTCTTATAATCGCGCGTGATTCAATGGCAAATTGCGCCCTGATCCCCTAAGAGAACTCCCGAACACGACCTCAAGACTGTGAAGTTGCAAAAGATATGACACAAAGCGATGCACCGATCCTGATAGCCGGTCCGACAGCTTCGGGAAAATCCGCGCTGGCGCTCAGGCTGGCCGCGCTGACGAACGGTTGCGTGATCAATGCGGATGCCTTGCAGGTCTATGACTGCTGGAGCGTTCTGACAGCCCGCCCCGATGCAAGCGAAACCGCGCAAGCCCCCCACCGGCTCTACGGACACGTAGGAAAATACGACAGCTACTCTACGGGGCATTGGTTGCGGGATGTGGAAACCTGTTTGTCAGAGGCCAGTGCCAAGGGGTTGCGCCCGATCATTGTCGGGGGAACGGGGCTGTATTTTGGCGCGCTGACCCAAGGTCTGGCCCCGATACCGCCGGTGCCCGATGACATTCGCGCAGCCGGAAACACCATGCGGCAGGACACTGGGAAGGACGGGTTTCTGGCGGATCTGGAACGGGAAGACCCCGAAACACTGGCCGGTCTTGACGCCAACAACCCCGCCCGCCTGCAACGGGCCTGGGAGGTACTGCGCACAACCGGCAAGGGGCTGTCCCGCTGGCAGGCCGACACCCCGCCCCCGCTGGTTGATCCGCAGAACGCCATACGGCTTCATCTGGATGCGGACCGTGACTGGCTGGCGGAACGGATCGGGCGGCGGTTCGATCTGATGATGGATCAGGGCGCTTTGGAAGAGGTCAAAGCCTATATCGCGGACGGTTGGGATGCGACGTTGCCATCGGCGCAGGCGATTGGCGCGAAAGAACTGGTTGCCTTTCTGTGGCAGGAGATGGACCTGCCAACCGCTATCGAACTGGCCAAGACCCAGACCCGCCAATACGCCAAGCGCCAGCGCACATGGTTCCGAAACCGGATGCGGGAGTGGACAGCACTCGATCCGCAAAATGATATTTCCGATCAAGAGCTTGAAAAATTGGCCTCAGGCTTTTCTTGATTCGATTCGCAGTTTGGGCTTTAGTATCGGCACAAGGAATAAATTTTGATATTTTCGACGCCAGAAGCGAGCCTGTTATGGATGATGAAAGCCCAACACTGATCCGCGATACAGAACAACGGGTTTATGTCGGCTCGCTCGCCGGGACATTACGCTCCAGCCATCCCGAACTGCGGCTTGATAGCGTCAACGGCTTGCATAAATTCTTCTGGATCTCCAAAGGCAACGGACGCTGTATGATTAACGGGGTCACGCGTTCCTTCGGCCCCAATACGGTGATTTTCATTCCCCATGACGTCCCCCACCGGCTGGAACTGTCCACGAATGTGTATGGTATCGTTGTCACCGTGGACCCCAAAGTGCAGGTTGTCCTGCCGGATCATTCGGTTTTCATGCCGATCCTGAACCTGATGGACCAGAAACAGATTGCCAACCGCTTTGACCGGATTTCAGCTGAATTCAATACAAGCGGTATCGGACGCAATCTGGCCGTAGAATACCTTGTGGGCCTGTTGTCGGTCCATCTGGCGCGCATGGCACAGAAACATTTCAAGGAACCCCAGACGAACGCGGCCCAGCGCCTGATGGAAGCCTTCGTCAATATGCTGGAAAAAGATTATCGCACGGGGCGCACGCTTGCGGAATATGCCAAGGTTCTCGGGGTTACGCCGACCCATCTGACGCGCGTATGCCAGCAGGTGAACGGAAAATCCGCCTCGCGGTTGATACAGGAACGGGTACTGGCAGAGGCCCGCATGATGTTAAGCAACACAGACCATAAAATTCTGGAAATCTCGAACCAGCTCGGTTTTTCCTCCCCGGCCTATTTCACGCGGCTGTTTTCAGCCAAACAGGGGCAAAGCCCCAAAGCCTACCGCCAGACAGCCCAGAAATAGGCGAAACCGGTGGGCGCGAACCGCTTCGCCCCCACCCTCTCTCACCCAACAGCGTTGAACTGGATTCACCCGAGCGTGAGTATTCTCACCCGACAATGTCGCGGAAACGACACTCAATGTCGTTTTCCTGCCTCTAAAACCCACCTAAAGCGAGTGTCCTGTTATTACGGCGGGGGGACGTAACTGAACAGCATACAAGAACGCAAGCGGCAATTCGGACGGGCCCGCCAACCCGCGATTTGGGCAAAACCGCAATTCGTGCTATACTCAAGTAAACAATAAGAACTTGGTCTATCAGGGAGAAACATATGACCTCGACTCGATCTGAACTGCATCCCGCAGTGGAAATGTACGCAGAGGAACACAAGGCAGGACTTTTGTCCCGACGGGAGTTCCTGTCGCGTGCCACGGCTCTGGGTGCGACAGCCGCTGTTGCCTATTCGCTGATCGGCACCCCGATGGCAGAGGCAGCAGCCCACGGCGCCAAGCCCAAGATGGGCGGGACAATGCGCATCCAGATGACTTGCAAGGCACTGAAAGACCCGCGGGCCTATGACTGGTCCGAGATTGCAAATTTCACCCGCGGCTGGCTTGAGTATCTGGTGCAGATCAACACCGACGGCTCTTTTGAAGGGCGTCTGCTGGAAAGTTGGGAGGCCAATGAGGACGCGACCGAGATCACACTGAACGTGCGCAAGGGCGTGAAGTGGAACAACGGTGATGATTTCACCGCCGAGGATGTGGCCCGGAATATTCGCGGCTGGTGTGATAAAGCCGTTGAAGGCAACTCCATGGCCGGTCGTATGGCAACCCTGATCGGAGAGGACGGCACCGCAGCGGAAGGTGCCATCACAGTAGCGGACTCTCATACCGTGATCCTGAAACCCTCTGCCCCTGACATTACCCTGATCCCGGGCATGGCGGATTATCCGGCGGCGATTGTCCATTCTTCCCATGATCCTGACAATATGCTGGGCAACCCTGTTGGCACGGGGCCTTATATCCCTGAATCCTTTGAAGCCGGGGTTAAGGGCGTTGTGGTTCGCAACGAAAACCACACATGGTGGGATGCCGAAGAAAACGGCCCCTACGCAGACCGGATCGAATATATTGATTTTGGCACGGAACCCGCCGCTTGGGTGGCAGGCGCTGAATCCGAAGAATATGATATCGGCTATCGCACCGATGGTGAATATATCGAGATATTCGAAACACTTGACGGCTGGAACCGGTCCACCACAGTCACCGCCAACACCATCGTCGCCCGCTGCAACCAAGTGGCCGAAGTGGAAGGCATGGTCCCCTATAAGGACAAACGGGTGCGCAAGGCGCTGGCCATGGCCGTGGACAACGCCGTGGTTCTGGAACTGGGCTTTGCCAATAACGGTGAAGTGGCCGCCAACCATCAGGTGGCACCAATCCATCCCGAATATGCAGACATCGGCCCCCACGTCCATGATCCCGAAGGCGCCAAGGCGCTGATGGAAGAGGCCGGAATGGCAGATTTCGAACACGAGTTGATTTCGCTCGACAGTGACTGGCGTAAAGACTCCACTGACGCTATCGGCGACCAGATCCGTCAGGCCGGTATCAAGATCAAACGGACTGTGCTGCCCGGCTCGACCTTCTGGAACGACTGGGCGAAATACCCGTTCTCAACCACCAACTGGAACCAGCGCCCGCTCGGGATTCAGGTGCTTGCCCTTGCCTTCCGCTCCGGCGAAGCCTGGAACGAGAGCGCCTATGCCAACCCCGAATTCGACGCCGCCGTAACCGAAGCGATGGCGATTGCGGATGCAGACAAGCGCCGCGAGGTCATGGCCCGTCTGGAGCAAATGCTGGTGGACGACGGGGTGATGATCCAGCCTTACTGGCAAAGCGTGAACCGCTTCTATCGGGACGGTGTGGTCGGGGCGGATATGCACCCGTCCTTTGAAATCCACGTCCACAAGATCGGCTTTGCCGCCTGACACGACAAGACAAAAGGCCAGAGTAGTTCTCTGGCCTTTTGCGTCACGCTTCGCAGTTGACTGACGACCAACCAAAAACCAAAGGTCCGGCCTCTGTAAATGCCCAGCCCGTCTGGGAAATCGGGGATCACGCGACCCAGCGACAGGGAAATCTATGGGAAGATTTATTCTCCGGCGAACAGGGGTCATGCTACTGACTGCCCTGTGTTTGACGTTCATCGTGTTTTTCATGACCAACCTCCACCCGAACCTTGAAAAACTGGCGAAGACCGAAGGCAATATGCGGATGACCGACGAACAGGTCGAAAGCTGGCTGGTAAATCGCGGATATACCCAGAACGTTTTTGTGAAGTACGGTCAATGGCTTGGCGTCATGCCTTCACCCCGTTTCGAAGTCGGAGAAGAGGTTTACACCCGCTGTTCGCGCCCGGGTGTTTCGCTGGAAGAAACCGGACGCTTTTGCGGCGTGCTACAAGGAAACTTCGGTTTTTCCACTGTATTCAAGGGCGAAGTTTCAGAGATCATTGCCAAGCGCCTGTCGCTTACCGGATGGCTCATGCTGTTTGTGCTGATCGTGATGGTACCCATGGCGCTGGTGATCGGGATACTGGCCGGCATGCGGGAAGGATCCCGCACGGACAGATCGCTGTCCACCTTTGCAATCGCCACGACGGCAACTCCGGAATATGTGTCCGGTGTGATTTTTGTGGTGTTATTCGCATCCTCGCGCACCGGCCTGTCCCCGATCCTGCACGAATGGGGCTGGATCGAAAAGAAAACCATGTTCAAAGGGCTGGCTTCAACCGCTGCCAATGACATTACCTTGGCCAACTTCACCCTGCCGGTGATGGCACTGGCGCTTTACGGGGTGGGGTATATTGCGCGGATGACACGGGCGTCTATGGCCGAAGTGATGACTGCGCAATACATCCGCACAGCCCGTCTCAAAGGGGTCAGCTTTCGCAACATCGTGCTGAAACACGCGCTGCGCAATGCGTTGATAGCGCCGTTTACCGTCATCATGCTGCAAATCCCGTGGCTGCTGACCGGCGTTGTGATTGTCGAGACCCTGTTCAATTACAAGGGCTTTGGCTGGACGCTGGTTCAGGCCGCCGGAAACAACGACATCGAGCTGTTGCTCGGGGTGTCGGTGGTGGCTGTGCTGGTGGTGCTGGTGACGCAGCTCATATCCGACATCGGGTATGTTTTTCTCAACCCGCGCATCCGCGTCAGCTAAGGAAGGGACGACATTATGGAAGCTCTCACATCCCTTCAGATCATTGGCTATGTGTTCTTGCAGTTCATCCCTGTCTGGGTTGGAATGCTGGTGATTTTTGCCCTGTCGATCATGACCAAGAACCGGACCGGACTCTATGGCAGGCTGTTTGACAGCCCGATTGGCAT
Organism: Paracoccaceae bacterium; assembly: GCA_018223125.1. GTDB lineage: Bacteria > Pseudomonadota > Alphaproteobacteria > Rhodobacterales > Rhodobacteraceae > Amylibacter. Next base: position 19,412 of record JAAEZA010000021.1, on the reverse strand, counting down.
GGTCGGCTTTGCGCTGGTGCTGTTCTGGGTGCTGACGGCCATCTTTGCCGATGCAATCATGACCCACGCCCCGCTGGAAACGGCATCGGGAATGAAAAACAAACTGCCCGGCACACCGCTGCGCGGCGCGGCGGAAGGCGATTTCCAGTGGTATCTTTTCGGCGGCGACAACCTTGCGCGGGATGTGTTCTCGCGCATGGTGGCCGGTTCCCGTATCGTGCTGGTCATTGCACCTGCAGCCACGCTGTTCGCCTTTATGGTGGGGATCACCCTTGGCCTGCCTGCGGGATATTTCGGCGGACGTGCGGATACAATCCTTTCGTTTTTGGCAAACCTCGTGCTGGCCTTTCCGGTAATCCTGCTGTTCTACCTTCTGGTCACACCTGAAATCCGCGCGGCGGGGGCGGAAATTCGCATCTGGGGCGGCAATATATGGGTCACCTCGATCCCGAACATACTGGCGGCAATCCTGTTTCTGTTCCCGATCCTGTTCCTGCTGATCCTGTTCCAGTCCCGCTTTTTCACCCGCCCGATGCTGCGCAATATCCTGATTGCCGGTACACTGCTGGTCGGGGCGTGGATGTATTCGGGACTGGCGTTCAACGCCGACCCTCTCGGCCTGCTCGGGATGGATCCGAACCTGCTGAACATCTTTGTCTCGGTCGTTTTCGTGAACTCTCCCACCGTGTTCCGGATCGTGCGGGGGCTGGCGCTCGACATTCAGACGCGGGACTATGTGGCGGCGGCCCAGACACGGGGGGAAGGCCCGTGGTATATCATGCTCTGGGAAATCCTGCCCAACGCGCGGGGCCCGCTGATCGTCGATTTCTGTCTGCGCATCGGTTACACCACCATCCTGCTGGGGACATTGGGCTTTTTCGGCCTTGGCCTGTCGCCGGAAAGCCCGGACTGGGGGTCCACCATCAACGAGGGGCGCAAACTGCTGACCCTTTATCCCCACCCTGCCCTGATCCCTGCCCTTGCCCTGATGTCTATGGTGCTGGGGTTGAACCTGCTGGCCGATGGCCTGCGTGAACAATCACTCAAAGACTAAGGGAGAACGGAATGACAAAATGGGACTATGACGGCCCGATCCTAGAGATCGAAAACCTGTCGATTTCCTTCTTCACCCGCGCCGGAGAAATCCCCGCGGTGATGGATTTCTCCACCACCGTCCTGCCCGGTGAGGCAATGGGGCTGGTCGGGGAATCCGGCTGCGGGAAATCCACCGTTGCGCTGGGGGTGATGCAGGATCTGGGCAAGAACGGGAAGATTGTGGGCGGCAGCATCAAGTTCAAAGGCCGCGATCTGAATACGATGTCCGAGGAAGAACTGCGCGACCTGCGCGGCTCTGAAATCGCGATGATCTATCAGGAGCCGATGGCATCCCTCAATCCGGCGATGCGGATCGGCAAGCAACTGATGGAGGTGCCGATGATCCATGAAGGCACATCCAAAGAGCAAGCCCGCAAAATGGCGATCGAGGTGGTCACGGATGTGAAACTGCCTGATCCGGAACGGATACTTGATGCCTATCCCCACCAGCTTTCGGGCGGGCAGCAGCAGCGTATCGTGATTGCGATGGCGCTGATGTCCAAGCCATCGCTGTTGATCCTTGACGAACCGACAACTGCACTGGATGTTACGGTAGAGGCAGGGATCGTCGATCTGGTAAAGGGGCTGGGGGAAAAATACGGCACTTCCATGCTGTTCATTTCCCATAACCTCGGGCTGGTGCTGGATACCTGTGACAGGCTGTGTGTGATGTATTCCGGCGAGGCGGTGGAAACCGGCTCTATCGAGGATGTGTTCGACAAGATGCGCCACCCGTACACGCAGGCGCTGTTCCGCTCTATCCCGCTGCCAGGGGCAGACAAGAATGCGTCTCCGCTGATCGCCATTCCGGGCAACTTTCCCCTGCCCCATGAACGCCCGCCCGGCTGTAATTTCGGACCGCGCTGTGATTACTTTGTTGACGGTTTGTGCAACAAGGGCGCCGTCCCGATGTTTGCCGTTGAAGGCGGTGGCCGCGACCGCCATGAAAGCCGTTGCCGGCGGGTGGAGGAAATCGACTGGAAGGCACCGCCCGCCCTTGGCGACAACACCAAGAAGACCGAAGCGGGCGAAGTGGTGCTGAAGGTAAAGGGGTTGAAAAAATACTACGAAGTGGCCGCAAACGCCATTTTTGGCGGCGGCGATGTTCGGGTTGTGAAAGCCAATGAAACCCTGTCCTTTGAAGCCCGCGAAAGCGAAACACTGGCAATTGTGGGGGAATCCGGCTGCGGGAAATCCACGCTCGCCAAAGTGTTGATGGGGCTGGAGACCGCTACGGACGGGTCCGTTTCGCTGAACAACAACCAGATTGAAAACACCCCGATTGAAAACCGCGACACAAAAACCGTCGCCTCGATCCAGATGGTGTTCCAGAACCCGTTTGACACGCTCAACCCGTCCATGACGGTGGGCAGTCAGATCATCCGTGCGCTGGAAATTTTCAAGGTGGGCAATACCGCCGCAGAACGCCGCCAGAGGATGCTGGAACTGCTGGATCTGGTGAAACTGCCCCGCGCCTTTGCCGATCGCAAACCGCGTCAGCTTTCGGGGGGCCAGAAACAGCGTGTCGGCATCGCGCGGGCCTTCGCCGGATCTGCACAGATTGTGGTGGCGGACGAACCCGTATCGGCGCTGGACGTATCTGTGCAGGCCGCAGTCACGGACCTGCTGATGGAAATCCAGCGGGAAAACAAAACCACCCTGCTGTTCATCAGTCACGACCTGTCCATCGTGCGCTACCTCGCAGATCGGGTCATGGTGATGTACCTAGGTCATGTGGTGGAAATGGGCACAACCGAAGAGGTTTTCTCTCCCCCCTATCACCCCTACACGGAGGCACTGCTCTCTGCGGTTCCCATAGCCGATACCAGTGTGCTGAAAAAGCGGATCGTGCTGGAGGGCGACATTCCCTCCGCCATGAACCCGCCGAGCGGTTGCCCCTTTCAGACGCGCTGCCCCCATAAGGTAAATGTGGCGGGAAACCTGTGCGAAACCGAGGTGCCGCCGATGCGCAATCTGGCGGGCAGCCAGCAGATCAAGTGCCATCTGGCGCAAAGCTATCTGGACCAGATGGAGCCTGTCATCAAAATCGCGGCGGAATAACGGGCGAACGCGCATCGAAACCACGTGACAGGCAGGTTTGCGGGGTGGCATAATCGCAGGATCACTCCCCTGCACAGGCCAACCCATGTCCCGCTTCGCCCCCCTGCCCGAACCGCCCTATTTCGCGGTCATCTTCACCGCACAGCGCAAGGGTGCGGATAACGGTTACGGCGCGATGGCCGATAGGATGGCGGAACTGGCTGCCGCCCAGCCCGGCTATCTCGGGGTGGAAACCACGCGGGATGCGCAGGGTTTGGGGATCACCGTGTCCTACTGGCAGGACGAAGATGCGCTGAAGAACTGGAAACAGGTGTCAGAGCATCTGTTCGCCCAGAAGATGGGACGCGAAAAATGGTATGAACATTACACCCTGCGCGTCGCTAAAGTGGAACGCCACTACGACGGGCCGGAGGGGCGATAGTCAATCCTGCTGTGCTTCGTCTTTTTGCGCGAACATCCGCGCCAGCGGCGCCGCAGAAATGCCATGGGCCAGAATGGACAGTAACACCGTCACCACCACGCAGGCCTGTATCTCGTCCGCGAAGGGGATATCGTATTCCTCGACCACCAGCAGCGCAAACAGGATAGAGGCCAGCCCCCGTGGCCCGAACCAGCCCAGAAACAGGCGTTCGCGCAGGACCATATGACTGCCCAGCAGCGACAGCATGATCGGGACGATCCGCACCACCGTCAGGAACAGCACCGCCAACAGAACCGCCGACAGGCTGAGGTGTGTCAGCCCCACAGGCAGCAGCACTGCGCCGAAGATCACAAAGGCGCCGATGGTGGCAAGCTGGCCCTGACTTTCCATGAATTCGGTAATAAAACTGGCGTCATAGCGGTAGGTGTTACCAAAGCACGCACCAGCCACAAAGGCCGCGATAAACCCATTACCCCCGACGACAGAGGCCAGCAGATAGGCGGCAAAAGCCGTGGCGAGAAAGACAATCGCCTCACTCTCCTCATTCGCCCAACCCGCCTGCTGCGCACGGTTCATCGCGCGGGCAATGCCCCAGCCAACAGCCAGCCCCGCCAGTGGACCGAGGATCACCTGCAACAGCGCATCAAGCGCCAGGGCTCCGGTTCCACCAGTGTTGCCAGCCAATATCGCACCAAAGAGCACGAAGGGCAGCGCCAGCCCGTCGTTCAGCCCGCTTTCCACATTAATGGTCTGGCGCAACCGGTCCGGCAGCCTGTCGGAGTTGACCACACTCGCCCCCAGTGCCGCATCTGTCGGGGTCAGCACCGCCGCAATCAGTAGCGCCACAGCCCAGCCCCCTGCGGGGAAGATTACATAGGCCACCAACGTGCCCAGCCCGATGGTAAGCGGCATCCCGATCACCAGCATCCGCAGCGGCAGGAATACACTTGCCGCAAGGTGTTTGGGGCGAAAATGGCTCGCATCCGCGAAAAGGACGATGATCAGCGTCACCTCTGCCACCACGCGGGCGATCTCGCGCAGGGCGTGTTCTTCGGCCAGCAGGCCGATGGGATAGGACATGGCGAATCCGGTGGCGGTGAAAATCATCGGCAGGGTAATCGCGGATCTTTCCAGTCGCGCCGCAGACAGCGCCCAGAGGATCACGGCACACAGCAGTCCAAGCACCAGAAGTTCAGTCGGCATAGGGTCCCCCAATCGTCAGTCAACTGCTATGCGGTTGAAAAACCATAAACATTCCCGCGACCCATTTGCAAGCAACCCTACTGACACAAAGTGACAGGACAGACAGGCTACACCAGAGTCACCCATGACAATCAGCCCTGAAAGGACATTACAATGATCGACCATTCCGGTATCAGCGTTTCGGATTTTGACGCTGCCAGAGATTTCTATCTCGCCGCCCTCGCCCCTCTGGACGGTAAAATGCTGATGGAAGTACCAAGCGAATACACAGATGGCGTGAAAGTAGCCGGATTTGGACGCGAAGCGCCAACCTTCTGGATCAGCGAGAACGGCCAGCAAAAGCCCGCGATGCACGTGGCCTTTGCCGCCAGAAACCACGCAGAAGTTGACGCCTTTTACAAAGCAGCCATGGCTGCAGGTGGCGAAGACAACGGCGCCCCCGGCCCGCGCCCCCATTATCACGAACATTACTACGGGGCATTTGTCCGCGATCCCGATGGCAACAATGTGGAAGCGGTCTGTCACGCGCCGCAATCCTGAACACCTGAAGGCCCACGCCCGCCGGCAGCCTGTTCTGCCGGTGGCGCATGCGACACCTCTCGCGCTTGTCACTTCCGTTCTGTCAGTCTAAACCGCGCCCATCTGCCCGTATTAGCAAAGCCTGTCAGACAAAGGACACTCGCTTCATGATCCCACGTTATTCCCGCCCCGAAATGGTTGCCATCTGGTCGCCGGAAACGAAATTCAAAATCTGGTATGAAATCGAGGCCCACGCCTGTGACGCAATGGCCAATATCGGCGTGATCCCGCGCGAGAATGCGGAAGCGGTGTGGAAAGCCAAAGACGTAGAATTTGACGTGGCCCGCATTGACGAAATCGAAGCGGTGACGAAACACGATGTTATCGCATTCCTGACCCATCTGGCCGAACATGTGGGCAGCGAAGAAGCCCGCTTTGTACATCAGGGCATGACATCTTCGGATGTGCTGGACACCTGTTTCAACGTCCAGCTTGTGCGCGCCAGCGATATTCTGATCAAAGACATGGAGGCCCTGCTGGCCGCCCTGAAACGTCGCGCGATGGAACACAAGGACACGGTACGTGTGGGTCGCAGCCACGGCATCCACGCCGAACCAACAACCATGGGTCTGACCTTTGCGCGGTTCTATGCGGAAATGGATCGCAACCTGACCCGTCTTAAAACCGCCCGAGAAGAAATCGGCACCGGCGCGATTTCCGGCGCGGTGGGCACTTTTGCCAATATTGATCCGGCCGTTGAAGAACATGTATGCGAACAGCTTGGCCTGAAGCCAGAGCCGATCAGTACACAGGTCATCCCCCGCGACCGCCACGCTGCCTTCTTTGCGGCCCTTGGTCTGGTAGCGAGTTCTATTGAAAACATCGCCACCGAAGTGCGCCACATGCAGCGCACAGAGGTACTGGAAGGGGCGGAATTCTTCTCGGCAGGGCAAAAAGGTTCTTCAGCCATGCCTCATAAGAAAAACCCGATCCTGACCGAGAACCTCACCGGTCTGGCGCGGACGGTTCGTATGGCTGTGATCCCTGCAATGGAGAACGTCACACTCTGGCACGAGCGGGACATCTCTCACTCTTCGGTAGAACGTGCCATTGGTCCCGATGCAACCATCACGCTCGACTTTGCATTGAACCGTCTGACCGGCGTAATCGACAAAATGCTGATCTACCCTGACAACATGTTGGCCAACATGAACAAGTTCAGCGGGTTGGTCATGTCCCAGCGGGTATTGCTGGCCCTGACGCAAGCGGGCGTTTCACGGGAAGACAGCTACAAACTGGTGCAGCGCAATGCGATGAAGGTCTGGGAGAACGGGGCTGACTTCAAGACCGAGCTGCTGGGCGACGAAGAGGTTCTGGCAGCCCTGACACCGGAACAGATCGAAGAGAAATTTGATCTTGGCTACCACACAAAACATGTGGACACGATCTTCAAGCGGGTCTTCAAAGACTGACCCCAAGACAAGGTTAACATGTGAATCACCACCCATAGTGGTGATTCACAAAAGCATCGCGCCGATTGCATTCACACACAAAGTGAATTCCGGAGTCTCAAAAACCGGAATGCAACACCAAAATTGACTGATATTTTTATACCACTTGATAAATAACCACGCAAAGTGTGATTTTTGTCACTTTTTATATGGCTAAAATAAGAGTATTTTTAGGCATACCTTTTCAAGTAGCCTTACTTACAGTCGGTGTTGGGGATCGGGTAACCGGTTTTCGAGGAATTATGCTTCAGTGGCTGGCGTGTTGTGTCGCTTATACCGACTTTTTGTTATTCGGGGCCCTCGCTTATGCGGGGGCCCTTTTTCGATATGCCACTGGTTCATCTGTCAGGCGACAGCCTCAAACCTCGCTCATGATCTCGGCTTTGGCCTGCACTTTCAGTGCCTCCATTTGCGCGCGGATTGTGGCTTCGTCGGCCTTGCCGGTCAGATCCCCTGACACTTTGCGGAAAACATCTTCGTCTCCGGCTTCTTCAAAATCGGATTTGACCACTTCGGCGGCATAAGCATCCGCTTCGGCACCGGTTTTGCCCATCAGGTCTGCAGCCCAGAGCCCCAGAAGCTTGTTACGGCGCGCTTCGGCGCGGAACTGCATCTCTGCATCATGGGCGAACTTGTTTTCGAAGGCTTTCTCGCGATCGTTAAATGTGCTCATCAGGGGTCTCCTTGTGACTGCTATACAGTCAATCTAGGGTGCCACCGCGTCAAATAAAAGCACCCGCTGGTTTAAAATCACAAAGGATTGCTTGCGGCGCTGCAATACCCTGCCACCCCGGCTGGGGGAGCCTTTGAAGCAAACCGCTTGCTGCTTTCCCCAACAAACCCTATAGAACCCCCAAACCCCGACACTGATGTGGAACCTATCATGGCGCGACGCACAAAAATTTACGAAGGCAAAGCGAAAATCCTGTACGAAGGGCCGGAGCCCGGCACAATCGTACAATATTTCAAGGATGACGCGACCGCGTTCAACGCGCAGAAAAAAGACGTGATCGAGGGCAAGGGGGTTCTGAACAACCGCCTGAGCGAATATTTCATGAACGGTCTGACGGCACTGGGTATTCCCAACCACTTTATCAGACGTCTCAACATGCGCGAACAGCTTTGCCATCAGGTCGAAATCGTCCCGCTTGAGGTGATCGTGCGCAATGTTGCTGCCGGATCGCTGTGCAAGATGCTGGGCCTTGAAGAAGGCACGCAACTGCCCCGCCCGATTGTGGAGTTTTGCTACAAGGACGATTCCCTGGGTGACCCTCTGGTGGCCGAGGAGCATATTCTTGCGTTCAACTGGGCCAGCCAGCAGGATCTGGACGATATGGTGGCCATCGCCTTGCGGGTAAACGACTATCTGTCCGGTCTGATGTACGGCGTCGGGATCAAACTGGTGGATTTTAAAATCGAGATCGGCCGCCAGTTCGACGGCGATTTCCAGCGGCTGATCGTAGCGGATGAAATCTCCCCCGACAGCTGCCGTCTCTGGGACATCAAAACCGGACAGAAGCTGGACAAGGACGTATTCCGCCGTGACCTCGGCGATCTTGCTGATGCCTATACCGAAGTTGCACGCCGTCTGGGGCTGATGCCCGCCAACAACGTGACTGAAGGTCCAAAGCTGGTCAACTGAGCGATCCCGGCCCTTCCGGCCCCTGCCAGACGAAACATACCCCGCAGTCAAGGCTGCGGGGTTTTTCTTTGGGGGTGTTTTCGGCTTCTCCGTCCCCCCGCGACACCCGTTCCTCTTGCCACACTGACGGCTTGGCGCTATCACGCGGCCATACCTCTTGGCCAAAGGAATCCCCTGATGAAAGCTCGCGTACACGTTACCCTGAAAAACGGTGTTCTGGACCCTCAAGGGGCGGCTGTCGCCCACTCGCTCGGGGCGCTCGGGTTCGACGGCGTAAATGACGTACGGCAAGGCAAGGTGATCGAACTGGATCTGGCCGAAACCGACAAGGCCGCGGCTGAAGCCAGCGTCAGGCAGATGTGTGAAAAACTGCTCGCCAATACCGTGATTGAAAACTACTCGGTCGAGATTCTCTGATGCGCGCGGCAGTTATCCAGTTTCCCGGCTCCAACTGTGATCGGGATATGGCGGTAGCACTGGCCAACGTGGCAGGCGACGCCAAGAATGTTTCCATGGTCTGGCACAAGGACGCTGAGCTGCCGAAGGGGCTGGACGTGATCGGGATTCCGGGCGGTTTTTCCTTCGGGGATTACCTGCGCTGCGGTGCGATTGCGGCGCGGTCGCCGATCATGAATGCTGTGGTCGAATTTGCAAACAAGGGCGGCTATGTCTTCGGTCTTTGCAACGGCTTCCAGATACTGACGGAATCCGGCCTGCTGCCCGGTGCGCTGATGCGCAATGCGGGGCTGAAATACATCTGCAAGGATGTGGAACTGCGGGTGGAAACAGCGGCGTCCCCCTTCACCTCCCGCTACACAGTGGGCGAAGTGGTCACCGTTCCTGTCGCCCATCACGACGGCAACTATTCCGCAGATGCCCAAACCCTTGAACGTCTGGTCGGCGACGACCGGGTTGCGTTCCGCTACACGAAAAACCCGAACGGGTCGGTCGATGACATCGCCGGCATTCTGTCGGCGAACAAACGGGTACTGGGCATGATGCCCCATCCGGAACGTCGTGCAGATGCACAACTGGGCGGAACGGACGGTGTGCGGTTCTTTGAGGGCATCGCGGATGCGCTGGTTTCTGCCTGACCGGCAGGCAAAGCTTGAGCAACCGCGCCCTGCAGCCTAGATTGGCAGAATGAACACAACCGAGCCAGCACCGCGCAGCCGCCGCAGCCATTGGATGCTTCGCGCAGGTGTGCTTGCTTTTCTGGTTGGCACCGGTGTGCTGATCTGGCTGTCCAATATCTATTTTACCCAACGGTTTTCCGAAGCCACCCGCGCAGATGCCGAAGCACAGATGACGCTTTATTCGGGGCGGCTGGTCAGCGAATTGCACCGCAACTCTGTTGTGCCCCTGCTGCTGTCCCGTGACACGACACTGATTTCCGCGCTGAACAGCGACGATTACGTGGGCACATCGCAGCGGCTTATTTCCTACAAGGATGAAATCGGTGCAAAATCTATCGTTCTGCTGGACGACGGCGGGCGCGTCGTTGCCGCGTCAGACCGGCGTGAACTGGGCACCGTCCTGCGGGATTCCACATTCTTTATCGAGGCTTTACGCTCCCCCGATACGGTGTTCACCACCAATGGCGTCAGGGAAGGCGCGCTCGGGTTTTATTATTCGCGCAAGATGCAAAGCCAGAAGGAAACCGTCGGCGTCATCCTGATCGAAGTGGATCTCGACCAGTTGTTCGACCGCTGGTCCACACGGGACAGCATCATTTTTGTCTCTGACAGCGAAGGCGTCATTATCCTGAGCACAGAGCGCCAGTTCCGCCACCAGACACTGGAGGCAGCACTTGCCAACCAGCCTGCCCTGTCTGCGGTGGAACGGGCATGGCAGGCCACGGGGGACTGGAACCGCAGTGTCGTGAACGCGAACTTTCAGGGACAGCCCCTGTTCCGGCTGGATCAGAAAATTCCGTTTCAGGGCTGGAAGCTCAGCTATCTTGCCTCTTTTGAAGATGTCCGCGCCCGTGTGAACGCAGTTCTGGCGCTGGAACTGATGGTGCTGGCCATCGTGACGGCCCTTGGTTTTTATTTCCTGTCGCGCCGCGCCATCCGCCAGTCTTTCCTGTTTCAGGCCGAAAGCCGCGAATTGCGGGCGCTGAACGAACGCCTGCAAAACGAGATTGCCGAACGGGAACGGGTGGAAAAGGATCTGGAGGTGGCAGAGCAAAGCCTTGCCCAATCCTCCAAGCTTGCAGCGCTCGGGGAAATGTCCGCTGCTGTCAGCCACGAATTGAACCAGCCGCTTGCCGCCATGCGGACCTATCTGGCAGGTGCCAAACTGCTGTTGCAGCGCCGCCGCCCGACCGAAGCCATGTCATCCTTCCAGCGGATCGACGATCTGATTGAACGGATGGGTTCCATCACGCGGCAGTTGAAATCCTATGCGCGCAAGGGCGGCGATGATCTGGTGGCCGTAGACATTCGGGATGCGGTGACTGCATCGCTTTCCATGATGTCACCGCAGCTTAGCCAGATGAAGGTGGAAATCCTGACGGACCTGCCGCCGGACCCTGTCATGGTGCTTGCAGATCAGGTGCGCGTGGAACAGGTGATCGTAAACCTGTTGCGCAACGCCCTTGATGCGACCAAACTGCAGGAAGACCGCCGTATAACGATCACGCTGGCAGGCGGAAGTACCATTAAACTGTCAGTGGAAGACAACGGCAAGGGTATCGAAAACCTCGACGAGCTGTTCGAGCCGTTCTACACAACCAAAAAGCCCGGTGACGGTGTTGGCCTGGGGCTGGCAATTTCGTCGGGTATCGCCAAAGACCTCGGTGGGCGACTTATTGCCAGAAATTCACAATCCGGTGGCGCGGTCTTTGAGTTTTGGCTACCCGAACTAGATAAGTCCCAGATCAAAGAACAGACTCAGGCAGCAGAATAGAGAGCCCCATGGCAGAACAAATGACAATCGCGATCGTTGATGACGAACAGGACATGCGCGAGAGCATTTCCCAGTGGTTGACCCTTTCGGGCTATCGCACCCAAACATTTTCCAGCGCGGAAGAAGCCCTGAAAAACATCGACGGCGATTTTCCCGGAATCTTCATTTCGGATATCAAGATGCCCGGAATGGACGGGATCACCTTTCTCAAACGCCTGCAAAGCATCGACAACCAGCTTCCGGTGATCATGATTACCGGTCACGGGGATGTTTCGATGGCAGTCGAGGCCATGCGCATCGGCGCCTATGATTTCCTTGAAAAACCGTTTGATCCGGAACGGATGGCCGAGCTGACGAAACGGGCTGTGCATACCCGCCGTCTGACGCTGGACAACCGCACCCTGCGGCGTGAACTCTCGGACGGCACAGTGCTGCTTCGCAAGCTGATGGGGTCCAGCCCTGTGATGGAACGTCTGCGCGAGGATATTCTCGATCTTGCACAGGCCGACGGGCATATTCTGGTGTCCGGTGAAACCGGCACCGGCAAAAGCCTCATCGCCCATGCACTGCACGCCTGCGGCCCCCGTCAGGGCAAGAAATTCATCATGGTAAACTGCGCCGCCTTCGCCGAAGAGGAACTGGCCCGCCGCCTGTTCGGGCCGATGGACGACGGCACCCCTGCGCTTGAGGCGTCCCTGGGGGGCACATTGTGTCTGGAGGATGTGGAAAGCCTGCCAGCGTCCATTCAGGCCCGTCTGATCGGCGCGCTGGAGGATCATGACCGCGGGTCGGATACCTCTCCGCTGCGCATCATCGCGATTTCCAACGAACCGGACCCGAATACATCCCTTGAGGAAGCAATCCGGCAGGATCTCTACTTCCGTCTGGCGGCCATGCAGATCACCCCGCCGCCGCTGCGCGCACGGGGGGAGGATATTCTGAACCTGTTCAACCGCTACGTTGAGACTTTTGCGGATGAATACGGTGTAGAGGGGCCTGATGTCTCTGCCAAGGACGCCGCGCAGCTTCTGCAAGCCCCCTGGCCCGGCAATATCCGCCAGTTGATCAATCTGGCCGAACGCGCGGTGCTGCAACACCGTCGCGGCAGCTACTCCATTGCCAACCTGCTGATGGATGACACGTCAGAACCCACACCCGATGTGATCGCGGAAGGCAAGCCGCTGAAGGAATATGTTGAAGCCTTCGAGCGGATGCTGATCGACAACACCATGCGCCGTCACAAAGGCTCCATCCAGTCGGTGATGGAGGAACTCTCCCTTCCGCGCCGGACCCTGAACGAGAAGATGGCGAAATACGGGCTCAGCCGCAGCAATTACGTAGGATAACTCCGTCAGTTGCCCTTCGCTGAAACCGGCACCGCCTGAAAACCGGCGGTGCCACCGGATCAATATTCGATGTTCAGGTCAGGCGTATCCGACAGGTCCAGCCCTTCAAGGATAATCACCCCGCGCGGGTGCGCCAGTATCAGATTATCGCCTTCTTCGATGAACGAGACAGCGGTTTCGGGAACACCGTTCAGACGGATCGTGTCGGCATCCACATTGAAATCCGTAATTGTATCGGTGCCCTGACCTTCCTCTCCGACGGCGAAGAATTCGAACGTATCCGCGCCCTTCCCGCCCGTCAGCCGGTCATCGCCGCTGCCGCCGGTGATCGTGTCATTGCCCGAACCACCGTCGATGCTGTCATCCCCTGATCCGCCTTCCAGCCGGTCCTTTCCCGAACCGCCCTCGATAGTGTCATCGCCACCGCCACCGTCAATCCGGTCGCTGCCGCCATCACCCGAGATGCTGTCAGCACCACCGCCACCATCAATGGCATCCTTTCCCTTCCCTCCGGAGATCGTATCGTTCCCGGCGCCGCCGTCGAGAGTATCGCCGCCCCTGCCGCCGGACAGGCTGTCGTTTCCGGCGCCACCGTAGAGAAAATCATTGCCATCGCCGCCGGTGCTTTCGTCGTCACCGGCGCCTCCTTCGATGAAGTCATCCCCGCCGCCGCCAAAGTTCTTGTCATTCCCTTCACCGGACTTGATGGTATCATCGCCCCGTCCACCGACATTTTTATCGTCACCGCCACCGCTGTAAAATGTGTCGTTTCCATCGCTGCCAAAGAAGGTGTTGTTAAAATCACCGCCGATGAATGTGTCATCGCGGATCGTGCCGTAGGCGCCTTCGATCTTCTTGATTTTGACCGTCTGCTCTTCCTCCCCGCCAGCGTCCTCCGACAGGATCGTCACAGAGGCCACCAGAAGGTTTACCACCATCGACATACCCCACAGGTCCAGACCCGTGATCATGTCCTTACCCTTGCCACCGTTCAGAACGTCTTTGCCGCTGCCAGCCTTGTTTTCCTGAAGGATAAAAACATCCTTGCCCTTGCCGCCCTTCAGAACATCCTTGCCAAAGCTCGCTTCAAGAACGTCCTTGCCATCCGTGCCTGTCACCGTGGTGCCAGCGGTCCCCGCCAGAACCTTCAGGAAGTCACGGTAAGCCTTCGTACCGAAACCATCGGTCACTTTCTCGGCTGCGGTCCGCATTTCGCCGATGTCAAAGCTGGCCCCCTCGACAAGCACGGCTTTGAAAGGAGACGACGGGAAAAACAGATCAACCCGTGTTACTTCACCGGAATAGCTGTCACCGTCTATGGCCAGACCATTGCCGAAAAAACGGAATGTCGGCTCGCTCCCTAAAGCGGGACCGACGGAGACGGTGGAAAACGAACCATTCGGCTCGAACCGCCAGTTGATCGTCACACTGGTGACAGCGTCAATAATATGCTCCACCATGAACCGTTGAAAGCTGGTTGTAATACCACTGAGCATTGTAACTTGCATGAAATCAATCTCCCTGTAATGGCCCCGCACAAGGGGTGGAATGCAGATAGGCCTGCGTGCATTTATTGGGAATTAAGGTTGATTAAACGGTATTTTTCCGTTTCTTGCAAGCTGGCGGCAGTTCGCAACGATCATGAAGGGGCAGGTCAATCCCGCGCCGAGACCCGTTCCAGCGCAGTTTGCAGATCGCCATAGCCGGTAAACCGGCGCTCAAGCGGCAGGCCGAGTTTTTCAGCACAGGCTTGCGCCTTTGCGTCCAGTTCGGGATCGTCTGTCTGTGCCTGATAAACCAGTTTGGTGTAATTTCCAAACAGCATGTCGCGCAGTTCGGGGTGCCGGTCCAGCCCCATCGGTTTCCAGATGAAAGCATCAAACTGCTTGACCAGAAAATCGGTCAGGTAAAAGGCCGTGATCTCGTCCTCGGCGGCTTGGGCAAAAACCTCGTTTCCCTCGAAGAAGGAATAGCAGTGCGGCCCTGCGATCATTTCAACGCCCAGTTCCTTGCACTTGGCCTGCAACAATCCGCCTGTGCCGCAATCCGCATAGGCCACAAAAATCTGCCCGTAATCGCCGCGGTGTTTCTCTACCGCTTTGACAACCTCCTGCGTGATCCGCTCTGGATACAGATGCAGTTTCGCCGGCAGGCAGGTCAGGTCCATATGGTCCCAGTTGTTCAGCCGGAACAGCGCAAGAATTTCCCGCGCAAGCGCACCGCAGGCCAGAACCAGAATGCGCGCAGGTTTTACCCCGCGCGCATCCAGTCCGTCTTCGGTCAATGTGGTATCATCAACCAGCATTTCGCATCACGCGCTGACTTGATTGTGTTTCTTGGCCATGAATTCCTTGGCCGTTTCCACCGCAACCGCGGCATCACGACAATAGGCATCCGCGCCGATTGCCTTGCCGAATTCCTCGTTCAGGGGGGCACCGCCCACCAGAACCGTGTAGTCGTCCCGCATGCCTTTCTCGACCATCGTGTCAATCACGACCTTCATATAGGGCATCGTGGTGGTCAGCAGTGCGGACATCCCGAGAATGTCGTATTCTCCGCTTTCAAGCGCTTCGATGTAGTTTTCAACCGGGTTGTTAATCCCGAGATCCTTCACTTCGAAGCCCGCCCCTTCCATCATCATGGTGACGAGGTTTTTGCCAATGTCATGGATATCGCCTTTGACGGTGCCGATGACCATATTGCCCAGACGGGGCGCACCGGTTTCTGCAAGCAGGGGTTTCAGGATCGCCATTCCGCCCTTCATCGCGTTGGCCGCCAGCAGAACTTCGGGCACAAACAGAATGCCGTCGCGGAAGTCGATGCCCACAATCCGCATCCCTTCCACCAGTGCTTTGGTCAGCACGTCGTAAGGCTGCCATCCACGCTCCAGCAGGATATTGACGCCTTCTTCGATCTCTTCCTTCAGACCATCATAAAGATCGTCATGCATTTGAAGTGTGAGTTCCTCGTCACTGAGTTCCGAGAGGATGATTTCGTCTTCTTCTTCAGACATTTGGCAAAATCCCACTAGTTTTGGCACCCGGGTACAGGCGGCTCTGCCCCCACGTTACTTGCAGGGGGCCTTCATTCTGCGAAATAAGCGACATTTGTTTTTCACAATCCGACCGCTCTTTGCAATTTAAGATGATTTAATCGCGGCGGCGGCGTCTTGTGCGCGTTTCGGCAGGCTTGCCGGCAGTGCCGTCGTCTTCGGACGAAAATCCGCCCAGCCGCTCTTCAATGATGGCCAGCGTTGGCTTCTCGCCTTTCGTGTTGGCTTCCAGCGATTTGCGCATCGCGGCAAGATGTTCTGGCATGGTGCCACAACAGCCGCCGATGAAGGACGCACCGCAATCCCGTGCAAGCACCGCGTAATCCGCCATCAGTTCGGGTGTGCCGTTGTAATGGATATGCCCGTCCACATATTTCGGAATGCCCGCGTTGCCTTTGGCGATCAGCGGCCGGTCCGGATTGGCCGCAGCCATGCCCAGAATGGTGCGCAGCAGGTCAGACGCCCCGACACCGCAGTTTGCCCCGAATGCAAACGGCTTGTTCTCCATCCCGTTGACCATCTCGACCATTCCGTTGGAAGTCACGCCCATCATGGTCCGACCGGCGGTGTCAAAGCTCATGGTGCCGCACCACGGTGCACCGATATTGCCAATCGCTTCGGCAGCAGCCGCATATTCTTCAGGGGCGGAAATGGTCTCTACCCAAAGCACATCTGCCCCGCCTTCCATCAGGCCGGTGGCCTGCTCTTCGAAAATCTCGACCGCATCCGCATGGGACAGGGTGCCAACCGGCAACATAATATCCCCTGTCGGCCCCATCGAACCGGCAACGATCACGTCGCGCCCCGCTTTATCGGCCACTTCACGGCCGATTTCAGCAGCAATACGGGACAGTTCGCGGGCGCGGGACTGGGCATTGTGCAGCTTCAGCCGCGAGGCATTGCCACCAAAACTGTTGGTCAGAAACATATCCGATCCGGCATCAACAGCCCCCTGATACAGCTTTGCGATCCGGTCGGGATGCCAGTCGTTCCACATCTCGGGGGCTTCACCGGCTTCCAGCCCCATGTTGAACAGATTGGTCCCTGTTGCGCCATCGGTCAGGATCCAGCCTTGAGTATCCAGAAGTTTCTGTAGTTTTTCAGACATATATCGCTCCGCGTGTGACCGGACTGGCCAGTTTACGTCTCCGTGTCACAGGAACCGCGCGGGCGCAAATTCTTTCTGGACATATTTATTATGAATCTGACGCGATTTTGGCCTGCGCAAGGGATTGTATCCGCACGATCATCGCCCGCAAACCGTTGGATCGCTGGGCCGAAAGATGCTGGTCCAGCCCCAGTTGTGCGAAGGCCGCAGCCGCATCGGTATCAACAACCTGTTGCACCGTCACATTATTAAACAACGCGCTCAGGATCGCGATCAGGCCCCGCACGATCATCGCATCGCTTTCCCCCTGAAAGGTAAAGACCGCATCTGGCCCCTCCCCTTCGATATGGGGTACGATCCACACTTGCGACGCACAGCCGTCCACTTTGGTCGCGGGCACCTGCAGGGCTTCGTCCAGCGGTGGCATCGCCTTGCCCATGTCGATCACATGGCGATAGCGGTCCTCCCAGTCGTCAAGGAATTCAAATGTTTCCACGATTTCCTGAAAATCTTCAGTCATTCTTAACCGTTCCTGCGTAAATCCTGTGGGATACCTAAGTCCCCTGCCCGTTCAGGTCCACCAATAATTCGTCACCGCGTCACTCGGCCCTTTTCTTTGAAACCCGTTTTGGCTAACACTTGGCCCGTAAATAAAAGACCAACAACGGGGTCGGCAGATGAAAAAACTTATAGGCGCAGTTCTCCTTGTCGGGATGGTGTCCTCTTGCGGTTTGGGCAACAGCGCAGGCAGCAGTGCCGGAAGCAGCGCCAACAGCGCAGGCTCCGCCGGCAGTGCAGGCTCTGCCGGAAGCGCAAGTTCTGCAGGCAGTTTCGGATCCGGTTTGTTTGGCCGTCGCAACCGTGTGGAACAACGGATTGATCCGGTCATCCGGAACAACGGCGGCCTGATCAGTGTGATCAAGGAAGCCCGGTTTGAACGTGCGCGGGGCGGCGCAATTGTGCGCGCCCGTGGCGTGGCCCCCCGTCAGGGCTATTACGACGCGAGCCTTTACAGCGCGACCAACCTGCAACCCGATGAAAACGGAAACATCACGCTGGAATTCCGCGCAAAAGAACCGCAGTTCCAAACCAATGTTCTGGGGGAGCATAGCCGCGAAATCGATGTGGGCATTTTCATATCGGAGCAGAAACTGAACGCCGCCAACGCAATTCGTGTCGTCGGGCGTCAGAACCAGATCAGCCTGAGACGCTGACCGCTCCACCATCAATGGAAAACCACCGGCCCTGCCTTTTACGTCAGGGCCGTTTTGCCTAGATATGTACGATTTTCACGCTGCTGCCATCCGCAGACAGGGCAACCTTGCCATCGCAGAGGTCCTTGGCATCCTTGCCGAACACCTCATTCCGCCAGCCGCGAAACACCTGATCCGCGCCCAGACCCGCCGCAATATCATCAAGATCAGAGGCATTGGCGATCAGCTTTTGCGCCACGCCGGATTCCTCGGCTTTGGCTTTCAGAAGCACCCGCAGAAGATCCGCAAGCCCTTCACTGCCCTGAGGGCGCTGGCGCGCCTTCGCTACATGGGGCAGGCTGTCATTCGGGATGGCATCAGCGGCTTTGACCGCCGCAAGTATACCTTCACCAATGGCGCCCTTGCGGGCCTCGCGCAGCAACAGACGGGATTTCCCGAGATCGCCAATCGCCTTGGGCCGCGTTGCCGCCACTTCCATCAGCGCATCATCCTTGAACACGCGGTTGCGCGGGATGTTACGCTCTTGCGCATAAGCTTCGCGGAATTTCGCCAGTTCCTGCACCGTTGCCAGAAAACGGCGGGAATTGCTGCGGGTTTTCAACCGCTTCCACGCATCTTCGGGATTGGCATTATAAGTATCGGGATTGGTCAGAATCTCGACCTCTTCCTCAACCCATGAAGTGCGTTTGGTCTGGTGCAGCTTGCGCTTCAGAAACTCGTAAATCTCGCGCAGATGGGTCACATCCCCGAGCGCATAATGCTTTTGCTTGTCCGACAAAGGCCGCGCCGACCAATCGGTAAACCGCGAGGATTTGTCGAGTTGCGCCTTGGCAATCTTGCGCACCAGCGTTTCATAGCCGACCTGTTCGCCAAAACCGCACACCATTGCCGCAACTTGCGTATCAAAGAAGGGTTTGGGGAAAATGCCACGATCCACGTAGAAAATCTCAAGATCCTGCCGCGCCGCGTGAAACACTTTCACAACGCTTTCATCCTGAAACAGCGCGTAAAGCGGATCGAGGGACAAATCCGGTTCCAGCACGTCGATCAGCACAGCGCCTTCATCCCCTTCCCCGGGATGGGCCATCTGGATCAGACAAAGCTTGGAATAATAGGTGCGTTCCCGCAGGAATTCGGTGTCAATGGTGACGTAATCGAATTTTGCACAATGGGCACAAAACTCTGCCAGCTGTTCGGTGGTTGTTATCGTTCTCATAAACAGGGCTTAGTTTTTTTTGCTGCGATCTTCAAGATATGAAAACCGCAGTCTGTCAGGGGAAAAATGGCTCCGGCGGTAGGGATCGAACCTACGACCAATTGATTAACAGTC
>JAAEZA010000089.1 GCA_018223125.1 Paracoccaceae bacterium | reverse complement strand
CGTTGAACATGTTTGCAAGACGCAACCAGCGCGCTCGGGCGGGCACACCTTCGCAAGAAAAAGATAAAGATACGTGAACATATCCGGATCACCGAAAGCCGTCGATGCATCTGCCGACACTGTGCGCACTGCGGCCCTGGCCGCCGGGCTTGGCGACGCAGAAATGGCGCAGGTCGAGGCAATGCGCGCGGCCGCTGAACATATCCGCCTGGCAGAAGAAACGGTTGCCCGTTCTGAGCAGGTTCTTGAGGGCGACCTTGATGCAGATGCCCGCAGCACCAATCTGGCCGAGATATTCGATGCGCGGCTAGGTGACGCGATCAAGAAGATGCCCGAGAAGACGGACCGTCTCGCAGATGGCAGGGACTACCTCGCCCTTCGTATTGCGGAACCTTGCGCCGATGGGCTTTCGCGTTGGCAAACGCTCACTTCCCCGCCGAGACTTCAGCAGAGCTGGCAGGCCTTGCGCGGCAACTGACAGTGGCAGAGCTCGCGTGGGTCTCTGATCTGATCCGTGTCGATAACCAGGCGACTGTCGATGCTGTGGAAGGAAGCTTCCAAACCTACCTTTACGCCTGTCAGGAAGATTTCTCGGACGGATGGAATTCCATGGAGAAGTTTTTGGATCTGATGAAGGCAGAAGGGTCCTGGGCTCTGGTCCTTCAGGAAGGAGTGGCGCAAGGTCTCGCTTCCTTCGATGCCGCCTGCGAGCTTTTCCCCAAACACCCGCGCGGTGGGTGAACTACGGTCGGTTCTACCGAAGTGTCTGTCCTGTCCATGAATGGCGAGTTGGACACGCAGAGGGCAGCTAGCTGGGGCGCCCTCGCCGTGCAGGACTTCACGAATACCAAGCTGGTCGTCGTGCCGGAAACAGGCCACGGCACGATCCGGTTCAGTCAATGCGCCAAAGACATTACCGCCGCGTATATCGAAGACCCGACAGGCGATCTCGACACATCATGCATAGAAGACCTGAGACTGCCCATAATGCTGCTGGACGGGAAAATGCACCCTTTACCGTATTGATATAGCCACGACGCACCACCGTTCCACGACCAACCAAGCGAGAAGGGCTCCGGTATCGGTTTCTGGTGGATCTTTGGTTTTGACTTCTGAACACACCAGAGACTTATTGGTAAAATCACTGGCTCAGAAAGGTTGCAACCTCAGCTAGTTATCGATTCGCACAGTAAATTCCAGTGTCGCGGCTGCGCCGGGCTTGACCTCCCCGGTGCACTCCCATTTCAAACCGCCAACATAGCCGAAGGTGACCACCTCAGGAAGGGCGAGGCTGCATTCGGTAGTATCGCTGATCCGTAAGGATTGCGTGATCGTACCATCCAGACTGGTGTAAGGTGGCGTGATATCCCGTACCTCCACGTCCCAAATAGCAGACGTGCCGGTGTTCACGATGCGGATTTTATACAAGAGCACATCACCCGGCCTTGCCGAGTTAAACCGGCTTTCGCCCGATGACTGCGATATGTTCTCGACAGCTTTATCGACGACCAGACCGCCACTTTCTCGTCCGATGATAATCCGGTCGATATTATCGGATCGTATCGAAACACCGACATCCTGTAGCTTGGTGTCTGCGACCAGCCGATAGGTGATAGCCGCGCCGTCCGGTAGACCGGAGGAGGTGGCAACGCGGGATATTATGCAGATGCGATCTCCGGTTTCGACGGGCAAGGGGCCGGAGACCAGTGCTCCGGTGCTGCCATTGCAGTTTTCGTCAATGAACAGGGCGACGCTGGCGGCACCGGTTGAAGGCAGGTTCAGGTCTTCTACGTTGAACATCACACTGCCCGAGCTGCCAGCGACATAATCGTGGGAGAGCAGGGCGATTTGTCCGGATCGGGTGTAAACGACCATATCTTCGGACAGCTGCGGTTCACGCACCAAGCCGATGTCCAGACCGTTCAAATTACTATCCGGTGTCAGGGTAAGTTGGATGCGCCCGTCATTTGGCGCAGATGGTTCAACCTGTGGCGTGCCATTGTTATTTTCGGAAATCGCTCGCATACCTTTTGGCGGTAGGGTACGGACCACAACTTCGCCTCCATACCCCGCAGGAAGCGAAGTGGACCAACTGCCAAGCTCATCGGTTACCGCCACTGCAAGAACCTGCCCATCGGGTGTTTCAACAACCACGGTGATCTGCGCCAGACCAGCCTCATCCCCGCTGCGCAGCCCGTCATGTGCGGTGGCGCCACCGCTGCCTGCATCTTCGAACACCTGTCCGGCCAGACGCGGGCGGGGCGAACCGGATATTGCAACGGCCAGATCCTCGACCTCTCCGTCCGGAGCATTTTGTAAAGGGTCCAGTCCCGGTTCGCTCGACCAGCGGAAGCGTGCAAAACTGTCGCCGGCACGGGCATTTGGCGGCACGGCGACTTGCAACAAGATTACCCCGTCTGCTTGAGAGGTCACATCGCTGGCGATTTGTTCTTCCGGCGCGAATTGACCGTCCCCGTTCCAGTCGACCCATGCCTGTAAATATCCGGTTTGCCCGCCGCTCTCTGTCACACTGACTTCGATGGACTGGGTCGTTCCGGCAGGCAGGGGTGGAACCCTGACACCGTCTTCATCATCTATTCCACTGTCGTCATCACCCGTCGCTGTGGCGTTGGATAAAGGGCCGGCGTCTGTATCCGGAACAGTAGATCCCATGTACAGTGTTTCATAAATGAAGTGGAACGGGCTGCCATAATCTGCGGTTGCAAGCCCATCTGGTGCAGGACCGGAAACAGGGCAGTCTGCGTAATCCGTGCAAATAGAGGTAACGCCGGAAACAGAGGCTTCCGCTTCCCCGATGCCAACTCCGAAAAAGCCTAACAGCGGATCGACTGTCAGATCCAGGATAGGAGAGACTGCCTCGACCAAAAGCCCGCCCACAAGATCACCCACCAATGGTTCGATAGTCGTGTCGATCAGTGGGCCTATCAGATTGCCCAGACTATCCTCCACTTCCACATCCAGATTGCGCGCAAGGGTGCCGATCAGGTCACTGAAGGACGATGCGCCATCGCCTATAGACTGACGTTGCGGATAAGGGGGAGAGAAAAATAACGTCTCGCTGGTCGGCGGCGCACTTTGAGCAAAGGATTTCACGCGGATGCCTGCGCTCTCTTGGACCAAGCCGCCCAGTAAAGACAGGTTAAGCTGCCCGAGCGTGGCATAATCCACGTCCGATTGCACGATCGGTCGGGACCGGTTGAAAAAAACGGCATCGTCAATGCCGCCCAGAAACAGGTCGATTGCACTGGGTGCGAGAATTACGCTCGCTGTTTTGGTTTCCGGATCAGCGGAAAGAATCGTGCCATCCACGCGCCCGAACTCGAAATAAAGATCCACATCGCCCAGAGTGATATCGCTCGAAACCAGCCCGCCGACCAAAGACCCAAGCGCACTGTCGAGCGCGGTTGTATCAAGTCCGATATCCGCAAGATCGACAGAGACCTTGGCGCGCACGGTTGAAGTGTGAAACTGCGTGCCCGCGCCACCACATTCGAAATGAGGCGGTTCCACCACTTGAAGAAGTATTTCAGCGCCGCCGATGCCGAACTGTTCAAGAATTTCATTGTTAAGCGCGACAGGCTGGGTCGTCGTCACCACGTTCTCGTAGTTATAAAGCTGGATCGCGCCGCCAATCAGATCCAGCGCGTTTAGTTCGAGGTTTGCCAAAGCGCCCTGTGGTAGATCCACAGTAATCAGATCAGCTAGATTAATCGTCTGGTCCAGCTCTGCGATTGGCAAGCTCAGCGCATTCAGCGCGCTAACCAGCGCAGTATCGCCATCAGCTTCCGCGACAGCAGCAGAGGCTTCGATCAGCTCCAGAAGTGTCAGATCCACATTCAGGATCTGTCCGGGGTCGGATACCGTAACATCTTGACCATTCTCCCCGAGCAACCCGAGCAGATCAATATTGGCACCTGCTATCGCATTCCAGTCCAGAACGCTCAGGCTGACATCCGTGCCCAGCAAGCCGGAAAGGATCGGCCCGAGAAGCTCCGCCTCATTGGACTCTACGCTAGCCATGCGCGGCCCTGCAAAGACACAGGCTGCTCCGCAAGACTCCTGCGCCCGAGTTGCACACGGAATAACTGCCAAGAAAAGCGTTGCCAAAACTACAGCGAATTGAAAATGCGCCAGCTTGCAATACCGCTTAACGCATAGATTGGGCCAACTGTCAGAAAATGAATCGGCCAGAAGTGCTTCTAGGATAGACTTATGGCTCCCGATACCTAGCAGACGAGCGAAAACAAACTTGAAGAAAGGAAAGGTTAGCATTTGTCGCTTTTCGTTTTGTACTGAGGTATTCGGTGACGGTCGTATCCTCTCTAAAAGACTATAAAACTGAAAAGATTTATTTTTAATTGTCCATTAGTGTAGTTTATCTTCTCAAAGGAATAGGGTCTCTGCTGACCTGCTCCCCATTGAGTCCGCTAATTTAGGTTAGCTCTGTTCAGGTTTTGGT
>JAAEZA010000088.1 GCA_018223125.1 Paracoccaceae bacterium | reverse complement strand
TGGGCGGCAGCCTATCCCGAGGCCACTTTGTATGCGCCGCCGGGGTTGCGCAGCAAACGCAAGGATCTGACCTTTGACGAAGACCTTGTAGAAGGCGCAAATGCGGCGTGGCGCGACGAGGTGGATCAGACCATTGTAACGGGTAACCTGATCACTCAGGAGGTGGTATTCTTCCACCGGAAAAGCGGTACAGTGCTGTTCACCGATTTGTTGCAACAGTTTCCGGTGGGCTGGCATACGGGGTGGCGGCGCGCGGTGGCGCGGCTGGATCTGATGGTTGAACCGGAACCAGCGGTGCCGCGCAAATTCCGCACGGCCTTCCTGCGCCGCCGCAAGGCGCGGCAGGCTGTGGCACGTATTCTCGACTGGCCTGTTGAAAAAGTCCTGATGGCCCATGGAAATCCGGTAACGGATGATGCCGCTGCCTATCTAAGGCGGGCTTTCCGCTGGCTGACAGGATAAAGCTGCCAAAACTCTTGACAGTAGGTCGGTATTGCTGACCTAAATTGGTCAGGAGGACAGACCTATGACAACACCCAAAGCGCCGCTTGACTGGGGCACCCGCTATGCTGCGCGTATGGCCGGAATGAAAGCATCGGAAATCCGCGAGCTGCTGAAGCTGCTGGACCAACCGGATATTATCTCTTTCGCGGGCGGTATTCCCGATCCGTCCCTGTTTCCACAGACCGAGATCGCAGAAATTTACGCGCGGATCTGTGGCGATCGCGCCCGCTTTGATGCGGCCTTGCAGTATTCTGTGTCCGAAGGGGATGCGGAACTGCGCCAGTGGATTGTCGGCTATATGGGGGAACGGGGCGTGGCCTGCACCCCCGAAAACATCCTGATCACCAACGGTTCGCAGCAGGCTCTGGAGTTTCTGGGGCGCATGTTCCTGTCCCCCAAAGACACGGCACTGGTGGAAGCCCCGACCTACCTTGGCGCGCTACAAGCCTTTTCCGCAATGGAACCGGCCTATGATACGTTGCCGGCAGGCCAGACGAACCGCACGGTAGGCTCTTACCGCGACAATGCGCAGGCTGCGGGGGGCGCCCCGAAATTTGCCTATGTCGTGCCGGATTTCGCAAACCCGACCGGACACACCCTGACCGTTTCGGAACGCAAAAGCCTTCTTCAGTTTGCCCGCGATCTGGACATTCCGGTGATTGAGGACAGCCCCTACGTTGCGCTGCGCTATGACGGTGATGAGGTGCCGATGGTTCAGGCATTGGATTGTGTGGATCAGGGCGGGATAGAGGCGTCCCGCGTGATCAGTCTCGGTTCTTTTTCCAAGGTCTTTACACCCGGCTTGCGGGTTGGCTGGATTTGCGCCCCGCGGGAGGTGATCGGCAAGTTGACCCTGATGAAACAGGCTTCGGACCTCAGCAATTCGGCTATCAACCAACGGGTGATCGCAACGCTTGCAACCATGCGATTTGACCAACAGGTGGCTGAAGGCATCGCCCATTATCGCGTCAAACGGGACGCAATGCTGGCGGCGCTGGAGCAGCACATGCCAGACGGTGTGGAGTGGAGCAAACCGGAAGGCGGGCTTTTCATCTGGGTTACGCTTCCCGACGGGCTCGACGCCACGGCGCTGCTGCAAAAATCCGTTGAAACAGCCCGCGTCGCCTATGTTCCGGGCCATGCGTTCTATGCTGACGGATCGGGCCGCAATACCCTGAGGCTCAGCTTCAGCCTGCCGTCTGTTGCGGCTATTAAGGAGGGGATTGCAAAGCTGGGTGATCTGCTGCGCGAAGCGATAGAATAATTGGCATGTCTGGGTTGTTTTGGGAGTTATAGTCTCAATAAATGCCTAACAACTGCGGTTTCTGGCGCAGGTTGCGGCTATCTGGAGTCACGTGATGAGGTAACTGGCCCTACAGTCTGATATGCCTTTGTCGCTTTAACAGAGGCAATTCCATCAGGCGCAAACTCTGTGCGCCTGACGGACACCGATAAAAGCGCAAAGCGTGATAACTCAAGGAACCGCCCCATGAAAATGACAACAGAAGAAGCCTTTGTAAAAGTCTTGCAAATGCACGGTATCGAACATGCGTTCGGGATTATCGGTTCGGCAATGATGCCGATTTCCGACCTTTTTCCGGCGGCGGGGATCAAGTTCTGGGACTGCGCCCACGAATGCAACGCGGGCATGATGTCTGACGGGTACACCCGCGCCTCCGGTAAGATGTCCATGATGGTTGCGCAAAACGGACCGGGCATCACCAACTTTGTCACGCCGGTAAAAACCGCCTATTGGAACCACACGCCACTGCTGCTGGTCACGCCACAAGCGGCCAACAAGACAATCGGGCAGGGTGGTTTTCAGGAAGTCGAACAGATGAAACTGTTCGAAGACATGGTGGCCTATCAGGAAGAAGTCCGCGATCCGAGCCGGATTGCCGAAGTGCTGAACCGTGTGATCGAAAACGCCTTCCGCGCCTCTGCGCCGGCGCAGATCAACATCCCACGCGATTACTGGACGCAAGTGATTGACATCGACCTTCCGAAAATCGTCCGTCTGGAGCGCCCTGCCGGCGGTGAAGCCGCGCTGAGCGAAGCGGCTAAGCTGCTGTCCTCTGCGAAATTCCCCGTTATCCTGAACGGTGCCGGTGTGATCCTTGCCGGTGCAATCGAAGACAGCGCGAAACTGGCCGAGGCGCTCGATGCGCCGGTGTGTTCGGGCTACCAGCACAACGATGCGTTTCCGGGGTCTCACCCTCTGGCCGCCGGTCCGCTGGGCTACAACGGCTCCAAGGCTGCGATGGAACTGATCTCCAAGGCGGATGTGGTGCTGGCGCTCGGGACACGGTTGAACCCGTTCTCCACACTGCCGGGCTATGGCATTGATTATTGGCCTAAAGACGCCGCCGTTATTCAGGTGGATATCAACTCCGACCGGATCGGCCTGACCAAAGACGTGACTGTTGCCATTCAGGGCGATGCTAAGAAAGTCGCGCAGGAACTGCTGGCCCGTCTGGATGACGGCGCAGGCGATACCAACCGCGATGAACGCAAAGCCACGATCGCCAAGACAAAATCCGCATGGGCGCAGGAACTGACCTCGATGGATCACGAAGACGATGATCCGGGCACCACATGGAACGAACGCGCCCGTGACCGCGAGCCGGGCAAGATGTCCCCGCGTATGGCGTGGCGTGCGATCCAGTCTGCCCTGCCGAAAGAGGCCATCATTTCTTCGGACATCGGCAACAACTGTGCCATCGGCAACGCCTATCCGACCTTTGAAGAAGGGCGCAAATATCTCGCCCCGGGCCTGTTCGGTCCTTGCGGCTACGGTTTCCCTGCCATTTGCGGTGCCAAAGTGGCGCAGCCAGAGGTGCCCGTTGTGGGCTTTGCAGGTGACGGTGCCTTCGGGATTTCCATGAACGAAATGGTGTCCTGCGGCCGCGACGACTGGCCCCCGATCACCATGATCATCTTCCGCAACTACCAGTGGGGTGCTGAAAAACGCAACACCACCCTGTGGTTCGATGACAACTTTGTCGGCACCGAACTCGACACCAATGTGTCTTATGCCGGTATTGCGCAGGCCTGTGGGCTGATCGGCGTGCAGGCGACCTCTATGGAGGATCTGACGGACAAGCTGGACACCGCGATCAAGGCGCAGATGAACGAAGGCAAGACCACTTTCATCGAAGTGCTGCTCAATCAGGAACTGGGCGAACCCTTCCGCCGCGATGCGATGAAAAAGCCGGTTTCCGTTGCGGGTATCAACCGCGAGGACATGCGTCCCCAGTAACTTTTGCAACTTTGCGGAACAGTACGGCGCCGGATTTTCCGGCGCCGTTTTTCTTTGGTCTACCTCATGTCGGCCCGTCATTAATGTTGCCATTTTGTTCTCATTTCACTAGATTGGGATCATGCTGCTGTCTGACGAACTTTTCCCGATTGTGCTGCCTCGTGGCCTGACCTACCTGCCAGAGTATCTGAGCGGGAAAGAAGAACAGCGTCTGCTGGAGGCGATAGAGGAAGGTCCATGGGATCTGACCTATGCCAGACGGCGCAAGCATTATGGCAAGGCCTATCAGGGAACGCCGAATCTGCGCCCCCTGTTGATGCCCGCCGCAATCATCCGGCTTGCAACGCGGATTCACAGCGAAGGGCTGCTGCCCTATGTGCCGCAAAAAGCCCTTATAAATGAATATCTTCCGGGGCAGGGTATAGCGGACCATGTAGACCGCGCCGATTGTCGCGGAGGTAAGGTAATTTCCGTGTCTCTGGGGTCCGGCGCCGAGATGCGTTTCATTGAGCCATCGGGGCGCAGGCACCACATATACCTTGAACCACGCTCCCTGCTGTTGTTTCAGGGGAAAGCGCGGGACAGCTGGACCCACGGTATCGCAGGACGGTATTCCGACCATCGCCACGGCATCACATTGCCAAGAAAGCGCCGCCTCTCCGTAACCCTGCGCTGTGGACCAAATAAACCCCTTGCCCCCGCCGCCCAATCCCAATAAACACGCCAACGGAGACGTGGCCGAGTGGTCGAAGGCGCTCCCCTGCTAAGGGAGTA
>JAAEZA010000020.1 GCA_018223125.1 Paracoccaceae bacterium | reverse complement strand
AATCCGGCAACCGTCCGGAATGGATGGTCCTGACCGTGATCCCCGTGATCCCGCCAGAACTGCGCCCGCTGGTGCCGCTGGATGGTGGCCGCTTTGCCACTTCTGATCTGAACGACCTTTACCGTCGTGTGATCAACCGGAACAACCGTCTGAAACGTCTGATCGAACTGCGTGCGCCTGATATCATCGTGCGTAACGAAAAGCGGATGTTGCAGGAATCTGTGGATGCGCTGTTTGACAATGGCCGTCGCGGTCGGGTGATTACAGGCGCCAACAAGCGTCCGCTGAAATCCCTGTCCGACATGCTGAAAGGGAAACAGGGCCGTTTCCGTCAGAACCTTTTGGGGAAACGGGTCGACTTCTCCGGTCGTTCGGTGATTGTGACAGGTCCGGAACTGAAACTGCACCAGTGTGGTCTTCCCAAGAAGATGGCGCTGGAGCTGTTCAAGCCGTTCATCTATTCCCGTCTTGAGGCCAAAGGCCTGTCCAGCACAGTCAAGCAAGCCAAAAAGATCGTCGAAAAGGAACGTCCCGAGGTTTGGGATATTCTGGATGAAGTGATCCGTGAACACCCTGTTCTGCTGAACCGTGCGCCAACATTGCACCGTCTTGGTATTCAGGCATTCGAACCCACGCTGATCGAAGGTAAAGCTATCCAGCTTCACCCACTGGTCTGTTCCGCGTTTAACGCCGACTTTGACGGCGACCAAATGGCGGTTCACGTTCCGCTGAGCCTTGAGGCCCAGCTGGAAGCGCGTGTTCTGATGATGTCCACCAACAACGTTCTGTCGCCTGCCAACGGTAAGCCGATCATCGTTCCTTCTCAGGACATGATTTTGGGTCTTTACTACATCACGATGGAACGTGAGGGCATGAAAGGCCAAGGCATGACCTTCGCTTCCGAACAGGAAGTGAACCATGCGCTGGACGCGGGCATTGTGCACCTGCACACCAAGATCAACTGCCGGATGGAGCAGGTGGACGAAGAAGGTAACACCATCTTTGTACGCTATGAAACCACGCCGGGCCGTGTCCGTCTGGGCGCCATGCTGCCTCTGAACGCCAAAGCACCGTTTGACATCGTCAACCGTCTGCTGCGGAAGAAAGAAGTGGGTGAAGTCATTGATACCGTCTACCGTTATTGCGGTCAGAAGGAATCGGTTATCTTCTGTGACCAGATCATGACCCTTGGTTTCCGTGAAGCCTTCAAGGCCGGTATTTCCTTCGGCAAGGACGACATGGTTATCCCTGACAGCAAATGGGCGATCGTGAACGATACCCGTGATCAGGTGAAGGAATTCGAACAACAGTATCTCGACGGTCTGATTACTCAGGGCGAGAAGTACAACAAAGTTGTCGACAGCTGGTCCAAGTGTTCCGACGCGGTTGCGGATGCCATGATGGGCGATATTTCGGCCATGAAAGTGGACGATGCAGGCGCCGAAGAAGAACCGAACAGCGTTTACATGATGGCGCACTCCGGTGCGCGGGGTTCCCCTGCACAGATGAAACAGCTGGGCGGTATGCGCGGTCTGATGGCCAAGCCGAACGGCGAGATCATCGAAACGCCGATTATCTCGAACTTTAAAGAAGGTCTGACCGTTCTGGAGTACTTCAACTCCACCCACGGTGCCCGTAAGGGTCTGGCAGATACCGCTTTGAAAACAGCGAACTCCGGTTATCTGACACGGCGTCTGGTTGACGTTGCGCAGGACTGTATCGTGCGGGAAATCGACTGTGGCACCGAGCGCGGGATCACGGCAACGGCTGCTGTTAACGACGGTGAGGTTGTTGCTTCCCTGTCCGAGCGCATCCTGGGCCGCGTTACCAACGAGGATATCCTCAATCCCGCCACCGGAGAGCTGATCTGCCCGCGGGGGGAACTGATCGACGAACGCATGGCCGACCTGATCGAAAACTCCGGCATTAACACCATGCAGATCCGCTCGCCGCTGACCTGTGAAGCCGAAGACGGTATCTGTGCGACCTGTTACGGCCGCGATCTGGCACGGGGTACGCAAGTGAACCCGGGCGAGGCTGTAGGCATTATCGCAGCGCAGTCCATCGGTGAACCCGGTACACAGCTGACAATGCGGACCTTCCACATCGGCGGTATTGCGCAGGGTGGTCAGCAGTCCTTCCAGGAAGCCAGCGTTGACGGTACAGTCGATCTGCGCAACCCGAACATTCTGAAAAACCGTGACGGTGAAATGATCGTCATGGGCCGGAGTGTAGAGGTCGTGATCATCGACGAACACGGTGTCGAGCGTGCGTCCCACAAGCTGAGCTATGGTACAAAAATCATGGTGAAGGACGGGGATAAGGTTTCACGGGGCGACAAGCTCTATGAATGGGACCCCTACACGCTGCCGATCATTGCCGAGAAAGACGGTACAACCAAGTTTGTTGACCTGACAGCCGGTATTTCGGTTCGTGACGAAACCGATGACGCAACTGGTATCAGCCAGAAGATCGTAACCGACTGGCGTTCTGCGCCGAAAGGCAATGATCTGAAGCCTGAAATCATCGTCATGGATGAAAACGGCGATCCGGTGCGCAATGATGCAGGCAACCCTGTGTCCTATGCCATGTCGGTCGATGCGATTCTGTCCGTTGAAGACGGTCAGGACGTCAAAGCCGGTGACGTTGTTGCGCGTATCCCGCGCGAAGGTGCTAAAACAAAAGACATCACCGGTGGTCTGCCGCGTGTTGCCGAACTGTTCGAAGCCCGTCGTCCGAAAGACCACGCGATCATCGCCGAAATCGACGGTTACGTGCGCTTTGGCCGCGACTACAAGAACAAGCGTCGCATCTCTATCGAGCCAGCGGACGAAAGCCTGGAGCCGGTAGAATACATGGTGCCCAAAGGGAAACACATTCCTGTTCAGGAAGGTGATTTCATCCAGAAGGGCGAATACATCATGGACGGCAATCCGGCGCCCCATGACATCCTGAACATTATGGGTGTCGAGGCTCTGGCCGATTATATGATCGACGAAGTTCAGGACGTGTATCGTCTGCAAGGTGTTAAGATCAACGATAAGCATATCGAAGTGATCGTGCGCCAGATGCTGCAGAAATGGGAAGTTTCCCATTCCGGTGGCACCACCCTGTTGAAGGGTGAGCAGGTCGACAAGGCAGAGTTTGACGAAGTGAATGCCAAGGCGGAAGCCAAAGGTCTGGAGCCGGCAAAAGGCGGTCCGATCCTTCTGGGTATCACCAAGGCATCGCTGCAGACACGCTCTTTCATCTCGGCTGCGTCGTTCCAGGAAACCACGCGGGTTCTGACCGAAGCTTCGGTTCAGGGCAAACGTGACAAGCTGATCGGCCTGAAAGAGAACGTGATCGTGGGTCGTCTGATCCCGGCTGGTACAGGTGGGGCAACCCATCAGATCAAGCGGATCGCGTCTGATCGTGACAGCAAGGTGATCGAGGAAAACAAGGCAGCAGCAGAAGAAGCTGCGGCACTGCTTGGTCCTGTCGGTGACGACAACATGTCCGGTTTCGATGCCGCTGACGCCGCTGACGGTGTTATGGGTGAAGATCTGGGCGTGGGCTTTGGTGACGGCGGTGACGGCACCGAACAGCCAAGCTGATTTCCAGCCTCATAGAATCGCGAAAGCCCGGCCATCTGGTCGG
Organism: Paracoccaceae bacterium; assembly: GCA_018223125.1. GTDB lineage: Bacteria > Pseudomonadota > Alphaproteobacteria > Rhodobacterales > Rhodobacteraceae > Amylibacter. Next base: position 61,076 of record JAAEZA010000020.1, on the reverse strand, counting down.
GCTTTTGCATTTCAAAGGCTCTCTATGGCCTGCCGGAATTCTTTGACATTCACCCCGAAACGGAACTTCAGCTTGCGGCGGTGTTCATCCTCCATCGGGGTGAAGTGTTTCGGGAAAACATCGCCGGAATCGTTTGAACCGTTCTGTGTACGTACAAACATCAGCGGCTGGGGCATGGTGACCGTCGGAATAAGCTGGTTCAGCTTCTGGTGGGGCAGATGCACATGGGTCCGCGTGTCACTTGCCGGAAGGAAGATCACCTGTGCAGGCGTCCAGTTTGCCTTTTGCCTTGTGTTGATTTCCAGTCCTTTGGCCCCTTTGCGCAGGGCATAACCGTTGGTGTAATCCAGCCCGAGTTGTTGCTTCAGGTCCGCCATCGGCCGCAGGCGCGGGAACAGATCATGGACATCCTCGATGAAATTCAACGCCACAGCGTCGTCATCATCCATGCGGAAATGGGCAATCCAGTCCGCGCCATCCCGTTTGCACAGGCCGATGATCTCTTCCATCACGGCGCGGTGGTTGGCAGGGGGGCGCACGAACAGCCGCGCTTGGGGCAGATCCGCCAAAAGGTCTTGCAAACGGTCCAGATACCGCGCGGGCATTTCACTACAGGCGAGTACCGCGAGGGTAAAATCGGGATGGGTCTGCCGTTTGAGTGCGGGCAGGCAGAGATGTTCGAAATAGGTGAACCGCTCTTCCATCCGCTGTTCCGAATAAAGATAGGCGGTAAGGTCTTCCAGCGTGTCCCGCTGGATCTGGAAGCCGCCAATGGTTGCAAAGGAAAACCGCGTCAAGCCGATGATCTGCATATTAACTCCCTGGAATTCCCCGAGTTTAGGGGGCGCAGGAAGAAAAACTCAAGAGTTTCTGCTAAGCATTTGATCCGTGGCGTTTTGGCGATAGGTTACTTGCAGTTGCGTAAGGGGTGAATTTTGACAGCGGATAAAAACCAGATCGTCGGCGTGATGCGCTTCTCCTATATTTCCAAGGGGGGCTTTGCCCACAGTCATGACAGTCAGGATGATCAGGAGGCGATGATCTATGCCCCTGAACGAATGGAACGCCGGTTCCGCCTGTTTGAGGATTTTGCGCTGCGCAGTCTGAAATACCAGACCGATCAGGACTTCAAAATCGTATTCCTGATTACCCAAAGCCTGCCGCAAAACTATAAGGACCGGCTTCGGGATCTGGTGGCCGGATGGGCACCGGGTCAGGTGGTCGCCAAACCCTTCATGCCCCAGTTCCGCGCAATCCGCAGTTGCTATGATGCGCTACAGGACACAGGCGCGGATTACTTTACCTCCTTCCGGCTGGACGACGATGATATGATCGACACCCGCTTTATCGAAAGGGTGCGCAGCCGTGCTGTAAAGCTGGCGCAGATCAAGGACGATGCCGCGCCGGTGGTGATCAGTTTCAATCGGGGGCTTTACCTGAAAATCGGCCAGCAGAAGAACCATATCTTTGATGCCGTGGAACGCACGCCTCTTTCTGTGGGGACGGCGATGATCACGCGGACCGGTGCACAGGAAAACATCTATTCCCGCAACCACCGCAAGCTACCTGCCTTTTTTACTACGTTTTCGGATGTGGACTGCCCGAGCTGGCTGCGCACCATCCACCGCGACAATGACAGCAAGCCCGAGTTCACCGGCGAAACCAAGCTGCTGGGACAGACAGAAGTAGACGTGCAGTTGCGCACCGCCTTTGATCTGAAACGCACGGAACTGGAACGCTGGGGGCGGTAGGAACCGCCCCGCGCCGTCAGCCTCTGGGTTGTAGCGTTTCCACCATCTTGGCGAAAAAGCTTGCGCCGATGGGGGCGATGTCGTCGTTGAAATCATAGTCGGGATGATGCACCGGCGCGGTGTCCCCCTGTCCGAGAAACAGATAGGCGCCGGGGCGTTCTTCCAGCATATAGGCAAAATCCTCCGCGGGGAGGATCGGTCTGGTGTCCGCATTCACCAGCGACTCTCCGACAATGGAGCGGGCCACTTCTGCGGCCATCTCCGCATTTGCAGCGTGGTTGATCGTGGGGGGGTAGCCGTACTCGAAGTCCAGATTGACCTCTACATCAAAGGTCGCCGCGATACCGTCACAGATTGCCTGCATCCGTTTGGCGATGGTGGCCTGAACCTCTTTGTCAAAGGTGCGCACCGTTCCGCAGATATAGGCAGTGTCCGGTACGATGTTATTGGCTGTGCCCGACACGAATTCCCCGACAGAGATCACCGCGCGGTCCAGCCCGCCCAGATTTCGCGAGGATATGGTCTGCAGCGCTTGCACCAGTGACACACCGGCAATCAGCGGGTCTTTGGTGTTTTCCGGCTGCGCTCCGTGGCCGCCGGACCCGTTGATATTGATTGTGAACGTATCTGCCGCCGCCAGCAGTGCGCCGGAATTCAGTGCAAATGTGCCAACTGCCACACCGGGCATATTGTGGATGCCATAGACCTGTGTGATGTGGAAACGGTCCATGATGCCTTCTTCACACATGACCCGCCCACCGCCGCTGCCTTCTTCGGCTGGCTGGAAAATCAGCGCAACGCGACCCGAAAAATTGCGGGTTTCCGCCAGATAGCGCGCCGCGCCCAGCAACATGGCGGTATGACCGTCATGCCCGCAGGCGTGCATCTTTCCGTCATGTGTGGATTTATGGGGATGGTCCTTGTTTTCGCTCAGGGGCAGGGCGTCCATATCGGCCCGCAGGCCAATGGTCGGCCCGTCCGACTGGCCGTTGATGATGGCGACCATGCCGGTTTGTGCGATCCCTTCATGTAATTCATCAACCCCGAAGCTGCGGAGCTTCTCTGCAACAAAAGCAGAAGTCTTCGGCAGGTCGAAATCCAGTTCGGGAATGGAATGCAAATGGCGGCGCCATTCTGTCATGTCGGTGTGAAATTCGGAAATCCGGTTGATGATCGGCATAAGGAATCCTTTCGCTTTGGAAACAGCCTAGCGGATTGTCTTTTCACGTGAAACAGGCAGTTTGTGACAGGCGGCGGCGTTCAGCGCCGAGCAGATTGCAACTGCCGTTCCGTCAGGCCGAGCCTGCCCGCGAACCGCTCCCGTGCACGGATCAGGCGGGGATCGTCCGGTTTCATACCCAAGGTGCGGATAAACTCGGAACGGGACAGGCGCTCGCGGGTGTCCGGATCAATCGCGGTTCCCATCGCACGGTCGATAATCTGCCCGCCGTAGCTGACATGGAACATGCGGGTGAAATCCTTGAAGTGATGGATGTTGTGGCGGCGGGTCACGGCCACTTCCGGCGCGAATTTGCGAATGTTGAGGTGTGCGGTCATGTGATACCACTCATACCCCAGAAAGGTCAGGACATGGCCGACAAAGACGAAGGCCACTGCCATGGGGAGTGCACTGGCAAAACCGAGCAGGGCAAAGATCGCCCAGTAGAACAGAAAACCGGCCACCAGTACCGGCAGCATGAACCATATCGGCACAAAGAACAGCTTGGTGTTGGTTGGAAAGTCGTGATGCCCGTAGTGGCAGAGATAGAGCAGATCGAACAGGCGCTGGTTGCGCGGCGGCGGCAGGTGGAAGATGTGCCGGTGAATGGAATATTCCGTCAGCATCTGCCCGCCGATGCCTGCGGGGATCAACAACAGGAACACCGGTTCCCAGTTCAGCGCCGTGAAGATGATTGCGCCCAGCAGGATCACTGTCATCAACTGAATGGAGAAATGGCTATAAAGCAGCGCAAGGCGATAGCCGATGGCGCGGGTGGCGGGGGATAGTGTGGGTTGATCTATGCTGGCCATAGGCAAAAGCCTACTGCGGCAGTGTCTTTCTGAACAGGGGTGACTTGGCGGTAAGCCTGCGGGGGCAGGGACGTAACGGAGTTTGCCGCCGGATTGCCTCCCGTGTTGACGGGATTGTCGCGCGCCGCAAAAACTCTCTGCAACACACAAAGGGAGAAGTGCGATGGATCTGGAACAGGCAATGCAGGGACGGCGCAGCATTCGCGGGTTCAAGAAGGAACCGATACAGCGCGAACTGCTTGAAGAGATCATCGCGCTGGCCAACCGCGCGCCCAGTTCTATGAACACCCAGCCGTGGCATTTTCACGTGCTGACAGGCGAGCCGCTGGAGGCCGTCCGGCAGGGCAATTCCGAGCGGATGCTCGGCGGGGTGCCCCCTGTTCGGGAGATCGTTGATCACGGCGCCTATGAAGGCGTGCACCGCGACCGTCAGGTGGAAATCGCCATTCAACTGTTCGAGGCGATGGGGATCGAACGCCACGACAAGGAAAAGCGGCAGGACTGGGTGATGCGCGGCTTCCGCCAGTTTGATGCGCCCGTGTCCGTGGTGGTCTGTCTGGATCGGGATCTTGTGGACGGAACGATTGCGCATTTTGATCTCGGGGCTGTGACCTACGGGCTTGTGCTGGCGGCGTGGTCCAAGGGACTGGGATCGGTCATCAACGGGCAGGGGATCATGCAATCCCCCGTGGTGCGCGAACATGCGGGTATCCCCGACGATCAGGTGATTATGACCTGTGTTGCGCTCGGCTGGCCGGACGACAGCTTTGAGGCCAACAGCGTGGTTTCCCGCCGCCGGCCTGTAGAAAATATGGCGCGTTTCGTCGGGTTTTAGGCCCGGGCCGCATGCTCGGGCTTGCCTTGCAGGGCGCTGCGCGCTAACTCTTGCTGCCTGCGGACAGCCTGTCCCCCCGCCTGTTGACAGGCTTGCCGACTCCCCTTATACGCGCGTTCACAGCTACGATTGTCTGCTTTGGGAATCGTTTCTAGCCATACATTGGCGGTCAAGATCCGGGCCTGTGCCCCGATCCTCTGGAATTTAACCGCGGTAGCCCATTCACACTCGTGCGGGCTGCCGTGTTCGCGGTGTTTGATCGACAGATCATGCACCTATTCGAGTTTGAAATAGGTAAAACGGAGTTTCCGAATGCCAACAATCCAACAGCTGATCCGCAAGCCGCGCCAGCCGAAAGTTAAACGCTCCAAGTCGATGCACTTGCAGTCTTGCCCGCAAAAACGTGGCGTTTGTACGCGCGTTTACACAACAACACCTAAGAAGCCGAACTCGGCTATGCGTAAGGTTGCCAAAGTGCGCCTGACAAATGGTTTCGAGGTCATCTCTTATATCCCTGGTGAAAGCCACAACCTTCAGGAACACTCTGTTGTTCTGATCCGCGGCGGTCGTGTAAAAGACCTTCCGGGTGTCCGTTACCACATCCTGCGCGGTGTTCTGGATACCCAAGGTGTTAAAGATCGTAAACAACGTCGCTCGAAATACGGCGCGAAGAAGCCGAAGTAAGGATTACAAGATATGTCACGTCGCCATCGCGCTGAAAAAAGAGAAATCCTGCCAGACGCCAAGTTTCACGACCGCGTTCTGTCTAAGTTCATGAACAACCTGATGCTGGACGGCAAAAAATCTGCCGCCGAGCGTATCGTCTATGGCGCGCTGGGTCGCGTTGAAGACAAAACCAAACGTGCGCCTGTGGAAGTGTTCCACGAAGCGCTCGACAACATCAAACCCGCTGTGGAGGTTCGCTCCCGTCGTGTGGGTGGTGCCACCTATCAGGTGCCTGTCGAAGTTCGTCCCGAGCGCCGTGAGGCCCTGGCGATCCGTTGGTTGATCAAAGCGTCCCGCGCCCGCAACGAAAACACCATGGAAGAGCGTCTTGCATCCGAACTTCTGGATGCCGTGAACTCCCGTGGTTCCGCGGTCAAGAAACGCGAAGACACCCACAAAATGGCCGAGGCTAACAAAGCCTTCAGCCACTACCGCTGGTAAGAGGAAGTCCGTCAAATGGCACGTGAATATCCACTGGAACTGTACCGCAACTTCGGGATTATGGCGCATATTGATGCGGGTAAGACCACATGTTCGGAACGTATCCTGTTCTACACAGGTAAATCCCACAACATCGGTGAGGTGCACGACGGTGCGGCCACTATGGACTGGATGGAGCAAGAGCAAGAGCGTGGGATCACCATCACCTCTGCTGCGACAACCACATTCTGGGAACGTACGGAAGACGGCGAATCTGCCGACACTCCCAAGCACCGTCTGAACATCATCGACACTCCTGGCCACGTTGACTTCACAATCGAAGTTGAGCGTTCCCTTGCTGTGCTTGATGGTGCTGTTTGTGTTCTCGACGCCAACGCCGGTGTTGAGCCTCAGACAGAAACAGTTTGGCGTCAGGCTGACCGCTATAAAGTTCCACGGATGGTTTTCGTGAACAAAATGGACAAAATCGGCGCTGACTTCTTCAACTGTGTAAACATGATTGAAGAGCGTACAGGTGCGGTTGCTGTTCCTGTGGGCATTCCGATCGGTGCTGAAACAGAGCTCGAAGGTCTGGTTGACCTCGTAACCATGGAAGAGTGGTTGTGGCAGGGTGAAGATCTGGGCGCGTCCTGGATCAAGGCACCTATCCGCGACAGCCTCAAGGACATGGCTGACGAATGGCGCAACAAGCTGATCGAAGCTGCCGTCGAAATGGACGACGAAGCAATGGAAGCCTATCTGGAAGGTAACGAACCAGATGTGCCAACACTGCGCAAGCTGATCCGTAAGGGTTGTCTGTCCCTGACTTTCGTACCTGTTCTGGGTGGCTCTGCCTTCAAGAACAAAGGTGTTCAACCGCTGCTGAACGCTGTGATCGACTACCTGCCATCCCCTCTGGATGTTGTTGATTACATGGGCTTCAAACCCGGCGACGAAGAAGAAGTCCGTAACATCGCACGTCGTGCGGATGACTCGATGGCTTTCTCCGGTCTGGCGTTCAAAATCATGAACGACCCTTTCGTTGGCTCTTTGACGTTCACACGGATCTACTCCGGTGTTCTGAACAAGGGTGACAACCTGCTGAACTCGACCAAAGGGAAGAAAGAGCGCGTCGGTCGTATGATGATGATGCACTCCAACAACCGTGAGGAAATCGAAGAAGCATTTGCAGGCGACATTATCGCGCTGGCGGGTCTGAAAGACACGACAACCGGTGATACGCTTTGTGCACAGAACGATCCTGTGGTTCTTGAAACAATGACATTCCCCGATCCTGTGATCGAGATTGCTGTTGAGCCGAAAACCAAAGCCGACCAGGAAAAAATGTCCCAAGGTCTGGCCCGTCTGGCCGCTGAAGACCCGTCCTTCCGTGTGGAAACTGATCTGGAATCCGGTCAGACCATCATGAAAGGCATGGGCGAACTTCACCTGGACATTCTGGTTGACCGTCTGAAGCGTGAATTCAAAGTTGAAGCGAACATCGGTGCGCCTCAGGTTGCGTATCGTGAGACAATTTCTCACGAAGCCGAAATCACCTACACCCACAAGAAACAGTCGGGTGGTTCGGGTCAGTACGCTGAAGTCAAGATGAACATCATCCCGACCGAGCCTGGCGAAGGGTTCTCCTTTGAATCCAAGATCGTTGGTGGTGCTATTCCAAAAGAATACATCCCAGGCGTTCAAAAGGGTATCGAGTCCGTGATGGACAGCGGGCCTCTGGCAGGCTTCCCTGTTATCGACTTCCGGGTTGAACTGCTGGACGGTAAATTCCACGACGTTGACTCCAGCGTCATGGCGTTTGAAATCGCAGGTCGTATGGCTATGCGCGAAGGCATGAAAAAAGCCGGCGCGAAAATGCTGGAACCGATCATGAAGGTCGAAGTGATTACTCCGGAAGAATACACCGGCGGTATCATCGGCGATCTGACCTCCCGTCGCGGGATGGTTCAGGGGCAGGACACACGGGGCAACGCAATCGCGATTGACGCACGTGTACCGCTGGCCAACATGTTCGGCTACATCAACACCCTGCGGTCCATGTCTTCGGGTCGTGCGAACTTCACCATGCAGTTCTCCCACTACGAAGCCGTTCCGTCGAACATCTCCGAAGAGATCCAGTCGAAATTCGCTTAACCGGTGCGGCGGGGTGAACCCCGCCCTACCATAACCCGTAGGGCGGGGTTTACCCCGCCACCCGCAGAGAAAAAGGAGCCATAAGATGGCAAAAGAGAAATTTGAACGCACGAAGCCGCATTGTAACATCGGTACAATCGGCCACGTTGACCACGGCAAGACGACTCTGACAGCTGCGATTACCAAGCAGTTTTCCGACTCGTTCAAAGCCTATGACGAGATCGACGGCGCGCCGGAAGAAAAAGCCCGCGGTATCACCATTTCCACAGCGCACGTGGAATATGAAACCGAGACCCGCCACTACGCCCACGTTGACTGCCCGGGCCACGCTGACTATGTGAAAAACATGATCACCGGTGCGGCGCAGATGGACGGCGCGATCCTGGTTGTGAACGCAGCCGACGGCCCGATGCCACAAACCCGCGAGCACATCCTGCTCGGCCGTCAGGTTGGCATCCCGTCCATGGTTGTTTTCATGAACAAAGTTGACCAGGTCGACGACGAAGAGCTGCTGGAACTGGTTGAAATGGAAATCCGCGAGCTGCTGAACGAGTATGACTACCCGGGTGACGATATTCCAATCATCGCCGGTTCTGCTCTGGCTGCGCTGGAAGACCGTGACGACGCAATCGGCAAAGACAAGATCGCCGAGCTGATGGCTGCTGTTGACGAATACATCCCGCAGCCGCCACGTGCTGTTGACGAGCCTTTCCTGATGCCGATCGAGGACGTGTTCTCGATTTCCGGTCGCGGTACAGTTGTAACCGGCCGTGTCGAGCGTGGCGTGATCAATGTTGGCGACAGCATCGAGATCGTTGGTATCAAGGACACCACAACCACCACCTGTACCGGTGTTGAAATGTTCCGCAAGCTGCTGGACCGTGGTGAAGCAGGCGACAACATCGGCGCCCTGCTGCGTGGTGTGGACCGTGACGCGGTAGAGCGTGGCCAGGTGCTTTGTGCGCCAAAGTCCGTGACACCACACACAAAGTTCGAAGCCGAGGTCTACATCCTGACCAAGGACGAAGGTGGCCGTCACACGCCGTTCTTTGCGAACTACCGTCCACAGTTCTACTTCCGGACCACAGACGTGACCGGTACTGTTGAACTGCCAGCGGGCACAGAAATGGTGATGCCAGGCGACAACCTGAAGTTCAACGTTGAACTGATCGCCCCGATCGCTATGGAACAAGGTCTGCGTTTTGCGATCCGCGAAGGCGGCCGCACTGTAGGCTCCGGCGTTGTTTCCAAAATCAACGACTAAATACCCTAACCGGTTCGACGAGGGTCGGGCAATAGTGCCCGGTCCTCCTCTCAATCTTGAAAGGCATTAATATGCAAAGCCAAAACATTCGCATTCGGCTGAAAGCGTTTGATTACCGTGTGCTGGACGCGTCCACACAGGAAATCGTAAATACAGCCAAGCGGACTGGTGCGCAGGTGCGCGGTCCTATCCCGCTGCCTAACCACATCGAGAAATACACTGTTCTGCGTGGTCCTCACGTGAACAAGAAATCTCGTGAGCAGTTTGAAATCCGTACACACAAGCGTTTGCTTGATATTGTTGACCCGACTCCACAAACAGTAGACGCGCTGATGAAGCTCGATCTTGCTGCTGGTGTGGATGTCGAGATCAAGCTTTAAGGGGGCATGAAGACTATGTTGCGCTCTGGAGTTATCGCAAAGAAGCTGGGCATGACCCGCTTGTTCATGGAAGACGGCAAACAGGTTCCTGTGACCGTTCTTCAAATGGAAAACCTGCAAGTTGTTGCACAACGCACCGGCGAAAAAGACGGCTACACAGCTGTTCAGCTGGGTGCCGGTGTTGCAAAGGCAAAACGCACATCCGCAGCGATGCGCGGCCATTTTGCTGCTGCTAAGGTTGAACCCAAACGGAAGATAGCGGAATTCCGCGTGTCCCCTGAAAACCTGATCGAAGTTGGCGAGGAAATCATCGCTGACCACTATTTCGAAGGTCAGTATGTGGACGTCTCCGGTACATCCATCGGTAAAGGTTTTGCCGGTGCGATGAAACGCTGGAACTTTGGTGGTCTGCGGGCAACACACGGTGTGTCCATCTCCCACCGGTCCCACGGTTCTACCGGTCAGTGTCAGGATCCCGGTCGTGTTTTCAAAGGTAAGAAAATGGCCGGTCACATGGGTGCTGCCCGCGTGACGACCCAAAACCTGCAAGTGGTTAAAACAGACAGCGAACGCGGTCTGCTGATGATCAAAGGCGCGGTTCCCGGGTCCAAAGGGTGCTGGGTGACTGTTAAGGATGCGGTCAAGAAACCGTTCCCTGAAAGCGCCATTCTGCCTGCCGCACTGCGCTCTGCCGCTGCTGCTGCTGCAAAAGCCGCTGAAGAAGCTGCTGCCGAAGCCGCTGCTGAAGAAGCCGCAGCAGCCGAAGCTGCCGCCGCTGAAGCTGCTGCTGCTGAAGAGGCTGCTCTGAAAGCTGCCGAAGCAGAAATTGCTGCTGAAGCTGAGAAGAAGGAAGGCGAAGAATGAAACTCGACGTGATCAAACTGGACGCTGGTAAAGCGGGCTCGGTCGACCTCGACGAGGCGATCTTTGGCCTGGAGCCACGTAAAGACATTCTGCACCGTGTTGTGCGTTACCAACTGGCGAAACGCCAGCAAGGGACACACAAGGTTAAAACACGGTCCCAAGTCAGCTACTCCACCAAGAAGATCTACCGCCAGAAAGGCACCGGTGGCGCACGCCACGGCGCCCGTTCTGCGCCGATCTTCCGCGGTGGTGGTGTTTACAAAGGCCCGACACCCCGTAGCCACGCCCACGACCTGACCAAAAAGTTCCGCAAACTGGGACTGCGTCACGCACTGTCTGCAAAGATGACTGCTGGCGAACTGGTCATTCTGGACAACGCCGAAATGGCAACTGCCAAAACCGGTGATCTGGCGAAGGCTGTAAAAAACCTCGGCTGGAAGCGCGCGCTGATCGTTGACGGTTCGGAAGTGAATGCAAACTTTGCATTGGCTGCCCGCAACATCGACGGTGTGAACGTTCTGCCAAGCCAGGGTGCCAACGTGTATGACATCTTGAAAAGCGACACTCTGGTCCTGACCAAAGCTGGCGTTGAAGCATTGGAGGCTCGTTTGAAATGAGCGATAAAGCTGAACTCTACGACGTGATCCGCAAGCCGATCATCACCGAAAAAGCAACAATGGCTTCCGAGCATAACGCTGTTGTTTTCGAAGTGGCAATCGACGCGAACAAACCGCAAATCAAAGAGGCTGTCGAAAGCCTGTTTAACGTCAAGGTGAAGGCTGTGAACACATCCATCACCAAAGGCAAGGTTAAGCGGTTCCGCGGTCGCCTGGGCCAACGCAAGGACGTTAAAAAAGCCTATGTGACGCTGGAAGAAGGTAACACCATCGACGTGTCTACCGGTCTTTAATCGGATCTTGCGTGTGTCGGGCTGAAGCCCGACCTACGGTTTGAAATTTGAAAAGCCCCTGCTGTGAAGCGGGGGCTTTTTTGTATGCGGACTGTTACGAAATTTTCGTGCTTTTGTAGCATGGCGGGGCTACTCGACAGCTGATTTCAATTCAGGCCGAGGGGCATCATGTACAATAAACTCGCAACTGATAACGGCATTTCCGTGCTGCAAACATTTGATTCCGGTGTTGGTGAAGCCGGTTCAGAGGTTGTCGCCTTTGAAGGTAGCAATGTTTTTGTGACCAATGGGGAAGAGGACCGGATCGACGTGTTCAGCACTGTCACCGGCAGCAAGATCGGAGACATTGATCTTACAGCCATCGAAGGCTTTGCCGGTGTCAATTCCGTCGCGGTTCATGGTGGAAACATTGCTGTTGCAATCGAAGTTGACGCTGTTGAAGGCGTCGCTTCTGCGGGTAAGGTTGCGGTTTTCGGTTTGAACGGACTGGCGCTTCTGGGTGTTGCGGAAGTCGGTACACTGCCGGATATGGTGACGTTCAGCGCGGATGGCACACAGATTTACGCCGCGATTGAGGCAGAGTTCGACGGAGAGCTTGAGACACAGGCCAAAGGCGGTGTTTCGGTGCTGGAGTTTGTTGACGGAGAGCTGGTTTCCGAAACTTACGACTTTACCGCTTACGACGGAATGGAAGACGACTTGCGCGAGCTGGGTGTTCGTATCTTCCCTGGCGAAAGCGCGTCAGATGATTTTGAGGCAGAGTATATTGCCATTGATCCGGCCACGGGTAACCTGTTTGTGACGCTGCAAGAGGCCAACGCCGTCGCAGTCTTTGATGTGACAGAGCGGGCATTCACCGATATTCTGCCGCTTGGCACCAAGGATCATTCGCTCGACGGGAACGGAATGGATGCGAATGATGATGACGGCGAAATTTCCATCGTGTCCCAGAATACCCAAGGTCTCTATATGCCGGATGCGATTGCCGTGACGTCTTTCAAAGGGGAAACCTATTTCCTAACGGCCAACGAAGGGGACGACCGCGGCGATTGGGATGAAGGTGGTGAAGCAGCGCGTGTCGGTGATGTTCTGGACGGCGAAGTTCCAGGGGTAAGTATCGACGAAGCCGTTGATGCCACAGGGCTGGAACGGCTGAATATCTCTATTATTGATGGCGATACCGACGGCGATGGCGATATTGACGTTCTGCATTCCTATGGCAGCCGCAGCTTTTCGATCTTTGACGCTGAGGGTACGCTCGTTTTTGATAGCGGTGACGATTTCGAACAGCTGATTGCACAGCACCGTGTTCCCAATGCTTTTAACAATGACGATTTCCCATCCGATGACAGTGGTGTCGTGGATGAGAGCCGGTCTGACAATAAAGGTCCGGAACCGGAGGCCATCACAGTCGGGGAAATGGGTGGAAAGACCTTTGCCTTCATCGGTCTGGAGCGGGATAGCGGCATCATGGTTTATGATATTTCCAACCCGAAAAAGGCGGAGTTTGCCACCTATATCGAAAGCAGCACAAACGGTGATATTTCACCTGAAGTAATCCAGTTTGTTTCTGCCGCTGACAGTGGCACCGGACAACCGATGCTGGCGGTATCCTATGAAATTTCGGGAACCACCACTCTGATCGACCTTGGTGCCCGCGTAGACGGAAAGGGAGCCTTCAAAGCGGGCATCGCCAACGGCTCTTTGCTGGACGACACAATCAAGGGCCGCAAGAAGGATGACGAAATCAACGGCGGTGCCGGTGATGACGTTCTTAAAGGCCGCGCTGGTGATGATGTTATTAATGGCGGGGTCGGTGACGACAAGCTTAAGGGCGGCGCTGGAAGTGACATCTTTGTCTTTGATTTTGGCGACGGAGAGGACAAGATCAAGCAGTTTGCCGCAGAGGATATGATTGACCTGTCGGCCACCGGCGTGAACTATAAACAGCTTGAAATTTCCGAAGTCTCCGACACCCGCACGGATGTTGTATATGGCGAGGATCTGATCAAGATTATCCATGATGTGGATGTAGAGATTGCCAAGGACGACTTTCTGTTCTGATATTGCAGAACAGGCCTGGGTAGGGGGAGCGCTTTGGCGTTCCCCTTATGCTTTAGCAGGTCCGCAGCTGCCTGATCCCGCTCTGGCAGAGAAAAAGCCAACTATCGCTTGACCAAAAGCCGGCTCTTTCCTACAAGCCACCATCTGCACCGTCCCAGATTCGTCTGGGGCGTTGTTGTTTTTGGCGTACAGAATTTTCGCCGACCGCAATTCGGGCACCTTCGGGGGCCTATACCTTGGAACCTTCGGGGTCCTTAACCATAGCAGGCTCGTTTGCCTGCGCTATATACGGAAGACAGTAAGAATGGCACTTAAGTCGTATAAACCAACGACGCCGGGCCAGCGTGGACTGGTACTGATCGACCGTTCGGAATTGTACAAAGGCCGTCCGGTCAAAGCCCTTACACAGGGTCTGACCAAGAACGGCGGACGTAACAACACCGGGCGGATCACGATGCGTCGCAAGGGCGGTGGGGCGAAACGCCTGTACCGTATCGTTGATTTCAAACGCAACAAATTGGATGTTCCAGCTACGGTAATTCGGATCGAATATGACCCGAACCGGACCGCGTTCATCGCACTTATCAAATACGAAGACGGCCAGCAGGCCTATATCATCGCACCACAGCGTCTGGCTGTTGGCGATCAGGTGATCTCTTCGGCAAAGGCTGACGTGAAGCCGGGCAACACCATGCCGTTCACAGGTCTGCCAATTGGTACAATCATTCACAACATCGAGCTGAAGCCAGGCAAAGGCGGTCAAATCGCCCGTGCTGCCGGGACTTACGCCCAGTTTGTTGGCCGTGACGGTTCCTACGCACAGATCCGCCTGTCCTCGGGCGAGTTGCGTCTGGTACGTCAGGAATGTCTGGCCACTGTTGGCGCGGTTTCCAACCCCGACAACTCCAACCAGAACTTCGGTAAAGCCGGCCGCAACCGTCACAAGGGCATCCGCCCGAGTGTGCGTGGTGTGGTTATGAACCCTGTCGATCACCCGCATGGTGGTGGTGAAGGTCGTACATCCGGTGGTCGTCACCCTGTATCTCCTTGGGGTAAGCCTACAAAGGGTGCGCGCACCCGCAGCAACAAGACCACGGACAAATACATTGTCCGGTCCCGTCACGCCAAGAAGAAGGGTCGTTAACAGATGCCTCGTTCAGTATGGAAGGGCCCTTTTGTCGATGCTTATGTGCTTAAAAAAGCAGAAAAGTCTCGGGAATCCGGCCGCAAAGAAGTAATCAAAATCTGGTCCCGTCGTTCGACGATCCTGCCACAGTTCGTGGGTCTGACTTTTGGCGTTTACAACGGCAAAAAACACATTCCTGTCAACGTGTCAGAAGACATGATCGGCCAGAAGTTCGGTGAATACTCCCCATCGCGCACCTATTACGGGCACGCTGCGGACAAAAAAGCGAAACGGAAGTAAGCCATGGGAAAGTCTAAGAACCCCCGTCGCGTAGCAGAGAACGAAGCGTTTGCCGTTTCTCGTATGCTGAAAACCAGCCCTCAAAAGCTGAATCTTGTCGCGCAACTGATCCGCAACAAACCAGTTGAAAAAGCTCTGGCCGATTTGACGTTCTCCAAGAAGCGCATCGCCGCAGACGTTCGCAAGACGCTGCAATCCGCGATTGCCAACGCAGAGAACAACCACGGTCTGGATGTTGACGAACTGATCGTTGCAGAAGCTTACGTCGGCAAGAACCTTGTCATGAAGCGTGGACGTCCTCGGGCACGTGGTCGCTATGGCCGCATCCTGAAGCCTTTCGCACAAGTCACTATTCTGGTGCGTCAGCCAGCAGAGGAGCAAGCATAATGGGTCAGAAGATCAATCCAATTGGCTTCCGTCTGCAAGTCAACCGCACATGGGACAGCCGCTGGTATGCCAATAAGGCAGAATACGGCGATCTGTTGCACGAAGACCTGAAAATCCGCGAATTCATCAAGAAAGAATGCGCGCAAGCAGGTATCGCACGTGTGATCATCGAACGTCCGCACAAAAAATGCCGCGTGACAATCCATTCGGCACGTCCGGGTGTGATCATCGGCAAAAAAGGCGCTGACATCGAAACACTGCGCAAGAAGCTGTCCAAGCTGACAGATTCCGAATTGCACCTCAACATTGTTGAAGTTCGCAAGCCGGAGCTGGACGCGCAGCTGGTTGCCGAAAGTGTTGCACAGCAACTGGAACGTCGTGTGTCTTTCCGTCGTGCCATGAAACGCGCTGTTCAGAACGCGATGCGTATGGGTGCCCTTGGTATCCGTATCAACTGTGCCGGCCGTCTGGGTGGTGCTGAAATCGCGCGGACCGAATGGTATCGTGAAGGTCGTGTTCCACTGCACACACTGCGTGCGGACATCGATTATGCACGGGCCGAAGGTCTGACAGCTTATGGTATCATTGGCATCAAAGTGATGATTTTCAAGGGCGAGATCATGGAGCACGATCCATCCGCACGCGAACGTCGTCAGGCTGAAATGCAAGAAGGCGGGCCATCGCGTCCACCTCGTCGCTAAGGAGACAGAGAGATGCTTTCACCAAAGCGTACCAAATTCCGCAAGGCGTTTAAGGGCCGTATCCACGGTCAGGCCAAAGGCGGTTCCGATCTGAACTTCGGGTCTTATGGCCTGAAAACAATCGAGCCCGAGCGGATCACTGCACGTCAAATCGAAGCGGCCCGCCGCGCGATGACACGTCACATGAAACGTCAGGGCCGTGTTTGGATCCGGATTTTCCCTGATCTGCCAGTGACCAAAAAACCTACCGAAGTCCGGATGGGTAAAGGTAAAGGTTCCGTTGAATTTTGGGCAGCCAAAGTCAAGCCGGGCCGGATCATGTTTGAAATTGACGGTGTGTCCGACGCTGTTGCACGCGAGGCCCTGCGCCTTGCTGCAATGAAGCTGCCGGTTAAAACACGCGTCGTTCAACGCGAAGACTGGTAAGTGGTGTCGGGCTGAAGCCCGACCTACGATTGGAATTTAAACCCTCCGACCAACCGGTCGGGGGGTTTTTCGTTTTCTTCACCGTGACGTTACTGGAGCGTTATCCACTTCCCTGTTACGCGCATGGGGCAACTTCTGGAGACCACCATGCAAGCCTATCTAATTCTGGGTGCATTTGCCCTTGTCGTTATCGCGAGCCTGCTGGCTGCCCCCCGGCGTGTCACGGTTGCCAGTTTCTATGGCGGACAAACCGGGGCGGGGGCGCAACCGGCGCTTTGGACACTGGTGCTCAGTCAGGTGACAACGTGGATTTTCGCCCGCTCCCTGATGAACGCTGCCATTCTCGGATACTATTATGGCATGGCCGGAGTGCTGGCCTATGCAACTTACTATGCTTCGTTTCTGACCGGTGGGTTTATCGTGGGGCGCCTGCGCGCAGGTGGGGCGCGGTCGGTGCAGCACTGGCTAACAGACCGTTTTGGTGCGCGGGGCACTGCCTGTTACAATCTGGTAATTGCCTTGCGGCTCCTGTCCGAGGTTTTTGCCAATCTTCTTGTGGTCGGTTTGATCTTTTCGGCAGTTCTGCCAGAACTGGCGGGCTATCAGGATTATGCGGTGATCGGTGTCGGGATGTTGGCGCTGGCCTATTCTGCCTGGGGCGGGCTGAGTGCTGCGCTGCGCAGTGATGTGGTACAGATGCTGGTGTTTCTGGTGGTGTTCGGGGCGGCGTTCATCTGCCTTGTCACCAGTGCGTTTTTTAATCCGCTGGCGACACTGACAGCGACGGGTGTTTCCGGCAGTTACAACGGTTGGGTGCTTCTTGCAGTTGCCGGTCTTCAGGTGTTTTCCTACCCCGTCCACGATCCGGTGATGATGGACCGCGGTTTTGTCAGCGATCCCCAAACCACGCGGCGCAGCTTCTTGCATGCCTTCTGGATTTCTGCCCTGTGCATCATCGCCTTCGGAGTCTTTGGCATTCAGGCGGCGCTGGATGGTGCTGCTTACGAAAACCAGTTGCTGGGGACATGGGCGCAGATGCTGCCGTCATGGGTGTTCAGTGCTTTGATGGTATCGTTGCTGGTTTCAGCCCTGTCTACGTTGGATTCTGCCCTGTCATCAGCGTCCCGTCTGGTGGTAGAGGAGCTCGCGCTTGCCCCTCGAACTATAACCAGCGGTCGGATTGCGATGCTGGTATTCGCAGTACTGGGGGCGGCGCTGACGCTTTGGGGCAATCAGAGCCTGTTTGACGCTGTGGCGGTCTCTGGGACGGCTTCCATGTTCCTGACGCCTGTGCTGTTAGTCGGACTCGTTGGCGGGCGGCAGATTGCCGGTTGGGCCTATCTGGCCGCTTTTGGTGCTGCGATGTTCGGCGCTGTGGCTTATTTCCTGCGGGATAATGAACTTGTTTCGGTGGTTTTGATAGAGGGGCACAAATACGAACAGCTCTTGCAGATTTGCCTGATGGTTCTGCTGGTGGGCTTTGCGGCGGTTCTGGCGGGTTCATCCCGTAGAACTGCCCGACCCACCCAATAAAGCGCGTTGGCCCGCGGGGATCAACACGTTATGCACAAGACATGAGCCAGATTGATTCCCTCTTCGTGACCCGCCTGTACCGCGCCCAACTGACAGAGCTTGGCGCTGCCATTGACCCCGATGAACTGGAGGCCACCTGCCTGTCCATCGCAGACGATGATGAGGCCGGGCAGGACTGGTGCGAGGAAAACGATTTCCCCGGCTATACCAGCTATGCAAGCCTTGACGATCTGCCGTGGCGTTTTCCGATCTTTAAGGATCTGGTCACGGCACTGGATGCCCATGTGGCGGCCTTTGCCCAAGATCTGGCTTTCGATCTGGAAGGACGTGCCCTGCGGCTCGATAGTTTGTGGATCAACATCCTGCCAACAGGCGGGATTCACACTTCGCATATCCACCCCCATTCCGCGATCAGCGGTACGACCTATGTGGCGATGCCGTCTGATGCCAGCGCGATCAAGTTCGAAGATCCGCGGCTGGCGATGATGATGGCGGCACCGACCCGCAAGAAGGATGCTGCAACGGGAATGAAGCCGTTCCACTATGTCGCGCCACAGGTCGGGGATGTGTTGTTATGGGAAAGCTGGCTGCGCCATGAGGTGCCAATGAATATGTCCGACGAAGAGCGTATTTCCGTCAGCTTCAACTATGCGCTGGTAGAGGCGGAGTAAGCCTGCCGAATTGGCGTTTTTGTGAAGGCAGCCACTCTCGACAGGTGGGTGGTGGATTGCTAGCCTGCGCCAAAACCGATCGAGACGAAAAGACCAAGACTTGGGGGCAGTTCCATTTTTAGCCGTTTCTTTACAGCTTTCGCGCTGGTGTTCACCCTGTTTCTTGCCGCTTGCGGGACACCGCCGCCGGATCGTCTGCCCCCTGTACAGCAATCCGAGGTCGCCGCGCTGGAGGCGAGCATTCTTGCGCTTGGGCCGGATGTGGACCCCGAGGAAGCCGCCCGCGCTGCCTATATCGCGTTTCATTATCCCCGCAAGCTGGCGGTGGAATATGGCATTACCGATCCGCCCCTGATTCATAATACCAAGGTTAATGCAGGCACCCGTCCGCGCGGCTTGTGCTGGCACTGGGCCGAGGATATGGAAAACCGTCTGGCAGCAGAGAATTTTCAGACGCTGGAACT
This sequence comes from Paracoccaceae bacterium, assembly GCA_018223125.1. Taxonomy (GTDB): domain Bacteria; phylum Pseudomonadota; class Alphaproteobacteria; order Rhodobacterales; family Rhodobacteraceae; genus Amylibacter. The sequence continues at coordinate 42,069 of JAAEZA010000020.1, read as the reverse complement.
GCACCGTGCCATTGCCAATTCCGATGTGGCGTTCCGGATCGACCATTCAACGGTTCTGATCGGGCGCATTGGCAGTACGATGGAAGAATCAATCATCCTGGACCCATGGCGCTTTGGCGGACCACTCTACTGGGGGAGTGTCGCTGGCGACAAAAAATACAAATGGCTGCGACAGGAAGATGTACTGGCCCGCCGTGCAGCAGAACGGGCCGCAGGTTAGGGCAGGGTGTTCTGTCCTGAACCGGAAGGCCGGTGCCGGAAAGAAAGCGGGGAGTTTACCCCGATTGCCGGTTGCCGTTCGGCGCAAATGGTCGCGCTCTTGACTGGAGTGGTGGCCAAACACCATAAAACCCCTTGCCAGCCCGTCCTATCCAACCTATAGAGCGCGTTCATCATCCACTCCATTGGAATCAGGGTGACGTATGCGCATGCGAAAGCCTGCGTCTATGCGGCCTGCCAATGATGTTGAAAAAGGAAACGGCTATGGATGCCAAGGAACTTCGGGGCAAAACCCCGGACGAGCTTCGTACGGAGCTTGTCAATCTGAAGAAAGAAGCGTTCAACCTGCGTTTTCAAGCGGCCACAAGCCAGCTGGAAAACACTGCACGTGTACGCCAGGTTCGCCGCGATGTTGCGCGTGTGAACACAATCTTGAACCAAAAAGCTGCTGAAGCAGCGGCTGAATAAGGAAGTGTGAACAATGCCTAAGCGTATCCTCACCGGCACTGTGACCAGCGACCAGAATGCACAGACTGTAACGGTTTCTGTTGAACGTCGTTTCACACATCCGGTTCTGAAAAAGACCATCCGTAAGTCCAAGAAATACCGGGCTCACGATGCGAACGAGCAATTCAAGGTTGGTGATCAAGTCCGCATTCAGGAATGTGCGCCAATTTCGAAGACCAAACGCTGGGAAGTTCTGACAGACGCCTCCTGAGGCCCTGCTGTAACCAACAGTTAATCGAAACCCTGGGGCCTAGACTGCATTTAGGTCCCCAAAGGTCGGAGTATCTACCATGATCCAGATGCAGACCAATCTTGACGTAGCTGACAACAGCGGCGCCCGCCGTGTTCAGTGCATTAAGGTTCTGGGCGGTTCCAAGCGGAAGTACGCTTCCGTAGGCGACATTATTGTTGTCTCTGTGAAAGAAGCCATTCCACGCGGTCGCGTGAAAAAAGGTGAAGTTCGCAAGGCAGTTGTTGTGCGCACCGCCAAAGAAGTCCGTCGCGAAGACGGCACAGCAATCCGTTTCGACGGTAATGCTGCAGTTCTTCTGAACAACGCCGGTGAGCCTGTTGGCACACGTATTTTCGGGCCAGTGGTTCGTGAGCTGCGTTCCAAGAACTTCATGAAGATCATTTCTCTTGCGCCGGAGGTGCTGTAATGGCTGCTAAACTGCGTAAAGGTGACAAGGTCATCGTGCTGGCTGGCAAGGACAAAGGGAAAGAGGGCGAGATTTCGTCTGTAAACCCGTCCACTGGCAAGGCAATCGTGTCCGGCGTGAACGTGGCGATCCGCCACCGTGCCCAGACACAGAACTCTCAGGGTGGTCGCGTACCAACCGAGATGCCGATCCAACTGAGCAACCTTGCTCTGGTCGATCCTAAAGACGGCGGCCCGACACGGGTTGGTTTCAAAATGGACGGCGACAAGAAAGTCCGTTTTGCCAAGAAATCGGGAGAAGTGATCAATGGCTGATTATACTCCACGCCTGAAGGCTGCGTATAAGGACAAGATCCGCGCTGCCATGAAAGAAGAGTTCGGTTACAAGAACGACATGCAAATCCCCAAGCTCGAGAAAATCGTGCTGAACATGGGTGTTGGCGAAGCCGTAAACGACTCTAAGAAAATCCGCTCTGCTGTAGCTGATATGGCCGCAATTGCCGGTCAGCAGCCTGTGATTACCAAAGCGAAGAAATCCATCGCGGGTTTCCGCGTACGTGAAGACATGCCTTTGGGTGTGAAAGTCACGCTGCGTGGCGATCAGATGTATGAATTCCTTGATCGTCTGATCACTGTTGCAATGCCTCGTATCCGCGACTTCCGCGGCGTATCCGGCAAAAGCTTCGACGGCCGTGGCAACTATGCCATGGGTCTGAAAGAGCACATCGTGTTCCCTGAAATCGACTATGATAAAGTTGACGTAATGTGGGGCATGGACATCGCTTTCAACACGAACGCGAACACAGATGCGGAAGCGAAAAGTCTGTTGAAGCACTTCAACGTGCCTTTCACAAACTGATCGCGGACAGGAGAAAACATCATGGCTAAAGCTGCAATGATCCAACGCGAACTGAAGCGTCAACGTCTGGTAGAGAAATACGCTGCCAAACGTGCCGCGCTGAAAGAAATCGCGACAAACATGGATCTTCCTATGGAGGAGCGTTTCAAGGCGCGCCTGAAACTTGCGGAACTTCCCCGCAATTCCTCTGCCACTCGTCTTCACAACCGGTGCCAGGTTTCCGGTCGTCCTAAGGCGTATTATCGTAAACTGAAAATGTCCCGGATCGCGTTGCGCCAGTTGGCGTCTGACGGCCAGATCCCCGGCATGGTCAAATCGAGCTGGTAAGGAGAAGTACATATGAACGATCCTATCGGTGATATGCTCACACGTATTCGCAACGCACAACTGCGCGGCAAATCCACAGTGAAAACACCTGCTTCCAAACTGCGTGGCTGGGTTCTGGACGTGCTCCAGAGCGAAGGTTACATACGCGGTTACGAAGCCGGAACAGGCGTCAACGGTCACCCCGAGCTGGAGATTTCTCTGAAATACTTCGACGGCGTGCCTGTGATCAAAGAACTCAAGCGGGTATCCACCCCTGGCCGTCGCGTTTATGCGAACGTCAAGGACATCCCGGCCGTTCGTCAAGGTCTCGGCGTTTCCATCGTATCGACATCCAAGGGTGTCATGTCAGACGCACAAGCACGCGCAGCCAATGTTGGCGGCGAAGTGTTGTGCACAATCTTCTAAGGGGTGACAGATGTCTCGTATTGGTAAAAAACCGGTCGAGCTGCCCAGCGGCGTAACTGCCTCTGTGTCTGGCCAGACCGTGGAAGTAAAAGGCCCGAAAGGTGCGCGCACCTTCAAGGCAACTGACGACGTAACGCTTTCCGTTGAAGAAAACGGTGTGCTGGTTACGCCTCGTGGCAAGTCCAAACGGGCCCGCCAGCAATGGGGTATGAGCCGCACACAGATCGCGAACCTGGTAACAGGCGTGACTGAAGGCTTCAAAAAAGAGCTGGAAATCAACGGTGTTGGTTATCGTGCACAGATGCAGGGCAACACCCTGAAGCTGGCGCTCGGTCTGTCCCACGATGTTGAGTACAAAGTGCCCGAAGGCATTACTGTAACAGCCCCTAAACCGACTGAAATCATTGTTGAAGGTATCGACCAGCAAGTTGTTGGTCAGGTTGCTGCAAACATTCGTCAGTACCGCAAGCCAGAGCCCTACAAAGGTAAAGGCATCAAGTACAAAGACGAATATATCTTCCGCAAAGAAGGTAAGAAGAAGTAAGGAACGCATAAGATGGCTATTAGCAAGAGAACTCTGTTCCTTAAGCGCCGTATGCGCAACCGGAGCAAAATGCGGAAGGTGGCTGCTGGCCGCCCCCGTCTGAGCGTTCACCGCTCTTCCAAGAACATCAGCGTGCAGCTGATCGACGATGTTAACGGCGTAACACTGGCATCTGCTTCCTCTATGGAAAAAGATCTGGGTGTTGTTGGCAAAAACAACGTCGAAGCTTCTGCCAAAGTGGGCGCAGCAATCGCAGAACGTGCGAAAAGAGCCGGTGTTGAAACCTGCTATTTCGACCGTGGCGGTTTCCTGTTCCACGGCAAGGTAAAAGCGCTCGCAGATGCAGCCCGTGAAGGCGGTCTGAAATTCTAAAATCAGCAGGTGGGCCGCTCTGGCCCACCTCGATGATCCGGGGGACGGTTTCGTCCCACCAGGATTGGAACATTCGGGGGAGACCCCACACTATCCAGGAGGCCAATGATGGCTAGAGATGACAACCGTCGGGGTCGCGATCGCGACGAGAACCCCGAATTTCAAGATCGCCTTGTAGCGATCAACCGCGTATCCAAAACAGTAAAAGGCGGTAAGCGCTTTGGTTTTGCTGCGCTGGTCGTTGTTGGCGACCAAAAAGGCCGCGTCGGTTTTGGCAAAGGTAAAGCCAAAGAAGTGCCTGAAGCAATTCGCAAGGCAACCGAAGCTGCAAAACGCAAAATGATCCGTGTTCCCCTGCGTGAAGGTCGTACCCTGCACCACGACATGGAAGGCCGTCACGGCGCTGGTAAAGTTGTGATGCGGACGGCCCCGCAAGGTACCGGTATCATCGCCGGTGGTCCTATGCGTGCTGTGTTCGAAATGTTGGGTGTTCAGGACGTTGTGTCCAAATCCATCGGTTCGGCCAACCCTTACAACATGATCCGCGCAACCATGAACGGTCTGAGCAAAGAAACCAGCCCGCGCAATGTTGCACAACGTCGTGGCAAGAAAGTTTCCGACATTCTGCCAAAAACAGACGCCCCTGCCGAAGCCCCTGCCGGCGACGTGGCTGAAGAGCTGAAGGTATAAGATCATGGCTAAAACCATTGTTGTAAAACAGATCGGTTCCCCGATCCGTCGCCCTGAAAAACAGCGTCAGACGCTGATCGGTCTGGGCCTGAACAAAATGCACAAAACACGCGAGTTGGAAGATACGCCGGCTGTACGTGGTATGATCGCCAAGATCCCTCACATGGTCGAGATCATCGAAGAAAAAGGTTAAGTGTTGTGTCGGGCTGAAGCCCGACCTGCGAACCGGATGAAACGCCTCCGCACCAGCGGGGGCGTTTTTCATTTCAGGGTGAAGGCTTCCCTGAAATACTCTGCGAGAAAGTCAAACACGATGCGGATGCGTTTGCTTGTGTGTAATTCGCGATGGGTTGTCAGCCAGTTCGGGTAATGGACTGTAGTAAGCTCAGGCAGGATCGCCCTGACGCCGTGTGTCCTGTCTCCGACATCCGACATCATTACACCCAACCCGAGCCCGTGTTTCACCATCTCCCATCCCGCAATCCCGCTGCGGGTGGAATAAGCCACATTGGACCGTTGCAGTGTATATCCCCGCGCATTCAGGTAGGCGACGAATTCTTCGGGGTCGCCTGTCGAGACAAAGCGGGCTGCAGACAGGTCCGGAAGGCTTCGCAGCGGGCCAAGGCTGTCCAGATAGGACGCCGCGCCATAGAGCTTGCCGTTAGCTTCGCCAAGATTGCGGGCGATCAGTTCCGGCTCTGCGGGACGAATGTGGCGCAGAGCGATATCCGCCTCGCGCCGTTGCAGATCGGATATGCGGTTAACTGCCAGAAGTTCGATTTCTATTCCGGGGGCCAGTTCCCTTAGCCGGACCAGCGCCTGCGGAATGAAGCGGGCAGCGATAATATCGGAAACGGAAAGGCTGACACGCCCCTCAACGGATTGGGACTGCCCCGTAGCCGCAAGCATGGCATCTTCCGCCGCCTGTCCCATCGTCGCGAAATGCGCAAGCATATCACGCCCGGCCTGCGTAATTTCCAAACTCCGCCCCACCCGTTCAAACAATGTCAGGCCCAGTTCCGTTTCCAGGGCAGAAACCTGCCGGCTGAGCGTGGGTTGCGTCAGGCCAAGCCGGCGCGCCGCTGCCGAAAGCGAGCCGCTTTGCGCCGTAGCGAGAAAAGCACGTGCATGGTTCCAGTCAAAGTTCCGGTTCGGATTATTCATGCAAATATGTATATAAGATCTGCGTATTCTGGCAATTTATAATGGCTTCTCGTATAGGTATAGAAGCGCAAAACAGGAGCGCAGGATGCAAAACGCTGATCAGTTCTGGAACCGGATCGCCGGTAAATACGCAAAAAGACCCATTTCCGATTTGGAAAACTATCACAAAACTCTGAATCGGACGAAATCCTATCTGAAGCCCGACGATCATGTGATCGAGGTCGGCTGTGGTACAGGATCAACGGCCCTGTTGCTCGCACCGTATGTCGGTTCCATCCTCGGGACAGATTTTTCGCGCTCCATGATAGAAATCGCCCGTGGTAAGGCGCAGGCAGAGGGAGTATCAAATGCCGCCTTTCAAACCGCGGATGTGACGAAACCTCTGACTTTAGACCCCAAGCCGGACGCCATTCTTGCCTTTAACCTGTTGCACCTGACCAAAGATCCGGCGGCTGTGATTGGCAATCTGTCCGCACCTCTCGAAAGGGGCGGGCTGTTCATCAGCAAGACGGGGTGTCTGAAGCCGAAACGCTGGTTGTTCGGACCGTTGATCAAGGTGATGCAACTTTTCGGCAAAGCGCCCTTTCTGAATTATCTTGGAGTCGAAGAATTGGAGCGCTTGATCCGCGCCGCAGGGTTTGAAATTCTGGAGAGCGACTCATATCCGGCAAAAGGGATCAGCCGCTACATCGTGGCGCGCAAGGTTTGAGGGGGATGGTGTCGGGCTGAAGGTGTCCGATTGGGGTGTCGGGCTGAAGCCCGACCTACTTTGTTATACATGGGCCACTCGGCGTTATAGCCTCATAATATGTCATTTACTTTTTGCTAACCTTTTATTAACTCTATTTAAGATTGAGTTTTTTTGGATATAATTATGAAACGTTTTGCTATCGTCTTAGCAGCCATTGTTCTGGCTGTACCGTACCTTCCCGTTGCAATTGCAGGGCAGCCTGTTCAGTCAGCTACCTCCCATTCCGAAGTCTTTCACGGTGGAGGATGCCGGAAAAGTTCTCCTCCGGGGCAGTGTTGTCACAAGCAAACAAGTACCGGACGCGTGCACTGTCATTAACGAAGGCAGGGTATCCCCAAAGCAATTAGGAAACCAGAAACGGGTCTTGCCTTGCGGGGCTTGTCACTCTATACGCCACCAATCTGGGAACTTTTCCAGAATCACATCGTAACGCCGTGTTTGCCCCTTTGTCGCTCATCGGGGGTAGTTCCGGCAAAAGGAGATAGCGACAATGAAACTGAATCAGCTTTCAGACAATCCGGGTGCAGTCAAAAAACGCAAGCGCATCGGCCGTGGTCCGGGTTCCGGCACAGGTAAAACAGGTGGCCGTGGTATCAAGGGTCAAAAGTCCCGTTCGGGTGTATCCATCGGCGGCTACGAAGGCGGTCAGATGCCATTGTACCAACGTTTGCCTAAGCGCGGCTTCAACAACATCAACGCAAAAACACATGCTGTTGTGAACCTTGGCCTGCTGCAAAAATTCATCGACGAGAAGAAAATCGACGCTGGCAAACCGATCACAGAAGAAGTTCTGGTCGAATCCGGTCTGGTTCGTCGTGTCAAGGACGGTGTTCGCATCCTGAACAAGGGTGAAATCACCTCCAAGATCGACCTGACAGTCACCGGCGCGTCCCGCACTGCTGTTGCGGCTGTTGAAGCGGCTGGCGGCAAGCTGACCGTTGCGCAGCCTGCGAAAGCCGACGCTGACGCCTAAAGTGTTCTGACCGGATTTTGAAGCGCCTGAACATCGGGCGTTTCAAATAAAAGTCAAAACCCTTGAATTGGGCTTGTGAGCGGTGGACCTGCCGCTTACATAACTCACGATCAAGTTTTTCGGCGCCGCGCGACCCTGTTGATTGGTCTCGCGGCGTTTTGTTTTTGACGCATCACCCGGGACGCCGCGTGTGCGACTATATGAAAGGGACGTTCATGGCTTCTGCTGCTGAACAAATGGCCTCCAATCTAAGCTGGGGTGCCTTCGGTAAAGCGAAAGAACTGCAATCTCGTATCCTCTTTGCATTGGGTTTGTTGATTGTGTACCGGATCGGGACGTTTATCCCCGTGCCCGGCATCGACGCCGGCGCGCTGCGGGATTTCGTTGAAGGGGCCCAGACTGGTGTGGGCGGTATCCTCAACATGTTCTCGGGCGGTGCGATTGGCCGGATGGCAATCTTCGCGCTGGGGATCATGCCCTATATTTCTGCTTCCATTATCGTCCAGCTTCTGACAGCGATGGTTCCTTCCCTGGAGCAACTCAAGAAAGAGGGCGAGGCCGGACGCAAGAAGATCAACCAGTACACCCGCTACGGCACAGTGGCGCTGGCGTTCTTTCAAGCCTATGGCATGTCCCGCGGGCTTGAGGCGGGCGATCTGGCGACCAATCCGGGTTTCCTAAGCTTCCAGCTGCCTGCGATTATCACGCTGGTCGGGGGCACCATGTTCCTGATGTGGCTGGGTGAACAGATCACGGCACGGGGCATCGGCAACGGTATCTCCCTGATCATCTTCGTTGGGATCATTGCAGAATTGCCTGCTGCGCTGGCACAGTTTTTCGCTTCGGGCCGCTCCGGTGCGCTGTCGCCTGCGGTTATCGTTGGTGTAATGATCATGGTTGTGGTTGTGATCGCGTTTATCGTGTTCATGGAACGCGCCCTGCGCAAGATCCACATCCAGTACCCCAAACGTCAGGTTGGCATGAAGGTTTACGGCGGTGAGTCCTCTCACCTGCCGATCAAGATAAACCCTGCCGGTGTGATCCCGCCGATCTTTGCCTCTGCGCTGCTGTTGCTGCCGACGACGATTTCCACGTTCTCCGGCACACAAACCAGCCCGTTCATGAACACGCTGCTGGCGTATTTCGGGCCGGGGCAGCCGCTGTATCTGTTGTTCTTCGTCGGTATGATCGTATTCTTCAGCTACTTCTACACCGCCAACGTGTCTTTCAAGACCGATGACGTTGCAGACAACCTGAAAAAGCAGAACGGTTTCGTTCCGGGTATCCGTCCGGGTAAAAAGACGGAAGAGTACCTTGATTACGTGGTCACGCGCATCCTTGTGCTTGGCTCGGCCTATCTGGCGGCAATCTGCCTGTTTCCGGAGATCCTGCGCTCCCAGCTGGCGATTCCCTTCTACTTCGGTGGTACATCCCTGCTGATCGTTGTGTCGGTGACAATGGACACCATCACACAGGTCCAGTCCCATCTGCTGGCCCACCAGTATGAAAGCCTGATCGAGAAATCCAAGCTGCGCGGCAAGAACCGCAGCAAGGCACGGGGCGGTCGTCGGGGGCGCTAAGCCTTCGGAACGTAACGTTTCGTTGACAGTTCGAAAGGCCGTGCAGCACGCTGTGCGGCCTTTATCATTGCCGGAACGGGGTTTTTCCCGATCCGCCTACCTGCGACGTGTATGCGCAAGTATACGTTTCTTGTTTTCGCCGGATGTGAAATGAGGCTATAGCTGTGCGCGTGCTGCGATATGAAGGGAATCTACATGAATATTATTTTGCTTGGCCCGCCGGGCGCCGGTAAAGGAACACAGGCCGCGATGCTGGTGGAAGAGCGGAATATGGTGCAGCTGAGCACGGGCGACATGCTGCGTGCGGCACGGTCTTCCGGTACGGAAATGGGCAAAATGGTTGCCGGTGTCATGGATCGCGGTGAACTTGTTACGGACGAGATTGTGATCGGCCTGATCCGCGAACAACTGGAAACAGCCAAAGCCGAGGGCGGCTTTATCTTTGACGGCTTCCCCCGCACGCTGGCACAGGCGGATGCCTTGGGGAAACTGCTGGACAGTGTTGGCCAGTCTCTGGATACGGTGATTGAAATGCGTGTGGATGACGAGGCTCTCGTGTCCCGCATCACCGGCCGCTACACCTGCGCAAATTGCGGTGCAGGCTATCACGATACTGCCAAGAAACCGGCGCAAGAGGGTGTCTGCGACAAATGTGGCGGTACGGAATTCAAACGCCGCGCGGATGATAACGAGGAAAGCCTCAAGACACGGCTGATGGCCTACTACAAAGACACGTCCCCCCTGATCGGCTATTACTACGCCAAGCGGCAGTTGCAAAGCATCGACGGGCTGGCGCCGATTGATCAGGTCAAAGCCTCGATTGCAGAGGCGATGGATTAAGTTCCCCGCCGATCCTGAAGAATTTGTCAAAGGCCGCTTGCATACCCAAGCGGCCTTTTGGCTTTTAGCCCAGATGGATTTGACCCTTGGGGTATTTAACCCTCGGTGTGCTGCGAGTGGCCAGAAAGAAGCCAAGCGTCAGGGGACCGACGCGGCCCAGAAACATCAGGCAGATGATCAGGGTACGCCCGACACTGTCCAGTTCCGATGTGGCCCCCCGTGACAGGCCGACAGTGCCAAAGGCCGAAGTAACCTCGAACACAAGGTCGATGAACTCTCCGTCGTGGGAAATGGAAACGATAAAGATCGCGGAAAAGATCACCACGGTGCTGACGGTGGCCAGTGCCATGACCTTCATGATCTCCTCAACGCCCAGACTGCGGCCAAAAACCTGAATTTCGGTGCGGCGGCGAAAGAAAGCGACGCTTGCGATCAGCAGGACGATCACGGTGGTCACCTTGACGCCGCCTGCCGTGGATGCACTGCCACCGCCGATGATCATCAGGATCATGGTCATCATGGTGGTGCTGTCGTGCATGGCCGCTGTGTCCAGCGTGTTGAACCCTGCGGTGCGCGGCGTCACCGCCTGAAACCAGCTTGCCCACAGCTTTGCGCCTATGGTGGGCAGTTGCCCGAGAGTGCCGGGGTTGTTCCATTCCAAGGCAGCGAAAAAGAACCATGCGAAGAAGATGAACATAGCGGTGCCCACAATCATCAGTTTGCTGTGCAAGGTCAGCCGCGCCCAGTTTCGGGTGCCAAACAGATCGGCCACCACCACAAACCCCAAGCCACCCAGAATGAACAGGGCAGGGATCACCAGATTGATGAGCGGGTTGGCAACCCATCGCGACAGGCTGTCAGGGAACAGCGCAAAGCCAGCATTGTTAAAGGCGGAAATACTGTGGAACAGCGCATTCCACAGACCATCGGCCCAACCGAATTCAGGCACAAAGACGAAAGCCAGCAGCGCAGTGCCCAACAGTTCGCAGGTCAGCGAGACCACCAGAATGATGCGCACGATGGCTGTCAGGTTGTGCAGCGAGGTGTGGTTCAGGTCCTCGCGCAGGATCAGGCGTTGGGGCATGCCGATGGGGATGCCCATGGCCGACAGGACCAATACGGCAAAGCTCATCAGCCCCAACCCGCCAAGCTGGATCAGCGCCATGATGACAAACTGCCCGAAAACTGTAAAAGCCGATCCCGTGTCCACCACGGCCAAGCCTGTCACCGTCACAGCAGAGGCAGAGGTGAAGATGGCATCGCCAAGGGTCACAGACCCCGTGTTGGCGATCGGCAACAGCAACAGAAGCGCGCCCAGAAGGATGCAGATCAGATAGATCAGGGCCAGCATCATCGGGGGCGGCAGGTTTGGCAGGCGCCAGCCCTGCGGGACGGGAATGCGCGGCGACATTACAGGGTCGCTGCGAAATTGCGCAGATCGGCGCGGCGGCCCAGAAGGATCAGCAAATCGCCTTTGCGCAATTCGCAACTGTCCCCGTCGCGTCCCAGATATTCCGTCCCCCGCATGGCCCCGATGCAGCGCAGGTTGAAATCCTCATTATGGGACATCTGGTCCAGCGTTTTACCCTCTAGTGTTTCGGGGATGCGAAAGTTGACCACATGAAAGCCGTTCCCAAGGCTGACATAGTCGCGTACCAGCGGGTTGTGCAGCACCTGGGCCACATGCTGGCCCACCTCCACTTCGGGGTGGATGATGCGATCGACTTTCAGTTTGCTCAGGATGCGGTGGTGGGTCTTGGTGGTGGCTTTGGCCCAGACCACAGGAACGCCGATGGTTTTCAGGTTGATCGCTGCAAGGATGCTGGATTCCAGATCCGCGCCCATGGCCACAACCGCGACATCACATTCGGCGATCCCTGCCTCGCGCAGGGCGGCATCGTCTTTGGCGTCAACAATCAGGGCTTGGGTCAAATCCTCGGCGTGGTTGTTAACCAAAGATTCGTTGGTATCAATGCCGATCACATGGTTGCCGAACCGCGCCAGTTCCAAGGCAACCGTGCTGCCAAAAGAGCCAAGACCGATAACTGCGAAAGTGCTGCGCTTTTGCAGCAGGGATCGTTTGCCGGATTTCATAAGAGCCTCTTATCTGCTGGCAGGATAGAGGTCAGCTTTTAAAGGAAGGTGCGAGAGGATCAAGGGGAACGCCGCCGGAGGGGCTTCAGTTTTTTGTGTCCGCCCCGAAAGACACATAGGGTGGCGCGGGCGCATTTACGGGATCCAGACCGCTGTGGTTTCCCGTTCGCACAAGATGACAGGGCCAAAGGTTCCGGCAAATAACGCTGGCTATTTGGGGCGGTGGCCTTTAGACGTTATAAACCCCGAAGGGCCACATGACCGCGCAAAACAGCCGTGTTGTGGCCCCAACCTTTGGGCAGAGGGGTTGACCTTCATTGGAACGGCGTGTATCGCACAGCTTCCTTAAGGAATCGGTCATTTTTTGCTGATTACAGTGATTCGTCAGATACCCTAATAGGAAGTGGCCTGATGCCGTGGTGGTGTTGGGCTTTTGTTGTGAAAAAAGGTTCTGGAAACACGGAGCCGCAACCATAAGGAAGAGCCCTTGGCACGTATCGCCGGCGTTAACTTGCCGACCCACAAACGGGTCCCAATCGCCCTTACATATATTCACGGCATCGGTAACACGACCGCTGCTAAAATTTGCGAAGAAACCGGACTGGACGTTACCCGCCGGATCAACGAACTGTCCGATGCGGAAGTTCTGAAAATTCGCGAATACATTGACGCAAACCTTGACGTTGAAGGTGATCTGCGTCGTGAAGTTTCCATGAACATCAAACGCCTGATGGATCTGGGTTGCTACCGCGGCCTGCGTCACCGTCGTGGCCTGCCTGTTCGCGGTCAGCGCACACACACAAACGCACGCACACGCAAGGGCCCAGCCCGCGCGATTGCCGGCAAAAAGAAATAAGGAGGGCTTGAACGATGGCACGTGAAAAACTTCGCGTAAAGAAGAAGGTCCGTAAGAACATCACGACTGGTGTTGCGCACGTAAACTCCTCTTTCAACAACACAAAGATCCTGATTGCTGACGCCCAAGGCAACGCAATTTCATGGTCTTCCGCTGGCACAATGGGCTTCAAAGGCTCGCGCAAATCCACACCTTACGCAGCCCAGATGGCTGCTGAAGATGCTGGCAAGAAAGCGCAAGAGCACGGCGTGAAAACGCTGGAAGTTGAAGTTCAGGGTCCGGGTTCGGGTCGTGAAAGCGCATTGCGCGCACTGGCTGCTGTAGGCTTCAACATCACATCCATCCGCGATGTGACACCGATCGCCCACAACGGCTGCCGCCCTCCCAAGCGCCGCCGGGTATAAGCCTCGCGTCAAGAATTATCGGGCCGGTTCACAGGATCGGCCCGCGTTATTGTTAATACCCTCGGGCGTTCCCGATCAATCGGATCCGATCGGCGAACAGGAATGGAGGACTTATGATCCACAAGAATTGGCAAGAGCTTATCCGCCCCACTCAGATGGACATCAAACCAGGTGGCGACCCGCTGCGTCAGGCAACCTGTGTTGCCGAACCGCTTGAGCGCGGCTTTGGTCTGACTTTGGGCAACGCGCTGCGGCGTGTCCTGCTGTCGTCCCTGCAAGGTGCTGCGATCACTTCCGTACAGATCGACAACGTTCTGCACGAGTTCTCCAGCGTGGCCGGCGTACGTGAAGACGTAACCGACATCGTTCTGAACCTTAAAGGTGTGGCCGTTGGCATGGAAGCAGAAGGCACCAAACGTGTGTCTATCGCGGCTAAAGGCCCGGGTGTTGTGACTGCGGGTGACATTTCCGAAACCGCTGACATCCAGATCCTGAACAAGGATCACGTGATCTGTCACCTTGATGACGGCGCGTCCCTGTTCATGGAAATGACCGTTGAAACCGGTAAGGGCTATGTTGCAGCCGACAAGAACCGCCCCGAAGATGCGCCAATTGGCCTGATTCCGATCGATGCGCTGTTCTCGCCTGTTGTTAAAGTGTCATACGATGTTCAACCGACCCGTGAAGGTCAGGTTCTGGACTATGACAAGCTGACACTGAAACTGGAAACAGACGGGTCGATTTCGCCGGAAGACGCTGTGGCCTATGCTGCACGTATCCTGCAGGACCAACTGTCCGTGTTTGTAAACTTCGACGAACCGGAATCCGCCTCCCGTCAGGAAGAAGAAGACGATCTGGAATTCAACCCGCTGCTGCTGAAGAAAGTGGACGAGTTGGAACTGTCTGTGCGTTCTGCAAACTGCCTGAAGAACGACAATATCGTTTACATTGGCGACCTGATCCAGAAAACCGAAGCAGAAATGCTGCGCACGCCAAACTTCGGCCGGAAATCCCTGAACGAAATCAAGGAAGTTCTGACCGGCATGGGTCTGCACCTTGGTATGGACATCGTGGATTGGCCACCGGACAACATCGAAGATCTGGCCAAGAAATACGAAGACCAGTTTTAAGGTGTGTCGGGCTGAAGCCCGACCTACTGAATACGCGGTTGGCGGGCTTTGGTCCGCCGATTGCAAAATGCCCGCAGTTGGCGGGGAATTATCGGGTAATTCTGCCCCAAGGAGTGCGAGACCCACGCAGGCTCGCCGGACAAAGCATTAAGAAGGAAAACCAAAATGCGTCACGCACGTGGATACCGTCGCCTGAACCGGACACATGAACACCGCAAAGCGCTGTTCTCGAACATGACAGGCTCGCTCATCGAACATGAGCAAATCAAAACAACTTTGCCAAAAGCAAAGGAACTGCGCCCGATCATGGAAAAACTGATCACATTGGCGAAACGTGGCGATCTGCACGCCCGTCGTCAGGCCGCTTCCAAGCTGAAGGAAGACCAGTATGTTTCCAAACTGTTCGACGTGCTTGGCCCGCGCTACAAGGACCGTCAAGGCGGTTACGTGCGCATCATGAAAGCCGGCTTCCGCTACGGCGACATGGCTCCTATGGCGATCATCGAATTCGTTGATCGTGACGTAGACGCCAAAGGCGCGGCTGACAAAGCCCGCGTTGCTGCTGAAATGGATGCAGCAGACGAATAAAAACCGATAAAATTCGGGACAGTAGGAACCCCGTCAGACCGTCCTGGTCTGGCGGGGTTTTTCTTTGAGTATTTGGCGAACATTGAAGCGGCGCTACATTGCGTCGGCAGGGTTTGCAGGCCAAACTGGGCACAGGTTGAATTGGGGCGGGTGACGCGATGGCGGATCTTTTTGATGCACTGGACGACGGGGCAAAGGGGCAAGCGGATGCCCCTGCAAAGAATGCGCCGCTGGCGGACCGTCTGCGCCCGCGCCATTTCGCGGAAGTGATCGGGCAGCAGCATCTTCTGGGCGAAGATGGTGCGTTACGGGTGATGCTGGAAAGCGGACGCCTGTCCTCGATCATTTTCTGGGGGCCGCCGGGTGTTGGGAAAACCACGCTGGCCAAGTTGCTGGCAGATGAAACCGAGATGGAGTTTGTCCAGATCAGCGCGATATTCTCGGGCGTGGCGGATCTGAAGAAAGTGTTCGATGCCGCCAAGCTGCGGCAGAAGACCGGCCGTGGAACGGTGTTGTTCGTGGATGAGATTCACCGGTTCAACAAGGCCCAGCAGGACGGCTTTCTGCCCCATATGGAAGACGGGACCATTGTGCTGGTTGGCGCGACGACGGAAAATCCTTCGTTCGAGTTGAATGCCGCTGTGATGAGCCGCAGTCAGGTGATGGTACTGGAGCGTTTGACGCTTGCCGATCTGGAACTGATGGCGCAGCGGGCAGAACAACTGGTACAGCGCGCACTGCCCCTGACAGCGGATGCCCGAGAGGCGGTGCTGGAGATGGCGGACGGGGACGGGCGTGCCCTGATCAACATTCTGGAACAGTGCTTTGCCTGGGATGCCAGGGAAAAAGTGGGGCGGGACGGATTGTCCAAACGGCTTTCACGCCGCGCACCGAAGTATGACAAATCCGGAGAAGAACATTACAACCTGATTTCGGCGCTGCACAAATCTGTGCGCGGGTCTGATCCGGATGCAGCGGTTTACTGGTTGTGCCGGATGCTGGAAGGGGGCGAGGATCCGCGTTTTCTGGCACGCAGAATCACCCGTATGGCGGTAGAGGATATCGGTCTGGCCGATCCGCAGGCACAGGCTGTTTGCTTGCAGTCCTGGCAAACCTTTGAGCGGCTTGGCAGCCCCGAAGGGGAACTGGCGCTGGCGCAAGCGGTGATCTATCTTGCGCTCGCCCCGAAATCGAACGGGGCCTACAAAGCCTATAAAGAGGCCCGCAGGGCTGCGCGGAAAACCGGATCGGAGCCGCCGCCCAAACATATCCGCAATGCACCGACCAAGCTGATGAAAGACGAAGGCTACGGCGTCGGCTATGAATACGACCATGACGCAGAGGACGGGTTTTCGGGGCAGAATTACTTCCCCGACGGGATGAAACACGGGGTCTATTATGTGCCGGTGGATCGGGGTTTCGAGCGGGAGTTGAAGAAGCGGACCGAGTATTTTGCCAAGCTGCGTACAAGCCGGAACAAGGGGGGGTAGGGGTACTCTCTGTAGGGTTTAGTTGCCGTTCCGTAGGGATACAACTCTGGGTAAAAATTGCGATCCGGTTTGCAGATACAGCAAC
Source organism: Paracoccaceae bacterium (assembly GCA_018223125.1). Taxonomy (GTDB): domain Bacteria; phylum Pseudomonadota; class Alphaproteobacteria; order Rhodobacterales; family Rhodobacteraceae; genus Amylibacter. The sequence goes on along the minus strand of JAAEZA010000020.1, from coordinate 25,533 downwards.
CCTATGGTTGAATGGGGGTAGGTAGCGTGTATTGTGAGGGGGCTTGATTCGATTTTGTATTGCCCGTTAGACATTTGACTTTACAGATTCTTTTCACTTGTCGGCTGCATTCCGGCCTTGCTTTCGAACAGGTAGAACCGCTTCAGAAAGATGTTTGGAACCGGTGCGCTGACCGTCGGATCGGGGGCTTTTTCCTGCGCTCTGGACAGCATCTTGTCGGGTTGTTTGAGGGGCCGGAGCCCTTGGTCGTCGGGCAGGTGGATCATTTGATCCGTAAGCATAAAGTGGCATCCGTTTTTGTGGTGCGCGAGGTTCAGCTTGATACCCGCGAATGGACCAAGTGGAATAAGGATGTGTTCAACCTCGGCCATGTTCCCGAGTCCGAAAGAGAGCGCTTTGAAAGCCTTGCACAGATCGTCAACATTGCTGTAGAGGCGGACCAGAGACGCGGCGCGGGCGCCTGAATGCCCTGAAGGCCGCGTGCGGAACGGCCCTGTAGAATACAGGTGCAAAGCGCAGAGGTCTGTATGAATACTCTGATACAAATTGCCATCGGTGGCGGTCTCGGGGCCGTCCTGCGGTATGGCACCGTGCAAGCGGCTGTGCGTCTGGCGGGAGCCGGAGCACCGGCGGGTGTATTTGCGGCAAATCTTGCCGGTTCCTTTCTGATGGGGATCTTCGCTGTCTGGTTCCTGCATCGCGCAGGGGATGCGCGGTTCGCGCCATTCGTGATGACGGGTGTTTTGGGCGGGTTTACCACGTTTTCCGCGTTCTCTCTGGATGCGATCCTGCTATGGGAGCAGGGACGGGGCGGACTGGCCGCCCTTTATGTTATAGGATCGGTATCGGGCGGGATTGCTGCCCTGTTTGCCGGAATGGGAATTATGCGGGCGGTGCTGTCATGAGTGGTGTACAACATATAGCTGTAGCGGAAGATGCTGCGGATCAGAGACTGGACCGGTGGCTGCGCCGGATGTTCCCCCATGTCAGTCAGGGGCGTGTGGAAAAGATGTGCCGCAAGGGCGATCTGCGGGTGGACAAGGGCCGCGTCAAGGCGAACACCCGTCTGCAACCGGGACAGGTGGTGCGGATACCGCCCCTGCCGGAACCCGGCACTGTGGCTGCCAAACCCGAGGCGGTGATCTCGGATGCCGATGCCAAACTTATGCAGGACAGCGTGATCTATCGGGATGATGATATCATCGTGCTGAACAAGCCGGCGGGGCTGGCCGTGCAGGGCGGATCGGGCCAGACCCGCCATATCGACGGTCTGGCGGATGCGCTGCGGTTCGGGATGGAGACCAAACCGAAACTGGTGCACCGGCTGGACAAGGACACCAGCGGTGTTTTCGTGATGGCACGGACCGGACGTGCAGCGGCGGGGCTGGCCAAGAGCTTTCACCTGCGAACAACGCGCAAGATTTACTGGGCGATGGTTGCGGGCAGCCCTTTCCCCAAGATGGGCACCATTCGTTACGGTCTGGTGAAAGCCGCCGGCCACGGACCGAACGGCGCGGGGGAGCGGATGCACTGTATCCATCCCGACGCGGTAGAGCAGACCGAAGGCGCAAAACGGGCGACGACGGATTACGCTGTGATCGAGGCTGTTGGCCAGCGCGCCGCATGGGTTGGTTTGGTGCCGATCACCGGCCGGACGCACCAGCTGCGCGCCCATATGGCTGAAATCGGTCATCCGATCATTGGTGACGGCAAATACGGCACCAACAGTCAGGTGAATGAAGGGGACGGCTGGGGTGCGCAACTGGGTGGCTCCGTCAGCCGCAAACTGCACCTGCATGCCCGCTCTCTGGCGATTCCCCATCCGGTAAGTGGTGCGAAAATGACCTTCACGGCACCCTTGCCGGATCATATGGCGCAGACATGGGACTTTTTCGGCTTTGATCCGGCGGAAGCCCCGACAGATCCATTCGAAGAACAAGAGTAAATTGCGATGACACTGGCGAAGAAGAAACGGTTCTGGAACACGGTCGACGTGGCAGAGGCGGAATCAGGGTTTGTGATCCAGCTTGACGGACGCACGGTTAAAACTCCGGAAAAGCGGGATCTGTTGCTGCCGACACGGAAGGCGGCAGAACTGGTGGCGCAGGAATGGGATGCTACCAGTGGTGAACTGGACCCGACCGCGATGCCAGCGACACGCTGGGCAAATGTTTCGGTAGACAAGATGGGCGGCCAGATGGCGGCAGTTGTCGACATGCTTGCGGCGTATGGCGAGAATGATCTGCTGTGCTATCGTGCCACCCACCCGCAGGAACTGATCGCCCGTCAGGCAGAGCTTTGGGATGCGCCCCTGCAATGGGCCAGCCAGACATTCAAAGCGCCGCTGCTGGTCACTTCGGGGGTGATTCCGGTGGAGCAACCGAATCAATCGGTCGCCAATTTGCGTCAGGTAGTAGAGACGTTCGACACATTCGAACTGGCCGCTTTTCACGATTTGGTACAAATTTCAGGATCTCTTGTGCTTGCCCTCGCTGTGGCACGACAACACATGGTTGCAGAACAGGCATGGGATGTGGCGCGGGTCGATGAAAATTGGCAAATCGAGCAGTGGGGCGTGGACGACGAAGCGGCCCAAGCAGCCGATTTAAAGCGTCAGGCCTTTCTTCTTTCCGAGGAATTACTGCTGTCTGTGCGGAATACCTTACATTAAGGCAATCTTTAGTCAGTATCGCTGACCTACCGTCAGTCGGGGGTTTGAAAGCATACCCTCGGCTTTGCAATATTGCTGCAAAATCAGGGGAAATCCGGCAGTTAAAATGGTCATCGAAGCTGACCTAATAACTTACCGAGGGTAAAGTTTCGCAACTTATTCTTCGATATAAAAACCTTGACCTGACAAACTCCTACTCACACTATGGAGCCTACTTTTCCGGCTATGCCGGATCAGTAAGACAAGCTGGGTAAACTCCTAGCAAGCCGTCTGACCATAGGCGGTTCATCAGGAAGAGGTAAAAATGAAAAAAACAACATTCTTCGGCGCTGTAGCCGCGGCCACAATGACTGCTGGCTTCGCCGCTGCCGGAACGCTCGACGACGTTAAAGCAAAAGGCTTTTTGCAATGTGGTGTTTCCACCGGTCTTGCAGGCTTTTCTGCGGCTGACGCGAACGGCAACTGGGACGGGTTTGACGTCGCTGTGTGCCGCGCTGTTGCTGCGGCTGTGCTGGGCGACCCGCAAGCTGTCAAGTTCACTCCGACAACCGGTAAAACACGCTTTACCGCGCTGGCTTCCGGTGAGATCGACATGCTGGCCCGTAACACCACATGGACATTCTCCCGCGATGTGGACCTGAAGTTCACCTTTATCGGCGTGAACTACTATGACGGTCAGGGCTTCATGGTTCCAAAAGAACTGGGCGTGTCTTCTGCCAAAGATCTGGACGGTGCAACTGTATGTATCCAGACTGGTACAACAACAGAGCTGAACCTGGCGGATTTCTTCCGTTCCAACAACATCAGCTACGAGCCGGTGCCAATCGAAACCAACGCAGAAGCCCAACAGCAGTATCTGGCTGGCGCTTGTGACGTTTACACAACTGACGCATCCGGTCTGGCCGCGACACGCGCAACTTTCGAGAACCCGGACGATCACGCACTGCTGCCGGAAATCATCTCTAAAGAGCCACTGGGGCCGCTGGTCCGTCACGGCGACGACCAATGGGCTGACATCGGCCGCTGGGTGCTGAACGCGCTGATCGCAGCCGAAGAGCTGGGCATCACATCCGCAAACGTAAAAGAATCCGCGATGGCTGCCGGTAACAATCCGGAAATCAACCGTCTGCTGGGCACCGAAGGCAACCTCGGCGAGCAGCTGGGCCTGTCCGCTGACTTCGCGAAAAACGCGATTGCGGCCGGTGGTAACTACGGCGAGATCTTCGCCCGTCACATCGGTGAATCCACACCAATCGGTCTGGCCCGCGGCCTGAACGCACAGTGGACTGACGGCGGCCTGATCTACGCACCACCTTTCCGTTAAGGTATTAAGAACGGGCGCGGCAAAAGCTGCGCCCGTTTTTCGCCGGCACAGCCGGACACTATTCCGAACTATACAAAAACAAGGTGCAACCAGTTCGCCACGGTTTCCGTGGAATTGGAAGTTGTGACCTCAATGACAGAACAAGGGAGCGTGGACACATGTCTGCAACCACCGATCCTCCAAAGGACGGCTTCCAACTCAGCCAGTTAATTTATGACACCCGCTATCGCTCCATGACGATTCAGATCGTAGCGCTGGTGTTGTTCCTGCTGGGCGTTGGATGGCTTTTGAACAACGCTGCACAGAACCTCGCAGCTTTGGGGAAACCGTTGAGCTTTGGCTTTCTCGGCGAAGCCGCCGGGTATGATATCAACCAGAAACTGATCGAATATAACAACCAGATGTCCCATGGCCGCGCCGCGCTGGTCGGTGTGCTGAACACATTGCTGGTGGCCGTGCTGGGGTGTATTCTTGCGACGGTACTGGGCGTGGTTATCGGTGTGCTGCGTCTGTCGAACAACTGGGTCGTTGCGCGGCTTATGACGGTCTACATCGAATCCTTCCGTAACGTTCCCGTGCTGCTGTGGATCGTTCTGACCATGGCGATCTTTATTGAATCCTTTCCGGCACCCCGCGCTTTCCGCGGTGAAAATGCCAGCGCCTCCATGAGCCTTTGGGATTCTGTCGCGCTGACAAACCGCGGGCTGTATATCCCGAAGCCGGAGCTGTATTCCGGTTCCACGGCTGTCATCGTGGTCTTCCTGCTGTCCATTGTCGGCATTTTTGTCTTCGGGACTTGGTCGCGCAAGCGTCAGGAAGCAACGGGCCAGATCCTGCCGAACTTCTGGATCAAACTGGCGATCTTCTTTGTGCCAACGCTGTTGGTCTACTTCATTCTGGGCCGTCCGATCGGGTTGGAACTGCCGGAACTGAAAGGCTTCAACTTTCAGGGCGGCATTTATATGCGCAACTCCCTGATTGCCCTGACACTCGCACTCGGGCTGTATACAGCGGCCTTTGTAGCCGAAAACGTACGCGCGGGGATCATGGCGGTCAGCAAGGGACAGTCCGAAGCGGCCTTCGCCCTTGGTCTCAGCCCGAACCGCACGATGAACCTGATCATCCTGCCACAGGCGCTGCGGGTCATCATCCCGCCGCTGATTTCCCAGTATCTGAACCTGACCAAAAACTCCTCTCTGGCAATTGCCGTGGGATATATGGACATCACAGGGACACTTGGCGGGATCACATTGAACCAGACAGGTAAGGAAATGGAATGTCTGCTGATCCTTATGGCGATCTATCTGGCGATTAGCCTGCTGATCTCTTCCGTGATGAACTGGTACAATGAATCCGTAAAGTTGAGGGAGCGTTGATATGAGCGACACGCACGCACAAACGGTAGCTTATGTTCGCGAAACGATGCTGCCGGAACAGGCGCCCCCGTCCACGGCGGCAGGGCCAATCAAATGGATGCGGGACAATCTGTTTTCCAGCGTCCTGAACACGGTGCTGACCCTATTGTCGGTTTACTTCCTCTGGGTTGTCCTGACGCTGGTTCTGCCTTGGGTCTGGTACGGGTCATGGACGGCCTCTTCCCTGAAAGAGTGCCGGGAGGCTGTTGCCGGTCTGGGCCTTGCCCATGGTGCGGCCTGCTGGTCCGTTATCGGAGAGCGTTACTTGCAGCTGATTTACGGATTCTATCCGGATGAACTGTACTGGCGCGCCAACCTGGCCTTCATCCTGATGCTGGTGGCGCTGGCACCGGTGCTGTATCCCAATCTTGCGCGCAAGATCCTGTGGTTTTCGGCGCTTTATCCCTTTGTCGCCTTCTGGCTGCTTTGGGGCGGCACGCTGTGGACGCCTGTGGTGGCCGTTGCCGGTTTCGTCTTTGCCTATTTAGCATTCGAAATCCTGAACCGTACAGCCGGATCGCTGGTCGCTGTGATCGCGGCAATTTTGGCGCCGGTTGTCTGGTGGCTGTTGCTGGCCGGACCTGTCAGCAACGGGCTGGCTTCGGTGATGCCGCTGGCAATCGAGCCGGTTGAATCTGCCAAATTCGGCGGCTTCATGCTATCGATCATCATCGGTGTGACCGGCATTGCCATGTCGCTGCCGCTGGGCATTCTGCTGGCGCTCGGGCGTCAGTCCGACCTGATGATCGTCAAGGCAATCTGTGTGGGCTTTATCGAGTTCATTCGCGGTGTGCCGCTGATCACGCTGTTGTTCGTTGCCTCTACGCTGTTGAACTACTTCCTGCCTCCGGGCACGACGTTTGACATCATCCTGCGTGTGATCATCATGGTGACGCTGTTCGCCTCTGCCTATATGGCCGAGGTGGTGCGGGGTGGTCTGGCGGCCTTGCCAACCGGCCAGTACGAAGCGGCAGATGCGCTGGGGCTGGACTATTGGAAAGCCACACGGCTGATCACCATGCCACAGGCGCTGAAGATTTCCATTCCCGGAATCGTGTCCACCTTTATCGGTCTGTTCAAGGATACCACGCTGGTTTCGATCATCGGTCTGCTGGACCCGATCGGCCTGACCACAAACATCCGCGCTGATTCCAACTGGAACGGGATCGTGTGGGAGCTTTACGGCTTCATCGCACTGATCTTCTTTATCTTCTGTTTCTCCATGTCACGGTACTCTATGTACCTCGAGCGCAAGCTCAAGACCGGCCACTAGTTAGGAGCCTTCAATATGTCTCAAATAGCAACTGATCGTGAAATTGATCGTAGCAAGATGGCCGTCTCCGACGAGGTGGCGATCCAGATCAACAAGATGAACAAATGGTACGGTGCATTTCATGTGCTGCGTGACATCGATATGACCGTGCAGCGGGGGGAGCGGATCGTTATTGCCGGTCCGTCCGGTTCGGGGAAATCGACGCTGATCCGCTGTATCAACCGTCTGGAGGAACACCAGAAGGGCGATATTATCGTGGACGGGATCGAGCTGACCTCGGATCTCAAGAACATCGACAAGATCCGGCGCGAAGTTGGTATGTGTTTTCAGCACTTCAACCTGTTCCCGCATCTGACGATCCTTGAGAACTGCACACTGGCGCCGATGTGGGTGCGCAAGACCCCCAAGAAGGAAGCCGAGGAAATTGCAATGCATTTCCTTGAAAAGGTGAAGATCCCCGAACAGGCCGACAAATACCCCGGCCAGCTTTCCGGTGGTCAGCAGCAGCGTGTTGCGATTGCGCGTTCCTTGTGCATGAAACCCCGTATCATGTTGTTTGACGAACCGACCTCTGCGCTTGATCCCGAGATGATCAAGGAAGTTCTGGATACGATGGTAGAACTGGCCGAAGAAGGCATGACCATGCTGTGTGTGACCCACGAAATGGGGTTCGCCAAACAGGTCGCCAACCGCGTGATCTTTATGGATGCGGGCCAGATCGTGGAACAGAACGAGCCGGAAGAGTTCTTCAACAACCCGAAATCCGAACGCACCAAACTGTTCCTCAGCCAGATTTTGGGCCACTAAACCCAAGCAATACAAAAAGAAACCCCGGCCAGTGGCCGGGGTTTCTTCGTTTCAGGAGGGGTGAACGATAGGCGGTTTGGTTTCGTCAGGGATCGGACATTCGTAAGGCGTTTTCTCCAGATGGGCGGCATGTGCGTCTTTCGCACGGGCCAGAAGATCGGGGTTTTCGATCAGCATCCGCGCTGTTCCTGCCATCACCTTGGCCGCGTGGATCATACCCTTGTGGGCCAGTGCGGTTTTGCCATGGGCTACCACCTGCCATGTGTGGAACGGTGTGCCAAGCGTCCATGTGGCCCCCCAAAGCTGCACCGTTGGAACCGCCCAGCTGACATCGCCCACATCGGTAGAGCCTGCACGGATCACTCCATTACGGTCCAGTGGCAGGATGAAATCGCACAGGGATATATCCTGACCGGCAGAAGGGGTGTAATCCATAGACGCCAGCGTGCTGTCCACCGCGCCCTTGGGCAGGGTCGCCTGAATGTCTGCCGCGAAGGCGCGGTCCCCGTCATCAAAAGGCACGGGGCCAAGTTGTTCCACCGCAGTTTGCATCGCCTCTTCCAGCGGGCGGTTTGGCAGCAGGTTCGACACGCCGGAAAAGACTTTCTTTTCCATCCGCGTTTCCGTCATCAGCGCCGCGCCTTCTGCGATTTTGTCGACACGGGCGATCAGGTCTTTCAGGCCGGGCAGGTTGGGGTGGCGGATCAACTGGCGCACCCTTGCGCGGGCCTGCACCACATTGGCCGCCTCGCCGCCCGCATCCATATAGGCATAGTGCACCCGCGCGGCATCGGGCATATGTTCACGCATATAGTTCACACCCACATTCATCAGTTCCACCGCGTCCAGCGCAGAACGTCCCATATCGGGTTCGAATGCCGCATGGGCGGCGGTGCCGTGGAAGGTGTAATCAATCCGCGCATTGGCAAGGCTCGGCTCCTGATTGACGGCAAGGTAGGGGGCGGGGTGCCAGCTGATCGCGGCATCCACATCGTCAAAAAGCCCGTCCCGCACCATATAAGTCTTCGCCGCGCCGCCTTCTTCCGCAGGGCAGCCATAATATCGCACCCGCGCCTTGATGTTATTGGCTTCGATCCAGTCCTTCAGCGCGGTTGCGGCCAGCAAAGCGCCTGCGCCAAACAGGTTATGGCCACAGCCGTGGCCGTGGGCGCCGTCTTCTATCGGGCGCGGTTCGGTTTCACCGGAGTGTTGCGACAGGCCGGGCAGGGCGTCGAATTCCCCGAGGATGGCGATGACCGGACCTTCTTCTCCGGCCTCTCCGATGATGGCTGTGGGCAGGCCGCCTGCGTTGTCGGTTATGCGAAAGCCTTGCTCGACAAGGGCTTCCCGGTGGGCCGCGACAGACTGGAACTCGGTATAAAGCGTTTCCGGTGTGTCAAAAACAGCGTCCGACAGTGCTATAAACCGGTCACTGTGCCGGTCTGCCAGATCCCATATGTCATCGGTGTTCTTCATGGCTGTTCTTCCTTCTTCTCGGTTATTCTTCAGGCGTCGAGTTCTCGGGGGACGACGAAATCGACGACCTGTCCGGTTCCCATAAAAGGCGTGGACCAGTTCGGTATGTCAAAGGTGACCACCAGCGTTGCTGCTGTCGGGTAGAGGCCGAATTTCGGATGGTCCGGTATTGCACGAGGAGCCAGCAGGTCATGGGCAAATTGCGCTATACCCGGGTTGTGACCCAGCATCATGACCTTATCCCCATTCGCCTGTTTTAAGGCTTCGTACTGGGTCACAGGGGCCGCAAGGTAAAGCCTGCGATGGAAGCTCGGTTCGGGTGCGTCAGGCAGTTCGGCGGACAGCAGCTCCCAAGTCTCCTTGCAGCGCTGCGCATCGGAACTGATAACCTGATCCGGCACATGCCCTTGCTGCGCCAGCCAACGGCCAATGGTTCCGGCAGATTCCTTCCCGCGGGCGTTCAGTTTGCGCTCGTGATCCAGAAGGTTCAAATCGTCCCAACTGGACTTGGCATGGCGGGTAAGAATTAGGGTTTTCATTAAAATGCTCTGGGTTTGTGAAAATACTTCATATGATGTGCGGACTGCTCCGGATCACGGTTTGCACCGGCACTGACCGGACAGGCACGCCGTGCTTTACATCCCGAAGAAAGACAGTTCTGCCCATCGGCTGTGTCGAGATAATCATGGCACGCCGCAGTATCATAGCCCTCTGCCGCGCTTAATGCATCCACCGGACAGGCGGACAGGCAGGGTTTCGCCGTACAACTGTCGCAGGGGCGCAGGCCTGTCGGTGGAAGATCCAGCTTCTGGCGAAAGGCCAGCGCCCCGCGAAAGGAAACCATCAGCCCAGCGGTGTCATGTACCAGCATCCCGACAGGAGAGCTCCACGCGCGATTGGTCTTGAGCGCCCAGCTTAAGAACGGAGCATAGGGTGGGCCGCCGAAGGGCAGGAACGGGGTGGCGTGCAGTTCGTCAGCCAGTTGCGGAATGACCCGCGTGGACCAGCGGTCCACCGGATCAGGCAAACGGTCGCAATATTCAACGGACTGGCGAAACTGTGGCCAGAAATCCGGCGCTGGCCCAAGCAACAAGAGCGTCTGGCACCCCGCCGGCAGGCCATCCTCAACCCCGCCGTGAAACCCGCCAAGCACATCCAGCCCCTGTGCCGTGGCAGCCGAACAGACAGCGGCATAGCTCATTTGCGGCGGAACGGCAGGCTTAGTGACCAGCCGAGCTGCGTTGGTCTGTCGTCCTGCCACTGTAACCCGATGGTCATATCCTCGTGTCCTGCCTCGGGTTGCGGAATGTAGGTGCGGAACAAACGATCCCAAAGCGATATGGAAAACCCGTAGTTGCTGTCATGCTCGCTTCGCTTGTCGGAATGATGCACGCGGTGCATGTCTGGCGTGACCAGAAACAGGCGCAGCATGGCGTCCACGCGGCTCGGCAGTTTCAGGTTGGAATGGTTGAACATCGCGCAACCGTTCAGCAGGATTTCAAAGACGATGACTGTAACAGCCGCAGGGCCGAACAGGTAGACCGCGCCGATTTTAAGCAGCATCGACAGGGCGATTTCGACAGGATGAAAGCGGATCGCCGTGGTGACGTCAAAATCCCTGTCCGCATGGTGGACACGGTGCAGCCGCCACAACAGCGGCACCTTGTGGGTGATCAGATGCTGCCCCCAGATCAGAAAGTCGAGGATCAGCAGACCCGCAAGAAACTCCACCCAAAACGGCCAGTCCGTCTGGTTGAACAGCCCGTAGCCCCGCTCCCCCGCATCCAGTGCAGCACCCACAGCAAGGGCAGGCACCGCAAAGGCAAGCAGGCGCAGGGTAGCCGTGTCAATCAGTACAATCGCCCAGTTCGTTATCCAGCGCCGCGATTTGCCTACCCGCAACTTGCGACGGGGCAGAAAATGCTCCGCCAGCGCGAGAAGCGCGAACAGACCGATGAATACGGTCAGGCGTATTCCCGCTTCGCCTTCCATCAGGCGCGGATCATCGAACCGGCACCATAGGTGGTGAACAGCTCCAGCAGACAGGCGTTTTCCTGTTGCCCGTTCATGATGACAACCGCCTTCACCCCGCCACGCACCGCATCAAGCGCGGTTTGGGTTTTGGGGATCATGCCCCCTGCGATCACCCCTTCGCGGGTCAGTTTCTCGACATGCTCGGCACTCAGGCTGGTGATCACGTCGCCGTCGGCGTCTTTCACGCCTTCAACATCCGTCAGCAGCAACAGGCGATCCGCCTTCAGGCCCGCAGCTATGGCGCCGGCGGCGGTGTCACCGTTGACGTTGAAGGTCTCGCCGCCCGCGCCCGCGCCAAGGGGCGCGATGACCGGAATCATACCGTCATTGATCAGCGAACGCACCACCCGCGCATCCACGGTTTGCGGATCGCCAACCAGCCCGAGACCGCCCTCGGCCTGCGTGCAGACCATCAGGTTGGCATCCTTGCCGGAAATCCCGACAGCACGTCCACCCTGACCGTTGATCGCCTGAACGATGGATTTGTTGACCTTGCCCGACAGAACCATTTCGACAACTTCAACGGTGGCCGCATCGCTGACCCGCTTGCCGTTGACGAATTCCGACGGAATGTCGAGCTTCTTCAGCATTTCGTTGATCATCGGCCCGCCGCCGTGCACGATCACCGGATTGACGTTGCACTGGCGCATCAGAACCACGTCGCGGGCGAAAGAGGCCATAGCCTCGGGCGAGGACATGGCATGGCCGCCCAGTTTGATAACGATGATAGAGCCGTCATGGCGCTGCATATGGGGCAGGGCGTCGGACAGGATTTTCGCGGTGGTAATACTGTCTCGTTTCACGGCTTTTGATTTCTCCATGGGGGCCTCTAAGTAGTGTCTGATATGATTTAACCCTTTGCGCCCCACGCGCCAAGGGGATACCGTCGCGGCAAAGTCACAAGGATGTGGAAATGGAACGCAAAAACCTGCTGTTGACCGGTGCAAGCCGCGGAATAGGCCATGCAACGGTTAAGAAATTCAGCGCCGAAGGCTGGCGTGTGCTGACCTGTTCGCGCCAGCCGTTTTCCGAACATTGCCCCTGGCCCGGAGGAGAGGAAAACCACATTCAGGTGGATCTTTCCAATCCCGAAAGCACGATTGAAGCGGTGGAACGTGTGCGCAAGCGGCTACCTTCGGGCAAGCTAGATGCGCTGGTAAATAACGCGGGAATTTCTCCGAAAGGGCCGGAAGGGGAGCGGCTGAACACCATCGACACGGACCTGCGCACCTGGGGTCATGTGTTTCACGTGAATTTTTTTGCGCCGGTGGTGTTGGCGCGCGGGCTGCAACAGGAACTGGCTGCAGCGAAAGGTTCGGTGGTGAATGTGACCTCTATCGCTGGGGCACGGGTGCATCCCTTTGCGGGGGCCGCCTATGCTACCTCCAAGGCAGCGCTGGCGGCGCTAACGCGGGAAATGGCACATGATTTCGGGCCTCTTGGCGTGCGGGTCAATGCGATCGCGCCGGGCGAGGTGGAAACCAGCATCCTGTCACCGGGCACGGAAAAAATCGTTGAAAAACTGCCCATGCGCCGCCTCGGGCAGCCTTCGGAAGTCGCGGATGTGATTTACTTTCTGTGCACCGCCCCAAGCGCCTATGTTTCTGGCACAGAGATAGAAGTGAACGGCGGTCAACACGTCTGATTGCCATCCGTGGCGCAGCCGCAGTTTCGGATATTTTCCCCAAAAAGAGCCTGAGGCTCCAGGCGCGCCAGCTCTTTTTGGTTCAAATATCCAAATCCCGCGCTTGGCGTTATTCCGGTTGCCAGTTGTCCGGATGGGCCGCTTGCACCGCATCGAGTTTTTCAAGCGCGGCGAAGGCGGCGCGGGTTTTGGGGAAGGGCGACAGGTCCACCCCCCAGCGGTTTGCGTTGTAGATTTGTGGCACGAGGCAGAGATCGGCGAGCGTTACTCTGTCGCCCGCGCAATAAGTGCCCCCCCCTTGCAGCATGTCCTCGAACCCTTTCAGCCCTTTTGGGATGAACTGGCGCATCCAGCTTTCCATCGTGATCTCGCCGCCGGAGTTCGTGGCCGCGAATTTGGCAACCGAAAGGTTGCAGACCGGATGGATCTCCATTGCAATCGCATAGGCCAATGCGCGGACACGGGCTTTTTCTAATGCGCCTTCCGGCAGGAAATTGTAATGCCCCGCATCGCCGAGATATTCGATGATGGCCAGTGACTGGGTCAGCGTATGGCCGTCGATTTCAACTGTTGGCACAAGCCCCTGCGGATTGCGGGCCAGATTTTCCGCGCTTTGGTGCGCGCCGGTCAGAAGGTCCACCGGCACGGCATCATAGCCGATACCGGCGATCCCGAAGGCAATGCGCAGGCGGTATGCAGCAGAGGACCGCCAGTAATCATAAAGGGTCGTGGTCATGTGTTGTCTTTCAGAAGTTTAAGGAGGGTTTCGCGGAAGCCGTCGGTGTCCGCGCCCATCCGTTCCAGCAGTCCCTGTTCGAATTTATTGGCCAGCGGAATGATTTGTTCCATCCGCGCATAGCCCTGTTCGGTCAGTGCCAGTTTCAGCAGGCGGCGGTCGTCGGCGTTGGTTTCCTTGGTCAGAAAGCCCGCTTTTTCAAGACGGGAGGCCGCGCGGGAGACTTTGGATTTATCCATATCAACGCGCGCCTGAATTTCGCGTATCGAAACGGGGCCCGCGTTATGTAGATGCACAAGCACCCTCCATTCCGGCACGGTCATGTCGAAATGTTCCGCGTAGATCTGCGAGAACTCGCGACTGACCCGCGCGGAAACAACAGCGAGTTGATAGGGCAGAAAATCGTCGAGAGAGAATTGGGACAAATCCGGTCGCCTGATATCGTTGCAAGTGATATGAGTATGCGATGGGTGCACAACGGGATCAAGAGGGGGATGGCTTTGGTCGATAATATGCAATCGGAAGTTCTGGCGGGCTATGGGCGGGATGCGGAAGGTTTGATTGACCGGTTCGAGGCGCTGGACCCCGTGCAGGTTTTTGCGCCGGTGCTGGATTTTCTGCCCGTTGAAACCTGCCGCGTGCTTGATGTGGGGGCAGGAACCGGCCGGGACGCCGCATGGCTGGCGCGGGCGGGGCATGTTGTGACGGCGGTTGAACCTGTGGCGGCGTTCCGCAGCGCTGGGCAGTCGTTGCACAGCGGCCTTGATCTGACGTGGAGTGCAGATCACTTGCCCGATCTGACAGAACTGCGGCAGGCTGGTGCTCTGTACGACCTGTTGATCCTGAACGGCGTCTGGCATCACCTGCGGCTGCCAGAGCGAGAAAGTGCCCTTCACGCGTTGCGTTGCCTTGCGGCCCCTGCGGCAAGACTGGTGATCTCGGTACGTAACGGTCCGGCACCGGCGGGACGGCCAAGCTATGGCGGAGAGGCAGGACGGCTTTTGGGACAGGCCCGTGATATCGGGCTTTCTGTAAGGTGCCATAAAAAGGAGGCGTCCATCCAGCCGCAGAATATCGCGGCGGGGGTCACTTGGGACTGGCTCGTTCTGGAAGTTTCAGGGGCCGAAGAGGGGAAAGGGCAACTCGGGAATTGACATCGTTGCATTTGCAACGATAGAATGCGGCCAATCGAATCCGCCCATGGGAGAGTTGACATGAACAAGCAGACACAGCCGAAGGGTTTCGTTCAGGCCGCATCGAATATCGGTGTGACCGAAGGCTATATGCCCGGTTTTGGCAATGATTTTGAAACCGAGGCTCTGCCGGGTGCGCTGCCCGTCGGGCGCAACAGCCCGCAGCGGGTTGAATACGGACTTTACGCAGAACAGCTTAGCGGCTCGCCCTTTACCGCACCCCACGCGACGCTGGAACGGTCCTGGATGTATCGCATCCGCCCGAGCGTGAAGCATGTCAGCCGGTTCAAAAAGGTGGACATGCCTTACTGGAAGACCGCGCCCCATGTGATTGAGGATGTGATCTCTCTGGGGCAGTACCGTTGGGATCCGGTGCCGTTCAACGACGAGAAACTGACCTTCGTCACCGGTATGCGGACTATGACCACCGCAGGGGATGTGGGGACGCAGGTTGGCATGGCCAGCCATGTTTATCTGGCCAATACAGATATGGAGGATGATTATTTCTATTCTGCTGATTCCGAGCTGCTGGTTGTGCCGCAGGACGGGCGACTGAAGATTTTCACCGAATTCGGCATCATTGATCTGGAGCCGCTGGAAATCTGTGTGCTGCCACGGGGGATGCTGTTCAAGGTGACGCTGCCGGACGGTCAGGCGCGGGGCTTTGTCTGTGAAAACTACGGCGCAAAATTCACCCTGCCGAACCGCGGGCCGATCGGGGCGAACTGTCTGGCCAACCCGCGGGATTTCAAAACGCCGGTCGCCGCGTTTGAGGAAAAGGAAACCCCTTGCCGCGTGACCGTAAAGTGGTGCGGCCAGTTTCACACTTGCGAGATCGACCACTCGCCGCTGGATGTGGTGGCATGGCATGGCAACTATGCACCCTACAAATACGATCTGCGCACCTATGCGACCATCGGTTCGATCAGCTTTGATCACCCTGATCCGTCCATCTTTACCGTGTTGACCGCGCCCACCGCCGAAGAGGGCACTGCGAATATCGACTTTGTGATCTTCCCCGAACGCTGGCTGGCCAATGAGAACACCTTCCGCCCGCCGTGGTATCACAAGAACATCATGTCCGAGCTGATGGGCAATGTTTACGGTGTCTATGATGCGAAACCCAAAGGGTTTATCCCGGGCGGGATCAGTCTACATAACTGCATGCTGCCCCACGGGCCGGACAACAACGCGTTCGAGCATGCCACCAAAGAGAGCTGGGATCCGGTCAAGCTGACGAACACCATGTCGTTCATGTTTGAAACCCGCTTCCCGCAACAACTGACCCGCTTTGCCGCGGATGAAGCGCCGTTGCAGGACGATTACGTGGATTGCTGGGACGGGCTGGAGAAGAAGTTTGACGGCACGCCCGGCCTGAAGGATTGAGCCTGCACCTACAGGGCCTGATCGGCGCGGCCGGTCTGTTGTGCCTTGTGGCAGGCGTTGTCTGGTGCATCGGCTGGATGCAGCAGCGATCAGAAAAGAATGCGAAAGGCGGCTCCGGTGAGGATGCCGCCTCCCAAGATTGAACACGCGGCCCCTCGGGGCTGCAAAATGGAAGGAATAAAACCGTGGGTTTGAAGAAAAGTTGGGTAGAGTCTGCGAATTCTGCCGAAAGCCAGTTTCCCCTGAACAACCTGCCTTATGGCGTTTATCTGGATGAAGACGGAGTCGGCAGCCCCTGTGTCGCCATTGGCGACATGATTGTTGATCTGGGCGTGCTGGAAGACGAAGGCGTGATCAATGCCGGTGGTGAAGACCCTGTGTTTGACGTGCCGTTTCTGAATGAATTCATGGATCTTGGCTCTGACGCTTGGAAATCCGTGCGGGCGCGTCTGACGGATCTTCTGGCTGAAGGCGGCGATGATGCCCTGTCGGGCAACGAAGACCTGCGCAATGCTGCCATGATCGCACAAAGCGATGTGGAAATGGGCATGCCTTTTGTCGTTGGGGAATACACCGACTTCTATGCAGGGCGGAACCATGCCCAGAACGTGGGCGAGATGTTCCGCGGCAAGGAAAATGCGCTGCCGCCGAACTGGCTGCACATCCCGATCGGTTACAACGGCCGCGCGAGCACTGTGGTTGTGTCCGGCACCGACTTCCACCGTCCGAACGGCCAGTTGAAAGGCCCCAATGACTCGGTTCCGTCCTTTGGTCCGTGCAAGCGTCTTGATATCGAACTGGAAATGGGCGCGGTTGTTGGTTCTGGCAACAAGATGGGCCAACCCGTCAGCGTGGCCGAAGCCGACGAGATGATCTTTGGCTATGTGCTGCTGAACGACTGGTCCGCACGGGACATTCAGGCATGGGAATACCAGCCGCTCGGCCCGTTTCAGGCCAAGGTTTTCGCCACGACGATCAGCCCTTGGGTTGTGACCAAAGAAGCACTGGAGCCGTTCCGCTGCAACACACCGGAGCGTGAATTCGAGCTGCTGCCTTACCTTCAAGAGCCCGGCCCGATGCTTTATAACATTGATCTGGAAGTCGCCCTTGCCCCCGAGAACAAGGATGAAACCGTCATCTCGCGCACCAACTACAACGAGATGTATTACTCCTCTGCGCAGCAACTGGCCCACCATGCCAGCGGCGGCTGTGAGATGGGCGCAGGCGACTTGCTGGGGTCCGGTACGATTTCTGGTGTGGAAAAACACCAGCGCGGCGCGTTGCTGGAAATCACATGGGCGGGTGCCGATCCGATCACGCTCGACAGTGGCGAGTCCCGTACCTTCCTTGAAGACGGTGACACAGTGACCCTGCGCGGTGCGGCCAAAGGTGACGGGTTCACTATCGGCTTTGGCGACTGCGCCGGCACCATCCTGCCTGCGGTGAAATTCCCGTAAGGCAGCGCGGCGCCCTGTACGGGCGCCGTTTTGAGTATTTCAGGAACATTGAAGCCGAAAGGTTTCAACTTCTTACATATAAGGACAAGACAATGGCTAAGGCATTCGCATCGCAAGGCGATACGGCAGAAAAGAAGATCAGCTTTACCGAGGTGGGCAAGGATCTGTGGGCATTCACCGCCGAGGGAGATCCGAACTCCGGTGTGATTATCGGTGATGATTCCGTTATGATCGTAGAGGCACAGGCCACACCGCGTCTGGCCAATATGGTCATCGAAAAGGTGCGCGAGATCACCGACAAGCCGATCACCCATGTGGTTCTGACCCACTATCACGCGGTGCGCGTTTTGGGGGCGTCTGCGTTCAATGCGGACCAGATCATCATGTCTGACGTTGCCCGTGGAATGGTTATGGAGCGGGGACAGGAAGACTGGGATTCCGAATTCCAGCGTTTCCCGCGCCTGTTTGAAGGCCATGAGAGCATTCCGGGTCTGACCTATCCGACCACAACGTTCAGCGACTCCATGACCGTTTACCTTGGCAACCGCAAGGTAGAGATCAAACAGATCGGCCGTGCGCACACCGCAGGCGACAGCGTGATCTGGGTGCCGGACGAGCAGGTTATGTTCACCGGCGACATCGTGGAAAAACACTCTGCCTGTTATTGTGGCGACGGTTATTTTAACGATTGGGGCCAGACTCTGGACAACGTGAAAGCCTATGATCCGCAGTCTATTGCACCGGGGCGCGGGGATGCGTTGGTTGGCCGTGAAGCCGTGGAAGAAGCCATCGAGCTGACCCGCGATTTCGTTAACAGCACCTACAAACCGGTTGCACAGGTTGCCGCGCGGAACGGTACGTTGAAAGACGCATGGGATGCCTGCCGCGAGGTGTGCGACCCGAAATTCAAGGACTATGCCATTTACGAGCATTGTCTGCCCTTCAACGTTGCCCGTGCCTATGACGAGGCCCGTGGTATCGCGCATCCGCGCATCTGGACCGCACAACGCGATCTGGAGATGTGGGAGGCGCTGCAAGGCTAATCACAGGAGGACGATATGCCACCACTCAACATTGCAATTCTGACCTTGATGGGCATTGTTTTTGCCGTTTGGGTTTTCCTGATGTTCCGGATGCTGGGGCGGCTGACGCGCCAGTCCATACGGGAACATGATCGCACGGGTGGTGGCTATCTGGTCTGGATGGGCCATGTCTTTCGCGCCTTCGGCGGGTTCTTCAGTGATCCGTCAGTCGCCACGGAACGGCGCCAGCTGATCTGGGTGACAATCCTGTTGATGCTGGTGGTTGTGGCGCAACCCTTCATTCTGGTGCCGCGCGGGTGATGCAGCATTTCGTAAAGATGGCGCAGAATAATGCATGGGCGAACGGGGTGCTTTACGATGCCTGCTCTGCCCTGACGGAAGCTGCGCTTTGGGCGGCGCGTCCGGGGTTCTTCGGCTCTGTCGGGCGCACGCTCAACCATATTTACGAGGTGGATCTCTATTACCTTGATGCTTTGGAACAGGGGGGCAAGGGCCGCGTTGTCTATGAACGCGAAGATTTTGCCACCTTGCTCCCACTGCAACAGGCACAAGCCGCATCGGACGCGCGGTTCATCGCGTTCGCGCAAGGGCTTGAACCTGACGATCTGCACTCAACGCGGATGACAGAACGCCCAAACGGCCCGCACGAGGAGCGGGTGGACTGGATGTTCCTGCATCTGGTGCAACATCAGGTGCACCACCGTGGACAGGTGCATTGCATGTTAAGTGCGGCGGGCATTGCTCCGCCGCAACTGGACGATTTTTATCTGGAGTTTGGCCGCGTGCAGAGTGCCGCGCCCTATTGGGAGTGACCCATGGTTGATGTAAGATATGAAACAGCGTTCACGCTGTACCCTTATGCACGGTCTGCGGATCAGGATGCACAAAGCCCCGTCCGCCACCCTGTGGTCATCGTTGGCGGTGGCCCTGTCGGGATGGGGATGGCGCTGGAGCTGGGTTTGAAGGACATACCCTGCGTGGTA
Organism: Paracoccaceae bacterium; assembly: GCA_018223125.1. Classification (GTDB taxonomy): domain Bacteria; phylum Pseudomonadota; class Alphaproteobacteria; order Rhodobacterales; family Rhodobacteraceae; genus Amylibacter. Next base: position 6,090 of record JAAEZA010000020.1, on the reverse strand, counting down.
CTGGATGATCACGACGGGGTCGGTGTCGGCAGCCGCGCCATCTGTTTTGCAAAGCGCACGCTGGAAATCTGTGACCGTATGGGCGCCGCTGATCCGATGGTGGATCTGGGCGTGGTGTGGAATGTGGGCCGCGTGTTCCGCGACGAGCGGCAGATCTATGATTTCAACCTTTTGCCTGAAGAAGGCCACAAACGCCCTGCTTTCATCAACCTGCAACAACCGTACTTCGAGAAGTTTCTGGTGGAACGGATCCGTGCCGCCCAAGCCGAAGGGGCGCCGATTGAAATCCGTGGCAAGAACCGCGTGCTGTCGGTCGATTCCCATGACGATCATGTGGTGCTGGAGGTGGACACCCCCGAAGGCCCGTACCGCATGGAAGCGGACTATATGGTGGCTTGTGACGGCGCGCGTTCCCCTGTGCGTACCATGCTCGGGCATGATTTCACAGGGCGGGTGTTCGAAGACAACTTCCTGATTTGCGATGTGAAAATGACAGCGGACTTCCCGACTGAACGCTGGTTCTGGTTCGATCCGCCCTTTAACCGCGGCCAGTCCGTGCTGCTGCACAAACAGCCCGATGATATCTGGCGCATCGACTTCCAGCTTGGCTGGAACATCGACCGTAAAGCGGTGGTGCAACCGGAATACTATATGCCAAAGGTGCAGGCGATGCTGGGCGAGGGTGTCGAGTTCGAGCCCGAGTGGGTCAGCGTTTATACCTTCCAGTGCATGAGCATGGACGAGTACCGCCACGGCCGGGTCTTCTTTGCCGGAGACAGCGCCCATCAGGTTTCCCCCTTCGGCGCACGGGGGTGTAACGGCGGCATTCAGGACGTGGACAATCTGGGCTGGAAACTGGCCGCAGTGATCAAGGGCGAGGCGGGCGAGCGCCTGCTCGACACCTATCAGGAAGAGCGCAAGCACGGGGCGGACGAAAACATCCTGAACTCCAGCCGCACGACCGATTTCATGACGCCCAAAACCGAGATCGCCAAACTGTTCCGCGAAAGCGTGCTGGATCTGGTGGAACACACCGATGCCATGCGCCCGCTGGTAAACTCGGGACGCTTGTCCGTGCCATGTGTCTATGACGGATCGTCCCTGAACGGGGCGGATGACGCAAACCTGCCGCAACGCACCCGTGTCGGGGCAACGCTGGTGGATGCGCCAACGGATCGGGGCTGGCTGATCGACAGGATCGGCGGGCGGTTCCAGTTGTTTACCGTGAACTCGGAATTCAAACCCGATGGGCTGGAGCTTGATCTGGTGGATGTCATTGTTGCGCCGGATGATCTGATTGCCGAACGGTATCTTGGCGGGGCCGAGCAGGCGGTCTATCTGATCCGGCCGGATCAGGTGATCGCGGCCCGTTGGGTCAACCCCACCACCGCCGATGTATCTGCCGCCTTGAAAACCGCGATGGGAGGGTAAACCCGTGGACAAACTCTTTACGCCGAATATCGAAGACGCCGATGGCTTTTACGCCGAACTTCTGGCGGCCCACGAAGGACTGAGCGAGGCCGAAAGCCATGCACTGAACGCGCGACTGGTGCTGTTGCTGAGCAACGTCGTCGGGGACCGTGCCGTTCTGACCCGTGCATTCGAACTGGCCAAACAGGCCGGATAACAGGGTATCACGCCATGTACGAAAACGCCCGCCAGACCTGCTGTCTGGCGGGCGTTTTCTGTGTCTGGTTGCGGCAGCGCCTGACCGGATGTCAGTCCTCCCGGTGGACTTCAGCCCGCCCGTCCTCGGTCAGTTCCCACACACCGCTGTCATCCAGTACTACTGCTGACAGCTTGCGCCCGTAGGCGGCCCCTGTGTCAATGTTCAGGCGGTTGCCGTAATGGGTGACAACATCCACAGGCGTATGGCCGTGCACCACCAGCTTTTCATAAGGGGCGTGGTGTTCGTGGAAGGGGGCGCGAATCCAGATCAGGTGGTCCTCGATCTGGGCAGAGAGCGGGGTGCTCGGTTCGATCCCTGCATGGGCGAAAAAGGCGCGGCGGGTATCGTGAAAGGCTGGCAGGTCGCGCAGATAGTCGCGATGGGCGGCGGGCACCCTGGCGCGGGCCTCGGCCAGTATTTCCTTTTCCTGCGTGTGATCAAATCCGCTGACACCATAGCTTTCCAGTGTCGTCAACCCGCCAAGACGGGGATGCAGCCATGTCAGATCCTTGCGCAGGATCGGGTCCTGTTCCATGTGATCCAGAAACAGGGTCATCATCCGGTCATGATTGCCTTTCAGAACGATCCAGGGTTTGCCCTCTTGCTGGCCTGTCATCAGATGGTCGATAACCTGACGGCTGTTAAAGCGCCTGTCCACCAGATCACCGATATGGATCACCTCATGGGGGCCGACGGCGTTGGCGGCAATGTCTTTGGCAATCCGGTCGTGGATCATCAGCATCTGGTCCAGATCGCCGTGAATGTCACCAATGGCATAAAGAACAGGATCGGACATGGGCAGGGTTTCCTTAAGAGTAAAGCGCGTGTTAGCTGTTTCATATGCAGAGTTTACGCGAATTTGAACCCCTCCTTCCCGCAGAGCGACGATTGGTCGAACAGGCCGAAACCGGCGCACGCGTGATCATCGGGGACGGAGAACGCCCGAACCCCGAAGCAGGAGAAGTGGAAATCCGCGCTGGGCTGATCCGGCTCATTCTGCTGGAGCTTGATCCCACGGCTGTGCCTCACGCCAAAGGCATCCGCATACGCGGGGCGCGGATCACTGGCACGCTGGATTTTCAGGGTGTGGACTGCGCCAATGATCTGAGCCTGTCCCGATGCGTGATGGATAAAACTCTGGTGTTTGTGAATGCACGGATGCGCGGCGTGTTTCTGTCAGGCTGCCAGTGTCCGGGAATTGCAGCCGATAACGCTGTGTTCGATGGTTCTGTCTATCTGCGCAACGGCTTTATCTGTACCGGAGAAATTGCCTTGCCGGGCGCACGGATCAGCGGCGATTTGCAAATCTGCGGAGCACAGATCGACGGTGGCGGCCGTTCGGCGATTTTTGCCAATTCCATGCGGGTGGGCGGGTCTGTCTATCTTGGGGATTACCCGTTCAATACAGATGAAACCGAGTTGCACTGCGAAGGCGCGGTGATCTTGTCCAACGGGGACATCGAAGAGGATTTCCACTGTCGCAACGTGGCAATTTCTGCGGCGGGGGAGGGTGGAAAATCGGTGGCCGACGGGGCGGAGGGCAGCAATGCCATTGCCCTGTCCCTGACCCGAAGTGAAATTCGCGGAGTGCTCTATTTCAAGCAGAACCAGATTTCCGGCGGGATCATCAACTTTTCCGGCGCACAAGCCCGCAGACTCAACGACGAACCGGGGGGCGTGGGCGGTGGTGCGGTCCGGCTGGACGGGTTCGAGTATCAGGATTTCGCCCAGCATACGGATATTTCGGTGAAAACCCGTCTGGAATGGCTGGCCAGACGCCCTGACGGTATAGATTTTCGCGCCCAGCCCTATGAGCATCTGGCGCGGGTGCTGGAGCGGATCGGTCACCGCGAAGACGCTGAAAAAGTGTTGATCGAGAAAGAACGCCTGCAAAGGGCAGCGAACCGCGCCGCGGCAACAGGCGGGATGCGGTTTATGATGACGGTACGGGACGGGCTGGGATGGGTTTTGCTGGCCTACGGTTATCGCCCTTCGCGGGTGGTGCTGTGGGCGGTGTTGCTGATCCTCGGGCTGGGGTTCTATTTCCAGAAAACATGGGAAGCGGGGGATATGACCCCGGCTGCGGCGCCGATCCTGATCTCGGCGGGCTGGGTGACGGCCACGCAAGAATATCCCCACAATCCGGGGGCTTTCTGGTCGGCGCGCGGGCAGGCCGGTCAGGACTATGAGACCTTCCAGCCCTATGCTTATGCCGCTGACCTGCTGGTGCCGATCGTCAATCTCGGGCAGGAGGATGCTTGGGGGCCGTCTACCTCGCGCAGCCCTTGGGGCTGGCACGGCTGGTGGATACGCTGGGTCGCCAAAATCACCGGTTGGGTGATCACTGCGCTGGGCGCAGCGGCTGTAACAGGTGTAATCCGGCGGGGATAATCCCCCGCCGTTGCGGGATGAAAACGCGGCGGCTACACCAGCGATTTCGATCCCATATCCAGATACTTCTTGCGGCGCCCCTTGCGCAGCGTATCCGGTTTTTTCTTTTCCAACTGGCCGAGCATTTCGTCCAAAGCTGCTTTCACATTCTGGATCGTGTCTTCGGTATTGCGCTGGGCACCGCCGATAGGCTCGGGGATCACAACATCAGCCACACCAAGTTTCTTCAGATCCTGCGCAGTCAGGCGCAGGGCCTCTGCCGCTTCGCGCATCTTGCCTGCGTCCTTCCACAGAATGGAGGCACAGCCTTCTGGGGAGATCACGGAATAAACCGAATGTTCCAGCATGGCGAGCCTGTCCGCCGTGGCAAAGGCCACCGCCCCGCCGGAGCCGCCTTCCCCGATAATGATCGAAATCAGTGGTACCCCGAGCGAGAGACATTTTTCGGTGGATCGGGCAATAGCTTCGGACTGGCCCCGTTCTTCTGCCCCTTTGCCGGGGTAGGCGCCCTGCGTATCCACCAGTGTGATCACCGGCAGGCCGAAACGGTCTGCCATATCCATCAGGCGGATGGCCTTGCGATAGCCTTCGGGGCGGGCCATGCCGAAGTTGTGGTGGATGCGGGATTTGGTGTCCTTGCCCTTTTCATGGCCGATCACCATTACAGGCTTGTCGTTGAGGCGGGCAAGCCCCCCCATCACGGCATAATCGTCAGCGAAGTTACGATCTCCGGCGAGCGGTGTGTATTCGGTGAAAATGGCGTTGATATAGTCGCTGCACTGGGGCCTGTCGGGGTGGCGGGCCACCTGACATTTGCGCCACGGAGTCAGTTTCTGGTAGAGGTCCACCAGCAGATCCTGCGCTTTCTTGTCGAGCGCTTGCGCCTCTTTTTCCACGTCCATTTCGGGGTTCTGCCGTGCCATGGCACGCAGTTCTTCGGCTTTGCCTTCGATCTCGGCCAGAGGCTTTTCAAACTCGAGGTAGTTTTGCATTGTCACCCGTGTCAGCGTTGTTTTTAGATTGGCATTATATGGCGGTGCTGGCGCGGAATTGCAATGGGGTGCGGCAGGGCAGGCCTGGCGAGCGAATTGCCTCTGGCGGTCATATCGTCAAGGCCATAATGCACAATATTAGTTAGTTGGAGTGCATCAGATACAAAAGCATCTACAATTTTATCTTACTTTTCGCGACTGAAGAATTGCTTACACAAGGCGGTCGGTAACTCGTAGACTACACTCCTCGTACGGCTTCCCTCACGCAATGGCGGGAATGGTGTTTTATCGTGTAGTCGGACACTATGGGGCAAAGTACCGACTTTCGTTGCGACCAGAATGTACGGCAGTTCATCCCATTAGCTCAAAATGCTGCATCGCAGAAATCGCCACTTATGGCGGGGAGTGTGAATTCGCGGCGTCACGTGCCATGGGCGACTATACGTAGAAACGGACTTTGCAAAAAATTTCCGTGTCACTGATAAACTTACGTCCACTGATAGCTGCAATTGCCCTTCGACGCGGTTGTCGTTGTCACGATGATTGGGGATAGGCTTTTGACGGGTGACGATGATGAGGGCATATCGAGTGTGACTAGTGCCATCCAAAATCCTGGGGTGTGAGAACAATACTTAGGTAACGTCGAAAAAATTAATGCGCGCAGCCAACTAGCCATTGGAATTTGTCCGCTTTGGGCAGGAAGCCGCCGTTAGACGCATTTGGCATCAACGTCGGTTTTGGGCCGTTCGTCTTCAGCAAAGCTAAGGTCGGAATTCTTCCGCTGCCTGTAAAGCTGGTGAATAACTGTATGTGGGAATGAATTGTGCCCGTTGTCGGTTCTAAGTGAGACACCTGGAATCCAACTTTAGCATCAGTCCCCACCAATCAAATAACCCGCCCAATCCGCCAAATATGGTTTGCGGCGTTCGAGATAATCAGCGCGGTTATAGGCATCCTCCGCATCGTTGACCGCGAAGTGTCCGAGGCAGGCGCTCAGCCCGGTCGAGCGCGGCGATATGGGTAACCGTGTGTCTTGGT
>JAAEZA010000019.1 GCA_018223125.1 Paracoccaceae bacterium | reverse complement strand
GCGGATAAGAAAGCAGACAAAAAAGAGACTGCTTAACACTTGTTCCGGCGCCCTGTGTCCTCCCGATCAGGGGGCCGGAAACCAGCTTATCTCTCCGAAAGCTGGCTGAACCGTCGTAACGCTTTACTGTCCCTTCCAAAGCCGCGCGACCTGCCAATGCAGAACCCCCGTTGTGAGACACAGCGGGGGTTGGTTTGTTAGGTGTCCGGATGCCCGTGACACGCCCGTGGGCTACAGCGCCGGAAAATATGTACGCAATTTGCAACACCGGAAAAGCCGCGCAAGAACGGCAGGACTGTGTTCAGGATGCCAGCAAGGCAGAGAAACTTTGTGAGTGTGCCATACCCTGAATATCCCGGGATAGCTGTTCAGCCTGCCGGCATGTAATCGACGTTCGTGTTTTTGGACCGTAGCCCTCCGGCTTTTCTTTGAGACAGGGCAGAACCTGCTCGATCTCCACCTCTGGTGCGGGGACAGCATTTTTATCGCCATTGCTCCGGGATAGAAGCTTTCCATCGCGAGCCCTTCGGAAAAAATGATCTGGTGAGCAGGCAGGAGGATGTAGAAATACTCGGCCTGTGTGCGGCCATTCATCTACGACATAGAGCGGCCCCGCACGATCCTAAAAACAATCCCCTGACGACGCATTCTTCGACACACAACAGAGCCAGAGGGCGACATGAAACCAACCAAATCAATTTTTACCGGAGCCACAAAGTTGTTCCAAAATGCGGGACCACTTCACCACAAAGTAGGGCCAGAGCAATGCAACAAACCTGATAAAGCAAACACTCTAACAGTTTAAGCCGTCTTTGGACCCAATCCTTGGCGGCGCACGCGGTTACGAGGCGGTGCAACAGGTTTTTATTTACCCCAGGGACAGAGTGCTTCGACTTGTCGGCGACCAAGCTTATTTAATGTTTTTATGTTATCTAAATAAATCTTCTCTGGGTCCGAAATGTGAGCGAGGGCTTTAGTTACCTGATTTTGACGCAGAATATGTATGGTTGGATAGGGTGAGCGATTGGTAAAGTGGCTAAGATCGTCTGCAGCCACACCCTCAAATTGATATTGAGGGTGAAAGGATGCTAATTGCACATGCTGTGTCAGTTCTGCTCCCTCCAATAGCTGCTGAAACCAGTCGAGTAAGGCAAGGTAATCACTGAACTCTTCTAGTCCTTGGGTAAACATGAGCAAGCTAGTGGCAACGTCATTTTCATTAGCCCCAAGCAGGCGCTGTAATTCGTCCACAAAGAACTGTTTTAGGTGCTCATCTGTGGTGGCATCACATACGGAATAATGCACTTGGTCCCGGGCTATAACGCTATGGGAAAAAGGGCAAAGATTTAATCCAACCACCATTTGCTCAAGCCATCGGCGGGTGTCTTTAACCACCTCTTGATGAGCTATCGATAGCGTCTTTGGGTTAAACTTATTGATATGATCAATCCTCTCTTATCTGCCTAACCTAAAGCATGTTATGCCTGCATTTCCAACCTGTTTGCGCCAGCTAAAACCATCGATTTGGCGCGTTCGCAACTGCTATTGCGTCATACCACTCCTTGCCATGGGCAAACAGCCCAGAGATGATAACTGGAAACCGGCATCGTTGCTCCATCGTTGGCCATTGAAAACCGTATAACGTCACGCCCGAATTATCATTTTCTGCGATACAGCCATTCAATTCGTACGAGCCAGTTGAGAATTCTTCAGGTCTTTACAGAAAAGCAGCAGATTGGTCCGATGTAGAAATGTGAGCCTTTGAGCAAGGATCACCCAGGGTGCTCGATATCCACACCGCGCTTTGTGCTAGATCATCTTTGCCGGCAGTCTGACCTGCGACCTTATAAAGTGTCAGTAAAAACAATGCTTAGATAGATGTGTTGACATTACAGGTTTATGCTGGCTGGATGATCTTTCTGATTGCAGAGCGGTTGGCCGCTCTCAAACGTATTAACCGTTCATGATGTGAATGTCCTCAGATCGAAAGGGCAGCGCAGCTTAATAGAACTTTAACAGCAACAGGGAAAACTAATGAAAATCAAAACACTTGCAGCAACGCTAGTTGTATCGGCACTTAGCATCTCGGCCGCCACTGCCGATATTCTGGATACAATCAAGGAACGCGGGACACTGATCGTTGGCACAAAAGCTGACTATAAACCTTACGGTTTTCTAGACACTTCGGGCGCTGTGATTGGCATTGAACCTGATCTTGCGAAAGATGTGGCGGACAAACTGGGCGTCGACATCGAATTCGTACCAGTGGTCAGTTCGAACCGGATGCAATTTCTGGAACAGGGCAAGATCGACCTGATGATCGCGACAATGACGGACAAACCCGACCGCCGCGAGGTCGTCTTGATCCCGGATCCCAACTATTATTCCTCTGGCACTAACGTTCTGGCGCCCAAGAGCCTTGGCCTGAAGGAATGGGAAGATCTGCGCGGCAAACCGGTTTGCGGCATTCAAGGTGCATTCTACAACAAAGCAACATCGCAGACCTACGGTGCGGAGATCGTTGCGTTTAAGGGCACCGCCGAAGCCTATTCAGCGCTGAAGGGCGGCAACTGTGCAGCATTCGTTTATGATGACAGTGCGATCGTGGCCAAAGCGGCTGAACCTGAATGGGCAGACTACGAAATGCCACTTCAAACTATTGATGATGCGCCTTGGGGGCTGGCTGTCGCTTTGGGCGAGGAAAACTTTGCTCAAATGATGAGTGATATGATCATCGAATGGCACAAAACCGGCCGCATCCTTGAGCTTGAGACGAAATGGGGTGTGACCAACACGCCGTTCGCAAAAGCCATGCACGACAAATATAAATAACAACAAGTCGGCGGTCGGGCGGAGCATTCTTGTTCCGTCCGACCGAAACGCCTGAGGGGATATATATATGGAAATGGTCTACGAATGGTTTCGTACTCTATACCAAGAGACAGGTATAAACCTTCCATTTCTCTATGATGAATATGACCGGAACCGTATGATTGATGGTCTGTTCACTACGATTAAGCTTTCGCTCGTTTGCTTGTTCTTTTCTATCATCATTGGAGTTATCGGGGCATGGCTTCAGGGCTCGTCATTTAAATGGACGCGACGCTTTGTAAGCGTCTACATTCAGTTATTCCGCAATACACCACCACTGGTTCAGCTCTATTTCTTCTACTTCGCTATCGGCACCTTGCTGCCACGGGTGGAGAATGACTGGGGTGGGCAATCGCCGATTTTTGGCAGTTTCGCGTGGGCGGCGATTTCGCTGTCCTTCTTTGCAGGTGCCTTCAACGTCGAGATTTTTCGTTCCGGCATTGAAGCGGTGCCAAAATCCACAGTTGAGGCCGCCGAAGCGTTGGGCTTTTCCAAACTGCAAATCTACCGCGACATCACGCTGCCATTGGCGTTTCGTGTTGTCTTGCCCGCGCTGAACAATAACTTGGTTAACTTGGTTAAAACCACCACACTGGCCTATGCAATCGCAGTACCGGAAATGTTGTACGAGGCGAACCAAATCTGGTCCGACAATGTCAATGTCACCGAAATGATGGTGTTCTTGCTACTCGCCTATTTTGTACTGGTAGGCATTTTGGTGAGCGGCATGAACCGGTGGGAACGTGCTATGAAAATTCCGGGGTATGGCTGATGAAATATGAAACCGATCTTCCCGTGATGCTGCCGCTGAAGCGGCATCAGAGCGCGCCATTCCCGGGCCTGAAATCAAAGCACATTCTAGCAGTTGCCTTAATAGCGATTATCGGGCCGTGCGTTGCGTTCGCGCAGGCGCCTTCAGGTCAGGAATCGCCCTTGACCGTTCTGCTAAACTGGGCCCCGTTGTTGTTAAAAGGGTTCATATTCAACTTGATCATTTCGATCAGTGCCATGGCATTTGGAACAGCCATCGGCGCCATTCTGGGGCTGGGGCAGATATCGCTGATCGCGGCGACCCGCCACAGTTCGTGGTTTGTCACACAGTTCTTCCGCAACGCGCCGTGGTTGGTCCTGTTGTTCTTTGCAATGTTCTTGTTGCCGTTTGAAATTAACGTTCTTGGCTTCAAAATACCTTTCCCCGATTGGTTGAAGGCAATTTTGGGCCTGTCCCTGCCTGTCATGGCCAACGTATCCGAGATCGTGCGCGGGGCGGTTCGCTCATTGCCAAGTGGTCAATGGGAAGCGGCAGAAAGCCTAGCCTACACCAGAATGCAAACTCTGTGGCTGATCATCCTGCCGCAATGCGTGAAACGGATGCTGCCACCTTGGATGAACCTTTACTCCATTCTCACAATGGCCACAGTTCTGGCCTCAATTGTCGGCGTATCCGAGGTGATGACCCTAACCGGACAGGCGCTTGCCTCGGAAGGCGGACGCCCCGAGCTGCTGGCCCCTTTCTACGGCTTCGTCCTGCTGCTGTTCTTTATCTATTGCTATCCAATTGCACGCTTTACCGTGTGGCTGGAGAAGAAATACGCTGTCATTAACTGAGGAAAATACATGAGCTGGACAACCGCAGACCCTATGGTCTCTCTTAAGGATGTGCACAAATCGTTCGGAGAATTGAAGGTCTTGAACGGCGTATCGCTCGACGTCATGAAAGGCGATGTAATCTGCATTATCGGCCCTTCTGGGTCCGGTAAATCGACCCTGATCCGCTGCATAAATGCGCTCAACGATATTCAACAGGGATCAATTCTGGTGGAGGGCCAAGAGGTCAACGATCCAAAAGTGGACAAGCTTGAATTGCGCAAAAAAGTGGGCATGGTTTTCCAGCAGTACAATCTTTTTCCGCACAAAACGGCTTTGCAAAACGTCATGATGGCACCTGTCCGCGTTTTGAAACAAGACAAGGTCAAAGTGGAGGAAGTGGCGCGTGCTTTGATCAAAAAAGTACGGTTGGAAGGAAAAGAAAACGCATATCCTGGGGAGTTGTCAGGCGGGCAACAACAGCGCGTCGCAATTGCACGATCTCTGGCGATGCAACCGGACGTGATACTCTTTGATGAGGTGACCGCAGCCCTAGATCCTGAAACCGTTGGTGAGGTTCTGCAGACTATCAAAGACCTTGCCGAGGACGGTATGACCTGCATTCTGGTGACCCATGAAATGGCATTTGCACGGGAAGTCGCGGATCACATCTACTTCACTGATCGCGGCGTTATCGTGGAACATGGTCCGCCCGAAACATTCTTCCAGAATGCCCAAGATCCAAGAACCAAAGAATTCCTAAGCCAAATCCTGTAGTAAAGCTGAGGGGGAGTTGCATTTCCAAACGCAAATCGAACGCTCGCGGCAGCAAATTTCGTAAAAACACCTCAACCAGAATGCCGTTGGACCTAGCTGTCGTTCCGGAAAAAAAATATTGGATGGTCGTTCGCGGTGCAAACTTCCTGATGCCGCAGTTCTGACTAATCTCAGACATTCAGGAAAGGTTTGAACCTTAAACCCAGGCGCGTGAAGGCCCTTGCGCGAGAGTGCGAAGATCTCGAAACCATCCGATGTCACACCAAAGGAATGCTCAAATCTGTTGCAAGGGCTGGACTTGTCACGGTTTAGTTCCGGTCTCTTTCGAGCAATGCTTGACAGGGGGCAGCGGCTGTGACCGAGCGACTGTAAAAGATTTGGATTTTGCCAAATGTGCGCTTGTGAAACATCTAAAGACGCGGATGGAACTGCCCGGGAAATCCCGGACCGCGCTGCGACGCTACCGCACTCATATTAAAGCACGAATTAAAACTCAAAGCGTTTGTGACAGCGCTTGATGTGAAGGATATACCGCCTCCGGCGGGAGTATTTGGGGAACATTGAACATCAACAAAAAAAACCGCGCCGGTAGGGGCGCGGTTTCGGTTTGGATATCCGGCAGATCAGATGGATGTGCAGATATATTTCATTTCCAGATAGTCTTCGGTGCCATGGCGGGAGCCTTCGCGCCCGATGCCGGATTGTTTGACACCGCCAAACGGCGCGACTTCGGTTGAGATCAGGCCGGTGTTTACGCCGACCATGCCGTATTCCAGCGCTTCCTGAACGCGGTGCACGCGGGACAGGTCGTTGGAATAGAAATAGGAGGCCAGACCGAAGATCGTGTCGTTCGCGGCCGCGACGACTTCTTCTTCGGTATCAAACTTGAACAGCGGCGCAACCGGACCGAAGGTTTCGTCGTTTGTGACCATCATGTCAGACGTCACACCTGTCAGGATTGTCGGTTCAAAGAAGGTGCCGCCAAGTGCGTGGCGTTTGCCGCCTGCTGCGATTTTTGCGCCCTTGTCGGTTGCATCCTTGATATGCTCTTCCACTTTTTCTACCGCATCTTCCGAAATCAGCGGCCCGACGGTCACACCGTCATCCAGACCGTCGCCCACGTTCATTTCAGCTACGGCAGCGGCCAGTTTTTCGGCGAATGCATCGTAAACGCCGGCTTGCACGTAGATCCGGTTGGCGCAAACGCAGGTCTGCCCGTTGTTGCGGTATTTGGAGATCATCGCGCCCTCGACCGCTTTGTCGAGATCTGCGTCATCAAACACAATAAACGGTGCGTTGCCCCCCAGTTCCATGGAGGTTTTCATGATCTGTCCTGCGGCCTGTTCCATCAGGATGCGGCCCACTTCGGTAGAGCCTGTGAAGGTCAGTTTGCGCACGATCGGGTTGTCGCAGAATTCCTTGCCCACTATGGAGGCGCGGGTGTTGGTGACAACCGAGAACACGCCGGCAGGTACACCGGCCCGTTCCGCCAGCAGGGCCATGGCCAGGGCCGAAAGCGGGGTTTCCTTGGCGGGGCGTGCAACGAATGTACAGCCCACTGCCAGAGCAGGGGCCACCTTGCGTGCGATCATTGCGTTGGGAAAGTTCCACGGTGTGATCGAGGCTACGACGCCCACGGGTTGTTTGATCACGGTAATGCGTTTGTCGGGCTGGTGGCCCGGAATGGTTTCACCGTAGTTGCGTTTGGCTTCTTCTCCGAACCATTCGATGAAAGAGGCGCCATAAAGGATTTCGCCGCGGCCTTCGGCAAAGGGCTTGCCCATTTCCGCTGTCAGGATGCGGCCCAGATCGTCGGCGTTTTCCACCATCAGATCGTACCATTTGCGCAGGATTGCGGCGCGCTCCTTGCCGGTGCGTGCGGCCCAGTCCTTCTGGGATTTCTGTGCGGCATCAATGGCGCGTTTGACTTCGTCGATACCCAGATCGGGCAGGGTTGTCAGCACGTCACCGCGCGCGGGGTTCTTAACTTCGAATGTCGCGCCATTGTCTGCGTCAATCCATTCCCCCGCGACATATGCCTGAGAGCATAGAAGCGAAGGATCGTTCAGAAGGTTCTTCAAATCAGTCTTGTCAAGCATGCGGTGCTCCTCCGTTAACATGTTCAATTTCGCGCCGAGGTGACACGATTTCTGCCCTAAGGGCAAGACCGCATCACCGCTTTGATCCGCCTAATTGGAGGGATACCGGCGGAACTATGCAGGAACAGGAAAAATCCGGTCGTATGCCCAGGTGAAAGCAAAGGTGTAAAACAGGTAAAACAGGGTGAAGGACATATCGAGCACCAAGGCGTGCATCAGGGACAGATCCAGCCACCACATCACAAAGGGCAGCATGATCATCAACATGGAAATTTCGAACCCGAAGGTATGGATCACCCGTGCAGGCAGGGATTTTTCCGTGCTGCCGGTTTTGTATTTGAGGGCCAGATCGAAAACCAGGTTGTAGACATAGTTCAGCACCGTCGCCAGAACCGATCCGGCAATGGCGATTACGCCAATCCCTGCAAGGGAGAGGTCGAGAAAAAGCATCCCGACACTGATAAGAATGAAGAGGGCAAGACCTTCAAATAGAAGAGCCTGTCGGATACGGTCAAAAGAAGTGCGCACGGGATTTCCCTTTAGATAGAATTAAAGGGTCGTCCCTTTCTGTTTGTACCCCGCAGCAAAAAACGGCGGGGGAGGTCGTCCTCTGGTCGCGATTATATCAAAGGGGGAGAGCAGGGCAAGGAAGCTTATTAATGGATTGTTAAATGTGTGATCTCGCTGTGAAACGCTCGACAATTTTGTTAAATCGCCGCAAAACTATTATAAAACGCGTTTACGTTATTAGATAGAACCGAAGAAGTTGCATTTGAAAGGGATCAAGATGGCAGATTTTGATGCGCAGATCAGGGAATCTCAGGCACAGGTGGAAGCGGCGCAGTCCAAAATCTCGGAACTGTCCTCCAAGCTGGAACAGGCGCAGGACAAGATGAAATCGGGCAGTGATATCTCGATAGATATTGAAAATGCCTCTCTGGATGATGTGCACGCCCATTCGGACGCAATGAATGCGAATATCGCCGAACTGATCATGGGGCTGGACGATGTGACGGCGGCCTTCAGTCAGGATTTCGATGCGATGCGCACGAAAACCGGCTGGGAAACCTTTGTGGGGATCTTTTCCAAGGGGCGGTCCGAAAGCCTGCGTCAGGAGCGGATGCGTACCGCCAGTATTGATGATAAATTGCAGGATCTGATTTCAAAATCGGATGTGATTGTGAACCTGTTACAGGGCCAGCTTGCGGTTCTGAATGAACACAAGACGCGGGTGGAAGGCAATTTGCAGGAAACCCTGACAGAGCGGGAAGCTGTGGTCGGGGAGCTGGAGCAGATCAAAGCGGATCTGCTGGCGATGGACCCGAGCATTATCGAGTTGGAAAACAAGATTTCCATGGAGCAGGACGCGGCCGCGCGCACCAAGCTGGAAAGCGATCTGGCGGCGCTGAATGCGAAGTATAACGAGCTGGCACAGGCTGAACAGGTGAAGCTGGCCAACTCCCAGACATTGGAACGCTACATCGAGAAGGGCAAATCCTGGGTCGACAGCCTGCAAAATCAGGCGGCAACCCAGATGGTTCTGATCAACAAATTGCAAACGGATACGAAACAACGCGTGGTGCTTTATGATGCCCTGACAAAATCGCTGAAAACGGCGCAACAGCAGGACGTGGCCCATAAGATCAATGAGATCGGCGTGCAGACGGATCAGGAAGCGCAAACCGCGATGGCGGCGATTGGTTCGGCTACAAACCAGCGTATGGCCGAGATGATGGAGAAGCACGAGGATCATATGGTCTTTGCCCGCAAGGTGCTGGAAGAAAAAGCCAAATCCGATGAGCGTTTCGCACGGCGGTTTGAGAAAATTGTCGAGAAGCATGACAAGAATCTTTATGGCGCGTAAAGGCAGGATCGTCGCGGAGCCGTTTGCATGACTGCCGATCTGACGCTTGATCACGAATATCTTGAAGGCGCGGCCCGCACGCGGCGCTATTTCGCGAAGTTTGCCAAGATTATCGGGCATCTGGAACGGGTGACGGATCTGTCCCGCAATGACGGGCTGGTCGGCCATGCAGAAGCGGAGATCATCAAGGATTATCTGTCACGGCTGAGCCACACGTTTTCCGCGCTGTCTTATAAGTACCTGATGACGTGGCGGGTTTCGGGGGCCTTGCCCAACGGTATGTCTGTAGACCGTCAGGACAGCGGCTTTCCGGTGTTTCAGGAACTGTTGCAGATGGCCAATGACGCGCTGAATGTGGAACATCACCTGCGGACCTCCCAATCGCCCGAAGAGATCAAAAAGGCGATGGTGCGGCATATTCTGAACGAACAGTCCCACCCGACGGCGCTGCAATATGCGCTGTCCCAGCGGCTCTATTACGAAGCCCTGGCGGGGCGGGATCTGTTCTTTGCGGGTAATGATCCTCAGGCGGTCTGGCGGGGCAACATAGACGACGACCGGCGGCGGTATCTCCTGCATTGGGCTAGTTATGACAGCCAGACAAACCTTCCGGCGATCTATATGATGGAGCTGGAGGATTCAGGGCGCACGGCGCTGGTACAGGATGACCGGCGCTGGCCGCAGGTGCAGGCGCATCTGATGGCGCAGGCTGTGTCGGGGTTGAAGCTGGTGACAATTGCCACCGGCTTTGATCAGGACTTTGACGATCTGCATCCCAAGAAACTGCGCCGTATCCATATCGGTCCGATGTATTCCCATGCCTATACCGAACAAACCGGACCGCTGCGCGATGTGCTGGCGGAAACGGCAGGGCAGGAAGGTATGGATTGGGCGCTGGCATGGACGGTGGAAACCTTGTGGTCGAAATCCGTGACACAGGAAAAAACGGGCTGGTTTTCGGTGGCAGAGCGGGAGATTTTCAATCTGGAGGATCGGGGCGAACTGACAGGCGCGACGGAGCAGAACCGCTCTCTCATACTGCCACAACGGGCCTATCAGGTTCTCAAGGACCGTGATCCTGCGGGTATGCGCAATGTGCGTAAATATGTTGTGGGCAGCAGCGGGCGCGTGGCCAGTTATAATTGACGACAGGGATTTTTCGACAATGAATGAAACCGGCAATTTAATGGAGTTGAAAGAGGAATTGATCCTCGGGAAATACGATGCGGCAGTGGCCTTGCTGGACGGGTTTGACCACACGCCGCGGCTTGCGCAGAAGCGCGAGGCTGCGCCGCAAAAGGAACGCTCCAGCGGGATCGGGACACGGCGGCGGTTCCGCTCTACCACGCCGGGGCTGGTGACACGTAGTACCGCGCGGCCCGAAGGCGTGCATCTGATCGACAGGATAGAAGGCGCGGATGACGGCGATCCGCTGACCTCCCCGAAACAGGCTAGCGTGTTGCAGGCCCTGCGCCGCGCGCTGGCGGTGGCCCATTTGGTCAGCGACCAGTATGCAGACCAGACCGGCCTGTCCGCCCTGTTGAAAGACAATCTTTCCGGTGCATTACCGCCTGCGAAGAAAGCCGAGTTTGGTGAGCTTCTCGCGGCCTCTGCGGCGATATCCCTGCATGTGTTTGCCAATATGACTGCTTTTCTGCTGGCGCCGATTGGCACGGCCGAGGGGGAGGCTGCTGTGGACATCGGCGAGATAGAAGAGGTGCTGACAGATAACCCGCAGCTTGCCCTGCACGGTGCGCTATGGGAACTGGATCAGGATCTTGCGCTGTTTGCGAAGGATGAAGCCGCAGTCCTTCACGTGGTGCAGGCATTCTGTGAAAAACTGATGGAAAAGGTTGCACTGCGCGCCGGCTCCCTGCCACGGCTGGAGCCCTTCAGGACTGTGTCCTATCGCGTGGAAGCCGATGATTTCGAAATCAACGGGTTCAGTACCAGCCACAAGGCGAAATCCACCAAGCTGACCATGACGTTCAAGAAACCGAACGAGGTGGTCGGCAACCATATCGCAAAATATCAGGCGATGAAGCTGGCCAAAATGCTGATGGCCTATGATTTTGACCGCCAGTTGAACCCCTTTGCCGAACTGGGCGGTTTTATCTTTACCTTCATGGGCGATGGCGCGCCCGGCACGGGGAAAACCACGCTGATCCAGATGATGGCGGGGATGATTAACGATTATTGCACTAATGCGGGTTACGCTTTTCGCTATCAGAACCTCAGCACGGATTCCATTGACAGCTATCAGGGGAAATCGGCCCAGAACGCCAAGGCGTTTATCAACAATGTGATTGACCCCAAGGTGATCGGGTTTGGCACCATTGACGATATTGACCAGCTTGCCGGCAAACGGGGCGACAGACAGTCGAGCGCGGGGCAGTTGGAAATCACCGCCGTCCTGATGGAAAGCTTTGCCGGTGCCAATACCGTGGTGCGCGGCAATTGTACCTTTGGCATGTTCTCGAACTATCCCGAAAATGTGGACGATGCCCTGCGCCAGCGGGCAGGGGCGCGGTTTCTGGTGGACGGTCCGCAAACGCGCGAAGATTATATCGACATCCTGCACCTGCTGATGGGCAAGAACCATTCGATCCCGACAGGGGAACATGAACTCTTTGCCGCCCAGCAGATCAAAAAGGCGGTCGCGGCAAGCTATGAAAGCCATTCCAAACCCCATGAAACAGGGTTGTTGAATGTGTTTGACCGTATCACTTCGCAAATCGGTGCGCTTGACACGATTGCCAAGCTTGGCACCTATCTCAAAGGTATCCAGCAGGCCGATCCGCGCTTTACCGGCCGCGCCATCAAGAACATCACGGATGCTGTCAAAGTCCGCGCGATGGATTTTGAACTCCCCGATGAATGGATGGAGAATACCGACCTGTTTCTGGCAAAGGACTATGAGACCAAAAAAGCGATGATCGCCGAACTGGCCCAGCCGATCACCGTTGAGATGGTGATTCAGGAAATCAACCGCTACGCCGATTCCGAATTCCGTTACGCCGATAAATCCGACGAGGTGGCGATTGAAAACATGGTGCGGGAGTTCGGGCGGAACGAGGAAGCCAAGCGGCGGTATCTGGAGGGGAAGGGGTGAGTTTTTTGAATAGAAATATCGCCCTGCCGTCTGTGGAATATCGGCTCGGGCTGAAGCCCGACCTACGGGGTGTCCTTTCATGATGCGTCTTGTGCGGCGGGGGTTGATGTTCGGGAACCTGTTTGCGGTGCGTTCCCCCACTCTGGTGGAGCGCTACAACCGTGCGCTGGAACATCTGACGGGCCGGCGGACCACGCTGACGGAATTCCATCTGGATATTTCCGGCTATTCCCCTGAAATCGGGGATGAATTTGGCGATGATCTCTATCTTAACCCGAATGGTTGCAACCGGCAGTTCATCCTCTTGTCGACCGAGCAGAAGACTGCTCCGCTCTTGAATGCAAAATTTTCCACTTCCCGCAGCATTCTGCGGCGCTGGATGGACGAAAACGAACTCCAGTTGTTCGCGCTGACCGCCAAGGATGCCGTGGCGGGAGAACTGGTGAATTCTGTCTTTTCGATCGACAGTCCGAATGATCTGCTGGCTATCCGGCGGATCGAGGTCGAGGCTGATACCACCGCTTCCACAGTTGAGGACGGGAAAATCCTGCAAGGCAAGATCGACCGTTTCCTGTCGGAAGAAGACGCATGGTGGGATGATGTCCTGATTGCCGAAATGATCGAAATCAGCAAGAAAACCGGTGATATCACCCGCAATCCTGTTGTGTTTACCCATAACAGTTTCCAGCAGAATAACTTTTACACCTCACATTTCGGCGGGCTTTACGTCTTTCGCGATCTGGAAGAAGCCGCCGTCATTTCCGTGCGGAAGGTGGATGATGTGTCGGACTGGGATGTTGAATATGTCATGGATTTCACCCAGCGCAACGACATCGCAACCTTTCTGGCAGTGAACAATCTGGTCGAGCCTGTCACATCGGCGCGGGGGCGGGACGTGGCGGCAATCCTGCAGCAAAAGCTGGATTTTATTGTCGTTGACACGGCTGCTTCACTGGGGGAGCGGTTTGAAAACCCCGATCGCAGGGAACTTCGCCGGTTGGCACGGCGCAATCTCAAACAATTGCCCAAGGAATACGAAGGGCTCTACCGTCTGTGGCAATGGGCGCGGGGGCAGGGGGACTGGCCGCGGATCTCCTCCGAACATCCGGCCTATTTCTATACTCTGCGGGCCAGCGATCACGCCGACAGGGATTTGGTGAACATGCTGCTGGCCGAACTCGCCCCTCTGGATGTGCGCCAGTTGTTCATCTGCCACAAGGAAGCCTTCTATCGGGCCTATGCCGGATGGTCCGACACCAAGAAAGACTATGTGGCAGAGTATCTCGCGTCAGAGTATATGATGGACAAGGCGGGCGCGCGGGAGGAACTTTTCGGGCACGAACCCGCAATGGAAGAACCCGAACCAACCCGCCACCCGCGCAAACGTAAACCGGTGGGACAGCCTTGGGGACGCCGCGCAGATGACGACGACGATGATGATGACGACGACGATTACGATGATGATGACCGTGATATGATACAACGGGTTGGCCCTTGGGGGGCGGTAAAACGGAGGTAGTCCAATGTTCGGCTGGGTAAGATTAACTATTATCGGGTTGTTTTTGCTGACAATCGTCTACATCTGTCTGTCATGGTATTCCCGTTCTGTGCGGCGCGAAAAACTGGAAAAGCAGTTTGACGAAGGCGCAGAACATCCCGGCCCCCGTGAACAGTTCATCGAGGACGGGCTGAAAGCCTATGAAGGGTCGCTCCGGCGCAAGCTGATCTGGGGCGTTTATGTTATTCCGGTCATCCTGGTGATCGCGATGCTTTATGTGACGAATTTTATGTGAGGATGGCCGAATGCGCTGGTTCAAATGGGGTTTCTGGATTGTTCTGATCGCGCTGGTCTTTGCTTTCCTGCATTACACGCTGCCACAGCGCGATATCGTGCGGGTGACTGGCACAGAGATCATCCGGCAGGACTTTTCCAAGTGGAACAGGATTTTCTATGCCCAGACAGACAGCGGCAACAACGAAGGCGTGAACCGCGATTTGCGTCTGATCAACACTTCCTATCCCGACGGCAAGGTCATGGTGTTTCGCAACGAAGACACCGGTTTCGGCTGGCCGTGGTATTTCAAACTGGACAGTTCCAACCTTCAGGCCGAGGCCGCAGACAGGATTTCCACCCGCGCCGCGCCGGAGTGGGTTGTGATCAAGCATTACGGTTGGCGGAACGAATTCCTGTCGATCTATCCCAACGCGGTGACCATCTGGGACGTGGAAGAACCTGATGTGCGGATCATCCCTTGGTCCAACATCGCGATTTACATCGTTATGGGGCTGTTCATGCTCGGCTTCTACCGGTTGGTGCAACGGTTCAAACGCCGCAAGATCGATCCTGCAATTGCCCAGATAGAGGAACGCTGGGATGCTGTAGAAGCCCGCGCGGCCGAAGCGGGGGAGGATGTGGACCGCGCCAGAGGCGGCGTGAGGGCATGGTTCAAACGCTGGTTCGGCTGAAATCCTGAGACCACAGGGTATTGTGCGGGCTCTGGCTAGAGTATTTTGGGAACATTGAAGTCGCTGTTTCAGTGTTCCCCGAAATACTCCCGCCGGAGGCAATGAATTTTCGCTGCGCCATTGCAGGGCGCAGGGGCTGGCAATTCCTTGCGCCTTAGGGCAAAACACGGTGGAAAACCAGATTTCCACGCGAGGGCAGCCCAATGATTCCGTATCGTTCAAGAACTTCCACACATGGCCGCAACATGGCAGGGGCCCGCGGGCTCTGGCGTGCGACGGGTATGACGGACGAGGATTTCGGCAAGCCGATCATTGCGGTCGTCAACTCCTTCACCCAATTTGTGCCCGGTCACGTGCATCTTAAAGACCTTGGCGGTCTGGTGGCTGAGGAAATCCATGCAGCCGGTGGTGTGGCCAAGGAATTCAACACAATCGCGGTAGATGACGGCATTGCGATGGGCCATGACGGGATGCTTTATTCCCTGCCCAGCCGCGAGGTTATTGCCGACAGTGTGGAATACATGGTGAACGCCCATTGCGCGGATGCGATGGTCTGTATCTCCAACTGTGACAAGATCACCCCGGGCATGATGATGGCGGCGCTGCGGCTGGATATTCCGGTGGTGTTTGTCTCGGGCGGTCCGATGGAGGCCGGTAAGGTCGATATCGACGGGGAATTGCAGAAAATCGATCTGGTGGATGCGATGATGCAGGCGGCCAACCCCGACCGCACCGATGAGGAAGTCCTTGCGATCGAGGAAAGCGCCTGTCCGACCTGCGGGTCCTGTTCCGGCATGTTCACTGCGAACTCTATGAACTGTCTGGCCGAGGCGCTGGGGCTGGCGTTGCCGGGCAACGGATCGACGCTGGCCACGCACTCCGACCGCGAGATGCTGTTCCGCAAGGCGGGGCGCCGGATTGTTGAGCTGACCAAAGACTATTACGTGAACGGAAACAAAGCGGTTTCGTCCCGTGGTATTGCCACCAAAGCCGCATTCGAGAATGCCATGCGCATGGATATTACCATGGGTGGTTCTACGAACACCATTCTGCACCTGCTTGCGATGGCGCAGGAGGCGGAAGTAGACTTTACAGTAGATGACATTGACCGTCTGTCCCGCAATACGCCGTGCCTGTGTAAGGTCGCACCGGCGGTCGCCAATGTGCACATGGAAGATGTGCATCGTGCAGGGGGTATTTTCGCGCTTCTGGGAGAGATGAACCGTGCGGGGATGCTCGACACTTCTGTCGGCACCATTCATGAACCCACCCTTGGTGATGCGATTGCCAAATGGGACGTGCGCACAACCAATGATGAATCCGTGCGCGAGCTGTTTCTCGCAGCGCCCGGTGGTATACGCACCACGAAAGCGTTTTCCCAATCCCGCCGCTATAAGGAACTGGATCTGGACCGCGAAAACGGCGTCATCCGTGATGTAGAGCACGCCCATTCCCAAGAAGGCGGACTTGCGGTTCTGTTCGGCAACCTCAGTCAGGAAGGCTGTGTTGTCAAAACCGCCGGTGTGGATGAAAGCATTCTGAAATTCGAGGGCCGCGCGGTAATCTGTGAATCCCAGGAAGAAGCCTGTAACCGCATTCTTGGCCGGGAGGTCAAGGAAGGCGATGTGGTTGTGATCCGCTATGAAGGGCCACGGGGCGGGCCGGGGATGCAGGAAATGCTGTATCCGACGACTTACCTGAAATCCATGAAGCTTGGCAAAGCCTGTGCGCTGATCACGGACGGGCGCTTTTCGGGCGGTACATCCGGCCTGTCCATCGGGCACGTGTCCCCCGAAGCGGGCGAGGGCGGAAACATTGCGCTGGTCGAAGAAGGCGATATCATCGAGATCGACATTCCGAACCGCAGCATGAACGTGAAGCTGACCGATGAAGAACTGGCAGAGCGTCGGGCTGCGATGGAAGCACGGGAAAATCCGTGGCAACCGGCAGAGCCGCGCAAGCGCAAGATCAGCCGTGCGCTGCGGGTTTATGCGGCAAATGTCGGGAATGCGTCTCAGGGTGCGGTGCGTCTGGAACCGTAAGGTTTTCGAGTATTTTTAGAACATTGAAGCCCCGCTGACGGAAAGTCGGCGGGGCTTTTGTCTGATCAGGCAGCGGGCATGGATTTTTCGATGATCCCGGCCCAGAGCGAACAACCGGTCGGAATGACTTCGTCATTGAAGTTGTATTCGGGGTGGTGGACCATGGCCCCTTCGCCGTTGCCCACAAGAATATAGGCGCCGGGGCGGGATTCCAGCATGAAGGCGAAGTCCTCGCCGCCCATTGTCGGTTCCATGTCGGTGTTGACGTTATGAGGGCCTGCGACCTCTTTGGCGACATCGGCCATGAATTCGGTCTGGGCGTCGTGGTTCACCATCACCGGATAATTGCGCTGGTAGTTGACTTTGGCGGTGGCGCCGAAGGCAGCGGCTGTGTTTTCCGCGATGCGCTTGATCTGTTCCTCTGCCATGTCGCGCATGGCGGGCGAAAGGGTGCGCACGGTGCCGCGCAGTTCCACCTTTTCGGGGATCACGTTGAAGGCCTTGCTTTCGGTTTCAAAGCTGGTGACAGAGACCACTACGGAGTCCAGCGGATCGGCTACGCGGGATGCGATGGTTTGCAACGCAATCACGATATGTGATGCGACAACCGTGGTATCGATCCCGTCATTGGGCTTGGCCGCATGTGCGCCTTTGCCGGTGACTTCGATTTCGATCAGATCGGCCGCCGCGAAGAAAGAGCCGGAGCGGATGCCGAAACTACCGACAGGCAGCCCGGGCCAGTTGTGCATGCCATAGACTTCCTGAATGCCGAAGTCTTCCATCATGCCTTCGTTGACCATCTCGCGCCCGCCGCCGCCGCCTTCTTCGGCAGGTTGGAAGATCACAACGGCGGTGCCGTCGAAATTGCGGGTCTCGCACAGGTATTGCGCCGCCCCGAGCAGCATGGCGGTGTGGCCGTCATGGCCGCAGGCGTGCATTTTGCCTTCGGTCTTGGAGGCGTAATCAAGGCCGGTTGCTTCGAAGATGGGCAGGGCATCCATGTCGGCGCGCAGGCCGATGACCTTGCCGGATGTGTTCTGCTTGCCTTTGATCACGGCCACGACGCCGGTCTGGCCGATGCCCGTTTTCACTTCGTCACAGCCCCATTGCCGAAGTTTGTCCGCGACGATACCGGCGGTGCGGTGACAGTCGAACTGCAGTTCGGGATGTTCGTGCAGATCGCGGCGGATTGCGGTGATTTCGGCGTGGGTTTCGGCGAATCTATTAATCAGGGGCATGGTCGTATCCTTATGAAAGTGCGTCGATCAGATCGCGCATGAAACGCGCGCCCTGATCCAGTTGGTCGATTGAGATATATTCGTCTGCCTGATGGGCCTGTTCGATGGAGCCGGGCCCGCAGATGACCGTCGAGATGCCTTCGGCCTGAAAATGTCCGGCCTCCGTGCCGTAGCTGACGACATTGCCGGAGTTGTCTCCGGTCAGGCGGCGGGCAAGGATTTCGGCCTTGCCGTTTTCTTCTGGCTCTAGTCCGGGCATGTCGTAAAGGCGGGTGATGCGGATTGCGGCTTCGGGGCGGACGGCTTTGATTTTGGTTTCCAGTTCCGCTGCAAAGCTGCGGTAGGCGTCTGTTGCTTCCGTCAGGCTTTCATCGGGGAGCAGCCGGAAATCATTGATGAATCTGCAAGTTTTGGCGGTGATGTTGCCCGCGGTGCCGCCGTTGATAATGCCCACATGATAAGTGGAGAATGGGGGCTCGAATATGCAGTCCGGATCCTGACTTGCAACGGCATCCGCATTTCTGGCGTTGTGCCATTCCACCAGCGTTGCGGCGGTCATGATGGCAGAGACACCCTTATGGGCGAGAGAGGAGTGCACCTCGTAGCCGGTGACTTCGGTTTCAAAGCCGATGCCGCTTTTATGGCCTGTCACGACCTTCATCAAAGAAGGTTCCCCAACGATGCAAATGTCTGCTTTGGGCATCTTTCCGGCCAGTTCTTTGACCATTGGAATAACGCCTTCACAGCCGACTTCTTCATCATAGCTGAGTGCAAGCTGGATCGGGGTTTTCAAACCTGCAGCCAGCATTTCGGGCACATGGGCAAGTGCGATCGCCAGAAAGCCTTTCATATCACAACTGCCACGGCCGTAGAGCCTGCCGTTGATTTCTGTGAGGGTGAAGGGATCGGTGGACCAGTTCTGCCCTTCCACCGGCACCACGTCCGTATGACCGGACAGGATCACGCCGCCGGATTCCATCGGGCCGATATGGGCATAGAGATTCGCCTTGTCGCCGGTATCGTTGTAGACCCGTGTGCTTTCAACGCCGTGGGCGGCGAGGTAGTCTTCGACAAAAGAGATCAGTTCGAGATTGGATCGGTGCGAAACCGTATCAAAACCCACCAGTTTTTCCAGCATTTCGCGGGGGGTATAGCTGTCAGCCATCTTCAGATCATCCTGTTTGGAATGGCCGGAGTGTGGGAAGACAGGGGCGGGGCGTCAAGCGCAAAACCGTGCTTCCTTCCCCTGGGGCAAGTCATTGGAAAACCAAGCTGTTCGGCAAAGTTTAAGAAAAAACGTTGTGTGATAGGAATTTATCGGTTTAGTCTTTGCCATGGTCTGTATGCCGGAGACCGATTCCGGCATTGAAACGTATCAGGAGAAGCTGTTGCAAAACCTCTGTTTGGTTTGTTCCCCTAATAGTGATCAATCAAAACGGTTGCCGGTTTTGGCGAATTCAGCCCCTGTGAGCTTTGCATCCCGTGCCTTTGGTGCGCAGGATGGCGCAGCATCCAAGACCTAAAACACAACAATTGGGAGTTAAGTTACTATGAAATTCAAATCATTGACCGTTGGCAGCGTTCTGGCGCTCTCAATGGCTACCATGGGTCAGGCAGAGCGCGGCTCTGACGGCCATGTAAACGTGATCTACTGGCAGGCTCCGTCCATTCTGAACCCGTTCCTTTCCGCAGGGACCAAGGACGTTGAAGCCTCCTCACTGGTGATTGAACCTCTTGGGCGCTACGATCAGGACGGTGCGCTGGTGCCGTATCTGGCGCAAGAGATCCCTACGGTCGCCAATGGCGGGGTAAGCGAGGATCTGACCTCTATCACATGGAAGCTGAAAGAGGGGCTGAAGTGGTCCGACGGTTCGCCTGTAACCTCTGCAGATGTGAAATTTACCGCTGATTACTGTATGCATCCGGAAGGCGGCTGTGCGCAGGCGTCTTTCTTTGACGGTGTTGTTTCGGTTGAAACTATTGACGAGCTGACAACCAAAGTCACCTTCAACCAGCCAAAACCCAACCCTTACGGCCCGTTCATGGGTGGGCAGTCTCCGATCCTTCAGGCGGCACAATTTGCCGATTGTCTCGGGGCGAAAGCGCCGGAATGTACTGAAGCGAACTTCAATCCCATCGGCACAGGCCCGTTCCGTGTAACGGATTTCCGTCCAAATGACGTGATCCAGATGGAAGCCAACCCGCATTATCGTGATGCGGCCAAACCCGCCTTTGCGACGCTGACTCTGAAAGGTGGCGGTGATGCGGCGGCTGCGGGTCGTGCGGTTATGGAAACCGGAGAGTTCGACTATGCGTGGAACCTGCAACTTGCACCGGATGTGATTGCCAAAATGGCTGAAGGCGGCAAGGGCAAGCCGATTGCGGCTTTCGGTTCGCTGGTGGAACGTCTGGAAATGAACCTGACCGATCCGTCCCCTGAACTGGATGCGGACACCCGTTCGACCCGCAAGGCGCCACACCCGATCCTGTCGGATCTGAAAGTGCGCAAGGCGCTGTCCATGGCGATCGACCGCGAATTGCTGGTTGAAGTTGGCTATGGTCAGGCCGGTCGTCCGACCTGTAACCTTGTTCCTGCGCCAAAGGTTTTCGCATCCCCGAACACCGACTGTATGACGCAGGACATCGAAGGGGCGAAAGCGCTGCTGGAAGAAGCCGGTTGGACCGATACCGATGGTGACGGTGTACGGGACAAGGACGGCAAGAAACTGGCGCTTCTGTATCAGACATCCACAAACGCCGTGCGTCAGGATTTTCAGGCGCTGATCAAACAGTGGTGGTCCGAAATCGGTGTTGAAACCGAGTTGCGCAACATTGATGCCTCTGTGTTCTTCGGCGGTGATCCGGGTTCCCCTGATACCTTCCAGAAGTTCTATGCAGATGTGGAAATGTATGCCAACAACTTCAACGGCACAGACCCGCAGCAATATCTTGCGGCCTACCGTTGTGGCGGCGAACCCAAGCCTGAAAGCCAATGGCAGGGTGAGAACATCAACCGGTTCTGTGATCCGGCCTATGATGCGCTGATCGACAAACTGGCCAATACCGGTGATCTGAACGAACGGGGCAAGATCGGCATCCAGATGAACGAGATGCTGACCAAGGACACATATACCATTGTGCCTCTGGTGGATCGTGGCCGTGTTTCCGCCCATTCCAACACGCTGGGCGGTGTTGTGCTGAACACTTGGGACAGCGAACTGTGGAACGCAGCGGACTGGTACCGCACTGAGTAAACCGAACCACTGGCCCTGTACCTGCACCAGCGGGTGCAGGGCCTTTATCCGGTTGCACGGCAAAGACATAAACCGAGGCGTTCATGCTCACATACACGATCCGTCGTCTGCTTTTTTCTATCCCGACCCTTCTGTTTATTTCTTTGATCATATTTTTACTTCTGGAACTTGCGCCCGGTGATCCGATGGCGCAGGTGCCCCTGACGGTGCCCCCTGAAGTAAAACAGAAAATGCGCGAGGCGCTGGGGCTCGGAGAGCCCTTGCACATCCGTTATGTCAAATGGCTTATCCAGTTCTTCTGGGTCGAGCCGCAGGTGTTTATCGACTGGCTGACACGGGACACATGGTTGCTTGGCTGGTTGCCGGATACCAGTTTTTCCGAGGGCAAGCTGCGGGTGATCAGCTGGCAAACCCGTTCGCCGGTGATGGATATCGTGATCCAGCGCATTCCCCAGACGCTCTGGGTGGTGGGGCTGGCCTATGTGGTCGGTATCCTGATTGCACTGCCCATCGGCATCTATTCCGCCTACCGCCAGTATTCGGTGTTTGATCAGGCGGGCACATTCGTCACCATGATCGGCTTTTCGATCCCGCCGTTTTTCACCGGCCCGCTTCTGATCGTGGTTTTCGCCGTCGGTCTGGGCTGGTTCCCGTCGATCTATGACACCACCCATGTGGTGCGGGACTGGGCTTCTTTCAAAATCCAGCTCCAGCAGATGATCATGCCGGTGATGGTGCTGGCCTTGCAGACGACGGCGCAGATCAGCCGGTTCATGCGCTCTTCCATGCTCGATAATCTCAATCAGGACTATGTGCGCACCGCGCGGGCCAAAGGGCTGAAGGAAAGTGTGGTTGTCATGGTGCATGTGCTGCGCAATTCCATGATCCCTGTGGTAACGGTGATTGCGCTCGGCATTCCGTCCATCTTCGGTGGTGCCATCATTACAGAGAATGTTTTCAAGGTGAACGGGGTGGGGCAGTTGCTGCTGACAGCGCTGTTTGCCAATGACCTGCCGATGGTGCAGACGCTGACCTTCATCTTTGCGCTGCTGATTGTGGTGTTCAACCTGATCGCCGATATTCTCTACGGCCTGCTAGACCCGAGGATCCGCTATGACTGATGAAACCGCGACCCCGAAGTCATTCGAGCCGGTGCCAACAGCGCCGCCGCGCAGCCAGTGGGCCGATGTCTGGCGCCAGTTCCGCCGCCACAAGGGGGCGCTGTTCGGTGGCGGTTTTCTGGTGTTCATCACGCTCGCCGTGCTGATCGGTCCCTACTTGTGGACGGTGGACCCGCAAAAGCTGAACATCCGGTTCAAGGATATCCGCCCGATCTATACGGCGCTGTGGGACGGGGATGCCAAGGTGAATTGGGCCTATCCGCTGGGGTCGGACAATCTGGGGCGGGATATTCTGGCGAACCTTCTGTCGGGCGGTCGTGCCTCTATGGCGGTGGGCTGGGCGGCTATGCTGATCTCTGTCGTGATCGGCACCGTGATTGGCGTTGTTGCCGGTTTTTTCAAGCGGCTGGACGGGCTGTTCATGCGCTTTACCGATCTGGTGCTGTCCCTGCCGATCCTGCCGCTGCTGCTGGTGGCTGTGACCCTGTTCCGCCAGCCCCTGCGCAAGAATTTTGGTCCCGAGACCGGCATGTTTATTCTGATCGTTGCCATCATCGGTATTACAAGCTGGATGCAGACCGCGCGGATCGTGCGCGGCGAGGTGCTGGCGCTGAAAGAGCGGGAGTTCATCCTTGCCGCCCGTTCCATCGGCACGAAGCCGTTCAAGATCATCACCCGCCACCTGCTGCCAAACGTTTTGTCCCCAATCATGGTGTCCGCCACTTTGGGACTGGCCACAGCGATTATCACCGAAAGTGCGCTGTCTTTCCTCGGGGTGGGGTTCCCGTCCGATTTCCCGACCTGGGGTAAGCTTTTGTCCGACGCAGTGCCGCGGATGGAAGAATTCCCCGAGCGCGTGGTATTGCCCGGTTTGATGATTTCGCTGACGGTTCTGTCTGTGAACTATATCGGTGACGGGTTGAGGGATGCGCTCGATCCGCGCATCCGCGGGCGGTAGAATCTGAGTATTTCGGGAACATTGAAGTGGCGTTAAACCGTCACAATTTGTTCATCATTGTTCCTGAAATCGTCTAAAATTGGTCCATCCGGCGCCGCCTTCCTCTGCGATGTTCAACCCGGGCGCAATGAAATCGCGTCCGTACCTGTAGAGTTGAGGTGTTTGAAATGAATGATTCTCCACTACGTCTGGAAAGAGAGATGATGACCAGTGTTGTCGTCAGCGCCGCCGATACGGCATCAGAGCGGATGTACGCGCTGGTGGGAAGTCCAATTCCCACAGTGATGACGCGGTTGCGCCATACGCCGCTGCGCTTCTCTCTGACGGCCCAGCCAAAGCGCAAGATCCGCGTGGCGGCCTGAAGCCTTGAAATCAAGCAACAGAGCGCGGGCCTGAAGGCCCGCGTTTGCAGTTTTAGCGGTCGCTGTCCTTGCCGCTCCGTTCCCTTTGGGCAATGTAAAGGGTCGAGGCGATAATGATCGCAGCCCCCACAAGTGTTGGCCCGTCGATTGTTTCCGAGAAAAACAGATAGCCCGCACCGCCAATAAACACGAGCCGCAGGAAGGTGATCGGTGTCAGCAGGGCCGCATCGGCGTAGCGGTAGGCTTCAATGTCAGCGATGCCGCGCACGGATCCGGTGATGACCAGTGCAGCCAGTGCGAACCATGTGAAGGTCATGTCCGGAAGGGTAAAGACCGGAGCGGCGACAGGCACAGAAAGTACCGCCATTATTACGGTCGAGGACAGGTAGGTGGACATCGGCCCGTCAGCATTGGCCAGATTGCGCGACATGGTCAGCGCCATTGCAAATGTCAGGGAACTGAGGATCGCTGTGATCAGGCCGATTTCAAGTGCATCTATTCCCGGGCGCAAGATGATGAGCACACCCGCAAAGCCCGCGAAAATAGCCCCGATCCGGCGCGGGCCGATGGCTTCCTTATGGATAAAGACGGCCAGCACCGTGGCAAAGATAGGCGCAGTGAAAAACAGCACAGTGGTCGTCGCCAGCGGAACGGTGGCGATCGTATAAAAACCGAAATGGGTCGAGGCGGTTATCAATCCGCCCCTGATGATATGGGCCATAGGTTGGGAAAAGCGGATCTTCTGCCGGATGTGGGACGAGGCCGCCAGCAAGGCAAGCAGCATGGCAACCGTCATCAGCCCCCGCATCAGCACAACGACGCGGCTGTCCAGTTCGAGCGATGCATAGCGAGCAGCGATGGTCATGGCCGATGATGACAGGACCGAAAGCAACATCCATTTCAGCCCGCGCCAGTTGTCCTTATTCTTTCCGGCAGAGACCGGCATGGGGGAGGGGCCGGGGCCGATGATAAAGTTGTTGCGATTGCTCATGAGTGGTCTTTCGGTTCTTCGGGCTTTTCCTGATCTGGATCAAGGCGCGCCAGATGGCGTCGTCGTAAAGCCGCTGAGACAGACCTAGACTCTTGGCGCGAGGGGTGCAATGACCTCTGGCCAAAGACTGCGGGTCGGCTGGACTGGAAGGATGCATCAGGATGACAATGGAAGAGAATAAAACACGGGCCGCAAATTGGTTCTCTGCTCTCAGGGACGAGATCGTCGCCGCTTTCGAACAGCTTGAAGACACGCAGGACAGCGGGCCTTTCTCGGATCAGCCTGCGGGCCGGTTCGAATTGCGCGAAACGGAACGGGACGGCGGCAAGGGCGGCGGCGGGCTGATGTCCGTGATGCGGGGCGGTCGCGTGTTTGAGAAAGTCGGGGTGAATATCTCTACCGTGCACGGGCAGCTTGGAGAGCGGGCGCAGATGGCAATGGCCTCGCGCCCCGGAATGGCAGGGATGGCGGAAGATCCGTCTTTCTGGGCATCGGGTATTTCGCTGGTGGCCCATATGCAGAACCCCCAAACACCTGCGGTTCATATGAACACGCGGATGTTCTGGACACCCCACGGCTGGTGGTTCGGGGGCGGGGCCGATCTGAACCCGTGCCTCGAATATGCCGAAGATACGGCGGAGTTCCACGCTGCGCTGAAAGCCCGCTGTGATCTGCATGATGCAGCCTATTACCCGCGTTTCAAGGAATGGGCGGACCGCTATTTCTTTATCCCCCACCGCAAACGGGCGCGCGGGGTTGGCGGCATCTTCTATGATGATCTGAACACCGGCGATTGGGAGGCGGATTTCGCCTTTACGCAAGATGTTGGCCGCGCCTTTCTGGAGGCTTTCCTGCCGGTCACGGAAAAGCGGCGGAATAACGGATGGTCTGACGCGGATAAAGAGGCGCAGCTGGTGCATCGCGGGCTTTATGCGGAATATAACCTTGTTTATGACCGCGGCACGAAATTCGGGCTGGAAACAGGACATGATCCCGATGCGGTCCTGATGAGCCTGCCGCCTATGGCCAAGTGGATCTGAACCAATTGACTTGCGGCGCTGCTGACAGGCGGCGTCGGCAGGATTGGGATATTTGAACCAAAAAGAGTGTGGGGCAGTCTTTCTGGCTGGCAGGACTTTAACCGCCGCCGGTTTCACCCTATGTCTTGGCCATGAGAAAATATATTCCCGGGCTGAAAAGCCATCCTGTCGTTTCTGTGGTGCGTCTGTCCGGCGTGATTGGTGGCTCTTCCCGACTGGGAGGCAGCGGTTTGAGCGATGCCGGCGTTGCGCCGCTGCTGGAAAAAGCCTTTCGCAAAGGCAATCCGGAAGCTGTTGCGCTGGTGATAAACTCGCCCGGCGGGTCGCCGGTGCAATCCTCCCTGATCGGGGCGCGTATCCGGCGGCTGGCCGAGGAAACCGACACAAAAGTCTATGCCTTTTGCGAGGATGTCGCGGCTTCGGGGGGCTATTGGCTCGCCTGCGCGGCTGACGAGATTTACGTGGATGCGTCCTCTGTTGTCGGGTCTATCGGGGTGATCTCTGCATCCTTCGGATTTACCGGATTGCTGGAGAAACATGGCGTGGAGCGACGGGTTCACACAGCGGGCGAAGACAAATCCATGCTTGATCCGTTCCGCCCCGAGCGGGCCGAAGATGTTGAACGCCTCAAAGAGTTGCAGCGGGTAATTCACGGCAATTTCATAGACCATGTGAAAGCGCGACGGGGTGACAAACTGTCGGGTGACGATCTGTTTACCGGCGAAATCTGGGTCGGGCAGAAGGCTGTTGAGGTCGGTCTTGTCGACGGTGTGGCCCATCCGGTGCCATTCCTGAAAGAGCGGTTTGGCGATAAGGTGAAGTTCAACGTACAGGGGCAACGCAAATCCCTGTTGCAACGGTTCGGGCTGGCAGCAGCAGCGCAGGATGTGATCGGCAGTGTCGAGGACCGGACGTTCTGGTCCCGCTATGGGGTACAGGGATGATAAAGGTCGTCACTCTCTTTCTGGTCTTCATATTGGTGCTGGCTATGTTCGGGCGCTTGCGGATGCCCAAACTGCCAAAATCTTTGAAGCGCAAGGGGGTGCAGACCGGCGTGAAATGCAAATCTTGCGGGCGATATAGTCTGGCAGGCGAGAAATGCCCCTGCGGGGGCACAGGAGACAAAACATGATCTATCGGGCGGCGCTGGTTACAGGGGGCGCTCGGCGCTTGGGGCGGGCGATGGTGCTCGCACTGGCGGAACGGGGCGTGGATGTAGCTGTGCATTACGCAGGCTCTGCACAGGAAGCGGAAGAAACCGTTGCCGAGGCGCAGGCGCTTGGCGTGAAGGCTGTGGCGCTACAGGCGGATCTGCTGGATCGGGACGACACCCTTGGGTTGATTCCCCGCGCGGCGGCGGCTTTGGGGCAGCCCTTGGATGTGTTGGTTAACAACGCTTCTGTCTTTGAATATGATACACTGGAGACTGCCACGGTTGAGGGTTGGGACCGGCACATCAATTCCAACTTGCGCGCGCCGCTGTTCCTGACACAGGCTTTTGCCGAACAGGCACCGGAAGCCCGCAGGGTTGAAAATGGTGAGATGATTGCCACAAGTGCCGTGATCAACATGGTGGATCAGCGCGTGCGCAAGCTGACGCCGGAGTTCATGACGTACACACTGGCAAAGATGGGGTTGTGGGCTTTCACACAGACCGCTGCACGGGGGCTGGCACCCGCCGTAAGGGTCAATGCCATCGGGCCTGGTCCAACGATGATCGGGGAGCGGCAGAGCGATTCCCACTTTGCCAACCAACGCCAGAATACGGTTTTGCAGCGTGGGTCTAACCCCGAGGAAATTGTCGCTGCGATGAACTATCTGTTGGATAGTCCGGCCACGACAGGGCAGCTGTTATGTGTGGACGGCGGGCAGCATCTGGGCTGGCAGACCCCTGATATTCAGGGTGTCGCGGGGGCAATCGGGGGAAAATCCGGTTGACTCCACTTGTTTTGTCCACGGTCCAAAGATTCTTTAAATTCGGGTAACAAATTTGTTAACGATTTCAGGAATTTGCCCCGCGATAAAGTTTTTTTCGTTTGAAATCAACGGGTGCGAGGCCTGCCTAAAAAATGTGCAAACCGCTGAAACCCGCCGAAACAAAGGGGAAAACCCGTATGATCAGGAGTTATCCGCAGAGTTATCCACAGCTATGGTGGACAAAGAAACACTTGTTCAACCTTGCGGTTCGGTGCAGCCATTCGGGGAATCAGGCATAAGAGTGTGATGACAGACACATCCAGAGACAGATTGCCCGAAGAAGAGGGGCAGGCGGGGGAAAATACCCCGACCGGTGCGAAGGTTATTCAGGGCTACCTGAAAACTCTGGACAACAGTCCGGGGGTTTACCGGATGCTCGACCAGAAGGGCGATGTGCTTTATGTGGGCAAGGCACGTAATCTGAAGAAGCGGGTGTCAAACTATGCGCAGGGGCGCGGGCATTCGGCGCGGATCGGGCGGATGATCGCGGCGACAGCGGCCATGATGTTCCTGACGACCCGCACGGAAACCGAGGCCCTTCTGCTGGAGCAGAACCTCATCAAGCAGTTGAAGCCGCGTTACAATGTTCTGTTGCGGGATGACAAAAGTTTTCCGAATATTCTGGTCACGAAAAACCACGACTATCCCCAGATCACCAAACATCGCGGCGCGAAAACCGAAAAGGGCGATTACTACGGCCCCTTTGCCAGCGCGGGGTCTGTGAACCGGACGTTGAATCAGCTGCAAAAGATCTTTTTGCTGCGCAATTGTTCGGACTCCATGTTTGCAAGCCGGACGCGGCCCTGTCTGCAATACCAGATCTCGCGGTGTTCGGCCCCCTGCGTGGGGCATATCAGCAAGGAAGAGTATGCCAAGCTGGTGCAGGATGCGAGCCGGTTTCTGCGGGGGAGTTCGACTTCGGTGCAGGAAACGCTGGCCAAGGACATGGCCAAGGCCAGCGCCGCAATGGAATTCGAGCGCGCTGCCGCCCTGCGGGACCGGATCCGCGCGCTGACACAGGTGCAGCAAACCCAGGGCATCAACCCGCAAGGGGTGGCCGAAGCGGATATTGTGGCCCTGCACATGGAAGGCGGGCAGGCTTGCGTGCAGGTGTTCTTCATTCGCGCCAATCAGAACTGGGGCAACCGCGCCTATTTCCCGCGCACCGGATCGGGCGCAGGCGGGGCAGAGGTGCTGGAGGCATTTCTGGGTCAGTTCTACAGCAACAAGACGCCACCGCGTCTGGTGCTGTTGTCCGAAGCGATCGAGAACCGTGACCTGATGGAGCAGTTGCTGAGCGACAAGCTGGAGCGGCGGGTGGAGGTTTCGGTGCCCCAACGGGGCGAGAAATCCGAACTGGTGGCCGGTGCGCTGCGCAATGCACGTGAATCACTGGCGCGTAAGATGGCAGAGACGGCGACACAGGTGAAACTGCTGGAAGGGTTGGCCGAGGCTTTTGATCTGGAAGGGCCGCTGCGCCGTGTAGAGGTTTACGACAACTCCCACATTCAGGGCAGCAATGCAGTCGGGGGCATGGTGGTGGCCGGACCCGAAGGGTTCATCAAATCCGCCTATCGCAAGTTCAATATCAAGGACACCAGCCTGACGCCGGGGGATGACTTTGGCATGATGAAAGAGGTGCTGACCCGACGGTTCAAGCGATTGTTAAAGGAAGATCCGGACCGGAAATCGGAAAACTGGCCGGATCTGGTGCTGATCGATGGCGGCGCGGGGCAGGTTTCGGCGGTTGCCGAAATCATGGAGGAGCTCGGTATTGATGATGTGCCCTTTATCGGTGTGGCAAAAGGGACGGACCGCGATGCAGGGAAAGAGGAGTTCTACCGTCCCGGACAGCGCCCCTTTGCGTTGCGGTTCAATGATCCGGTGCTTTACTTCGTGCAACGCCTGCGGGACGAAGTCCACCGCTTTGCCATTGGCACCCACAGGGCGAAACGCACAAAGGCGACTTTCGCCAATCCGCTGGATGAGGTGCCAGGGGTCGGGGCCTCGCGCAAACGTGCATTGCTGACCCACTTTGGCAGTGCCAAAGCTGTGTCTCGCGCCGATCTGGCGGATTTAAAGGCGGTTGAAGGCATTTCCAGCGCATTGGCGCAGGTGATTTATGACTTCTTCCATGACAAAGGCTAAGGCATTGGCTACATCTTCTCGCGGAACCGTTGAAGTGATTTGGAAGGGCTTGTGATGCAGTGGAACATCCCCAATACGTTGACTGTCATGCGCCTTTTCGCGGCGCCCGGTGTGGCAATCATGTTTTTGTATTTCCAGCGCCCTCTGGCAGACTGGTTCGCGCTTTTATTGTTTGTATCGGCGGCGATTACCGATTTCTTTGACGGCTACCTTGCGCGTCTGTGGAAGCAGGAAAGCAAGTTCGGCGCAATGCTGGACCCGATTGCCGACAAAGCGATGGTTGTTATTGCACTGGTTGTGATTGTGGCCCTGTCCACGGCTGACAAGCTGGTGATGGACCCGTGGATCCTGTTGCCGGCAACGATCATCCTGTTCCGCGAGGTTTTTGTGTCAGGCCTGCGGGAATTTGTAGGGGCGTCCATGGGGGCTCTGCCAGTGACGAACCTGGCGAAATACAAGACGACCGTGCAGATGATCGCTATTGCGGTGCTGTTTGCGAAAGGCGTGTTCGAGCATTATTACCTTAACCTTGTACAGGGGATGGATGCTGAAATCTTCAATGGTGTGATGGATGGCTCCATTGAAGATGTGAACGGTGTGTTGAACTATTGGACGGTGATGAATTCTACATGGACCGTTGGTGTCGTGCTGCTGTGGATTGCTGCTGTGCTGACCGCTGTGACAGGCTGGGATTACTTTTCCAAAGCGCGGCCCCATCTGGTGGAGCCGGGCCAATGAAACTGGACGTGGTCTATTTTGCATGGGTTCGGGAACGTATCGGCGTGCCGCGGGAAACTGTTGAAACCCAAGCGGCGACTGTAAATGATCTGATTGCAGAACTGCGCGCGCGGGAAGACCGCTATGATCTCGCCTTCAGTGACGTCTCAGCCGTACGGGTGGCACTGGATCAAAGTCTGTCAGACTTTGATGCGCCCTTGGCTGGTGTGCGTGAAGTTGCCTTTTTCCCACCTATGACGGGGGGATAGGCTATGGTTGTGCGGGTGCAATTGGAGGATTTCAACCTCGGCCAGGAACTGGATCATCTGCGGGCAGGGCGCAGGGATATTGGCGCGCTGGTGAGTTTCACAGGGCTGGTGCGCGATGATACCGGCGATCTGACAGCGCTGGAGCTGGAACATTACCCCGGTATGACAGAAGCTGCTTTGACAGAAATCGAGACCGAGGCAAGGCGGCGCTGGGCGCTGAACGACAGTCTGATTATTCACCGCTACGGCCCCCTGAAGCCCGGTGATCAGATCATGATGGTGGCAACGGCTGCCCCCCATCGCAAAGCTGCTTTCGAGGCTGCGGATTACCTGATGGATTTCCTGAAGTCCCGCGCGCCCTTCTGGAAGAAGGAACACGGGGTGGAAGGGGCCAGATGGGTTGATGCCAAGGAAGATGACGAGGCCGCGCTAAAACGCTGGTAGCGTTTCGGGCCGGTATGTCTGTACCTGTCGCAGGTGGTGTTGTGAGTATTTCCGGAACATTGAAGTGGCGGGCGGGCCTACTTCTGGGCGTTGATCGCGTCCAGTTGGGCCTGTAGTTCGCCAGCTTCCCGCCGTGCTGCCCCCAGACCTTCCATAGCGGCGGCCAGTTCGGCTTCGGATTGGGTTAGCTGGTTGGTCAGTTCCCATTCCCGCTGCTGGATATAGGTCATCGCCTGATCGCGGGCTTCTTCCGCTTCGTGAAGGCGGTTTGCCAGATCGTCGATTTCCGTAACGTTTACCGAATTCACGCTGTTCAGGCGGCCATAGGCCCAACGGAACGCCCAACCGGCGACAAAGGTTAACAGCAGGACAATCGCGATTGTGACGATAAGTTCTGTTCTATTCATCGGTTTCTTCCTCGGTGGCCGGTTCTTCCGGAGTGTCTTCTGTGATCAGGCGGAACCAGATCCGCCGGTTGGCAGCGCGGCCTTCCTCGGTGCTGTTATCCGCAATCGGCTGGTCCTCGCCATACCCTTTCGCTGTCAGGCCACCGATCAGGATACGGCGGGCCAGCAACCCGTTCAGCACCGCTTCGGCCCGTTGCTGGCTGAGATTGCGGTTCATCTCTGCACCGCCCTGACTGTCTGTGTGGCCTTCGATTTCGAACGGCGCGTCGGGGCATTCCTTGATAATGTCAGCGATGGCATCCAGTACACCCTGGCTCTCTGCCTCGATTGTGGTCGAGGACGGGGCAAAGATGATTTGCTGGTCAATCAGGACCGCACGGATTTGCGCCTCGCACTGGCGGTGGTCAAGGGTAGAGGCCTTGGGGATCAGTTTCGGATCGTGTTTGACGGAGATGGTGTATTTGTCGCCATCACCGATCCGCTGGGCGAACAACCCGCTGAGGTCGGAGGTTATGTCCGGATTCGCGCTGATGCCGCGGATCGTCAGCTTTTCGGGGTGAACCACAACGGATCCGTGGTGCATGTCAGACAGGCCTTCCAGTCCGGCCAGAACACGGCCCGGCCAGCCGTCGGGCAATTCGGGATCGATGCGGGTCCGGTTGTCAACATTGCCAGAACCGAACAGCGCGCGGGCAAAGGCACCGATGCTTTGCTTGCCCAATGCACTTTGAATGCGTCCGCGCAGTTGTAACTGGCCTTCGGGGCTGAGTGTGGCGATGAATTCCGGAAGTTCGGCTTTTTTTTCCGCGCCGTCTTCAAGGATTTTCGGGGGCAGGATCGCGTGGAGTGAAAAGAGCTCTGGCAGGGCATTTTCAAGGCTGCCGACGACAGTGTCAAACCGGCTCTGGCTGATGTCATCATTAGCCACCAGCGAGATGTCGCTGTCTGCAACCGAAAGCGTTCCACCGCCCAGTTGCTTAAGCGAGCGCACGCTCTGGATAATGGCCTGGTCCCATTCGGTGGTGGGAACGCCAAGGCCGATGTCGCAGGTGAGCGTGTCAAGTGCGCCGGCGGCCCGTACTGCCCGCAGGATGCGATCCCGCGCGGCGGTGGTGTCGGCAGAGCAGCTTTGCAGTTCCAGCCCGTTTTCATCCATTCGAACGCGGAAGCGGAACGGAGAGATCACGGGGCGGGGCGCCGTGATGTCCATCAAGAGGACCAGTCCTTCGGGTTTGGCATCACGCACGGCTTTTTCAACGCGGCGCTGTTCTTCATGGGACTCGGTCACGGCGGTGATGCGAACACTGTCCGCTGTAACAGAGATCTTGGAACGGGGCAGTTTTTCAAGGCTGGAGAGGCCAAAGTCCAGATTGCGCGCCCAGCCCGAAGGCACACGGTGTTCGGTGCTTTCCAACATGTCCGTCACCGTGCCGCCATCGGCAATTTTGGTGGCGCGGTCGAGAATGAAACTGCGTCCGACACGTTCGGGAATAAGCCCGATCAGTGAAATCCGGTCCACATTTCGCAGCATTTCAAGAGAAAAACGCGGTTCGACGATCTCGGAAGATTGCAGCACCGTCGTCCTGTCGGAAACGCGGTTGGCGTCAATCACCTGTCCCATTATTTCAATGGCTTGCAGGCGGGCGGCTTCATCCGGGGCCAGTCCGGTCAGATGAACGATCAGGCCGTCGGGGCGGATGGTGGCCCAGTTCTGGCCCGATGCACGCAGCGCGGTATCCACCTGTTCCTGCGTGGAACTTTCAATATAATCCGCCGCACGGTTGCCCAGAAAGAGAGACCCCGCCGCAACCAGAATGAATCCGATTGCAGAAAACAGTAGTGCGGTACGATGCATTCAAATCCCCGGTGCCGGTTTGGCGTTACGGGATTGATGTAAATGAACACGGGCGCGGGTTCAAGCTAGGTCAGCAGGACCGCCAGCGCCCAGAACAGAACAGGGATCAGTCCGGCCTCGCGGTTGGCGCGGAACAGGCGCAGGCAGACCTGAGTGTCGTCGATGTCCAGCCGTCTCAATTGCCATGTCAGATGGGCGCCAAAGCCCCAGATGCCAAGGAAAACCATGAGAAAAACAAGCGGATCGGGCAACAGCTGCGCCATCGCGGCAGGGGTAATGACAGCCAGCAGCAGCAGGGTCATTGCGATCACCTGAAAGATGAAGAGCCAGCGCGGTGTGTTATCGGCGAAAAGCCGCGCAGTGGATTTAACCCCGATCAGTGCGTCGTCCTCTTTGTCCTGATGGGCGTAGATCGTATCATAAAACAGTGTCCAGCAGATACCTGCGAGGTAGAGCAGCACAGGCGTGATTGAGAGAGAGCCGCTATGCGCCCCCCACATCAGAAGCGCACCCCAGTTAAAGGCAATGCCAAGGAAGATCTGCGGCCACCATGTAAAGCGTTTGGCAAAAGGGTAGATCGCCACAGGCGCCAGCGCCACGATGCCCAGAAAAATCGCAAATCCGTTGTAGGTCAGCAGGATGGCAAAGGCCAGAAGGGCCTGCACCACCATCCAGACCGCTGCCTGTCGGGTCGTGACCTGCCCTGACGGAAGGGGGCGCGAGCGGGTCCGCTCCACCGAACCGTCGATGTTGCGGTCCGCGATGTCGTTCCACGTACAGCCCGCGCCGCGCATCAGGAACGCGCCCATCGCGCAGCTTATGGCAAGCCAGCCGTCAAATGCGCGCAATCCTTCGGGATCCAGCAGGATTGCCAGCAGCAGCCCCCACCAGCAGGGCAGCAGCAACAGCCATGTACCCGCAGGCCGGTCGGCACGGGACAGGCGCAGGTAGGGGCGGGACCAGCGGGGGCAGAAACGGTCCACCCAGTTCAGGTCCGTAGCATCTGCCACACGGCCCCCGTCATCGGGCAAATCGGTGCGTGGTGGCTCTGGCGTCTGGTGCGGATCGGTCATAAACTGGGCCCATGGATAAGACAGCGAAAATCAGGCTCTATGTAGACGCGGAGTTGGGCGCGGGGCAACCCGTTGCGGTGACGAAGGATCAGGCGCACTATCTGTTCGGGGTGATGCGGCTGAAAACCGGCGCGATGGTGGCCTTGTTCAACGGGCGCGATGGCGAATGGCAGGCCGAGGTTACCGTTGCAAACAAGCGCAACGCGGTGCTGGAGTGCCGCCGCCAGAGCAAACCCCTGCAAATGCCCCCCGATCTGTGGCTGTTGTTTGCACCGATCAAAAAGGCGCGCACGGATTTTATCGTGGAAAAGGCCGCCGAGATGGGGGCTGCGCGGATCTGTCCGGTGGTGACAGAGTTCACCCAATCCGAAAGGATGCGGCAGGACCGTTTGCAGGCTCATGCGGTTGAGGCTGCCGAGCAATGCGGCGGGACTTATGTGCCGGAAGTGGCGGATCTGACCAAGCTGGACAAGCTGCTGGCGGATTGGCCTGCCGACCGCCAGTTACTGTTTTGCGATGAAACACGGGTCGGGGAACCGGCCACGGACCTTGCCGGCTTACCGGCTGGCCCTTGGGCGATCCTGATCGGGCCGGAGGGCGGGTTTTCCCCGTCTGAAGTCGCGCATCTGCGCGGACTGGCGTTTACCCATTCCGTAAGTCTGGGGCCGCGGATCTTGCGGGCGGATACAGCGGCGGTGGCAGCTCTTGCGCTGTGGCAGCGGGCCTTGGGGGATTGGATATGAATTTTATCCGCCCCGAAGTGCGCGCCGGATTATGGCGCTGGCGAGAAGTCCTGATCACCGGCGCACTGGTGATTTACGGGGTCTTTATACTGGGGCGCGGAATTGACCGGTCCAGTGTCACCCTGACAGGGCTTGGCGCGGTGTTGACGGGGGTGTGCGCGGTTCTGTTGTTCTGGGCCATCCTGCGGGCGAAACTCTACAAGCCTGTCTCGGCGGTTGGTGTGGTCGAGGTCAAGGAGCGCGAGGTCGGGTATCTTGCACCCGAGGGTGGGGCATATGTTTCGCTGGATAACCTGACAAGGCTTGAAATTGTGACCAATGACAAGGGACCGGCAGAAGATGATGTGTTCTGGGTGCTGACCCATCTGGGCGGAGATCCTTTGTATATCCCTGCTTCCGCGCAGGGGAGTGATTTGCTGTTTGATGCTTTCGCCGCGCTGAACGGCGTCAACTTTGAAGAGGCTGTTCGCGCTATGGGCAGCACGCAGAACGCACGTTTCCTGATCTGGGAAAAGCGGGTTTTGCATTAGCACGACAAAGGGCTGGTGCCTTTCCGACAGGGGTTTTAGCGGCGGGCAGGCCGGTTGTATTCCGTTTTGTGACACGACGCTTCACAACTTCCTGCCTTGACACCCCTTGCCATCCGTTTCAGGTCTAATTCAACTTTTGTTTCGGAGATCATCCATGTCTATCCCCCAGTCCGGTGGCGGCACCATCGAACACCACGACCAATTGGCGCAATATCTTTCTGACGGGTGCAAACCCAGATCGGACTGGCGCATTGGGACTGAACACGAAAAATTCGGCTATGACACGGCCGAACTGCTGCCACTGCCCTATGAGGGAGCATGCGGCATCAAGACCATGCTTGAAGGGTTGCGCGATGCCTTTGGCTGGTCGCCGGTGGAAGAAGCGGGCCGGATTATCGGGTTGGAAAAGGACGGGGCGAATATCTCGCTGGAACCTGGTGGCCAGTTGGAACTGTCCGGGGCGC
The DNA here is from genome assembly GCA_018223125.1 of Paracoccaceae bacterium. Classification (GTDB taxonomy): domain Bacteria; phylum Pseudomonadota; class Alphaproteobacteria; order Rhodobacterales; family Rhodobacteraceae; genus Amylibacter. The sequence continues at coordinate 29,869 of JAAEZA010000019.1, read as the reverse complement.
CGCTTGAAACCATCCACGAAACCTGCGACGAGGTGAACGAACACCTGAAAGAAGTCCAGCATATCGCCGACAAGATGGGCGCCGGATTTATCGGGCTGGGTGCAGCGCCTGTCTGGACCCATGAACAGATGCCTTTGATGCCAAAAGGGCGTTACAAACTGATGGATGCCTATATGGGCACGGTTGGCACCCACGGCACGCAGATGATGCGGCGGACCTGTACGGTGCAGGTGAACCTCGATTTCGCATCCGAAGCCGATATGGTGCAGAAATTCCGTGTTGGTCTGGCGTTGCAGCCGGTGGCAACGGCGCTGTTTGCCAATTCTCCTTTCTTTGAAGGCAGGGAAAACGGCCATAAGTCATGGCGCTCCCGCGTCTGGCGGGGGCTGGATGACGCCCGCACAGGCATGTTGCCATTTGTGTTTGAAGAGGGCATGGGGTTTGAGCGATATGTGCAATATGCGCTCGATGTGCCGATGTATTTTGTTTATCGCGACGGCAAATATCTGGACGCGCTGGGCATGTCCTTCCGCGACTTCCTGAAAGGCGAACTGGCAGCCCTTCCCGGTGAAAAACCGACGCTGAGCGACTGGGCAGACCATCTGACCACCTGTTTCCCCGAAGTGCGCATCAAGAAGTTTATGGAAATGCGCGGGGCGGATGGTGGCCCGTGGCGCCGGATTTGTGCACTTCCGGCCTATTGGGTCGGGCTGATGTACGATCAGGGGGCGCTCGATGCGGCGTGGGATTTGTGCAAGAACTGGGACGTGGAAACCCGCGAAGCCCTGCGCGTGGCCGCCAGTGTTGACGGAATCGGTGCCGAGGTGAACGGCATTAAGATGATCGATCTCGCCCGCGAGACCGTCGCGATTTCCAAAGCGGGTCTGGCGGCCCGTGCCCGTTCGGGCGCAGGCGGGATGGTGCCGGATGAAACCCACTTCCTGAATGCGCTGGAAGAAGTTGTCGCCACAGGGCATTCCCCCGCCTGCGAATTGCTGGGAAAATTCCGCGGCGAATGGGACGGCGATCTGTCGCGGATTTACAGCGAATACAGCTATTAAGCCTAGCGGGTTCTCTCCCCTGTCAGGTGATGCATTCCTTGTGCCGTTGCGGTGTGGCGGCGCAGGGTTTAGTCTTGCCTGTAGCAGTGCGCAGATCTGAAAACAGGCGCGCATCCAATAAAATGAGCAGGACAAGATAATGACCGTGGTTTCCGATTACACCGCTTTGCTGGCAATAGAAGACTTCGCCGCTGCGCGCTGGAACGCAACTGCGGAGCCGGGAACACCGGTCATCGTGACCTACAGCTTTGCACAAGGGGATGACATTCCCACTGTCAGCGAGAGTTCCTATCCGGTGTCACGGACCTTTGCCTTCACCGACCGGCAGCGCGAGAACTTCCGCGATGCCGCGGATGTTTTTGAACGGGCCGCAGGAGTCGTGTTTGTGGAAGTCGAAAGCGGCGGCATGATTGATATTTCCAATGCGGACGGATCTGCCTACGGGGGGTGGGCCAGCTATCCGAGCGCCTCTGCGGGGTATACCAGCAACGGCATATTCGTCATTGATAACGAGGGGGATTACCACGAGGGCACCTACGGTTTCCAGATCATGCTGCACGAACTAGGCCACGCAATGGGGCTGAAGCATACCCATGACGGCAGTCTGATCCTTGACCCCGGGCTTGATAACCAGACCCAAACGGTCATGACGTATAATAACACGTCCCCCTATACATCACAGTTGGGTGTGCTGGATCTTGAGGCACTGGAGCATCTCTACGGGCCGGCGGTAGACGCCTCTGCGTGGGTTTTTGAACACGACGCCGCCAGTAACACCATGACGATTACGGGCAGCAGCAAGGCAGATGTACTGTTCGGTGTTGGCGGTTCCAATGTTTTGATCGGCGGCGCGAAGGGTGACCGACTGATCGGGCGCAACTTTGAAGATACCCTGTTTGGCAATCAGGGCAATGACACGCTTTCGGGCGGTTATGGTGCTGACACCCTTTCGGGGAACGGCGGCAAGGATGCTGTGTTCGGTGGCTCTCACAATGACAGTCTGAACGGCGGGCGGGGCGCAGACCAGCTTTATGGTGGGGCAGGCTCGGACGTGCTGGAAGGCACCAAGGGCGGGGACATGCTTTATGGCGGGGATTATAACGACAGCCTGTTCGGTGGGCAGGGTGCTGACATCCTGTTTGGCGGCGATGATCGCGACACGTTATACGGGGAGGCGGGGAAAGACCGTCTTTACGGCGGCGGCAACGGGGGCGATGTGCTTTATGGCGGGACGGGCAAAGACTGGCTTTACAGCGGAACCGAAGACGGCGCAGGCGGCAGCTATGCGCGCGATTACTACGGCGGCGGCGGAAGTGACCGCATGTTTGGCGGTGACGGTTATGATTATTTCTACGGCGGGGCTGGCAGGGACACGATGACCGGCGGCGCAGGCTATGACGTATTCCATTTCAGTGAAGACGCAGGGCGGGACCGGATCAAGGATTTCGAAGACGGTACAGACCGGATCAGCCTGACGGAAGTGGGCTTCGGGTATGACGACCTGAAGTTTGTCAGCAAGGCAGACGGGGACTCTACCTTAATCAAGGTTAAGGGCTACAGCACATCGCTCTATGTCAAGGATGTGTCTGTCGACACGCTGGACGTTTGGGATTTTATCACCTGACTTTGCCCGCGCGGACTCAGAGCAGTTTGCCAACGACCACCAGTGCCAGACCGATACCCGCAACACTGACAGAAGCCAGATTGATCGGGATAAGACGCTGGAGTTGCGCGGTCATGTCTTCGCCTTCAAGGCTGGAATTACGCAGGCCGTTGGCTTTCCAGATACAATAAAGCAGACCGCCCAGCCCGAGTAGCGTCACAAAAATACCAGGGTAAACCAGCCAGCCCATATCATACTCCATAATGGTTTTGGCGGCGGTATCATACTGGTCGATGTTTGTCCAAAGCGTAATTTGCGAATAAGGAACGGCTCTGGTGCTTTATCGGGTCATTCCGGTGCAGGGCCGGAGCGATGGTGTTGCCCTGTGGTTTACAATCGGCGCCCGTCCGCAGGGAATGGCGCAACGGGGCTTGTCGGGCGCGGGACTGGGCGTTAGGCAAAGATCCTGAGAATCTATTAGCGACAGGAGCACCCAATGGAAGATGTTTTGGATGACACACAGGGGTTTGGCCAGAACTCTGCACCGGGCGAGGGGTCTTACCGTGTGGCCGCTGGTGAATTGCGGGCCTTTGTAGAGCGGTTCGAGCGGTTGGAAGCCGAAAAGAAAGACCTTGCAGAACAGCAAAAAGAGGTGATGGCCGAGGCGAAATCCCGTGGCTATGACACCAAGGTGCTGCGCAAGATTGTGGCGTTGCGCAAGAAGGATCCGGCCGAGATCTCCGAAGAGGAAGCCGTGCTGGAGATTTATAAGGAAGCTCTTGGGATGTAAGGGCTAATACCTTCTGGTATGTTTCGAAAAGGGCGGCTTCGGCCGCCTTTTTTGCGTCCGGGATCACGTAGTGCCAAAAGGTGTGAACAGCAATCCGGAGGCGTTAAGACCCTGCAAATATGAAGCGTCATATATGAAGCTTCATATAAGAAGCTTCATATAAGAAGCTTCATGATTAATGTTCTGTTAACTGTTTGGCGGCGGGTCGTGGGGCAAATCCCTTCCGGCCTTACCTTGAAATGAAAGCGGCCAACCCGTTACAGGCTGGCCGGATCGGATCAAAGCGGCGACACCGCGTCTTCCCCTACCAGATGGCAGGCAACCTTGTGGCCGCCTTTCACATCCCGCAGGGCCGGATCCTGCTGGCGGCAAATATCGGTTGCCACCGGACAACGGTTCGCAAACCGGCAGCCCGCCGGCAGGTTCACCGGATCAGGTGGGTCGCCTGGAATAAGGATGCGTTTGGTCGCCTCGCGCCGCGCTTTATCCACGCTTGGAACCGCAGACAGCAGGGCGGATGTGTAGGGGTGTAGCGGATTGTTAAACAGGTCCATCCGGCTGCCATGTTCCACCACGCGGCCCATATACATCACCGCGATGCTGTCACACATGTGCTGCACCACGCCCAGATCATGGGAAATAAACAGATAGGTCAGGTTCAGATCCGCCTGCAACTTGCGCAGCAGGTTCAGAATCTGCGCCTGCACCGCCACGTCCAGTGCGGAAACCGCTTCATCGCAGATAATCAGGTCCGGTTGGGTGGCCAGCGCGCGGGCGATGCCGATACGCTGACGCTGACCGCCGGAAAACTGGTGGGGGAACAGGCGCTGCTGCTCCGGGCGCAGGCCCACTTCGGCGAACAGACGGTCCACGATCTCTTTCTTTTCCGCCTCATCCATAGTGCCCAAACTGTCGAGCGGCTCGCGCACGATCTGTTCGGCCCGCAGACGCGGGTTGAGGCTGGAGTAGGGATCCTGAAAGATGAACTGCATCTTTGCCCGCGCCAGCCGCAGTTCTTCGGGGTCGAGGGACAGAAAATCGGTTCCGTCCAGATCCACCTTGCCCTGATAGGCCTCTACCAATCGGGCCACCGCCAGCGCAGTCGTGGTCTTGCCCGACCCGCTTTCCCCCACGATAGCAAGGGTTTCACCCCGTCTGATTTCAAAGCTGACATCATCCACAGCATAAAGATAAGAGGCTTTTCCCCAGCCGCCGCCCCGCTTTACCGCAAAGCGCACGCCAAGGTTTTCGACAGTTACCAGTGTTTCGTTGCTCATGCTCATACCTCCTCTGCGAACCAGCAGGCCGCTTTCTGTCCGTTTGCAAAGGGCTTCTCGGGCGGTCTTTCTTCCAGACAGTGTTGCGTCACCATGTTGCAACGGGATGCAAACAGACAGCGGTTCTGGCCGAAATCCGACAGGCTCGGGACAATGCCGGGTACTTCTGTCAGGGCGTGACGTTCCTGGGAAATGGTGGACATGATGTGGGGCACACAGGAAATCAGACCGCGTGTATAAGGATGGCGCGGATGGTCGATTGTCTGTTCTACCGGGCCTTCCTCTGCCTTGCGCCCCGCATACATCACGATCATGCGCTCTGCCATTTCGGCCACGGCCCCCATATCGTGGGTGATCATGATGATGGATGCGCCGGTCTGGCGTTTCATATCATTCAGCAGGTCGAAAATCTGCGCCTGTACCGTCACATCCAGCGCTGTGGTCGGTTCATCCGCGATCAGGATTTTCGGCTCGCAGGCCAGCGCGATGGCGATCATCACCCGCTGGCGCTGGCCGCCGGACATCTGGAAGGGATAATCCGAAACCCGCCCTTTGGCGTTGGGAATGCGCACAGCGTCTAGCAATTCAATCGCCTGATTCCACGCGGCTTTTCTGGACAATCCCTGATGGGCGCGGATCACTTCGGCGATCTGTTCCCCCACGGTATACACCGGATTGAGCGAGGTCATCGGCTCCTGAAAGATCATCGAGATGTCATTGCCCCGGATATCCCGCAACCGTTTGGGCGAGGCCGTGGTCAGTTCTTCCCCGTTGAATTTGATCGAACCGGAGGCGATCCGCCCCACTTTTTCCGGAAGCAAGCCCATAATGCCAAGCGCGGTCATGGATTTGCCGCAGCCGCTTTCCCCGACGAAGCTGATGCTTTCACCAGCGGCGAGTTCAAACGACAGGTTGTCAATCACAGGGGCGACGCCCGTGCGGGTGGTCAGTTCGATGCGAAGGTTTTCGACTTTGAGTAGCGGTTCCATTAGCGCTGCCTTAGTTTTGGGTTCAGCGCATCGTTCAATCCGTCACCCACCAGCGAAATGCACAGCACGGTGATGAAAATAGCGAGGCCGGGAATTGTAACAGTGAAAGAGGCATCCAGAATATACTGCCGGTTGGAGCCGATAACCTGCCCCCATGACACGACATTCGGGTCGGTCAGCCCGAGAAAGGACAGACCTGCCTCAAACAGGATCGCAGAGCCGACCATCAGGGCAGCTTGTACGATGATCGGGGGCAGGGCGTTGGGCAGGATGACGCGGAACATCAGCTTGCCGTTCTTGGCACCCGAGGCGCGGGATGCGGTGACATATTCCAACTCGCGGATACGCAGGAACTCGGATCGGGTGATCCGCGCCACAGCGGTCCAGCTGACGATGCCGATGGCGAAGGTAATCATGGGCAGAGAGGCCCCGAAGAGGGCGACAATCACCATGGAAAACAGCAGTGTGGGCAGAACCTGAAAGAATTCGGTAATCCGCATTAACAGTTCTTCAACCCAGCCGCGGTAAAACCCTGCCAGCGCCCCGACGGTGACGCCGATAACAACGGACACAACCGCTGCGGCCAGACCGATGACAATGGACACCCGCGCGCCGTGGATCAGCGCGGCCAGCAGGTCGCGGCCCAGATAATCCGTGCCCAGCAGGAAACCGTCTGCTCCGGGCGGTGAAAACGGGGCCCAGACCATATCGAAAGGATCAACAGGATAAAGATAGGGGCCGATGATGGCGGCCAGAATAATCAGCACCAGAACAACCAGCGCGACCATGGCAGCGTGATTGCGGCGGAACATTTCCCACGCCTCGGCGAAGGGATGGCGGGCCTCTGGAATTTCTTCCTTTGGAATAAGGGGTGCATCGGTCATCGTTTGCCTCCTACACGGGGGTCTACAAGGCGCAGGGCCAGATCGGTCAGCAGGTTGCCTGCGATCACTACAAGGGCCGAAAAGAACAGAATGCCAAGGATGGTCGGCGTGTCCCGCGCGATAATGGATTGAAAGGCAAGGGTGCCAAGGCCGGGCCACGAGAACACGGCCTCTACCAGCACCGCGCCGGAAATTACGGCGGAGAACTGCAAGCCAGCCAGTGTAATTACCGGCGAGAGAGAGTTTTTCAGCGCGTGTTTATAGACCACTTCCCGTTCGGTAAGCCCCTTGGCCTTGGCGGTGCGCACGTAATCGGACCCCAGAACCTCCATCATGGTGGCACGGGCAAGCCGCGAATAAAGCGCCAGAAACAGGGAGCCAAGCGTAATCACCGGCAGGACAAGATGTCTCGCCACATCAAGGGCATGGGTGAAAAAGCCGCCTTCAATCGTCACGTCGCGCATACCGGCAACAGGGAACCACTGAATTTTAAGAGAAAAGGCGATCAGCAAAAGGATGCCAGTCCAGAACACCGGCGCGGAATAGCCGAACAGCGCCAGCATGGTGACGAAATGGCTGGCAATCCCGTTGGGCCGCCGTGCGGAAATCACGCCAAGCACAACACCAATCCCGAGCGCGAGAAGCTGTGCGGTAAACACCAGCAGCAGGGTGGCGGGCAGCCGGTCCAGGATCAGTTCGGTCACAGGGGCATTGTAAAAGAAGGAATAGCCCAGATTGAATTGCAGCACATTGCCCATGTACCGGCCCAACTGGACTAGAAAGGGCTGGTCAAGACCGTAATCGGCGCGGATCTGTGCCAGCACCTCTTCATCGGCGCCGCCCATGGACTGGCTGATCGTGTCAGCGACATCACCGGGGGCAAGGTGCATCATTGAAAAGTTGAGAACCAGCACCGCTGCAAGCAGGATCACAGCATAGAGCGTGCGGATAAGGAATTTCTGGAGGAAAGCCACGAGCGTTCTTCTTCTGAATAGAGTGGGGGAAGCGGCAGGCCGGACGGCCCGCCGCACTGGATGACTAGTCTTTCAGGTACGTCATATCGATCGGGGTAGAAGTGCCCCAGATTCCCAAAGGCGGATTGCCCACCTTGTCATTATATACCGTGTGATACGGCAGCGCGTTGATGTGATAGACCGGCAGTTCATCCGCGATAATGGTCTGGAATTCGTCATAAAGCGCCTTGCGCTTGTCGGAATCCGTTTCCACCGCAGCCATTTCCAGCAGTTCGTCCACACGCGCGTTGGAATAGCCTTGCGTGTTGGACCACACGCCCTTGCCGATGTTTGAGGAAATATAGGTCCGTTGAACACCAATCACCGGATCGCCCCAGTTGAACACGGAATCCCATGACATATCAAAGTCCATTTCGCCCATGCGCTTTGCCCATGTCGGGAAATCCGCACTGGCGCGTACTTCTACGTCGATCCCGACCTTTTTCAATGCGGCTTTCACATATTCGGTCTGCGGTTTCACATCGGCCCAGCCGAAATCAATCGTCAGGCTGAAGCGGCTGCCGCCTTCCATCGGGTAACCGGCCTCGTCCAGCAGGGCGTTGGCTTTATCGAGATCAACCTCGTAAGCTTCAACATCTGCCTTGTAAAACGGGCTGTCTGGGTGAATGCCTGTTCTGGATTCAACCGCTGTGCCTTGCATCAATGCCTTCAGGATGAAGTTCTTGTCCACCGCATAAGCGATCGCCTTGCGCACGCGCACGTCTTTCAGCGGGCCGCGCTGGGTGTTCATTGCCAGCCAGTCAAGCGGACCGACCGCGCCGTAACCTTCCGGCGTCACAGTCAGATTATCCACTTTCTTCAGGCGGTTTACGATGCGGGGAAGCAGCTCGAATGCGCCCATGTGGATCTCGCCGTTTTCATAGGCAATGGCGCGCGCGGCAGGATCGGGAATGATCCGCATCACAACTTTATCCAGATAGGGACGTCCTTCGATAAAAAAGTCGTCAAACCGTTCCAGAATGACGTGTTGACCGTTCACAAACTCCGCCAGTTTGAAGGGGCCGGACCCGACCACATTTTCGTTGTTGCGCGGATGTGTCTTTACTTCGTCAACCGGAACATCACCGTAAATGTGCTGCGGGATGATGGACATCAACTGGCCGGACATGGCCAGCATAAGGGCGGGGTGCGGCTTTTCAAGGTTCAATACAACTGTGTGGTCATCCGGCGTATCAACTGATGTAACCGGTGCGAACATGGCTTTGAACGGGTGGTTTGCCTTGATCACATCCACCGAAAACGCCACGTCCTTGGACGTCAGCGGTGTTCCGTCGTGGAATTTGGCGTTTTTCACAAGGTTGAGAGTAACTTTCAGGCCGTCTTCGGACACTTCCCAGCTTTCAGCAAGATAGGGTTGCGGTGTCCAGTCTTCATCATAGCGCAGCGGTGAGGCAAACAGTTGCGCCCCCGGAAAGCCGGTTACAATGCCGGATTGTACGGCAGAGTTCAGGTTGCGGACGTTGGTACCAAGCACAGTCACCAGTGTACCGCCTTGCTTTGGTTCCTCGGCAATTGCGCTGGTGGCCATCATGGATGCCAGTGCCGTCGCCGTCATAAGTCCTTTGAATAATGTTCTCACAGGGGAATACCTCCGGTTGGTTGATTCTTAATTGTTATGACAAAAGCCTAACCCAGCCCGATTCACCCCAAAACCATTATATTAGAGGGTCTTTCCTCTATTTTCCTGAGGAATGGATTTTACTTGTTTGTTTGCAATATGTTACAAAGGGCGCTGCAAGGCTGTGCAGTCTGTGGTCAGCGCCGTTTGACCACAATTTCATCAAAAACACTTCTTTCGCGCAACCTTGTGCAGTGTTTGATGAAAGCGTCTACAATCTGGGGTCGTCTATCCAATTCACTTGTAATGATCCCGAACACCGGCTCATCGACAACATCCCTGATGGGAAGAACGGCGAAGGGCTGGCTGTTTTTCCGGTAACCGGGGGGAAGGATGTTCAGGATTGAAAAGCCGAAGCCCCCCGCTACAAGCGCCCGCACGATTTCCGAAGAACGGGTCGAATGGACGATATTCGGTGTCAGCCCCTGTTTCGTAAACATATTGGCAAAATAGGCGCGGGTGCGGGGCAGGTCCAAAAGCACCATGGGCAGGGAGCAGAGTTCTTCAAAGCTGACATCTTTTTGTACGGCAAGGGGATGTTCCGGCGGGATCAGTGCATAAGGCGGTGCGGTAAACAGGGGCACAAAGCCCTGACCTTCCAGAACGGTCTGATCGTAGGAAAAGACCAGATCCACGTCTCCTTCGCTCAGGAATTTTGCAGCGGCATCCATGCTGCCTTCCAGAAGGATGATAGACACACCCGGATGGTTGTCGGAAAAACTCTTCAGGATCAGCGGCAGAAAAGACGGCGCGGCGGTCGCGTAACACCCGATCCGCACAGAACCGGTGGTCTGTCCGTCAATAGACTGGATTTCGGCCTCGAAATGGCGGCATTGTTCAAGGAAACGGCGGATCGCTTGCAATACTTCGCCGCCAAGAGCTGTTGGCTTTACACCTTTCGCGGGCGTGCGCACAAAGATGTCATAGCCAACTTCCCGTTCCATCGCATCAATTGCAGCCGAAATGGAGGATTGTGAGATAGAGAGATCTTCGGCTGCCATAGCAATGGAACCATGCCGTCCGGCGGCATCTACATAGCGGAGTTGTTTTAGCGTGTAGTTCTGCATGTCTGTCGCGGCCTCCGGCTCCGACTCTTTACGCCATAGAAACGGGTGCATTAAAAAAACTCAACCCTGTCAGGCGTTTAAATGCATATCAGGCTTGTATACGGTGCGTTTCGGCGTGATCCGGTTGTAATTTAAAATTGATCTTCATTGATGGCATACACGGAAAAGGTGCATTGGGGCGATTAACTGCCTATTTTTTGCACTGGCCTGAACCTTTTGTCGGCATGCCGCGTTGGGCAGCTATATCCACTCGAAAGGGAGTTTGTGATGACTATGCAAAAACTGAAAAGCACCACAGCCGTGGTCCTGAGCTTTGCCCTGGCGGCACCCCATGTTGTGTCTGCCCAGACACTGGACACTGCAAACAGTGTGTCGGTGGTTTCCGATCTGAAGATCGCGCAGGCTAATACAACGGATGACAACGGCCGCGAAGCGAAAAAGAAGAAGAAAAACAAAAACAAGGCTGAAGCAGAGGCCGAGGTGGAGGCTGAGGTCGATCCGGAGACCGGACTGGTTGTTGAGGTCGAGACCGAAACTGATGCGCAGGCCGCAGCAGATGAGGCTGTAAAGAAGAACAAAAAGAAAATGAAGAAAGCGGCTAAAGCAGAAGCTGAGGCTCAGGCCGAGTCAAATGCTGTGACCGCTGAACAGCTTGAAGCCGAACTGGAAAAGAACGGTAAGAAGAACAAGAATAACCAAGCCGCTGAAGTGGAAGCAACCACACAGGCGGACGGCTCTGTCGTGACCGACGATATGACCAAAAAGGAAAAGAAACAGGCAAAACGCGAGGCCAAGCGCGAGGAGCGCCGTGAAGAACGTCGTGCCGAGCGCCGTAAAGAACGTCGTGAAGAGCGCCGCGAAGCCCGCCAGATGGAAGCTGTGCAGGAAGATACAGAAGCCAGCACAGAGGCGGCCAACCGCACTCCGGAAGTCGCTGCCACACAGGACGGCCAAGCGGATGCCAAAGTGAAAAAGCGTAGCGAGAAGATTACCAAAAAGAACCGCCGTGCCAGCAATCAGGAACGCGCCGAAGCAGCGGTCGTTGCCAATGACGACGACGGTCTGAACAATCTTGAAAAATTCCTCATCGGTGCCGCCGGTGTTGGTATTCTTGCGGCTGTTCTGAACAACAACGACAAAGTTGTTGAAACCGAAGGCGACCGTGTTGTTGTGCAGCGTGGTGACGGCGACTACTACGTTTTGAAAGACGACAACGCATTGCTGCGCCAGCCGGGTTCAACTGTTGAGACCGAAACTTTCTCTGATGGTTCGTCGCGCCAGACAATTGTGATGGCTGACGGGACACAGGTGGTTACCGTACGTGCGCCAAATGGTCAGGTGCTGAGCCGGACGCAATATCTGACAAACGGCGAAACAGTGCGTCTGTTTGACGACACAGCCAACGAAACGCCGGTGCGGATTTCGGAACTGCCACAGGTGGAAGAATTCTCTTATGCCTCCACAGGTATGAGCGAGGCCGACCTGCGGGCTGCACTGGCTGCCAACAGCAGTGAGGATGTCGACCGGACCTTCTCCCTGCAGCAGATCCGCCAGATCCGTGCGGTGCGCGAACTGATGCCTGTGATCGAGCTGAGCGCGATTACCTTTAACACAGGCTCCGCCATCATCGAAGCGGATCAGGCCCGTGCGCTGGCCACTGTCGGGACGGCTATTGCGGAGCGTATTGCTGAAAACCCCTCCGAAGTCTTCCTGATCGAAGGTCACACGGATGCTGTGGGTTCGGCCACCTCCAATCTGGCCCTGTCGGACCGCCGCGCTGAATCTGTTGCGCTGGCCCTGACAGAGTATTTCAACGTTCCGGCCCAGAACCTTGTGGTTCAGGGGTATGGTGAAAGCAACCTGCGTATCCCGACCGAAGCCGCAGAGGAAGCAAACCGCCGTGCGGCGGTGCGCCGGATTACACCGTTGTTGAAATCCTCAACATCCGGCTGAGGCGTCTTTCAGCCAAGCCGATAGAAAGGAAGGTGCCGGTCTGGAAACAGGCCGGCATTTTTCTTGCCCGAACATCAAGCGGGAGAAGACTATCAAATAATCCCGAATGATCTTTCAGGCATTCACACACTTCCCCTCCTGCTGCAAAGCGGCGATTTTGGGTACAATTCTGTACCGGAGCCTTTGATGACCAAGACACGCTATTTTGCCCCCACTGGCGGGCACCCTGACCAGACGCAACTCCTTTCGGATCGTGCGGTTTTTACCGATGCCTACGCGGTAATTCCGAAAGGCACCATGCGGGATATCGTGACGAGCTTTCTGCCCTTCTGGGACAAGACGCGGCTGTGGGTAATCTCGCGCCCGCTGAGCGGATTTGCCGAAACTTTTTCCCAGTACATCATGGAAGTGCAGCCCGGTGGCGGTTCTGACAGGCCGGAAACGGACCCTGACGCACAGGGTGTTCTGTTCGTGGTTGAGGGCAGTTTCGAACTGACCTTCAAGGGTGAAACCCATACGCTGGAAGAGGGCGGTTATGCCTATCTGCCTGCCGGAATGGACTGGACCCTGCGCAATACATCGGATCAGGTCACGCGGTTTCACTGGGTGCGCAAGGCCTATGAAACGGTTGAAGGGCTGGATTTTCCCGATCCCGTTATCGCCAATGAAAAGGACATCGCCCCAAGCGTGATGCCCGACACCAACGGCGTTTGGGCGACAACCCGATTTGTGGACCCGAACGACCTGCGCCACGATATGCACGTCACCATTGTGACCCTGCAACCGGGCGGAGTGATTCCGTTTTGCGAAACCCATGTAATGGAACACGGGCTTTATGTGCTGGAAGGCAAGGCGGTTTACCGGCTTAATCAGGACTGGGTAGAGGTTGAGGCCGGTGACTATATGTGGTTGCGCGCCTTCTGCCCGCAGGCCTGTTATGCAGGTGGTCCGGGGCCGTTCCGGTATCTGCTTTATAAGGATGTGAACCGGCACATGAACTTGAAGCTATCCAAAAACTAATCCGTTCGGGGCCGGTCTGATCCGGCCCCCATCGCATTTGAAACGCGGGCGGCGGCGTCTATAACCGCTTCGGCCAGTGCGGGAATTTGTGCCTGTTCGATCCGGCTGGTGGGGCCGGAGACGGAGATTCCGGCAATGACCTCGCCCAAGGCGTTCCGGATCGGGGCCGCGATACAGCGCATTCCCGTATTGCGTTCCTGATCGTCCACCGAATAGCCCCGCGCACGGACCTGTTCCAGATCAGCCTCCAGTGCGGGCAGTTCATCAAGCGTCTGATCAGTAAACCGCTCCAGTCCCGATCTTGCAAAACGGTTCAGCCGCACGGGATCAAAATAGGCCAGCAGCACCTTGCCGATGCCCGAAGCGTGCAACGGGGACAGCGTGCCGGGCGGAAAGAAGGCCCGGATCGGGGCGTGGGTTTCCACCTGTCCCAGAAACAGCACATGTCCGTCCTTTTCTACCCCGAGGTTTGCTGTTTCTCCGGTGGTTTCCATCAGTTCGCGCAGGATTGGGCGGCTGGTTTCCACAAGACTGGTGCGACGCAGGAAAGCAGAACCGATCAGAAAGGCCCCCGCACCGATATGCCATGTCTGCGTGCTTTCGTTGGTTTCGACGATCTGATGCAGGGCAAGTGTGGTTAATACACGGTAAAGCGTTGCCGGAGATTCCCCGAGCCGGCGGGAAAGTTCGCTTAAAGATGCGCCATCATTGCCTGCCACCTCTTCCAGTACAACCATCGCACGGTCCAGCGATTTGATGGTATTCTGTTCGGTTTTCGAGTGAAAGGCGCGGGGGCGCCCCCTTTGCCTGCGCTCTGCCGGATTGTCATTGTCTTGCAAAGCCATAAGATCTTCCTCGCACTAACTGAAATATGTTTTCACAATATGAAAAATATAACGGTTTGACAAATAATAGCTTTTTCGATTTTCGATATTATGAAAAACGATTTCAAAAAAATTGTGAAACGCTGTGGGAGCGCTTAGCCTTTGTGAAACAGTCTGATGGAGAACAGTATGAGTTTTCAAAATCCCGTTTTTATCCCCGGCCCGACAAACATGCCCGAGGCGATCCGTCAGGCGTGCTATATGCCCACAATCGACCATCGCTCTGCGTTGTTCGGTGACATCCTGCATCCCTGTCTGGAAGGCGTGCGGCGGGTTCTGAAATCCGAAGCTGCGCGTGTCTTTATCTTTCCGTCCACGGGGACAGGGGGCTGGGAAACCGCCCTGAGCAATTGTCTCAGCGCGGGGGACAAGGTTCTGGCAGCCCGCAATGGCATGTTCTCGCACCGCTGGATTGACATGTGCCAGCGTCACAGTCTGGACGTGCAGGTTGTGGAAACCCCTTGGGGTGAGGGGCTGCCAGCGGATAGATACGAAGAAATCCTGCGCGCGGATACGTCCAACAGCATCAAGGCTGTGCTGGCGACGCATAATGAAACAGCAACAGGGGTGAAATCCGACATCGCTGCGGTGCGGCGTGCCTTGGATGCAGCAGACCATCCGGCGATGCTGTTCGTGGACGGGGTCAGTTCCATTGGGTCGATGGATTTTCGCATGGACGACTGGGGCGTGGATGTTGCTGTGACCGGATCGCAGAAAGGGTTCATGCTGCCTGCCGGTCTGGCCATTGTCGGCGTTAGTGAAAAGGCTTTTGCAGCGACAAAAACCGCCAGCCTGCCGCGCACCTTCTTTGATCTGGCTGACATGCAGGCAGGCTATGATAACAACGCCTTTCCCTACACGCCGCCGGTCGGTCTGATGAACGGTCTGAAGCTGTCCCTTGAAATGCTTGAGTCCGAGGGGCTGGACTGTGTTTTTGCCCGTCACACACGGATTGCCACAGGGGTGCGCAAGGCTGTCGCGGCTTGGGGGCTGGAGCTTTGCGCGGCGTCGCCCGAGGTTTATTCGGACAGCGTTTCCGCCATCCGCACGCCCGAAGGCTTCAACGCGACAGAGATCGTGAACGTTGCCGCAAAGGATTACGGCATGGCATTTGGTGTCGGTCTGGGCGAAGTTGCGGGCAAGGTGTTCCGCATCGGCCATCTGGGAATGCTGACAGATGCGATGATGCTGTCAGGACTGGGGGTTGCTGAAATGGTGATGGTTGATCTGGGGCTGGACATTACGCTCGGCTCCGGTGTGGCAGCGGCACAGGAATTTTACCGCCACGGGGGAAAGTCCGCCCGTCAGGCGGCAGCGTGAACAAGGAATTGCGACAGATGAAGATACCTGATTTCAACGATGTGCTGGCGGCCCGTGAACGGGTGAAACCCTTCATCCACCGCACGCCGGTGCTGACCTCTTCTTATGTGAATTCCCTTGCAGGGTGCGAGATTTTCTTCAAATGCGAAAATTTTCAGAAAGCAGGGGCCTTCAAGGTGCGCGGTGCCTCTAACGCGGTGTTCGGCCTGTCCGGTGCAGAGGCGAAGAACGGCGTCTGCACCCATAGTTCGGGCAACCACGCACTGTCCCTGTCCTATGCAGCGGGACGGCGGGGGATACCCTGCAATGTGGTAATGCCACGCACGGCACCGCAAGCCAAGAAAGACGCGGTGCGGGGCTATGGCGGGTTGATCACCGAGTGTGAGCCTTCCACCACTTCGCGTGAAGAGGTGTTTGCGCAGGTTCAGGCGCAAACCGGCGGTAATTTCGTCCATCCTTATAACGATCCCCGCGTGATTGCAGGGCAGGGCACCTGTTCGCTGGAGCTGCTGGAGCAGATGGAGGATTTCGGCGGTGGTCTTGATATGGTGGTGGCCCCGATTGGTGGCGGCGGGATGATTTCGGGCACCTGCCTGACCCTGTCCCGTCTGGCCCCTGACGCGCAGGTCATCGCGGCAGAGCCGGAGCAGGCGGACGATGCCTGCCGCAGTTTCAAGGCTGGCCACATCATCGCAGATGATGCGCCGGAAACGGTGGCAGACGGGCTGAAAGTGCCGCTGAAGGATCTGACGTGGCATTTTGTGAAAAACCATGTCTCGGACATCCTGACCGCCAGCGATCCCGAGATCGTTGATGCGATGAAGCTGATCTGGCAGCGCATGAAAATCGTGATGGAGCCCAGCAGCGCCGTGCCGCTGGCCATTATTCTGAAGAACAAGGACATTTTCGCAGGAAAACGCGTGGGTGTCATTATCACCGGCGGTAACGTCGATCTGGCAAGGCTGCCGTGGCTGAAAAAGGACTGAAACCGATGAAAGATATAAATTTTGATGACCTAGATGTCGGCTTTGACGTGCCCGCTGTACCGGGCATGGATGCGGCAGACATCCAGACCCCCTGTCTGGTGCTGGATCTGGACGCGCTGGAACGCAACATCCGCAAGATGGGCGATTACGCCAAGGCCCACGGGATGCGCCACCGCGCCCATGGCAAGATGCATAAATCCGTTGACGTGCTGAAGCTGCAACAGGATCTCGGGGCGGCAGTGGGTGTCTGCTGTCAGAAAGTCTCGGAGGCGGAGGTTTTCGCCCGTGGCGGCATCAGGGATGTGATGGTTTCCAATCAGGTCACTGACCCTGCCAAGATCGACCGGTTGGCAAAGATGCCGAAACTCGGCTGTCGCGTGCTGGTCTGTGTGGATGATCCGGATAACGTTAAGGCGCTGTCCGAAGCGGCGGTGAAACACGGCACGCAGATAGAGGCGCTGGTGGAAATCGACTGTGGTGCGGGGCGCTGCGGGGTCGGCACAACACAGGATGTGGTAAATATCGCCAAACTGATCGACCGCGCCGAGGGGCTGAAATTCGCCGGTATTCAGGCCTATCAGGGTGCGATGCAGCACATGGAGCTTTACAGCGATCGCAAGGAAAAGCTGGACGCGGCCATTGCGCAGGTGGCTGACGCGGTGCAGGGGCTGAAAAGCAACGGGCTGGAGTGTGACATCGTTGGTGGCGGTGGCACCGGATCCTATTACTTCGAAAGCGGATCGGGTGTTTATAACGAACTGCAATGCGGCTCTTATGCTTTTATGGATGCGGATTATGGACGGATTCTGGACAAGGACGGCAAGCGGATTGATCAGGGCGAATGGGAAAATGCGCTGTTTATCCTGACCACGGTGATGAGCCATGCAAAGGCCGATAAGGCCATTGTGGATGCAGGTCTGAAGGCCCAGTCTGTGGATTCCGGCCTGCCGTTTGTCTATGGCCGCGATGATGTGGAATATCTGAAATGTTCCGATGAACACGGTGTTGTTGCGGACCCGAACGGCGCCCTGAAGGTCAATGACAAGCTGCGTCTTGTACCCGGCCACTGCGATCCGACCTGTAATGTGCACGACTGGTACGTTGGTGTGCGCGGCGACAAGGTGGAAACCGTCTGGCCGGTATCCGCGCGCGGCAAAGCTTACTAAGCCGCTTAAGCATACCAAAACACGGGGCCGGTTCGCTGGCCCCAACGTGTTCCAATTCAAAGGTTCTCCCCATGTTGATCGTTCCCGAAAAAGAAATAGCCGCCCTGATGACCCGCGATGCAGCGTTTGATGCTGTCAAAGGCGTGTTTGCCTCCATGTCTGCCCGCACCGCCTCTAACTTTCCGGTGATCCGCGAGGCGATCGGCCATGCAGATGCGCTTTACGGGTTCAAATCCGGTTTTGATAAGGCGGCGCTCAATCTGGGTCTGAAATCTGGCGGCTACTGGCCGGGGAATGCGGAAAAAGGCCTGACCAACCATCAGTCCACCATATTCCTGTTTGATGCAGACACGGGCCAGTGCCGCGCTGTGGTGGGGGGCAATTTGCTAACAGCCCTGCGCACGGCAGCGGCAGCGGCAGTTTCGGTGGACTGTCTTGCGCGGCAGGATTGCGAAGTTCTGGGAATTGTGGGTGCAGGGCATCAGGCGGCTTTCCAGTTGCGCGCGGTGGCAGAGCAACGGGAGTTTAAGCGGGTTGTTGCCTGGAACCGCTCCCCTGAAAAGCTCGACAGTTTGCGCAAGGTGGCCGAAGAACTGGGGCTTGGCTTTCAGGCGGTGAGCCTTGAGGATCTGGGCGCGCAAAGCGATGTAATCGTGACCATTACCTCCAGCTTTGGCGCGATCCTGCAGGACGGGCAGATCCGCGCAGGCACCCATCTGGCCTGTATGGGCACGGACACGAAGGGCAAGCAGGAAATCGCGGCGGAACTGGCAGCAAATGCCCGTTTGTTCACCGATGAAATTGCGCAATCTGTAACCATAGGCGAGTTCCAGCATCCGGTGGCCGCGGGTCTGATCCAGCAAAAGCAGATCATCGAATTGGGTGCGGTCATCAACGGCGCAGCAGAGGGGCGCAGTTCTGATGAAGAGATCACGATTTTTGATGGCACAGGCGTTGGCTTGCAGGACCTCGCCGTGGCGTCGGCGGTCGTTGTACTGGCGGTCGCGCAAGGTATCGCACAAGACGTGGATTTTTGATGCAGCCCCCTGACAAGCTTGATAGGCTGGGCGGGCCGGTCTGAAGTTGCCCTTACGGTAACTTGTTTCGATCTGGCGCTGATTGAAGTTGCAAGCCCAAGAAATGCCGCGCTTTTTTCGCGTGCCCAGTCATAAGAAAAGTGAAGATGAAGAAGGTCCGTGTCGCAATTCATGGGTTCGGGAGGATCGGGCGTTCGATCCTGCGTGCCCTGTCCACCAGCCGCCAGGACAGCCCGCTAGAGGTGGTGCTGATTAACGATCTCGCCCCGCTGGACACCTGTGCCTATCTGTTTGAATACGACAGCGTGTTCGGCCCGTTTCGCGGGCAGGTGGAAACCCGCAGCGGGGCGCTGCTGGTGAATGGTGCCGAAATCCCGTTTCACCAGATTGATCCTGCGGCACCGCTGCCGGATCTGAAGGGGGTGGATATTCTGCTGGAATGTTCGGGCCGTGCCACCAGCCGCGCCGTGGCCGAAGCGGGGCTTCAGGCCGGCGCGGGCGCTGTGCTGATTTCCGGCCCCTCTGACGCCGCAGATGTCACCTTGGTGCTCGGGGCAAATGATGCAGCTTACACCGGACAGGAAATTGTTTCTAACGCGTCCTGCACGACCAACGCGCTCGCCCCGTTGCTGCGTCTGCTTGAGGACCGTTTCGGTGTGTCGGGCGGGCATATGAACACGATCCACTGCTACACCAGCAGCCAGCCCACCATTGACACGGCCGGCAAGGATCTGGCCCGCAGCCGTGCGGCGGCGCTGTCTATGGTGCCCACCACTTCCAGCGCGACAAAATTGATTGACCGCGTCGTTCCCGATCTGGCCGGACGCATCACCGGCAGCGCCGTGCGCGTTCCGGTGGCCAGTGTCTCTGCTGTGGATCTGGTCGTGAAGCTACAGCGGCAGGGCGCGGGTTTCAAAGACGCGCTGAAAGCGGCGGTAGACCAGTCCCCTGTTCTTGGCTGGACGGAAAAGCCACTGGTCTCCACCGATCTGCGCAGCAGGCCGGAGTCCCTTGTGCTGGCAGGACCGGAACTGATCACAGGCCCCGAGTTTACCCGCATTTTCGGCTGGTATGACAATGAATGGGGCTTTTCCAACAGAATGATCGACGTCGCCCAGAGAATGGGCGCGGCGCAACAATAGTCCAGAGGAGACAAGACATGGTTGACGAGACCAAAAAGGCCGTGGAACGGCAGGCGGCGCTGGATTACCACGAGTTCCCCAAACCCGGAAAACTGGAAATCCGTGCGACCAAGCCGATGGCCACAGGCCGCGATCTCAGCCGTGCCTATTCTCCGGGTGTGGCCGATGCCTGTCTTGAGATTGAAAAGAATCCGGCAGATGCCGTGCGTTATACCGCCAAGGGCAATCTGGTCGCGGTGATCTCTAACGGGACTGCGGTTTTGGGGCTGGGCGACATCGGGGCGCAAGCCTCCAAGCCGGTGATGGAAGGCAAGGCCGTGCTGTTCAAGAAGTTCGCCGGTGTGGATTGTTTTGACATAGAGGTAAACGAGACCGATCCGGAAAAGCTGGCCGATCTGGTGTGTAAGCTGGAACCGACCTTTGGCGCGATCAACCTAGAGGACATCAAGGCACCGGATTGTTTTGTGGTGGAACGGATCTGCCGCGAACGTATGGGCATTCCGGTGTTCCATGACGACCAGCACGGCACCGCCATCGTTGCTGCCGCTGCGGCCACCAACGCACTGCGGGTGGCGGGTAAAAAATTCGAGGATATTAAAATCGTTGCGCTGGGCGCAGGCGCGGCGGGGATTGCCTGCCTGAAAATGATGATGGTGATGGGGGCGAAGAAAGATAACATCACCATGCTGGACAGCAAGGGGGTGGTGCACACGTCGCGCAACAACCTGACCGAGGAAAAGCAGGAGTTCGCGCGGGATACCGAAATGCGCACCACGATGGATGCGATGGAAGGGGCCGATCTGTTCCTTGGCGTTTCGGGGCCGGGGTTGCTGACACCGGAGATGGTGAAAAAGATGGCGGATCATCCGATCATCTTTGCGCTGGCCAATCCGACACCGGAAATCATGCCCGAAGTTGCCCGCGAAGCCTCGCCCGATGCGCTGATTGCTACGGGGCGCTCTGATTATCCCAATCAGGTAAACAACGTGCTGTGTTTCCCGTTTATCTTTCGCGGGGCGCTGGATGTGGGGGCAACCCAGATCAACGATGCAATGAAAGTGGCCTGCGTAGAAGCGATTGCAGGTCTGGCCCGTGAAACCGCCAGTGCGGAGCTTGGCGCGGCCTATCAGGGGGAGCGGTTGTCTTTCGGACCGGAATACCTGATCCCCAAACCCTTTGATCCGCGCCTGTTGCCTACAATCGCCGTGGCTGTAGCCAAGGCAGCGATGGACAGCGGTGTGGCCACGCGGGATGTGGACCTCAGGGACTACCGCGCAAGATTGCAGTCGCAGGTTTATCGTTCTTCCATGATCATGCGCCCCGTGTTTGAGGCGGCCCGCCTTGAAAAACGCCGCATCGTCTTTGCCGAAGGCGAAGAACCCCGCGTGCTGCGGGCGGTGCAGGCCATGTCGGAAGAAATGCACGTCAATGCCGTGATTGTCGGCCGCCCCGAAGTGGTGGAACGGCGGATCGAACGGGAAGGGCTGTCGATCGTGCCGGGACGGGATTTTGAGGTGGTGAACCCCGAAAACGACAGCCGCTACCGCGATTACTGGGGCAGCTATCACAAGCTGATGGCACGCAGGGGCGCGACGCCGGATCTGGCCAAAGCCATCATGCGCACCAACAGCACCGCGATTGCCGCGACAATGGTCCATCGCGGAGAGGCCGACAGCATGATCTGCGGTGTCTTCGGGCAGTATCACTGGCACCTGAACTACATTCGCCAGATCCTCGAAACTCCGGACCTGCATCCTGCCGGAGCGCTGTCGCTGGTCATTCTGGAAAAAGGCCCGTTGTTTGTGGCTGACACCCATGTGCATATCGAACCCACAGCACAGCAACTGGCCGGAACGATGATTGCCGCCGCCCGCCATGTGCGCCGTTTCGGGGTGACACCGAAAGTGGCGCTGTGTTCCAGTTCCCAGTTCGGCAATCTGGACAGCACTTCGGGCAGGCTGTCCCGCGAGGCGCTCATGATCCTTGATTCCGTCGAAACCGACTTCGAATACGAAGGCGAGATGCACACGGATGCGGCCCTAGATCCTGACCTGCGCGAACATTTGATGCCCAACAACCGTCTGACAGGGAAGGCCAATGTTCTGGTCTATACCAACTCGGACGCTTCAGGGGCGGCCCGCAACCTGCTGAAATCCGTTGCCGACGGGCTGGAGGTCGGCCCGATCCTGATGGGCATGGGCAACCGCGCCCATATCGTGACATCCGGTGTAACGGTGCGCGGCCTGCTGAACATTGCCGCCCTGGCGGGAACGCCGGTCTCCAGCTACGGCTGACCGCAGCCGTTCCATTTTCCGAAAAATATCCCCGCGCGGAGCGCAGGAATATTGCCTCCGGCGGGGATATTTGACGAAAATGGATCGAAAGAGCACATAAAAAAGGGCGCCGCTGCAAGGCGCCCTTTTCGTTTGTTGCAGTGTCGGTGTTACCCGCTCAGCTTGCCTGTGCCGCGTCCCGACAGGCCGCCGGAGACTTCCTCGGTGGATTCGCTGGAAAGTTCTTCGGGCAGGACGAGGTTCAGGATAATCGCGATTACGGCTGCGGGCAGCAGGCCCGAGGTCATCAGGATGCGCAGGGTATCGGGCAGGTATTGTACTGCTTTGGGGTCCAGTTGCAGGCCAAGCCCCACCGAAAGCGCAATCGCGAAGATTACCATGTTGCGGCGGTTCCAGTTCACATCCGACAGCATCGAAATACCTGCGGCGACCACCATGCCGAACATGACGATCACACCGCCGCCGAGCACCTCGATCGGGATGGTGCGGATCAGTGCGCCGACTTTGGGCACAAGGCCGCAGATGATCAGGAAGATCGCACCGATGGTCACCACATGGCGGCTCATCACGCCGGTCATGGCGATCAGGCCCACATTCTGGCTGAAGGATGTGTTCGGAAAGCCGCCAAAGATACCGGCCACCGCAGAGCCGATGCCGTCTGCATAGGTCGCGCCGGTGATCTCGGCGTCTGTTGCTTCGCGGCCTGCGCCGCCCCGCGTGATACCGGACACGTCGCCCACAGTTTCAACTGCCGAAACGAAGGCCATCAGGCAGAATCCGATGATTGCGGCAGAGCCGAATTCCAGCCCGTATTTGAAGGGCACCGGCATGGCAACGGGGGCTGCGCGGGACCAGCTTGTGGCGATGCTCTCAAACGTCACCATTCCAAAGAGCATGGAATAGAAGTAGCCTACGAGTATTCCGATAATCACGGCGGAGACGGCCATCATGCCACGGGCAAAGAACTTCAGCCCCAGTGTCACAAGGATCACAACGCCGGCAACCGACCAGTTCAGCAGGCTGCCGTATTCCGGTTTGTTGATCGCAGGCACGCCGCCCGCTGCGTATTGGATGCCCACCTTGACCAGTGCAAGGCCGATCATTGTGACGATCAAGCCGGTAACAAGGGGGGGCAGGGCAAAACGGATTTTGCCGATAAATGTGCCGATGATCGCATGAAACAGACCGCCGACCAGCACACCGCCGAACAGGGCGGGCATGGCTTCTACGCCTTTACCGGCCACCAGCGGGATCATGATCGGGATAAACGCAAAGCTGGTGCCCTGCACAATGGGCAAACGCGCCCCGACCGGCCCCATACCGATGGTCTGGAACAGGGTTGCGATGCCGGCAAACAGCATGGACATCTGGATCAGGTAGGTCATGTCCGGAAAGCCTTGCGCGCCCGCGTCGGAGCCGAAACCGAAACCGGCGGCCCCTGCGATAATGATGGCAGGCGTTACGTTTGAAACGAACATCGCCAGTACATGCTGGATGCCAAGCGGTACCGCTTTAAGCAGTGGCGGTGTGTAATTGGGATCGCGGAGTTGTTCCGCAGTCCCGAGTGATGTGTCTGACATTTAGTGTCTCCCTATTTGACGTTTCCCAGTTGCCCGCTCTTGTTGGCGGTTCGATTAATTGCTGTCAGTGATGTGCCAGGGCTGGTCAAACCAGTGTTCCTGAAGATTGGCACCGTCGCCTATACGATCCACCACGGCGAAAAGCCCCGGATCATGCAGCGGGGTCAGCACGCCGTGCCAGACGTTGCGATGAAAATTGATGCCCTGACCGGGCGTGGTGACAAAGGCCAGCGGCTTTGCCGGTGCGCCATTGTCATCTGCGGCCACGACCACCAAAAACGGGTTCCGGTGCATGGGCAGGAAGGCCTGACTTCCGTCAGGGTGGCGCTCCATCATGTTGAGCGTCAGGGGCAGGCTGCGTTTTTGCGCGTTGAACAGGCTGATGCCTGCACGACCGTCGTTGAAATCCAGCTTTGCGCGATCATGATAACGTCCGCACAGCCCTTCGTTGATCATCTTGTCCGCCGGTCCGTCAATATCCAGAACCTCTCCGAAAGTGGAAAAAGCTGCGCGGGTCAGGGGGCTTGTCTGGATCGTGCGGGGCATAAGGGGCCTCCCGGGGCTGTTCGGCTTTATCGGAATAGAAGAAACTGTCTGACGGATTTCAACGTATCATTGGTATAGGGCACAAAGACGGCTGCGTTTTTCAAGAAAAAACGAAAACACTGTAAAATTTTACAGGATCTTGGGGGGTATTGGCTAAGATATTGACAGAATATGAATAATTTGACGGCACTGGGGCGTCCATAACGGAAAGTGCCCGCCGGACTGCCCGTCAGCTTTGCTCGGTTCCGCGGATTGCGCTTTCGATGCGTTCGATCATGAACTCCATGAACAGCCGCGCTTTGGGATCCTGATGGCGGCGGTGGGTGTAAAGACAGGCCATCTGAACGGGCAGGGGCGGGGTCTCCTTTACCACGGGAACCAGGGCACCACTGCGGAGATGTTCAGCGATTTCAAACACAGGTTTCAAGGCGATGCCCGCACCCGCCAGCGCCCAATCCGTCAGCACATCCCCGTCGTCACATTCAATCCGGCCCCGTACGTTGAATTTTTGCGGGCCTTCCGGGGTTTCCAGCTCCCACTGGAATTCCGTGGCGCCCGGGTAGCGCAGGTTCAGGCAATTATGCTGGCCGCGTTCAATCTCGGCGCCCGTCTGGGGATGGCCATGGGCTTCGATATAGGCGGGACTGGCGCAAAGCACCCGCTGGCAATCGGCTATCTTGCGGATGCGCAGGTTGGAGTCCGCCGGACGCCCCAAAAAGAACGAGATATCCAATCCTTCGGCGGTCAGGTCGATGTTCCTGTCGCTTAGACGCAAGCGCACATCCACCAACGGATATTGCGCGGTAAACGCCGGAGTATGAGGGGCAATCAAACGCCGCCCCACCCCGAGAGGGGCCGCGATGTACAGCGTGCCGCGGGGATTGTCCGTGACGTCGCCGATGCTGGCTTCGGCGGTTTCGACAGCTTCCAGAACACCGCAGGCGCCCTCATAGAACAACTGGCCCTGCTCGGTCGGGGTCAGGCTGCGGGTGGTGCGCTGGAACAGGCGGACGTCCAGATGGGCCTCCAACTGGGAAATCCGCGCCGAGGCGACCGCAGGGGATATGCGCTGGTCGCGTGCAGCCGCGGACATGCTGCCCAGCTCATACACCCGTATAAAGGTTCTGATATTGTCGAAATAAGACATTGTAAGTTTTTTTTTGACACTGTTTGCTGAATGACAGGCGTAGCGCGAAAATCAGGCGGGCGATAGGGTGAATCCCGGACAAAGGAGAACAGATTAATGTATGATATCGCAATCTTGTGGGATTGGTTTGCTTTTGCGGTCCGCTGGCTGCACGTCATCACGGCTATCGCCTGGATCGGGTCGTCCTTCTATTTTGTTGCACTGGATCTGGGGTTGCGCAAGGCGCCCGATCTGCCGGTTGGCGCGCACGGCGAAGAATGGCAGGTGCACGGGGGCGGGTTCTATCATATCCGCAAGTTCCTTGTTGCCCCGCCGAACATGCCCGACCATCTGATCTGGTTCAAATGGGAAAGCTATGCCACGTGGCTGTCCGGAGCGGCCCTTTTGATGATTGTCTACTGGGTTGGCGCAGAGCTGTTTCTGATTGATCCGGCCAAGGCGGATCTGGCGGTCTGGCAGGCCATTCTGATCTCCGGCGGGTCGCTGACAATCGGTTGGATTTGTTACGATTTCCTGTGCAAATCCAAATTGGGTGAAACACCGACCGTTCTGATGCTGCTGCTGTTTGTAATCCTTGTTGCGATGTCCTGGGGTTATAACCAGATTTTCACAGGGCGGGCTGCGCTGCTGCATCTGGGGGCGTTCACTGCGACCATTATGACGGCCAATGTGTTCCTGATCATCATGCCGAACCAGCGCATTGTAGTGAAGGATTTGCAGGAAGGCCGCACGCCTGATCCGAAATACGGTAAGATCGCCAAGCTGCGCAGCACCCACAACAATTATCTGACGCTGCCGGTGTTGTTCCTGATGCTGTCCAATCACTATCCGCTGGCCTTTGCGACCGAATACAGCTGGATTATCGCCTCGCTGATTTTTCTGACCGGCGTGACCATCCGTCATTACTTCAACACCATGCATGCCACCGGACGGGGGCCGACATGGACCTGGGCGGCGACGGTAATCCTGTTCGTAATTATTGCCTGGCTGTCGACCGCTTCAAGCTGGGACGGGGATTATGACACGGCAGAGAACCAGCCCCTGACCAAATACGAACAGCGCTATGCACAGGCCGAAGGGTTTGAGAAAGTCCATGAAATCGTCCTTGGCCGCTGTTCCATGTGCCACGCCCGCGAACCGGCTTGGGAGGGGATGCACTGGGCGCCCAAAGGGGTGCATCTGGAAACCAGATCGGACGTCGCCCGCGCAGCACGTCAAATCTATCTGCAATCCGGCGTCTCCCACGCGATGCCGCCTGCAAACATTACCTATATGACCGACGAAGACCGCATGAAAATCGTAAAATGGTTCCGCGGAGCGAACGAGAATACTCTGGCAGGGCTGATGGAGTGACGTGAGGACTATTGGAGCGCAAGCCGCTCTTGCGTCGCGCTGCGTGATTTGGGATGTAGGCTTATGGCGGCGCCGGAGTGCCGCAGCGGGTGCAGGGTCTACAGTCTTTGATAAATAATCTGGTAATTCACATCGGCGATCCCAAAAACGGGTCGACTTCTATTCAAAAGACACTGGCGGAGGCGCTGTGGCAGAGCGGGAACCGCAGTGTGGTTCTGTCCCCGAACCGCAACGAGGTCGCGCTGGGCAAGGCGATGCGCAAAAATGCCGGTCCGAACGAAAAGGCCAAGCGTTTTCCGGAACTGGCAGACTGGGCCCGTTCTGCGGACGCCGATTACGGGGTCGTTTCTTCCGAATTCCTCACCCGTGCCAAACCCCGTGAATTCAAAGAGGCTCTGGACCAGTATCTGCCTGAGTTTTCAGAGAATTGCCGGATCGTGGCCTATGTGCGGCCCCATGCTGACAGGTTTGTGTCCACCTATGCCCAGCGGGTTAAAATGGGACTGTTCGTGCAGGACATGGCGCCTCTGTTTGATACTATGGGCGCAGACCGTTTCCTGACCTATCACAAACGGTTTACCCGCTGGAGATCCGTGTTTGGAGAGCGGTTTGTCTTGCGGCCCTTTGTGCGCGAAGGCTTGCGCGATCAGGATGTGGTTTCGGATTTCCTTCACATCGTTCTGGAAGGGGAGCCGTTTACACTGCAACAGGCTGACAATGCGAACCAGTCGCTTGGTGTGCGCCAGATCGCCGGTATGCGCGTGTTTCAGAACACGTTAATCACGGAGGGCGTTCCCAAGGTTCTGCGAACAATAATCGGCGGTGCTGTCGGGTATAGCGTTGGCCATGTTCCCGGCGCCAAGGATGAAAAACTCGCTCTGGATCGATCTCTTATGGAACAGGTGGACCGTCGGTTCCGCGCAGATGCCCGCCAGACCGATGATACATTCTTTGACAGCCCCTGGCTCGAAAATGCATTGGATCGGTCCTTGGAGAAAGCGAGACCGGAACCTCAATCGACCCAGCCGTTGGATCACCTGACGTCTGGGAAGATAAAGGAAATCGAGCAGATCGCGAAGGACTGCGTGACCCGGGCCGAAGGTACTCCGAAAATCTGGCGTGCGGTCAATTCTGTCCTGCGCGGTTACGTGGACCCGCAAGAGGCGGAAAATTTGAATGCCAATCAACGGCACGCACGGGATAGGGCAGTGGTGCTATGTGAACAGGCAGCCCGTCTGATCGCCTGATCGAAGGGCAAGCGCCGTTCGCTCTTTTGGAACTTCGGAACCGTTAGCGCCCTCAGCCGTTTCTTTTGTAGGGGCCTCCTAGCGGGGCTGTCACGCGTGGGCGATTGTGCCCATGATGCAACCCAGAACCGGAGTGCCAAAATGCCAGATCAGGCCGATCCAGTACCAGAGCTGTCCGCCAGCGATGGCCTTTCAGCGCACCAGCAGCAGGCGATGTTCCGGGATGAGACCGCGTGGAAGGTGGCGCGGGCGGATAAATTTGCACTGATCGTCGATGCGGCGGATTATTTCCGTGTGTTGCGCAAGGTGTTCATCAGCGCGAAGAAAGAACTTCTGCTTATAGGCTGGGATTTCGATTTCGAACTGGAAATGCTGCCCGGAGAGGCGGACGAAAACGGGCTGGCCCCGGATGGTCTGCCCAACCAGCTTGGCAGCTTTATAGAAGCAATCGTAGAGCGTTCACCGGAGCTTAATGTTTACATGTTGAAATGGAACGGCGCCGTACTGGCGGCACCGGGCCGGTTGGCGCCCTCTGTCGCGCTCAGTATGTTTGGAAGTGACCGTATCCATTTCGCATTGGACGGGCATCACCCGTTCGGCGCCTGCCATCACCAAAAGATTGTCGTTGCCGATGATGCGCTGGCCTTTTGCGGCGGGATTGATGCAACGGAAAAACGTTGGGACACGTCTGAACATCTGCCTGACGACCCGCGCCGGATTTGCAAGGATGGTACACGCTCGGGCCCGTGGCATGACGCCACTTCGGCCATGTCAGGCCCTGCCGCCGCTGCTCTGGCGAAACTTTCCCGCAGACGCTGGCACAGAGCCAACGGAGAGACCCTGCAATCTCCCGAAGATACACCGCCGACTCCCTGGCCGGAAGGTTTGGACGTGGATGCAACAGACATCGACGTGGCAATCTCCCGCACGGAACCACCGTTTGACGGAAAACCGCTGATTAACGAAATAGAGCAGTTGTATCTCGACGGGATCAAGGCTGCACAGCAGATTATTTACATCGAATCCCAATATTTCGCTGCGGAGAGCATATGTGCTGCACTTGAAGAACGTTTGAGAGAGCAGGACGGCCCGGAGATTGTCGTAATCAATCCGGTGGAGGCAGAATCCCAGCTTGAAGACGATGCAATGCATGTCACCCGCCAGAGGATGTTAGAGCGTTTGGAAGCCGCGGACCATCAGGACCGCTTCCGGATCTATTACCCTGTGACCAAAGCAGGTGAGCCGATTTATGTTCATGCCAAGATTATGGTGGTGGATGACATCCTGCTGAAGATCGGCTCGAGCAACATAAATGATCGTTCGATGGGGTTTGATACGGAATGCAATGTGGCCATTGCGGAGCCTGCAGATGTGATCAAGAGCTTTCGCGTCCGATTGATCTCTGAGCACCTCGACGTTTCCACGGAAACCTTCGAAAAGACCTTCGCAAAAGAAAAAGGGTTCATCGCGACCATCAGGCGTCTGAACCGTGCATCGGGGCGCGGGCTGCGTGACGTAGACCGTGACAGCGCGACGGTTATGGGAGAGCTCCTCGCCGATACGCGGCTGTTGGATCCGCGATATCATCCGGGCGAAGAAACCAATGCAGGTAGGGGCCTACGCCCGCGACACATTGCAATTCTCGCCACAGGGCTGGCGCTCGGCTGGCTGGCATGGCGCAAGTGGGGCAGTTGAAACCGGCTGGTCCTGCTACCGGCCAAATTTCACAACTGTTGCGCCACGAGACAGTGACAGGTGACTGGGAAGCCAGAACACGCAGAGTGTTTTTCCCGTCCTTCCGGATGCTTTGGTGATCTGATGGTGCCCCCACACGGACTCGAACCGCGGACCTACTGATTACAAATCAGTTG
>JAAEZA010000087.1 GCA_018223125.1 Paracoccaceae bacterium | reverse complement strand
ACCTGCGCTGTCACCGCCGAGGCCGTGCGCCAGTCCAAACAGTCCATCCGCAAGCTGCGCCGCGAACATCCCGAAGCCCGTATCATCGTAACCGGCTGTGCCGCCCAGACCGAACCGGACACCTATTCCGCAATGGACGAGGTGGATCTGGTGATGGGCAACACCGAAAAGATGCAGGCGGAGACCTGGCAGAAACTGGGGCAGGGGCCGGATTTCATCGGACAGACCGAAGGCGTGCTGGTGGATGACATCATGTCGGTCAAACAGACTGCGGGACATCTGATTGACGGATTTGGCAGCCGCAGCCGCGCCTATGTGCAGGTGCAGAACGGCTGCGACCACCGCTGTACCTTCTGCATTATTCCTTATGGCCGCGGCAATTCCCGCTCTGTTCCTGCGGGAGTGGTGGTGGAGCAGATCAAACGGCTTGTGGCCAGCGGTTATAACGAAGTGGTTCTGACCGGCGTTGATATCACCAGTTGGGGTGATGACCTGCCGGGTAATCCTCCGCTCGGTGATCTGGTGCAGCGCATCCTGAAGCTGGTGCCCGATCTGCCGCGCCTGCGGATCTCCAGCATCGATTCGGTTGAAGCCGACAGCGCGCTGGTGGATGCTATTGCCGGTGAACACCGCCTGATGCCCCATCTGCATCTGTCCTTGCAGGCAGGGGACAATATGATCCTGAAGCGGATGAAACGCCGCCATCTGCGCGACGATGCCATCGCTTTTTGCTCCGATATGCGCAAGGCGCGGCCTGATATTGTCTATGGCGCCGACATTATCGCAGGCTTTCCGACCGAGACCGAAGAGATGTTCGAGAACTCTTTGAAGCTGGTGGAAGACTGCGGCCTGACATGGCTGCATGTTTTTCCGTTTTCCCCCCGTCAGGGCACACCGGCAGCGCGGATGCCCCAGCTTGAGAAAAGCGTGATCAAAGCGCGGGCCAAACGGCTGCGCGAGGCAGGAACACAGCGGGTGCAGGACCATCTGGCGGCGCAGTTGGGTAAAACCCATTCTATCCTGATGGAAAACCCCCGCATGGGACGGACCGAAGGCTTTACCGAGGTGGCCTTTGCCAGCGATCAGCCCGAAGGCCAGATCGTGTCCGCTAAAATTACAGGCCATACAGAGAAATCCCTGCTTGTCGGCTAGGGACGGGGCCAAACGGCCTTGACCCTGCCGGTAGCGGGCGCTTGATTACCCCCATGACACGACCGATCCTATATTCCTTCCGCCGTTGCCCCTATGCCATGCGGGCACGCCTTTCGATTGCCTCTAGCGGCTTGCAGGTGGAGCTGCGCGAAATTCTTCTGCGCGACAAGGCACCCGCCTTTCTTGCGGCTTCGCCCAAGGGGACGGTGCCCGTGGTGGTGAACGGCGATCAGGTGATCGAGGAATCCCTTGATGTGATGGAATGGGCGCTGGGCCAAAGCGACCCGGAAGGTTTGCTTTACGCGGGCCCGCAAGCGCGGGAGTTGGTCCTGCGTTGCGAGTCAGAATTCAAGGGCCATCTCGACAGGTTCAAATACGCGGTGCGATATGAAGATGTGGACCCCGAAGAGGAACGCAAACTGGCCTCCGCCTATCTGCGGGAGCTGGACCAGCGGCTGGAGGGGCAGGCCTATCTGTTTGGCGAGCGGATCGGATTCGCGGATATCGGCATCGCCCCGTTTGTGCGCCAGTTCGCCAACACGGATCGCCCGTGGTTTGACGGGCAGGACTGGCCGAACCTGATCCGCTGGCTGGACGGTTTCATCAACAGCGACCGCTTCCAGTCTATCATGACGAAGTATCCGAAATGGAAGGAAGGGGACAGCGTCACCCTGTTCCCCGCCTCCTGACCTGAAAGGCCCGTACAATGCATCCCAATCCGGCTTATCGCAAGGCAGATCAAGAGGCCAATCTGGCCTTTGCACGGCAACGGGCTTTCGGCACTCTGGCTGTGAACGGCGTTGAAGGGCCGTTCCTGTCACATGTTCCCTTTCAACTCTCTGATGATGGCAAACGACTGGAAGCGCATCTGGTACGCTCCAATCCCTTATGGCGTTTGTTGCATCAGGAGGGGCCGCAACAGGCAGTGATCGCAATCGGCGGAGCAGACAGCTACATTTCGCCGGACTGGTACGGGATCGGGGATCAGGTGCCGACATGGAATTATGTAGCGGTACATCTGCGCGGTACCTTACATGCCCTGCCGCAAGAGGATCTGCACGGCATCCTGCAACGGCTTTCCGCCGCGATGGAGACACGCCTGAAACCAAAGCCGGTATGGACGATGGAGAAGATGACAGAGGGTGTTGCAGAACGGATGATGCGGATGATTGCCCCTGTTGCAATGGATGTGACGCAGGTGGACGGAACGTGGAAGCTCGGCCAGAACAAACCGGAAGACGTGCGCGTTGCTGCGTCTGTGCAGGTTGCAGACCACGGCATCGGGCAAGAGATCGGCACGCTGGCGACCCTGATGGATAAGCCCCCGTTTTAAACGGGCAACGCACCCGAGGTTGACGGCAGCGCCGCGCTGCGCAAGGCTTGGTTCAAGCAGGCGCTGGCCTGCGTGATCAACCTGTGTCGGGGCGGTGGCCCTGTGCACCCTAGGAAAGAACTCTGATATGAAATTGCATTGGGCTCCGGCCAGTCCTTTCGCGCGTAAATGCCTTGTTTGCGCGAAAGAGACAGGCGTCGAACTGGAACTGGTCACACGGGGCGGTACGCCGTTGATGACCGACAACATGCCACTTGAACAAAACCCGTTGGGCAAGATCCCTGCATTGGAGCGGGCCGATGGACCGGCGCTTTACGACAGCCGTGTCATCACGCAATACATTAACGCGCAAGGGGGCGGTTCGCTTTACCCTGCGGCGCGCCTGTGGGAGGTGCTGACACTGGAAGCTACCGCCGACGGGATTATGGAAGCCGCCGTTCTGATGATTTACGAGGGCCGTGTACGTCCCGAAGAGTTGCGGTTTGACGAATGGGTAGAGGCGCAATGGTCCAAGATCGAACGGTCTCTGGATGCGATTGAGGCCCGCTGGATGAGCCACCTTTCCGGACCGCTCGATGCCGCGCAAATCGCTGTCGGCTCTGCGCTGGCCTATCTGGATTTCCGCCATGGCGGGCGGGACTGGCGGAAGGGCCGCGACGGGCTGGCTGCATGGGAAGCAGAATTTTCCAAGCGCGAGTCAATGGTGGAAACCATGCCGAAAGACGCCTGAAGGCAATCGGAGCCTTGAACAAAAAAAGGGCGGGGAAATCCCCGCCCTTTTCTTTTTATGTCTGCCGGATCAGGCTGCTTTTTCCTTGCGCTTGATCGGTGCCCAGAGCTTCTTGTTGGTCAGGTACAGCAGGACCGCCAGCAGGCCGAGGAAGAACAGGGACACAAATCCGAGCCATTTCCGTGCCATCATCTTGGGTTCCGCTGCCCACATCAGGAAGGCGGCTACGTCTTCGGACATGTGCTGCACATCGTTCTGGTGGCCGTCAGCATATTCCAGCAGCCCGTCTTCCAGGGGTGGGCCCATGGAAATCCAGCCGCCCGGGAAGGCAGTGTTTTCATAGAGCGTCACGCCTGCTTGGGTTTTCTCTTCGCCGGTGTAGCCGGTCAGGATTGCCACGATGTATTCAGGGCCACCGATCCCGTAGAGCAACTGGTTGATCCCCAGACCGGACGGTCCGTGGAAACCGGCGCGTGCCTTGGCCATCAGGGACAGGTCCGGTGCGCCCACGGCTGTGTTTGCAGGGAACTTGTCGGACGGTTTGGCCGGACGGGTGTCATCCAGTTCCGGATCGTAAACGTCGTAGTTGGCTGCATAGGCTTTCACCTGATCTTCAGAGTAGTGTGGACCACCCTCATCCGCCAGTGTGCGGAAAGCCACCTGACGCAGGCCGTGACAGGCTGCGCAGACTTCGGTGTAAACCTGAAGGCCCCGTTGCAGCTGGTTCTGATCGAACTTGCCAAACGGACCGTCAAAGGAGAACGGAATGTTCTCAACGTGGCCCGCACCACCAGCGGCGATAGCTGCGCCGCTGGACAGACCCAATGCGACAGCGATGGAAAGAAGTATCTTTTTCATTTTGTCTCTCCTTAGCTCTCTTATTCGGCCGCAGACGCTTTGGCGTCTTTTGGCGGATAATGGGCATCGAAATCAGCTTCGATGGTTTCAGGTTGTGGCAGCGGTTTCTCCAGAACACCCAGCAGTGGCAGGATGACGAGGAAATAGGCGAACCAGTAGATCGCACCGATCAGCGAGATGGTCGGGATCAGGCCTTCGGCAGGCTGGGAGCCACACCACATCAGAACCATGAAATCCAGAGCCAGCACCCAGAACCACCATTTGAAGGATGGACGGTAGCGGCCGGAGCGGACCGAAGATGTATCGGTCCAGGGCGCCAGCGCCATCACAGCGATAGAACCGAACATGGCCAGAACGCCAAGGAACTTCGCATCAAGGAACAGCACGTCAAAGGTAATGGCGCGCAGGATCGCGTAGAACGGCAGGTAGTACCATTCGGGCACGATGTGGGCCGGTGTTACCAGCGGGTTCGCCTCGATGTAGTTGTCAGGGTGGCCAAGGTAGTTTGGCATGAAGCCGACAACAGCCATGAAGATTGCAAGGATCACAACCAGTGCGAACAGGTCCTTGATCACAAAGTAGGGCCAGAACGGAACCGTGTCTTTCTCGGCGTCTGCTTTGGACGTGCGGCGCACTTCAACACCTGTCGGGTTGTTGTTGCCTGTGGTGTGGAACGCCCAGATGTGGACGATAACCAGACCGGCAATCACGAACGGCAGCAGGTAGTGCAGCGAGAAGAAGCGGTTCAGCGTGGCGTTATCCACCGACGGTCCGCCCAGCAGCCATGT
>JAAEZA010000018.1 GCA_018223125.1 Paracoccaceae bacterium | reverse complement strand
CATAAGAAAAGTCCATGCGAATGGTGGGAATGATCCGCTTCAGCGTGTCTTCGGAACTGCTGTGGGCGGCAAGGCCGGTGCGAATGGCGTGACCGCGCAGGTAGTCATCGTCAAAGCTGCAGGCAATTTCCAGCACGCGGGTGGTGCAACGGTCCGAATAGAAATCGTCAAGCAGGGCAATATTGGCCGGATCGGCACAGATCATCAGCCGGTTGGTGGCGGCTTGTTCGAACAACAGACGCATCACGGCACGGCGGTGACGGGCGCGTTTGTCCAGTGACTTTTCGATCCCGCCAAGATCCGGCAGGGCGGTATCCTGTTCGTCAAACAAATAGGCAAGGCCGCGTACACCGGCCACCTGCTCTGCCGCTTCCAGCAGCCGTTTGGCCACATGCCACTTCTTGCAGACCAGCACCAGCAATTCCCGCTCCCGTCCGATGGTGCTCTCCCGTTCCCAGAAACGGGTCGCAAAGCGGCGCCCTTCCCGCCCCCGCGTGGTCAGGAATTTGTAAAGCGTGCGCCCCTCATTCGTGATGTTCAGCTCCACATCCCCGCCGGCATAAAGCTGGCCGAGCTTTTCCTTCAGGTCCAGTGAATCGGGGGAAATCTTGCGGGCAAAAAGCGAATCCTGTGACAGCAGGAAGTCATAATGGTCGTTAAAGAATGTCACCGGCATCCCGTAATCCGAGAACATCAGGAAGGTGAGGGTCCGGTTGACCACCTCTTCTTTGGGAACCAGATGCAGCACGGCAGTCTGAAAGAAGGTTTCATCGGGAATCCACGTGGTTTTGAAAAAACGCACCACATCAGCTCGTTCGTTTACAAAGCGCAAGACGGCCTCAACCGTGCGGCGGCGCAGGCACCACCATTGCGACCCGATCTTGATCTCGATCCCTTTAGGCACGTCCCGCTTCACGCCCAAAGTCTTTTGCAGCCGGTAAGAGTTGTAAAAGAGTGCCTTATTCTTTCTCTCGTTAAAAAAGTGGCGATAGTACAACCGGTCCTCTTTCATACCGGTTTTGATCCAGTCACTTTCAAAGAAGTCGTTACACTCGATAAAATCCACATCGTGTTCGTCTAGAAACCTGTGGGCATAGCTGGCCGGTTTGATCGCCATACAATCCCCTGACACCATGTAGAAATGGGTAGCATCGGGGAAGGCGGCGTCTGCCGCAATCATCGCATTCAAAGAGCCCTGAACAAGGGACCATTCCCCCCAGCCACATTTCACCCGTTTGGCAAATATCACATTCGGGTTCCCACCCAGCGCATCTGTAATCTCTTTGTAGTCCGCAGCACTGGCGCTGGCGTCGAAGTGGATTGAAATACAGTCCCCCGCAGAGGTCAGACCTTCAGCCTGCTGAATGATCGCTTCGGGGTCTTTATGGCATAAAAGGATATAGGCAATTTTTGCCATCAGATACATCGCCTGTTTGTTGTCATGCTACCTCACCCGTTGGTTTATCTGCAAAAATCGCCTCAATAAACACTTTTTCTTGGCAATCTTCCGCCCAAAAGGTAGATCAGACACAGCCAATAAACCGTAAAGGCCGGCACCACAGGGGCCACAGCAGGAGTAGTATTGATATGGGCTTTCCAGGAACCTGGATGACCGAAAGCGAAAGTCTGGTCTATCGCGTGATCCCGAAATGTGCGTGTTCGACCATTGGTCAAATCATGTATTATTCCGACCACGGGCATTACTTTGACGGCGACATCCACGACAGCACGGAAGGGCTGCATAAATGGAGTCAGGACTATTCCCAACAGCCGATTACCGATCGCGTAAAGACACAGGACACCTATACGTTTACCTGTGTGCGCAACCCCTACACGCGCATTCTGTCCGCTTTTTTTGACAAGATTTGTGGCATCCAGCGCAATGGCAGACGCTATCGCGGCAATCTGGTGCCCAACATCATGCGCAAGTACGGGGTCGAAGTGGAAGGGGATTTCGACCAGATCCAGTCCTTCCGCCGCTTTCTGCTGTTTGCGCGGGACACCATCAAATACCGCCGCCCGATGGACCCGGATATTCACTGGTCTGCTGTGTCCGGCCATGCCTCTACGCTGATTGTAAACGGCGGGCGCTATGACAAGGTGATCACCACCGAGAATTTCAAGGAAGGCATGAAAGAAGTCATGAAAAACGTCGAGGTGAAACATCCGCTCGACATCGACACCATGCCCCGTTTCAACGAAAGCGAAGGCCACGGCCCCAAGCGCGCCCATCCGGTGGAAGACTATTTCGACGATCTGTCCATGCATCTGGTCTATGAAATTTACAAACGGGATTTCGTGCTGTTCAGATACGACGCGACCGATCCGAGCCGCAAGGAACCCCTGTCCGAGCCCGATCTGGACGAAATCCACGCGAAACTGGGCGACTGAAGCCGCCGCTAAGCGTCAAAACGATAGCCAAAGCGCGCAATGTCAGGGCCGAACAAATCCCCCACCAGTGACTGATCGGCGGCAGAATAATAGGTCTGGTAGGCATCACGCTGTGATCTGTTTTCATGGGGCGGCAGGGGTAGTTTCAGCCCGATCCCCGCCTCCAGCCGCGCCATATCTTCGGCAAGATGTTCCAGCCGCAGGAACAGGTTGCAACGCTCTGCGCCGTCGCGGTCGCTTACATAACGCGCCGCCCCGTCCGCTGACAGCGAAGCGCGGGTTGTGCGATCATTCAGAAAGGACGAAAAATCCACGGCCTTTGCCAGCGTTACCGCAGGGTGGTCGAACCCCTGCTCCCGCAGCCAGTGGTAGTAACTGACCATCCGGTCCCACGGATTGCGCACCAGTGTGAACACGAAGTAACGCTCTATCTGCTCCTGATCCACCAGACCGTAAACATCCGCCAGCTTGGCGTGTTTCCACAATCGCCCGCTTGCCTTTACATCCCGCAAACGCCTGCGCCGCTGCTGCGCTTTGGGCGTGTCGCCGATCAGGATATCATCCTTCATTGCCTTCTGCTCCAGTGCGAGCGAAAGGGAGGTGCCGCCCGTTTTCGGGATATGCACAAAGATGAACCGACGTCCGTGGGAAATAATCATGGCCGCAGGTTAGCGATCCCCCTGCCCCGCGCAAGCCTGTCAAAGCCGCTGGCTGATATTTAGGCGGCGGGACCGCCGCCAGTGGGAAAACGGGTAATCCTGTGAAAAGCCGATTGAAAAAGCAAAAGCCAGCAGGCATCGTATCCTTCGCAATTCAGGGATTTGGGAGGAACTTTAATGGCGCAGATGGCAGATGAAACCGGACTGGACAAAAATCCGGCCAACTTCGTGCCCCTTACCCCGCTCAGCCATCTGGCACGGGCGCGGGATGTGTTTCCGGACCGCACGGCCTCTGTCTATCACGACCGCCGCCACAGCTACCGCGAATTTCACGAACGCTGCACGCGGCTTGGCGCGGCACTGGCTGCAAAAGGCATCAAACCCGGCGATGTGGTATCAACCCTTTGCCCCAACATCCCAGCCATTGCCGAGGCCCATTTTGGCGTGCCCCTGTGCGGCGCGGTCCTGAACACGATCAACACGCGGCTTGATGCGGATACGGTTGCCTATATCTTCGCACACGCCGAAGCGAAAATCGTGCTGGTGGACAGCCAGTTCCTGCCGCTGGCGCAAGGGGCCATCGCCCTGATGGACACCGCCCCGCCAGAGGTGATTGAAGTGGCCGACCCGCTGGCAGGCTTTTCCGCCAGCGGGGACTATCCCGAATATGAGGATTTCATCGCCACTGGCGATCCGGACTTCAAATGGCACCTGCCGGATGATGAATGGGATGCCATCTCGCTCAACTACACCTCCGGCACCACGGGACGCCCCAAAGGCGTGGTCTGCCACCATCGCGGCGCCTATCTGATGACCATGGGCACCGCGCTCAGCTGGGAGATCGGGCTTTATCCGAAATATCTGACCATCGTGCCGCTTTTTCACTGCAACGGCTGGAACCACACATGGATGATGCCATCGCTTGGCGGGCAGATCACCTTTTGCCGCGATATGACGGCCAAGGCGATTTTCGCGGCGATTGCCGCAGAAAAGATCACCCATTTCGGCGGGGCCCCGATTGTCCTGAACACCCTGATCAACGCCAAACCCGAAGATCGCGCCGCCTTTGATCATACCGTCAATGTACTTACCGCCGGTGCGCCGCCCTCCCCTGCCACCATCAAAGGGGCCGAGGCGCTGGGCTTTCGCGTGATGCAGGTCTACGGGCTGACGGAAACCTACGGCCATGTCACCGAATGCGTAGAGCCGGATGACTGGGCCGCCCTGCCCGCCGAGGAACGCTATGCAAAAATGGCACGCGTCGGGGTGCAATACCCGATGATGGAAGACATTGACGTGGTGGATCAGGACACCCGCCAGCCAGTGCCACGGGATGGCAAAACCATCGGGGAGATCGTCATTCGCGGCAATGCAGTGATGAAAGGCTATTACAAGAACCCCAAAGCCACGGCAGAAGCCTTTGAAGGCGGTGCCTTCCGCTCCGGTGATATCGCGGTGCGCCATCCGGACGGCTATATCCAGATCACCGACCGGATGAAGGACATCATCATTTCGGGTGGCGAGAATATTTCGTCAGTCGAGGTGGAAAACACGCTGATGTCCCACCCAGCGGTATCGCTCTGTGC
This sequence comes from Paracoccaceae bacterium, assembly GCA_018223125.1. GTDB lineage: Bacteria > Pseudomonadota > Alphaproteobacteria > Rhodobacterales > Rhodobacteraceae > Amylibacter. The sequence continues at coordinate 67,903 of JAAEZA010000018.1, read as the reverse complement.
GGTGGTGGCCAGACCGGACGAACAATGGGGCGAAACCCCTTGTGCGTTTATCGAGTTGAAAGAGGATGCCACCGCCCCTGCCCCGGAAGAGATCATCGCCCATACACGCGCCCATCTGGCCGGTTTCAAATGCCCCAAGACGGTGATCTATCAGGAACTGCCCAAAACCAGCACCGGCAAAATCCAGAAGTTCGAGCTGCGCAAGATCGCCAAGGCGCTGTAGCGGCCCCTCCCAACTGAAGCGCAGGGATCAGTCTTCCTTGCGCATCACGTTATCGCATTCCCAGAACACATCGCGCAGGCAGCCTTCGCAGATGTTGCGGCTGAGATCGTTCATCGCCGCGCTCACCGCATCGCTTTTGTTGGTGTGCAGGTTTTCCTCGCCCAACTCGTCGATCACGTGAAAGCGGTAAAGACTGTCCACCAGCGGCGGGAACAGGGCGACAATGCGGAAAGACCCGCCTTCGGCCTTGGCATCCCGTATCGCCTGTATCAGGAAATCCGCCCCCGCCAGATCGGTCTTGCCGACCCCTTTCATATAGAGGATCTTGTGGATCTGGCGCGGATCACGGGCGCAGTTCTTCTTATAGGCTTTGGCCACGTTCTCCACACTGCCAAAATACAGCGGGCCGTCCAGCCGGAAGATCATCAACTGCGGGCATTCGGTGACGCCCTGATGCTCTACATTGCGGAACTTGCGGGTGCCGTCGGGTTGTAGAACCGGTGCAGTCACCGGCAGTTCGGGATGGGAACTTTCGTAGATGAACACACAAAGCGAGGCGATTACCCCCACGTAGATCGCGAAATCCAGTTCGATGAACAGTCCCGCTGCAAGTGTCAGCACCAGAATGACGGTCTCGGGACGGCTGCTCGTGATAATATGGCGCAGTTCTGAAAACTCGATCAGCCGGTAGGCCACCAGCAGGATCAGCCCTGCCATCGCAGGTTTCGGGATATAGGCCACCCAAGGAGCGATAAACAGAAGGATCAGCAGCAAGAAGCCGCTGGCAAAGATACCGGACAGGGGCGTCACCGCACCTGCGGTTGCATTCACGCCACTGCGGGTAAAGGAACCGGAACCCGCGTAGCACTGGAAAAAGCCGCCGACCACATTGGACAGGCCCTGCCCGATCATTTCCTGACTGGTATCAAAACTCTCGCGCCGCCGCACCGCAAAGGCACGACCAATCGAAATCGCCTCCAGCGCACCGACAATCGCGATCGCCGCCGCCCCCGGAGCGAGTTGCACCACCTCCCGCACTGTGGGGGATGGCGGGGCCAGTTCGGGCATCATGCTTGGCAATGCACCGACCATTTCCACCCCGTGATTCACCGCGTCCACACCGTAGGCCAGCGCCGAACCTGCCAGCAGTGCGATCAGAAAGCCCGGCAGTTTGGGGGTAAACTTCTGCATGATCACCGCCAGCGCCAGCGTGGTTCCGGCAATCAGCAGGGCGTAAAGATTGATGTCCTGCCAGTGCTCTGCCAGCCGCATCAGCCGCTCTGCGATATTGCCGCCCTTTTCCACCACAAGCCCCGTCACACCTGCCAGCTGGCTGACGGCAATCAGCAGCGCCGCCGCCATGGTAAAGGCCGTCATGACGGAGTGGGACACGAAGGAGACAAGCCCCCCGAGCCGCGCAAATCCGCCCGCAATCTGGAACAGTCCCACAAGGATCGTTAACGTGAGAGCCATCTCGATATATTGCGCGGTTCCGGGGGCTGCAAAATCCGAAAGCGTGGTAAACAATACGGCAGAAATTGCCGTTGTCGGCCCCGAAATCATGATCATTGAAGAGCCGAACAAGGCAGCGACGATGGCCGTAATAATCGCTGTATACAGCCCGTATTGCGGTGGAAGCCCTGCAATCGTGGCAAAAGCCACCCCCTGCGGCAGCACCAGTGCTGCGTTGATCAGGCCCGCATAGGCATCCGCAGCAACGGTGTTCTTATTGACGCGGGTATACCATTCGAGGGGCGGAAAATACTCTGAATAACGCATGACAGCTTCCGGGCAATTGAACTGAAAGGAAGGGTGTGAACCAGCCCCTACGCCTGTTGGCCCCGTATTGCAATCTCCGGCAGGGTAACTATGCCCACTGGTCCGGAAAAAACCCCGCACTGGCCTGATGGCCTGTCAGACGGTCCCGTTTGAAGCCGGCAAAGCCGGTTTTCCCTACCCCAAAGTGGCATCCGGCCGAATCTTCACAACAGGGAGAATTGCCTACACACGTGCTGCAAGACGGTGTATGATTCTCAAAAAACAGGCCGAAGGCCGGTATAGGCACGCAGTGACAGCGCTCAAAAAATATCAACGGCTCGAAGCAATCGGGCTCTGGAGGGAATCCGAAGCGGATCAACGACGCGAGGTGATCGTATCCTTTGGCGCGTCCTCCTTGGTGTTGTCCGATGCAAACGGCAAGCCGCTGACACATTGGTCTCTGGCCGCTGTGCGCAGCCTGTCCACGGGCGATGGCCCCCATCTTTACAGTCCGGATCAAAGCGGCTCCGAAACGTTGGAAATCGACGACGAGACGATGAACGGGGCAATACACGAAGTGCGCCGTGCGATCCGTCGGACCGGCCCCCATCCCGGCCGGTTGCGCTGGGGCCTTGGTGCGATGTTTCTGGCCCTGACCCTTGGCATAGTACTGTTCTGGCTGCCGTCGATTTCGGCGGATTATGCAACGCGCATCCTTCCGGCGGCCAAAGCCCATCAGATCGGGCAGAAGGTATTGCGTCAGACGGATGTACTGACCGGCACGGCCTGTCAGGATCCCATGGGGCGCGCTGCTTTGGACAAGTTCGAAAACTGGCTGCTGCCGGAGGGCGGTGAAATTCACATCGTTGATCTGGGCGCACGTTTCGCAGCCCATCTGCCGGGCGGGAATATCCTGCTGAACCGTGTTTTAATCGAAGAAAACGCCGGTCCCGAAATCGCCGCCGGTTTTGTGTTGCGGGAACGGGCGATTGCAGCACAGGATGATCCGATGAAACGGATGTTCCGCAAGATCGGCACCCGACGCACGCTGACTTTCATTGCAAATGGAGACCTGCCGGATGATGCGCTGGCGGGCTATGCGCGGCAGGTTCTGACAGCGCCGCTGGTGCGGGCGGATACGGAAACCCTGCTGGCCGTTTTCAAAGAAGCGCAGATGACCTCCACCCCTTACGCCTATGCACTTGATGCCAGCGGCGAGAGCACGGCCGAGCTGATCGCCCGTGACCCTTACCCCGAAAACTACCGCCTTCCGCTAAGTGACGCGGACTGGATCGCCCTGCAATCCATCTGCGGTGACGACTGACACCCGAAAATCACGCACAAATACCGTCGCGGCAAACAGGCACCCCGCGCCCTGCGGTGCCTGTCGTTTTGCATATTTGCTGCGCGAGCACGCCGCCAAAGTAAAAGGCCGCTCCCGAAGGGAACGGCCTTGAATTCTTGGAGGGTCGGCGAAGATTAGTTCTTCGCGTAGAATTCCACCACCAGGTTCGGTTCCATCACAACAGGGTAAGGCACATCGGCCAGACCGGGTGTGCGAACGAACTCGGCGCGCATTTTGCTTGCGTCGACTGTCAGGTAGTCGGCAAAGTCACGCTCGGAGCTTGCAAGAGCTTCCATCACCAGCGCCATTTGCTTGGAGCGGTCACGCACTTCGATCACGTCACCTTCTTTAACGCGGTAGGACGGGATGTTCACTTTCTTGCCGTTCACTGTCACGTGGCCGTGGTTAACGAACTGACGGGCAGCGAATACTGTTGGCACGAATTTCGCACGGTATACAACCGCGTCCAGACGACGCTCCAGCAGGCCGATCAGGTTTTCACCTGTGTCGCCGTTCACACGAACAGCTTCGGCATAGATGCGACGGAACTGTTTCTCTGTCAGATCGCCGTAGTAGCCTTTCAGCTTTTGCTTGGCGCGCAGCTGGATGCCGAAATCGGACAGTTTTTGCTTGCGGCGCTGACCGTGCACGCCCGGACCGTATTCACGACGGTTCACAGGGGATTTGGGACGGCCCCAGATGTTTTCGCCCATGCGGCGGTCAATTTTGTATTTGGCAGCTGTACGTTTTGTCACGGCTGTTCTCCTTCTAAGGTTTCGAAGGGCGTTGTCCTTTGGTCTTATCCGGTTTCCCGAAGCCCGACAGGCATCCCCTTGCGGGGGCCACCAACACCAATGAACCGCTTGCGCGGATGGGCGGCTTATAAGCCTTGTACGGGCGGAGTCAACAGCCCCTGCCCGCCAATCGCTCAGAAATTGAACTTCACATTGAGAGAGCCGGTGACCTGACTGTCGCTCTGGCCTTCGAATTCCTTGCCAAGCCACGTCAGCCCGTAGAACAGTCCCGCGCTTTCCCCTTCATAGACGAAACCGGCCCGGGCGCGCGGGCGGACGCTTTCCACCGTGTAACCGCGGCTTTCCGGCAGCAGTTTGCTGTCGCCCACATAGGCCACATCGCCCCCCATCATAAACCCGAAGCTGCGCGCATCGCTGCTGCGCACATTCGTGACCAGATGACCCGTGATCGGTTCGCGCACGAAGAAATTGCGGGAGAGGTTTTTACCAAACACCGCGTCTATCCCGATACGGGCATAGCTTTCGACACCGGCTTGCGCTTCGGCGAAGGGGCGGAACAGGGCATCCCCTGCCCGCAGGTCTCTTGAAATCTCACCCTGGATCGTGGGGTAGACGTGATCTCCCAACTGCTCCCCGAGCATATTGGGTTGTTGCGCGCCGATCTGTTTATGCGCCCATTTCTGGAAACGCCCTACGCCGGTCGACGGCCCGACAAAGACCAGTTCGCCGCCATAAGACAGGTTATAGCCGCCTTTTTCGAAATGGGTGAACGCCCCCAGCCCGATCACCCCCGCATAAGCACGGTCGGGAAAGGCGGTCGTTACCGAAAGATCCGCAGGCGCGATGATTTCACTGCGCAACCGGTACTGCATCAGGGAAAAGGGCGTTTGGGGCATCCCGTCGAGAACCTGTTCCCCGAAGGTCACGGAAACCTCGTAAGAACCGGTGCGCCAGCGGTCATTGCCATCGCCCAGAAAATCGTTGTTGAACAGGCGGGACACGCCCACGATATTGTCCAGCTTCGGCCAGGCGAAGCCTTCGGCCTGCGCCAGACCGGCGTGCATCACACCCAGTGCTGCAAGAATTGCGACCCGCATATTAGTAGTCTCTGCTCTTATTCGTTTTGCCCACCCTAAAACCATCCATCCACCTGTGACAGCGCCAAGGCCCGCGACGCGCAGCTTTTCGCGCAGGTGTTGCACCACTGCCTTTATCCTTGACTTTCCTCCTGCGCGCCCCCCTATCGAAACAAAAAATGCGCAGCAGGGAGACCCCATGACACATAAACCCAATACAGGCACAGGGTTCGGATTTTTTCTGACCCGCGCATTGAAGACCCCCGCAGCCAGCGCGATCCTGCTGGCTGTTCTGGCCGGAACCGGACCGGCAAACGCCCATGACAAGGCCACAGGCGTGGTCAAACAGCGGATGGACGCCATGAAGATGCTGGCGGGGTCCATGAAGGCAATCGCAGGACAGGTCAAAAGCCCCTCCCCCGATCCGGATGCCATTTCGGTTGCAGCGCGGGCGCTGCGCGATCATGCCGGCGATGCCATGCTTGTGGGATTTCCCGAAGGCTCCCTGCAGGACCCCACAGAGGCACGTCCGAAAATCTGGAAGGAATGGGAGCGGTTTACAGAACTGGCCGACAGGCTGGCTTTACAAGGTCAGGGGCTGATCCTCGCCGCAGCCAACCCGCCTTCGGGCGCGGCACCGGACCCGTCCACACCGCACAAACTGGAATCTTATGCGACGCTTCCGGTAGACGAACTTTTCCTTCTGACCGCAAAAACCTGCTCCGCCTGCCATCAGGACTATCGCATCAAAAATTGATCCGCAGAAATCTGGCGCGCCGCCGCTCTGAAAGAACAGCGGCGCGCCTGTTCGCGGTGATTAATCGTCAGCCCATCCGCTCGGAGGCATAAGACCCCGGAGACGCTGGGAAAACGACGGTTTTATTGCCGTTCAGGAATACACGCTGGTGGATGTGGGCGTGGATCGCACGGGCGAGCACCTGACTTTCCACATCCCGACCGAGCGAGACATAATCCTCGGGCGACTGGGCGTGGGTCACGCGGACAATATCCTGTTCGATGATCGGGCCTTCATCCAGATCAGCCGTGACATAATGGGACGTCGCCCCGATCAACTTAACCCCGCGCTGAAAGGCCTGTTTGTAGGGGTTTGCACCCTTGAAGCTTGGCAGGAAGGAATGATGGATGTTGATAATCCTGCCAGACATCTTCTGGCACATTTCGTCGGACAGGATCTGCATGTAACGGGCCAGCACGATCAACTCGGCGCCGGTGTCCTCGACCACACCCATGATCCGTGCTTCGGCATCTGGCTTGTTCTCTTTCGTGACCTTGATGCAATGGAAGGGAATATCGTGGTTCACCACGACTTTCTGGTAATCCATGTGATTGGAAATCACCGCGACAATGTCGATGGGCAGCGCACCGATGCGCCAGCGGTACAACAGATCGTTCAGACAGTGCCCGAAACGCGATACCATGATGATGACCTTCATCTTGGCCGCCTCGTCGTGGAACTCGTACGTCATGTCGAAAGTCGCCGCAGCATCTTTGAACCCATCGGACAGCCCCTCCAGCCCGATACTGCCATCGGTATCAAAACTGATCCGCATAAAGAAGTTTCCGGTCTCCTTGTCATCAAACTGGGCAGAGTCAGTGATGTTACAGCCTTGATCGGCGAGATAACCGGCAATGGCAGCAACGATCCCGCGACGGGACTGGCAGGTCACTGTAAGGGCATATGTGCTCATGGGCGTTTCCTTGGGAAATAAATTCGCTTCATTCACGATCAGACAGGACCACCCGTCATGGCAGCCCTGTCTGTTCATTCTCAATGTCTAGGACGCAAAGAACGGTAGTTGCAATCCTGCAAAGGGTCGGGATTCAAGAAAGATCAAATATCAAGGGTATTGTCTTTCTCCCACTGGCTGAAATAGCTGACAAAACTGTCCCATTCCTGCATCTTCATCTTGATGTAAGAGGCTGAGAACTCTTCGCCCAACGCGGCTTTCAGCCCTTTGTCCCGATCAAAACCGCGTAAGGCGTCCAGCATGTTCAGCGGCAACTTCGGAGCACCGCGCACCTTATGGCCTTCGGCGTACATATCGATGTCATAGCGCTTTCCGGGGTCAGCTTCATTGCGCACACCGGACAGCCCTGCGGCGATGATCACGGCTTGCAACAGATAGGGGTTCACCGCCCCGTCCGGCAGGCGCAGTTCAAACCGTCCCGGTCCGGGCACGCGGACCATATGGGTGCGGTTGTTTCCGGTCCATGTCACTGTGTTGGGGGCCCATGTTGCCCCTGAAGTGGTGCGCGGCGCATTGATCCGCTTGTAGCTGTTTACCGTCGGGTTGGTGATCGCAGGCAGCGCGCTTGCGTGTTTCATGATCCCGCCAAGAAAATGGCGTCCCTTCTCGGACAGCCCCAGTTCGGCTGTCTGGCTGCTGTCATCGGGTTCCGTGGCAAAGACGTTGCTTTTGCCGTCCGGATCCCAGACCGAAATATGGGCATGACAACCGTTGCCCGTCAGGCCCTCGACAGGTTTCGGCATGAAGGTTGCGCGGTATCCGTGTTTCTCGGCAACTGTTTTCACCATGAATTTGAAGAAACTGTGCTTGTCCGCTGTCGCAAGGGCGTCATCAAAGTCCCAGTTCATCTCCCACTGGCCGTTCGCGTCTTCATGGTCGTTCTGGTAGGGGTTCCACCCCAGTTCCAGCATGTGGTCGCTGATTTCCTGAATGACATCAAGCCTGCGCATAAAGGCCTGTTGGTCGTAACAGGGTTTGGCGGCGGTGTCATAAGGATCGCTGATCTGCTCTCCGTCCGGTGTCAGCAGGAAAAATTCGGCCTCGATGCCGGTTTTAACCCGCATCCCTTCTTCGGCGGCTTCGTTGATCAAGCGGCGCAGCACATTGCGCGGGGCCTGTGCCACGGGTTCCCCTTCCATAACACAATCGGCCGGAACCCATGCGATTTCGCGGTTCCACGGCAGGATGATCGCCGCTTCGGGGTCGGGCACGGCCAGCATATCAGGATGTGCCGGCGTCAGGTCGAGCCATGTGGCAAAGCCGGCAAAGCCCGCACCCTCTTCCTGCATGTCCGCGATCGCACGGGCGGGCACCAGTTTGGCCCGCTGCCCCCCGAAGAGATCGGTGAAGCTGATCATGAAGTATTTAACGCCGTTATCGGCTGCGAATTTGGCAAGATCTGTCGTCATTGCTTTTCCCTGTTGTCAATGAATGGGGCGCGTACCCTGCGGTCGCGCCCTCTTTTTGGATTAGTAGGATGTGTTTGGTTTGCCGGGATACCAGTCGGTCCCTGCCAGCGGAATTTTGGCCATTGCGGCGGCCTCCATTGTCACGGCACACAGGTCTTCGGGTTCAAGGTTGTGCAGATGGCTCTTGCCGCAGGCCCGCGCGATGGTTTGCGCCTCCAGCGTCATCACCCGAAGGTAGTTGTTAAGCCGCCGCCCGCCTTCAATCGGATCAAAGCGCTGCATCAGTTCGGGGTCTTGCGTGGTGATCCCTGCTGGATCGCGCCCCTCGTGCCAGTCGTCATAGGCCCCTGCCGTGGTCCCGAGCGCATTATACTCGGCTTCCCACTTCGGGTCATTGTCGCCCAGTGCGATCAAAGCTGCGGTGCCGATTGCAACCGCATCGGCCCCAAGCGCCATAGCCTTGGCCACATCCGCGCCGGTGCGGATGCCACCCGAAACCACAAGCTGCACTTCGCGGTGCATCCCGAGATCCTGTAAGGCGCGCACCGCTTCTCGGATACAGGCCAGAATGGGCTGTCCCACGTGTTCGATGAACACATCCTGCGTTGCGGCAGTGCCGCCCTGCATCCCGTCGAGCACGACCACATCCGCCCCCGCCTTCACCGCAAGCGTGGTATCAAAATAAGGACGCGCACCACCCACCTTGATATAGATTGGAACCTTCCAGCCGGTAATCTCGCGCAGTTCAAGTATCTTGATCTCAAGATCATCCGGTCCGGTCCAGTCGGGGTGACGACAGGCAGACCGCTGGTCGATCCCCTTGGGCAGGTTGCGCATTTCCGCTACCCTGTCACTGATCTTCTGACCAAGCAGCATACCGCCCCCACCGGGTTTGGCGCCCTGCCCGACCACAATTTCAATCGCATCGGCGCGGCGCAGGTCATCGGGGTTCATCCCATAGCGCGACGGCAGGTATTGATAGACCAGCTTGTTGGAGTGGCCGCGCTCCTCGCTTGTCATACCACCATCGCCGGTGGTTGTGGACGTTCCCGCAAGGGTCGCGCCACGGCCCAATGCCTCTTTCGCCGGACCGGAGAGCGCCCCGAAAGACATGCCCGCAATGGTGATCGGAATGTCCAGCTTGATCGGGTTCTTGGCAAACCGCGTTCCCAGCGTGACAGAGGTATCACATTTCTCGCGGTATCCTTCGAGCGGATAACGGGAAATGGACGCGCCCAGAAACAGCAAATCATCGAAATGGGGCAGCTTGCGTTTCGCCCCGCCACCACGGATGTCGTAAATCCCCGTTGCCGCAGCCCGCCGGATTTCCGCGTTGATCGGGTTGGAGAAAGTCGCGGACTGTATCGGGGTCGTGCAGGGTGCGCCATCATCAATAGTCGTGCGGGGTGCGCTGTCGGTTGTATCAGTCATGGCTTGTCCTCAGTACGCATTGTCGATCTTGAAGGTATAAAGCTCTCGTGCTGAACCATAGCGTTTGAACTCTTCGGGTCTGGCATCCGCACCGGAGCGTTCCAGCAGGTCCGACAGGATTTCCAGATGTTCGGGACGCATTTCTTTTTCAACGCAATCCGCCCCGAGCGATTTAACCGATCCGCGCACAAACAGGCGTGCCTCATACAAGCTGTCGCCCAGCGCCTCACCCGCATCGCCGCAAACAACCAGATTGCCCGATTGCGCCATAAAGGCAGACATATGGCCGATGTTGCCATGCACCACGATGTCGATCCCCTTCATGGAAATCCCGCAACGCGAGGACGCATTGCCCTTGATCACCAGAAGCCCGCCATGGCCGGTAGCCCCTGCGTACTGGCTGGCATCGCCATCAATCACGACCGTGCCGCTCATCATGTTTTCAGCAACGCCCGGACCGGCAGAGCCCTTGATATTGATCGTCGCCTGTTTGTTCATGCCCGCGCAATAGTATCCGGTGGATCCTTTCACGGTCACTTCAATCGGGGCATCCAGACCACAGGCGATGGCATGCGCACCTCTGGGGTTTTCGATTTCCCAAGCTGTCTGGTTGGTGTTTTCGGCCTGTGCATGCAGCGTTGCATTCATTTCGCGCAGGTCGATTTCCGCCATGTCTAATGTTTGCATCTATGCGGCTTTCTCTTTGATGGGCTGGCCGGCGTGGCTCCAGAAATAAACGGTCGCGGGCTCCGGCTCCCAGACGCGGGCATTTTCGATTCCGGGCAGGTCTACAAGGGCGCGGTATTCGGACCCGAAGGCCACGTATTGATCGGTTTCCGCCATGACCGCAGGCTTGCAGGCAATCGGATCGCGCACCACGCCAAAGCCGTCTTTGGTACCGACGACAAAGGTAAAGAACCCGTCCAGATCCGTCAGACTGCTTTCCAGAGCCTCCCCCAATGTCGCCCCGTTCTGCATCTGCCACGTCAGATAGGCCGCGCCCACCTCTGTGTCATTTTCGGTTTCGATGTGGATGCCCTCACGACGCAGCTTGCGGCGCAGGCTGTTGTGGTTGGAAAGTGAACCGTTGTGCACAAGGCACTGGTCATTGCCGGTATTAAAGGGATGCGCACCCATAGTCGTCACAGCAGATTCCGTGGCCATGCGGGTGTGTCCAATGCCGTGGCTTCCGGACATTGTCCCAATCGCGAAACGGGAGGCCACGTCCTTTGGCAGACCGACCTCTTTGTAAATCTCTAGCGTGTCGCCACGGCTCATGATCCGCAGCGCAGGGTTAACCGCTGCAATCGCTGTGCGCACGGCATCAATGGAACCGTTTGGCACAGACAAAACGGCGTGGGTGCTGGACACCGCCATCTTCACAGTCACGCCGGAAGCATTGCCCAGCGCGGCCTCCAGTCCGTCAAAATCCGCCTCTGGCGTGTCGGATTGCACGACGATCTTGGACTGGTCTTTTGTTTCGTTGGAATAAATTGCGATACCCGCACTGTCCGGCCCGCGATCTGTCATCGTGACAAGCATCCCCGCCAGCAAAGCGCCAAGCTGCGGCTCCAGTGATTTGTCTTTCAGGAACAACCCGACAATCCCACACATTCAGCTATCCTCGTTTGTTGCCCTGCACAGCGCAGGTTTTCGAATCCCTAGCTAACAGTCCGAAGAAACAAGCGCAACTGTCAGGAATATTTTTTCACCTATGGGAGCATCCCAAAGGACAGTTCTGCACAAAAATCCCGCAAATTATCCGCCACGGCGCATTACCGCCGCGCCACAGACCGGGGCGGGCGTCCGAACTGGCCGATGCCTGCCAGTGGATCAAGGGTTCAGGTATTTTGCGGGTAGCTGATGATGGACAGGTAACGGGCGGGCAGCTTTACCAGCACCTCTGGCCCGTGGGGGGCATCCGCGTCAAAGAACAGCGTGTCCCCCGGCTTCAGGGGGTAAACCTGATCACCGTGGCGATAGTCGATCTCCCCTTCCAGCATATAGATCGTTTCGATCCCGTCATGCTGGAAGGTGGGGAACACATCAGAGTTTTCGTTGAGCGTGATCATATAGGGTTCAACAATAACCCCGCTTTTATTGGCCCCCAAATGCCCCAGAAGGTTATACTGGTGATTGGCACGGGTGCCTTCGCGCTCCAGCTCCACGCCTTCGCCCGCTTTGGTATGAACCGCCGTGCGCTCTTCTTCAAAGCCGCGAAAGAACATGGTGATGGGAACCGACAGTGCATTCGCAAGGGATTGAAGCGTGGTCAGGGACGGCGATGTATTGCCATTCTCGATCTTTGACAGCATTCCCACGGACAATCCGGTGGTTTCCGACAAGGCCGCCACGGTGATATTCTGCTTGCGCCGGTGCGCCCGCACCTCGCGGCCGATGGCCACTTCAAGCACTTTCTCGCGGGTTTCGCGCAGGCTGTGTGGATCTTGGGAAAACGGGGCTACGGCCATGGCACTCTTTTTCGTCGGCATGATTTTCCCCCTGTTCTAAGGCTTTCGCCAAAGCGGTCAAGCAACAGCAGTGGCCGCAGTGATCAGGGCGTGATGCAGGCTTTGCGCCGACGCACGGGGGCCGAGAATACGGATGTGCCGGCCCGCCTCGCGGCAGATCACAAAACAGCCCGTTTGATGGATCATCGTGCGCTGCACATCACCGGTTTCCATCCTGCGAACCGGCACACTGCACAGCAATTCGCACATCGCAGGCATACCCGCACCACGGACATCAAACACGACCCAGCCACCGGATTGTTCGGTGACGGATGCGGCATCGCCCAATGCGTCTTTCCACTGATCCGCCAGAACGTGCTGACCGTCTTCGGGCGCGCTGACCATCCATTGCTCCGGCCCTGTCCAGAAGCAGGTTTCACCCGTCCCGTCTACGGCCCTGCCAACCGGTGGAACGGCCCCGAGACGCGCACTCAATACTTTTTCACAAGCGGCAAGCTGCCCCTTGCGCGCCGCGACCGAAGCCAGCGCGACGCCGTCAGTCAGGGCAATCGTTACCGTGCCGATCGTTTGATCCGGCGTATCAATTGCGGGTTTTGGTGTCAGTTCAAGCACGAAGCCGCTCCCCCTCTGGGTCAATAAAATGCGGGCTGCAAATCTCTACGTCCACAACCTCATCGGTCAGCGGGCTGACAACGCGCATGGTTTCCCCCATACGGTTGGCCCCGTCCTTCAGGAACGCCAGCGCGATGTGATGCCCGAGGTTCGGTGAATAGCAGGCCGAGGTCAGATACCCCTGATCCCGCGCGGCATCCACCGGCCCTTCTGCTGCCATAAGATGCGCCCCCGCAGGCACCCTTTGGGCCGGATCGAGCGGTTTCACCCCGACCGCGCGCAAATCGTCTTCGGTGTTCAGCCCCTCACGACGTGACAGCACCGCACCGATACTATCCTTTTTGGTGCTGACCATCCGCCCCATACCAAGGTTCGCCGCGGTAGTGGTCCCGTTCAGTTCGTTGCCGGTCGCATGACCCTTTTCGATCCGCATCACACCCAAGGCTTCGGTCCCGTAAGGCGTGATTTCGAATTCTGCTCCAGCCTCCATGATCCGGCGCATGAGCGCATCGCCATAGGCCGTGGGCACCGCGATCTCATAGGCCAGTTCACCGCTGAAAGAGATACGGAACAACCGCGCCCGCAACCCGCCGCAGATCGTGACATTGCCACAGGCCATGAAGGGAAAGGCTTCGTTGCTGATGTCCTGATCGACGATTTTCTCCAGCACACGGCGTGCATTCGGCCCTGCCACTGCATATTGCGCCCATGCCTCTGTGGTAGAGATAAGTTGCACGTCCATATCCGGCACCAGACACTGGCGCACAAATTCCATATGGCGGTACACCGGCAGGGCATTGGCTGTGGTGGTGGTGACAACAAAGTGGTCTTCGGCCAGTCGTGCCGCTGTTCCGTCATCAAGCGCGATCCCGTCTTCGCGCAGCATCAATCCGTAACGCACCTTGCCCACCGCCAGTTTCGCAAAGCCGTTGCAGTAGATCATGTTCAGAAAATCCGCCGCATCCGCGCCCTGCACATCGACTTTGCCCAATGTGGTCACATCGCAGACACCGACCGAATTACGGGTCGCCAGAACCTCTCGGTTGACGGTTTCAAGCCAGTTTTCCTCTCCCGCACGCGGAAAATACTGCGCCCGCATCCAGTTGCCCGCTTCCACAAACACCGCACCCTGTTCTTCGGCCCAGGCATGGGAGGGCGTCAGGCGTTTGGGGTGAAACTCTGCCCCGCGATGCCGCCCTGCAAAGGCACCGATGGCAACCGGCGTGTAAGGCGGGCGGAAAATCGTGGTGCCGACCTCGGGAATGGCCTTACCGGCCAGTTCCGCCATGATCGCCAACCCGCCCATATTGGCTGTCTTGCCCTGATCGGTTGCCATGCCGAGCGTGGTATAGCGTTTAAGATGCTCGACCGCGCGGAAACCCTCCTGATGGCTGAGCCGGACATCCTTGACCGTTACATCGTTCTGCTGGTCAAGCCAGGCCCGCCCGTCCCCTTTGACATACCAGAAAGGCGTGATGTTGACCGGCGCATCTTCCGCCTCCGGCAACGGGGGCATCGCCCCGTCCAGTGCAAGCGCATCCTGTGCCGCGCGCTGGCCGCCCGCCAGAGCACCGGCGGTAGACAGATCCCCCGCAGCTGCACCGGCAACATGCATACCAGTAGGCAGATCCGACGGGACAAAGGCCGCAAGACCGTCATCCCAACGGGGCCGCCCGCGCTGGTGACAGGTCAGATGCACGTTCGGGTTCCAGCCGCCGCTCACCCCGAGCGCGCCGCATTCAATCGTGCGTTCGCTGCCATCAGCTAGCCGGACTTTCACAAAGGTCAGCCCCAAGCGCCCCATGGTATCGACCACCTGCGCACCCGCCAGAACCTCGTAATCCCTGAGAACCGATACGTCCGGCCGCGGATCGACCACCGTGACCCTGATCCCCTTTGCGTGCAGATCCTCTGCGCTCCGGTAGCCGTCGTCGTTATTGGTGAAGATCACCGCACGCCGGTCCACCGCAACGCCGAAGCGGTTGGCATAGCTGCGCAGGGCACTCGCCGTCATCACGCCCGGCCTGTCATTGTTGGCAAAGGCGATCGGGCGTTCGATCGCTCCGGCCGCCAGAACCGTTTTCTTCGTGTAAATCCGCCACAATATCTGACGGGGTTTGCCCGCTTGTGGCACCGCAAGGTGATCGCCCACCCGCTCCACAGCACCGTAAATGCCGTGATCAAACGCACCGATCACAGTTGTACGCGGCATCAGGCGAACGTTCGGCATGGCAGCAAGTTCAGCGACAGTACCCGCCGCCCAATCCACACCGGACACATCCCCGACAGAAAGCGTTTCGCTGTTCAGGCGTCCGCCCATCGCGAAATCTTCATCTGCAAGGATCACATCCGCCCCGCTGCGCGCTGCTGTCAAAGCTGCCATCAGCCCCGCAGGCCCCGCGCCGATCACCAGCAGATCGCAGTGCAAAAAACCCTTGTCGTAGACATCCGGATCATCCTCCAGCGACAAAGAGCCGAGCCCTGCCGCACGGCGGATCACCGGTTCGTACAGCTTTTCCCAAAAAGCTTTGGGCCACATGAAAGTCTTGTAATAGAACCCTGCGGTCAGGAAGTTGGACAGACGGTCGTTCACCGCCAGCAGGTCAAAGGACAAGGTGCCAAGCCGGTTCTGGCTGGTGGCTGACAGCCCGTCAAACAGCTCTGCCGTGGTGGCGCGGGTGTTGGGCTCTTGCAAAGCGCCACTGCGCAGTTGCACCAGTGCGTTAGGCTCTTCCGAGCCTGCAGTCATGGGGCCGCGCGGGCGGTGGTATTTGAAACTACGCCCCATCAGGCGCACGCCGTTGGCCAGCAGCGCCGAAGCCAGCGTATCCCCCGCATGGCCGGAATACCGCCTGCCGTCAAAGGTGAAATTCAGCGACACATCGCGATTGATTTGCCCGCCTTCGATCCGGTTTTTCTGGCTCATTTCGACCGCCCCTGCACACGGGCCACATCGCTGGCCAGTTCAACTTTGGAAATTTCATGGGTCAGCGTGTTGCGGGTCACAACCAGCCAGGAGCGGTCTCCGGCTTCGTGGAACCACAGTTCCCTGTGCCAGCCCGCAGGATTGTCCCGCAGGTAGGCATAATCATAAAAGGCCGCCGCGGCATCCTGCCCGTCAGGGTCGGGGCGGTCGATCAGGCGGGCATCGCCCAGATAGGTAAATTCGGAGCTGTCACGCGGGCCCAGGAGCGGGTGATCAATAATCATCAGTGCAGATTGGGCTGGTTGCCCACCCCCTTTTCGTCAATCATGTAGCCTTTTTCGAAGCGGTCCAGCCGGTAGGCTGTCGCCGTCGGATGCGGTTCGTCGCGGGCCAGAAGATGGGCAAAGGCAAAGCCGCTGGCAGGTGTGGCCTTGAAGCCTCCGTAACACCAGCCCCCGTTAAAATAGAGCCCGTCAATATGGGTCCGGTCGATGATCGGGGATCCGTCCATCGACATATCCATAACACCGCCCCACATCCGCAACAAACGCGCGCGCCCCAGCATGGGGAAGATCGCCATCGCGCCTTCGCAGACGTCCTCTACCACCGGCAGATTGCCCCGTTGCGCGTAGGAATTATAACCGTCAATATCGCCGCCAAAGACAAGCCCGCCCTTATCCGACTGGCTGCAATAAAAATGCCCCGCACCAAAGGTAATCACCCCCGGCAACACAGGCTTCAGACCTTCGGACACAAACGCCTGCAACACATGGCTTTCGATCGGCAAACGCATATTTGCAAGGCCAAGCAAGCGGCCGGAACTGCCAGCCACTGCACAGCCGACCTTACCGGCCCCGATAAACCCGCGCGAGGTTTCAACCCCTTTGCAAACACCGTTTTCAATCCGGAAACCGGTGACTTCGCAATTCTGGATAATATCGACGCCACGACTGTCCGCACTGCGGGCATAGCCCCAAGCAACAGCATCATGGCGCACGGTACCCCCCCGATGCTGCGCCAACCCGCCCTTGATCGGAAAGCGGGCATCATCGGTATTCAGGAAGGGATACTTCTTTTTAATGGCTTCGGTCGTCATCAACTCGGCATCCGCGCCGTTCAGGATCATCCCGTTGCCACGACGGATGAATGCATCCCGCTGCCCGTCAGAGTGGATCAGGTTCAAAATCCCCCTCTGGCTGACCATCGCGTTATAGTTAAGATCCTGTTCCAGACCTTCCCAAAGCTTTAGCGAAAACTCGTAAAACGGCTCGTTCCCGTCCAGCAGATAGTTCGAGCGGATAATCGTTGTGTTCCGCCCCACGTTTCCGCCACCGATCCAGCCCTTTTCAATCACGGCAACGCGGGCCTGTCCAAATTCTTTGGCCAGGTAATGCGCGGTAGCCAGCCCGTGGCCACCGCCCCCCACGATCACAATATCATAGTAAGAGGCCGGTTCGGGTTCACGCCAAGCCGGTTTCCACCCCTTGTGCCCGGTCAGGGCCTCTTTAATGACCCGAAAGCCTGAATATCGCATGTGATCCCCTTTCGAGACCGATGTGAAGTCAACAGTCGGCTCCTAGCGACAACGCGAACGAATCTTTTCATCATTTTCGCGACGAACCTTTGGTCGGGATGTTAACTGCAATCCCATGGGGAATAAAAGTTTATTTTACGGAAAATTTCAAAATCCTGCGCGCACTTGGCAGTAACCGCCTTTGCGCTGTTTATACACTGGTCCAACTTCACACCTGCGCCTGATTACTCTTTAACGACTCATTGCTTGAAACCGGGTTCCAGTTCGTCGCAAGCCCCAAGGATAAGTGTCCGTCGTCAGGACAGCACCTTACGGGTGTGCCAATCCATAATGGCGACAGGATACAGGAATCCTCGGCGCATGGGCAGATAGGTGATATCCGAGCACCAGACCTGGTTCGGACGCTCCACCCGCAGATCTCTCAGCAGGTAGGGATACGTCTTGTGCCCTTTCGCAGGCCTGCTCGTGATGGGCTTTTGGTAGATCGGCATCAGCCCCATCAGGCGCATTAGCCGGCGTATCCGTTTCTCGTTCACCAAAAGGCCGTCGTTGCGCAAATGCCAAGTCATCTGGCGGACACCGAAGAACGGCGTCTCCAGAAACGGCTCATCGATCCGCCGCATCAGGCCGAGGTTCTGCTCGGTCTCGCCCTTAGGTTTGTAGTAGAAAGACGAGCGCGCGATCGACAGCAGCCTGCACTGCTGGCCGATAGACAGGTTCGGGTGGGCCGGCTCGATCATGCCGGACCTCACTTCACGCCCCAGAGCTTCAGCTTTCGCTCAAAAAAGAGTTGGCCAATGCCAACTGCCCGATCTTGGCGTGAAGCTCCTTCACCTGCTCTTCGTCAATCTTGGGCGTCTTGCGAACCCCGCGCTCGAATACGCCGGACGCACTTTCGAGCAGCGCACGTTTCCATTGATGGATCATCGTCGCCTCTCGGTGTTTGCATGCAAACACCTGCCGGTAACAGATGCACCCCGAACCGGCTCGCCAGCTCGGCGGCGGTCTCCTCGCCCTTCAGGGCTTCCAGCGCGACCTTCGCCTTGAACTCAGGCGCGTGTTGTTTGCGTTTCGACATCCATGATCTCTTTCTCATCGAAGATCAGCAGACTGCAAATCGTAGCTTATGTCAGTGTCCGAAATTCGGAGGAGTAGCTCACCATGGCCTTACATCCACCATCTACACCTGTGCCGCTCGGTCTCGTAATTCTGGCGACGTAAGGCACCAACGACCAGTTCAACAAGAGCGGCTTCATGCGCCATCAGGACATAATGCCGGATCAGCCGCGAGGTGATCAATGAGTCGACGCACGCGTGTCGTGAGGTGCCGGTTTTGCGGGAAAAGTGCCGCCACAGGATAGGGTGCGACGCGGTGCTCGGCAAAAAGTTCGACTAGATCGCCGGACTTCAAGGCTTCTGCAATCGTGTAGGCTGGGCATCGCGCGATTGCAGCGCCCGCTGCGGCGATGCGGGCGGATCCTGCCGGCGCGCTCATGCGAAAGCGCCCGTTCACTTGCACCGCTTCTTCCTGGCCGTCGATGTCAAATCTCCAAACGGTCGGCTCTGTAATATTGCCATCAAGAATACACTCGTGGGTGGCCAAAGTGCGGGGATGGAGCGGCGTTCCTGCACGCTCCAGATAGGCCGGCGATGCACAGACGACCAAGGGCATGAGGCCAAGCTGCCGCATTTTGAAAGAGCTATCGCGCATCGGCGCAATTCGGATCGCGAGGTCGATCCCCTCCTCCACGATTGAGACCAGCCTGTCCGAGAATTGCAGATCAAGCTCCACATGCGGGTGTTTCTCGGCAAATCGCGCGAGCGAGGGCGCAAGACGCAACGCGCCAAAGCCGGTGGGCGCGGAAATGTGGATTACGCCGCGCAGAGAGGTCTGTTCATTCTTGACGCGTTCCTCAAGCTCATCAAACCCATCGAGCAGCGGAGCGCACAGCGCCAGATATGTCGCCCCCGCATCTGTCAAAGCCACACTGCGCGTTGTGCGGTTGAGCAATTGCACACCGAGCGCGTTTTCCAGATCGGCCACATATTTGCTGACCAAACGCGCAGAGCGCCCCATCCGCTGCGCCGCGACGGTGAATGACGCGTTTTTTGCGACCAGCGCAAAGGCGCGCATACGATCAATCTTGTCCATGTTATTGCGCCCCCTCAGGGCCTAAACTTACACCAAAAATGACGATTATCACAATACTATGCAGCAGGTATCTCTACCCAAGACAACAATATGACTGGAGACACCCATGCCAACCGCCGTTCGCATTCATCATTTCGCTAAATCAGGGCACGCACATCGCGCCTTGGTCTTTGCCAAACTTGCAGGGATCGCCCATGAGGTCGTGCCCGTTGATCTGGCAGCAGGCGCACATAAGTCGCCCGAATTTCTGGCGATGAACCCGAATGGGCAAGTGCCGGTTCTAGAAGATGGCGACGTCACTGTGCCGGATTCCAATGCGATCCTTGTCTATCTTGCGCGGGCTTACGCGCCCGACTGGATCCCCGACACCGCCCTTGGTGAGGCGAATGTGCAACGTTGGCTAACCCTCGCGGCTGGTGAAATTGCCTTTGGGTCTTGTGCCGCGCGCTTGATCACCGTGTTTGGTGCGCCACTGGATGCGGATTTCGCGGCCGAAACCGCCGCAAAAGCGATGCAGAAACTGGAACAGGGGCTTGAGGGTTGCGACTGGCTTGTCGGGGATCGCCCGACCATCGCCGACGTTGCGACCTATTCCTATACCGCCCATGCGCCTGAGGGAAACGTATCGCTTGCCCCCTATCCGAACGTGCGCGCATGGCTTGCCCGGTTTGAAGCCTTGCCCGGGTTTGAACCCATGCCCGCAACGCCAGTCGGCCTTGCGGCTGAAGAAGGTGAATTGACATGACCACCGAAGCCCCCCGCCACCCATTGCCGCCCTTCACCAAAGAAACCGCGATCGAAAAAGCCCGTCTCGCCGAAGACGGATGGAATGGCCGCGACCCGGCCAAGGTCGCGCTTGCCTACACGCCTGACAGCAAGTGGCGCAATCGGGCGGAGTTTCCCGAAGGCCGCGCCCAGATCGAGGAGTTCCTGACGCGCAAATGGGCCAAGGAACTGGACTATCGATTGATCAAGGAACTCTGGGCCCATGACGGCAACCGCATAGCGGTACGTTATGCCTATGAATACCGTGACGACAGCGGCAACTGGTTCCGTGCCTATGGTAACGAAAACTGGGAGTTCGACGAAAACGGCTTCATGGAACGCCGGTTCGCCAGCATCAACGAACACCCGATCGCAGAGGCGGATCGAAAATTCCACTGGCCACTGGGACGTCGCCCGGATGACCACCCGAGCCTGAGCGATTTGGGTCTCTGATTTACCAGCCGGGGGCATCGTAAAGCCCCCGCAACAAACACTAAGCGTGGAGAGATCAGCCCATGACGCAAAAACACAGGTCCCATAAAGGGGAGTTGCTGCTGCAAAAACGGCGCAACACACCCCAAGAGGTTTCGGATGGAATTCCCCATTATATCAGCAGCGACATGCCACGGCAGCATGCAGATTTCTTTGCAGGTCTATCCTATCTGCCTTTGGCAACGCTCGACCAACACGGGCGCCCCTGGGTGAGCCTTCTGGTCACGCGATCGGACAACGATCCATCTGTCGGGATCACGGTGTCGGGGGGAAACACAACGGACATCTTGGCCGAAACCAACCCCTTTGACCCGTTCGCGCAAGCCTTGCAGCAAGCGCCCGCAACGGGCGATACAAAGCGCCTTTTTGCGGGGGTCGGCATTGATTTCGCCAACCGTCGACGCAACAAGATTGCCGGCGCAATCAGCCACGCGAGCATTGAAGACACCGGCAAGGTTCGCCTTCGGCTTCTCTCTGACCAACATCTCGGGAATTGCCCGAAATACATTACCCTGCGCAAACTGGCGCATATACAACGCAAGGCGAAACTTTCTTTTGACGGTTCTGATACCATCACCTCTGCCCTGCCCGAGGCGGCCAAAACCGTTGTTGATCGCGCAAGCACCGTCTTTCTGGCCACCAAACATATCGCGCCGGACAATGCTTCGGACATTCAAACCGATATGGGAGTTAACCATCGCGGCGGCGCGCCGGGCTTTACCCGCATCTACGAAGAGAATGATGGCGATCAAATCACGACTTATCTGGCTTTGCCGGACCATTCCGGCAATCGTTTTTACCAATCTCTGGGCAACGTCGAGACGGACCCACAGGTCGGCCTCGTGTTCCCCGATTTCATCACGGGTCATGTGCTTTATGTCACGGGAGAGGCTAAAAACCTGCTCGACGATGATGCCGAAGCCCTGATGCCACGCACCAATCTGCTGTCGCGGATCAAGGTGACGGGAGCGGTTATGGTCAAAGAAGGGCTGAACCTGAAACTGATATCCGAGGAGCAGCTCTCTCCCTATAATCCGCCCGTCAGGCTGTTGCGTCAAGAATTGGAGCAGACGGGGCGTGCTGTTGTGGCCAACGACAGCGCCGCCGCGATCTCGGCTACGCTTGAATCAACACAAATTCTTTCCGACAATATAAAGACATTCAACTTCAGGCTCTCATCGCCCATCAATGCACCTTTGCCTGGTGGGTTCGGTGTCTTCGACTTCTCGGACATTTTGGACGTCGGCTACAGCCACATGAATGAATCCAACCCGCAATTAGTGAACGAAGACTATGTCCGCACTTGGACGCTATCGAGCACGCCCAAGTTTGATCCTAACACCAATGCGTTTCGTGCGACCGATCAGGTTAGCGTTACGATCAAGCGCAAGCCAAACGGCTTGATGTCCAATGTCCTACACGACAACGCCGACAAACTGATCTCGAGCAAGCTACCCGTCGCATTCAAGGGCACCGGTAAGGGCTTTTCCTGTTTCAATGACGCTCTTGATGGCAGCACGCCAAGAATCCCGTCACAGATGCTTTGGATCGCCGGCGGGGTTGGCATCACGCCTTTCATGTCGTTTTGGGACGGTATCCTGCAAGTCGCGGCCGCATACCCGGACCAGATTTCGACCGACATCGTGCTTCTGTTTGCCGGGCGCGGTGACGACATCAGCGTCTTGAAACACTTTGGCGCGCAGCATACCCCGCTTCCAAAACACGTGAAGCTTAGCATTATCGGGTTTCAAAGCGGCAAGCCCGCCCGCTCCACAGCACAATCCGTACGGGACGGTTTGCATCAAACGCACTCTGACAACGTGTTACGGCTTGAAGAAAGGCGCATTCAGGTCGACGATATTCAATCCGTCGCAAACCTAAGTGATCGAGACGTGTTTATGTGTGGACCTGATGCTTTGATGACATGGTGCGAAACCTCTCTCACCGAACTCAACGTGGAAGAAGCACGACGTCTTCGCGAGTCCTTCACCTTTTGATCAAGGCAGAGCCACTAAGCTCAGTCTAACCTGACGGGTGAAGCAGCTGGTACATCCCAGCACCGGGCTTGGCTGCTGCAATCGCGGCCCGCATTGTTGCCATTCGCTACAGTCGTCAAAACGCCCATTAAGCGCCAGTCTGAACGTGAAATTTGAACAACCCTTGCACCGCGTTTAAGCGCTTCAATCCTGTAGGGGAAGGAATCGCCAGTGGAAGATTGTTTCCAAGTGACGGTTTTGAAAGCAATTTTCCCGATTAAGAATGCCAAAGTCTCGCATCCATAAAGGAAACCAAGAAAACTGGAACCGGCTTTTGCCAGCGCCCGGCGCGCGGGAATTGATCTAAGGGCAACGGAGAGTTTCTCGGCCATCACATCTTTCATGGACCAAGGATGAGTAAGACATCCAGTCTCTCGCAAGGTACAGTTGACAAACAACCTACCCCAGTCGCCTCGGTGTGCGATGCAGTGACACGGCAGTCTTCTTGATGCCTTATGTCTTTTGTGCCGCCAGTTCACGCTTTTTGGTCTGTTTTGGCCAAAATTTCACATTCGGCCAAAACCTTTATAATTCAGTACATTAGATGCCTATGGCAAAACTAATCCCGTTTCGTGGCAAACTAAACCGGGGGTTTTGGCATAACTATGCCCGCATCGACAAACTGAACCTATCCCTACATCAGCCGCATTTGGAGTGGCCGCAATCCAGACAGGTCATACAGCCTTCGACCATTTGCAGCCCCATGCCACCACAGCTGGGGCAGCTTTTGCCGCGGGCGGGGCTGTTCATCTGGATGATCTCGGCATGGGGGTCGGTTTTCAGGTGTTGCCCTTCCCCGTTGATAAAGCCGATGCGGATCATGTGTTCCTCGATCACACTACCGATCGCGGCCAGCATGGAAGGGATGTATTTCCCCCGCACCCAAGCACCACCGCGCGGATCGAACACGGCTTTCAGTTCCTCGACCACGAAGGAGACATCGCCACCGCGCCGGAAGACAGCGGAAATCATCCGTGTCAGCGCCAGTGTCCATGCGTAATGTTCCATGTTTTTGGAGTTGATGAACACTTCAAACGGACGACGCTGCTCGTTCTGGATGATGTCGTTGATCGTGATGTAGATGGCATGTTCGGATTCGGGCCATTTCATCTTGTAGGTGTGGCCATCCAGCGCCTCGGGACGGTCCAGGGGTTCAGCGATATAGACCACATCCGCGCCTGTGTCGATTTCCGGTGCGGTCTCTGTCTCTTCGGAAACGCTTAGCACCGAGCCAGTTACATCATTGGGGCGATATGTGGTGCAGCCCTTACAGCCCTGATCCCAAGCGGCCATATAGACCTCTTTGAAATCCTCGAACGAAATATCTTCGGGGCAGTTGATGGTCTTGGAAATGGAACTGTCGATCCATTTCTGCGCCGCTGCCTGCATACGGACATGATCCAGCGGGGCGAGCGTCTGGGCGTTCACAAAGTAATCAGGCAGTTCTTTATCGCCGAATTTCTGACGCCACAGGTCTACCGCGTAATCCACCACTTCTTCTTCGGAACGGGACCCATCGTTTTGCAACACCTTGCGGGTGTAGGAATAGGCAAACACCGGTTCGATACCACTGGAAACGTTGCCTGCATAAAGGCTGATGGTTCCGGTCGGGGCAACGCTGGTCAGCAGCGCGTTGCGGATGCCGTGCTCGGCCACCAGTGCGCGGGTTTCCTCGTCCATCGACTGCATGGAGTCGTTGTCCAGAAACGACTTGGCATCATAAAGCGGGAATGCGCCCTTTTCTGCGGCCAGACGGGCCGAGGCGCGATAGGCGGCACGGGCAATGCGGCCCATCCAGTCTTCGGTCAGGGCAGCGCCTTCTTCTGAACCATAGCGGGCACCAACCATCAGCAGCGCATCGGCAAGTCCGGTCACGCCAAGACCGATCCGGCGCTTGGCATGGGCTTCAACACGCTGTTCTTCCAATGGAAACTGGCTGGCATCTACCACGTTGTCCATCATCCGCACGGCTGTTGCCACCAGATCGTCCAGCGCTTTTCCGTTCAGGGCAGCGTTGCCTTCAAAGGCGTTTTCAATCAGCGTCGCCAGATTGATCGAGCCGAGCAGACAGGCACCATAGGGCGGCAGCGGCTGTTCACCGCACGGGTTGGTGGCCGCAATGGTTTCACAGTAGTTGAGGTTGTTCTTCTGGTTGATCCGGTCGATGAAAATCACACCCGGTTCGGCATAGTCATAAGTGGACTGCATGATCCGGTTCCACAGATCCCGCGCCTGTACGGTTTTATAAACCTTGTCGCCCCATGTCAGATCCCAAGGGCCGTCCGCTTTCACCGCTTCCATGAAAGGGTCGGAAACCAGCACCGACAGGTTGAACATCCGCAGGCGGGCGCTGTCCTGTTTGGCCGTGATGAAATCTTCCACATCGGGGTGATCGCAGCGCATGGTGGCCATCATCGCACCCCGACGGGAACCGGCGGACATGATGGTGCGGCACATGGCGTCCCACACATCCATGAAAGACAGCGGACCGGAGGCATCCGCCGCAACACCCTTCACTTCGGCCCCTTTGGGGCGGATCGGAGAGAAATCATAGCCGATTCCCCCGCCCTGCTGCATGGTCAGCGCGGCCTCTTTCAGCATATCGAAAATACCGGCCATACTGTCGGGAATGGTGCCCATCACAAAACAGTTGAACAGGGTTACGGAACGTTCTGTCCCCGCACCGGCAAGAATGCGACCCGCAGGCAGGAACTTGAACCCTTCCAGCGCATCGTAAAAACGCTCTTCCCAAACGTCCGGCTTGTCTTCCACCTTGGCCAGCGCACGGGCCACACGGCGCCAGCTGTCCTCTACGGTCTCGTCGATCGGTTTGCCCGATGCGTCCTTGAAACGGTATTTCATATCCCAGATTTGCTCGGCAATCGGAGCAGAAAAAGAGGTCATATCGGTAAGCCTTGTGTTCGGTCGTATGGTTGTCTGGCGGAGCCCCGTTCCTAGATGTTGAGTCACGAGGCGTCAAACGATTCTGGGCTGCTATTGCGCTTTCACTTGCAAAGGAATCGCTTTAATTTGGCGTTAATCATACTATATCTAGCGATACCATGTCAAAATCACACATCAACTTGATCAAGCTTTGCGTCGGCATCGACAGCTATGAGGATCTGGAAAGCGCAATCGCACTGCGGGCGAAAGCCGGAGGGCGGACCTATCTGTCCAGCCATATCACCCGCATGTGGCCCAAACAGGAAGAGGCATTGCTGAACGGCGGCTCGCTTTACTGGGTGATCAAGGGCTTTGTACAGGCGCGCCAGAATATCGTGCGACTGGACGAGGTTACAGGGGCTGACGGTGTGCGCCGCTGTGCCATTTTGATGGAGCCGAGACTGATCCGCACGTCCAGCGCACCGCGCCGCCCGTTTCAGGGCTGGCGCTATCTAAAGCCCGAAGACGCCCCTGCCGACCTGCCGGATTCCCGCAAATCCGATGACGAACTGCCCAAGGAACTGGCACTGGCACTGGCAGATATCGGCCTGCGTTAGGGCGAAGCTTGCGCCGCCATCAGCTTTTCATCGAAAATCCGTAACAAATCTGCTATGCTTGCCCCATTAGGAGGTTTGAAGATGAAAACAATTCTGCTTTCCACCCTGTTGATGCTGACACCTGCCCTGTCTTTCGCGGCCGGTTGCAACAGTTCCCATGACACCGCCGCATCCTGCCCGACAGGGCAAAGCTGGGATGCCCAGACCGGCAGTTGTGTGGATCAGGCGTCCAGTTAAGCCCCCGCGCGTTAACGCGGGACAGTTGATAAGGATCAGAAGGGCTTTTCAGCCCAGCCACAGTTTTTGGCAAAACCGCCCCATGCAGACAGCGCAGCGGCGTCCCATTCGGCTGCCTTGCTGGCAAACATCGTGGCCTGGGATTTCAGGATCAACCCGTCCGACAGAATGCGCAAGCCATTGGCCCGCAGCGTGTCTCCGGTTGATGTAATATCCGCAATCGCCTCGGCCGTCAGGTTCTTGACCGTTCCTTCGGTTGCGCCCTGACTGTCTACCAGTTGGTAATCGGCCACGCCCTCACCGCTCAGATAGCGGCGCACCAGCCCGTGATATTTGGTGGCAATGCGCAGGCGGAAACCGTGATCGGCGCGAAACTGCGCGGCGGCGGCATCCAGATCATCCACGGTGGTCACATCGACCCAGCAGTCTGGCACAGCAATCACCAGATCTGCGTGACCGAAGCCAAGCAGTTCCACCTCGGCCACGATATCGGACCAGCGGGGCATCTTTTCGCGCACCAGATCCGTGCCCGTCACCCCCAGATGGATGCGCCCTGCGGCCAGTTCCTTGGGGATTTCGCCCGCGGACAGCAGCACCAGTTCGACATTATCCACACCCAGCACCTGACCGGCATATTCGCGGTCCGATCCGGTGCGCTGCACGGTGATGCCATGCTGTGCAAACCAGTCGATGGTTTTGTCCTGCAACCGCCCTTTGGACGGTATTCCGAGTTTCAGGCTCATAGCGCGCCCTCCTGCACTGCCACAAGGGCTTCGGGGCGGATCACGCCCCCCACTGCGGCGATGGAACGCCCCTGCCCGAGCACGCGGGTCAGCGCATCATAACGTCCGCCGCTGGCCACCACCGGCAGGTCAGTGCGGTCGGGTGCGGTAAAGCCGAAGACGAACCCGTCATAATATTCCATAGATGTCCGCCCGAAAGAGACTTCGAACGGCAGGGTGTCCACATCCACGCGGCGGGCGGCCATCGCCTTAAGCCGGTCCTCCATCGCATCTGCCGGTGCCTTCAGCGCAGGGAAGCTGGCGGCCATGTCGCGCAGCGTTTCAAGCGCGGCACTGGATGTGTCTTTCAGCGCAAGAACCTGCTCCAGCATCTGCACCTCTTCGGCCGAAACCGGCGCAGCGGCGCAGTCCTGCTGCAAAACCGCGATACGGGCGAGAACTTCCTGTTCGGATCGTAACCCCTGCGGTGTTCCGGCCTGTTCCAGCACTGTTTCCGCGCCGCGTTCCGCAACCTGCGCCAGCAGGGCAGTGCGGGTTTCAGGAGGCGGCGTCATACCACCGTAGCGTTCCAGCAGCCGCACAAAGCGCACCGGCCGCCAGACATGACGGCGCAGGGCCGCGCGGCGGCGGTCGGTGGTTTTCAACCCGTCCACTGCTGCCAGCAAAATCCCCATATCCCCCGTCGTCACCTTCAGCGGATAGCCTGCGAGCATTCCGGAAAACATCGCGAAGACTTCGGCATCGGCTCCGGCAGGATCGGTGCGGTCGAACAGTTCATACCCGACTTGCGTAAACTCCGCAGGGCGGCCGCCCGACTGTTTGCGCCAGACATTGCCGTTATAGGTATACCGCGCCGGTTCCGCACCCTCGGACATATGGCGCTGCACGATGGGCACGGTAAAATCGGGCCGCAACATCTGTTCGCCCTGCAAGGGATCATGGGTCACGTAAGCCCGTGCGCGAATATCCTCGCCGTAAAGGTCCAGCAGCACATCCGCAGGCAGCAGGCTGTCGGTTTCCACCGGCAAGGCCCCCGCCGAAACAAACCCCGCCGAGAGCCTGTCAGCCACTTCCTTGATGCGTGCGCGTCGGTCGTTCTTCATTACTCCGCCGCCCGTGCGATCATGGCTTTGACTTCGGCCACCAGATCAGTGCGCGCGATTTCCTTTTGCGCAGGCTGGGCTTTCCATTCTTCCGAGGTTTCGATTTCCGCCGCCAGTCGCGCGCCAAGGGCCAGATCCTTGATCTGCACCACGCCGCGATCCTTTTCGTCGCCGCCTTCGATCACCGCCACAGGGCTTTCGCGTATATCCGCGTATTTCAACTGGTTGCCGAAATTCTTGGGGTTGCCCAGATAAACCTCGGCGCGGATGCCTGCGTTGCGCAGCTCTGCCACCATCGCCTGATAGTCCGACATGCGGTCGCGATCCATCACCGTCACAACCACCGGCCCCTTGGCCGTGCTGTTGATCCGCCCCTTTTCCCGCAGTGCGGCCAGCAGACGGTCCACACCGATCGACACGCCGGTTGCAGGCACTTCCTGTCCGGTGAAGCGTTTGACCAGATCGTCATAACGCCCGCCCCCCGCAACAGAGCCGAACTGCCGCTTGCGGCCCTTTTCGTCGAGGATTTCAAAGGTCAGTTCAGCCTCGTAAACAGGGCCGGTATAATAGCCAAGGCCGCGCACCACGGAAGGATCAATGTCGATCCGGTCGGAACCATAGCCCTGCGCGTCCAGCAGACTGGCAATTTCTTCCAGTTCGGCAACACCTTTTGCGCCAATGTCCGAGCCTTGGACCAGTTCGGACAGGCGGGCGCAGGTCTCTGCCCCTGTATCGCGCTTGGCGCTCATGAAGCCCATGACAACATCGGCCTGTTCATCCGACAGGCCGGCCCCTTTGGTAAAGTCGCCGGAGGCATCCTTGCGGCCTTCCCCCAGCAGGGCGCGCACGCCGTCCAGACCCAGACGGTCCAGCTTGTCGATTGCCCGCAGCACGATGCCCCGCTCGGCTTCCTTATCGTCACCGGACAGGCCCGCCACTTCCAGCACACCGTTCAGAACCTTGCGGTTGTTCACGCGGATGATGTAATCGCCGCGCGGGATGCCAACGGCTTCCAGCGTGTCCGACAGCATTGCGCAGATTTCCGCATCGGCTGCCATGCTGGCCGTACCGACGGTATCTGCATCACATTGATAAAACTGGCGATAGCGCCCAGGCCCCGGCTTTTCGTTGCGCCAGACCGGACCCATCGCAAAGCGGCGGTAAGGGGACGGCAGATCATTGCGGTTCTGGGCATAAACACGGGCCAGCGGCGCGGTCAGATCATAGCGCAGCGCCATCCACGAGTCGTCTTCATCCTGCCACGCAAACACGCCTTCATTCGGGCGGTCCACATCGGGCAGGAACTTGCCCAGTGCCTCAACCGTTTCCACAGCCGAAGACTCCAGCGGATCAAACCCGTAGCGATGATACACCGCCGTGATCTCGCGCAACATGTCATTACGCTCCACCACTTCAGCCCCGAAATAGTCGCGAAACCCTTTGGGCGGCAGAGCCTTGGGGCGTTGAATTTTCTTTTTCTTGTCTTTGGCCATCGGATCAATCCTAATTTCGGCTCACCCGATAAAGGAAAATCCGTAAAGGGACAAGCAACAGGCAGGGTTTAGCCACCGCTTTACAGGAATTTACCCAAAAGGCTATCCCGCCACCGCATCGATGCCGCCTTTTCCAATTGTTCACCTGCGGGATTGCAGGTAAAATATGGTATGACTGATGAACAAAAGATAACACTTCTGGAAGAGCGGCTGGCCCATACCATTAAGACGGCAGACGATCTGTCGGATGTGGTGGCGGATCAGGCCAAGCGGATTGCCCTGATGGAAAAACAGATGGCAGCATTGTTGGAACTGGCGCGGGACCAGTCACAGGGCGAAGGCTCTGTCACCTTTGCGGACCAACCTCCGCCGCACTGGTAATCAGGCCAGCGCCGTCGTTACGTTGATCTCACTCTCGAGCGTCCGGTGAACTGGGCACTTGTTCGCGATCTCCAGCAAGGACTGGCGTTGGTCCTCGCTCAGATCCCCTGTCAGGGTGATACTGCGTTTGAACTGGTCAACCTTGCCTTCGGTGGTCACACAGGTGGCGCAGGCGCTCGCGTGGATCTTGTCATGGGTTACTGCAACACTGACGTCGCTGAGCGGCCAGCCTTTTCGCCGCGCATACATCCGGATGGTCATGGAGGTACAGGCCGCAAGCCCCGCAGACAGAAGGTTATAAGGCGACATGCCCAGATTGCTGCCACCGTAGGCTTCGGGTTCATCGGCTAGGATATGATGGTTCGGCCCTGCGGTAATATCCTGCAAAAACCCTTCGGGATCGGCTTCGTCACTGCGCACCACCCCTTCCGGCGCACCAATCGGGGCCGCGGGACGGCTGAGCTTCAGATACCGCCCCGCCCAAGACGCAATCACCTCGGCAGCATAATCCGCATCCGCACCATCGCTGATCAGATGGTCCGCATTATCAAGCGTCACAAAGCTTTTGGGGTGTCTTGCGGCCTCGAATATCTGCGAGGCATTTTCAATCCCGACCGTCTGATCCATCGGCGCGTGGAGCACCAGAAGCGCGCGTTTCAAACGGCCTATGGAATCTTTCAGGTTTGCCGCAGACACATCCTGAACAAAGCTGTTGCGGATGGTGAAGGGGCGTCCGGCAAGGGAAACTTCCGCCGCGCCCTGTTCTTCGATTTCAGCCAGAGAGCTGCCGAAATTATGCAGCACATGGGCCGGATCAAAGGGCGCGCCAAGGGTCACAACCGCCTTTGCACTGTCGATCTGTGCAGCCGCCCGCAACACCGCCGCGCCGCCGAGAGAGTGACCGATCAGCAAACCCGGTGCCCGCAAGCGCTCCTCCAATGCCTTCGCTGCCAGAACCAGATCCTGCACGTTCGATGTAAAATCCGTGTTAGAGAACTCCCCCTCGGAATGCCCCAATCCGGTGAAGTCGAACCGCAACACGGCAATCCCTGCGGCGGCGAGCCTTTGGGACAACCGCCGCGCGGCCGGAATATCCTTGGAGCAGGTAAAACAATGGGCAAAAACCGCCGTCGCCAACACCCGCCCTGCCGGAAGATCCAGACGGGCGGCCAGATCCTCACCGGAATGGCCTGTAAAGGTAAATTTCTCGCTCTTCATCACATGCTCTCCTTGGATCACGGCATCAAAACATCCCGTAGCCCCCGAAACAAGCGCAAGCCCCCGCCGGTCGCGTTGATGTGACAATCGGGGACGGGTGTTTCAACTTTCCGAAACCCGCAGAGGTTAAAGCGGCAGTTCCGTCGTGTGCTTGATCTCTTTCAGGACAAAATTAGACACAACCGTTTTCACCAGATCACTGCGTAACAGGTTGTGGCTCATGAAGTTCTCGTAAGCCTCGACATCAGCAACCCGCACCTTGATGAAATAATCCGCCGAACCGGAAATCGCATGACATTCGAGAATTTCGGGGTGGCTGCGCACCATAGCTATGAACCCGTCTACAGCCTCTTGCGTGTGAGAGCGCATCCTGATTTGTGCGAGCACGCACAGCCCCAACCCAGCCTTCTTGGGATTAAGCAGCGTCACCCGCCGGTCAATCAGGCCAAGACCCTCAAACTCCTGAATTTTGCGCCAGACCGTGCTTTGGGCCATTCCAACCACCTGGGCAATCTGTGCCAGAGACCGGCCCGCATCTGACTGCATGATCCGCAATATTGCTTTTTCCTGATCAGAAAATTCCATAATACCGCCCATTACTGAAAAGCCCGCCCAAAACTCTAGCAATCCCGCCCGACTGTGGCAAGTTTTCCCACGAGAACCGGAGTAAACTATAGGAAACAAGGAGACACCCATGGCCTATGCTTCGAAACTTCCCGACGAAACCGGTTTCTACGACTACACTGCAGAGGAACACGCGGTCTGGGGCGAATTATTCGACCGCCAGATTGCCTTTTTGAAGGGACGGATTTGTTCCGAGTATCTTGAAGGGGTCGACCTGCTGGGTCTGAAGGCCGCGCGTGTGCCGCAATTGCGAGAGGTGGACAATCGGCTGGGAGAGCTGACCAATTTCGGTGTTGAAGGCGTTCCCGCCATCATTCCGCCAAGCCGGTTTTACACCCTGCTGGCAGATCGCAAGTTCCCCGTGGCCACCTTCCTGCGCCGCCGCGAGGATATGGACTATATCGAAGAACCGGACCTGTTTCACGAAGTCTTTGGCCATTGCCCGCTGCTGACCAATCAGGCCTATACCGATTTCATCGAGACTTTCGGAAAAATCGCGGTGGAGCTGGGCAAGGGCTATCGCTGGCACCTGTTTCGTCTGTTCTGGTTCACGATTGAGTTCGGCATGATCAACACGCCAGACGGGCTGCGCGGTTATGGTGCAGGAGTGGCCAGTTCCCCGTCCGAAGCGGATTTCGCCTGTTCGGGAAAGGCGGTTTATACGCCAGCGGACCTGATGACCATGCTGCGCACCCCCTACCGGATCGACATCGTTCAACCGCAGTATTTCGTGATCGACAGTTTTGAGGACCTGCCCAAGCTGTTGGAAACAGACCTGAAAGCGGCGATTGACGAAGCCAAGGCGCTGGGGGACTTACCGGCGCAGTTCGAAAAGGCTGCATAGGGCGGGGTTTGAGTATTTGGGGAACATTGAAGCCCCCGGGCGTGATGGTCCCCTTTAGAATTCCTCAACCAGTTGCACGCCGGGGACGTGTTTCAGCGCGCCCTTGATTTGCGGGTTCAGCACATATTCCTGTTTCAGCGCGATTTCCACTTCACCGGGGAGTTCGGGGTGCATCAACACCAGATGCACCGGACCGCGACTGCGCGGATTGCCCCCCTTGCTGGCTTCTTCCAGCCGGGTCGCGACCGAGCCGATGGCGGCTTCTTCCCCGATATAGACCTTCAACCCCATAGAGGCCGCATCCGCCACGGCGGCATCCACCGCCTGCGCACCACGACAAAGCAGTTTGAGCTGGTCCGCCTCCATCGTCGCCTCTACCGTCAACACCACGTTTTCACCGGGCATCAGCATGTCGCGGAATTTTTCCAGCGTATCGGAGAAGACCGTTACTTCGTAAAGGCCGGTCGGGTCGGAGCATTGCACAAAGGCAAACCGGTTGCCCCGCGCGGATTTACGTTCCTGCTTGCCAGAGATGGATCCGGCGATTTTTGCAGCCACAGCACCGCCACGGGCTTTTTGTTCCAGTTCCGCAAGGGTCAGCACATTCTTGCGCTTAAGCGGACCGAGGTAATCATCCAGCGGATGTCCGGACAGGTAAAAGCCCACCGCCTGATGTTCCTGCGCCAGCCGTTCGGTGGGCAGCCAGTCTTCGGGCATGGGCAGGCGCGGTGCGGGCAGGTCCTCACCGCTGTCGCCAAACAAGCCGCCCTGTGCGCTGTTTTTCTGTTCGAATGTGGAGGCCGAATAGGCCACCAGCGCATCGACACTTTCAAGGCATTTGCGCCGGTTTGCATCAAGCTGGTCAAACGCTCCGGAACGGGCCAGCATTTCCATCGGGCGTTTGCCGACCCGTTTCAGATCAACCCGCCGTGCCAGATCGAACAGATCCTGAAAAGGCCCGTCGGCCAGCCGTGCATCGACAATCAGCTTCATCGCCTCACCGCCAACGTTTTTCAACGCGCCCAGCGCATAGTGGATCCTGCCTTCGGAGACGGAAAATGTTGCCAGTGACTGGTTTACACAGGGGGGCACCACGTCGATTCTCAACCGGCGTTTGGTTTCCTCGATAAACACGCCGAGCTTGTCGGTCAGATGGATATCGCAGTTCATCACGGCGGCCATAAATTCCACCGGATGGTTCGCTTTCAGCCAGCCGGTCTGATAGGATACCACCGCATAGGCCGCCGCGTGGGATTTGTTGAACCCGTAGTTGGCGAATTTGTCCAGAAGGTTCCAGACCTCCATCGCCTTCTTCTTGTCCACACCGTTCTTGGCCGCCCCTTCAAGGAATTTGGGCCGCTCTGCGTCCATCGCTTCCTGAATTTTCTTACCCATCGCACGGCGCAGCAAATCCGCACCCCCAAGGGAGTATCCCGCCATTTCCTGCGCGATCTGCATCACCTGTTCCTGATAGACGATGATACCTTGGGTTTCGTCGAGAATATGGTCGATCGAGGGGTGCAGTTTGTCCCGTTCCGAGAGGCCGTTCTTCACCTCGCAGAATTTGGGGATGTTTTCCATCGGTCCGGGCCGGTAGAGCGCCACAAGCGCGATGATGTCTTCGATACAGTCCGGTTTCATGCGCCGCAGCGCATCCATCATACCGCTGGATTCCACCTGAAACACCGCAACCGTGCGCGCATCCGCATACAGTTTGTAGGTCTTCTCATCATCAAGCGGGATCGCACCGATGTCCCCTTCGGCCCCTTCGGGCGGATCATAAAGCTGGGTGCCATCCGGCCCGATATGCAGCGGCCGCCCCTGCCCTTCGATCAGGTCCATCGCGTTCTGGATCACGGTCAGGGTTTTCAGGCCCAGAAAGTCGAATTTAACCAGACCGGCCTGTTCCACCCATTTCATGTTGAACTGGGTCGCCGGCATGTCGGATCGCGGATCCTGATAGAGCGGCACCAGTTCGTCCAGCGGTCGATCGCCGATCACCACACCCGCCGCGTGGGTCGATGCGTTGCGCAACAGGCCTTCCACCTGCTGGGCATAGGTCAGCATCCGGTCCACCACCTGTTCGGCCTTGGCCTCTTCCCGCAGACGCGGCTCATCCGCCAGTGCCTTTTCAATGGATACGGGTTTGACGCCCTCGACAGGGATCAGCTTGGACAACCGGTCCACCTGACCGTAGGGCATCTGCAACACGCGCCCGATGTCGCGCACCGCCGCTTTGGACAGCAGCGCACCGAATGTGATGATCTGGCCCACCTTGTCGCGGCCGTATTTCTGCTGCACATAGCGGATCACCTCTTCGCGGCGGTCCATGCAGAAGTCGATATCGAAGTCGGGCATCGAAACCCGCTCGGGGTTGAGGAACCGCTCGAACAGCAGGGAATAGCGCAGCGGATCAAGGTCCGTCACCGTCAGCGCATAGGCCACAAGACTGCCCGCACCGGAGCCCCGCCCCGGCCCCACCGGAATATTGTTGTCCTTTGCCCATTTGATGAAGTCCGCAACGATCAGGAAGTAACCCGGAAAGCCCATGCCCTCGATGATATCGAGTTCAAAGTCGAGCCGCTTCTGGTAGTCCTCAACGCTGGCTGCATGGGGGATCACGGCAAGACGGGCCTGCAGACCCTCATTTGCCTGACGGCGGAGTTCCTCCACCTCGTCATCGGCAAATTTCGGCAGGATCGGATCGCGGGTTGTCGCACGAAAACCGCAGCGTTTGGCGATCTCGACGGTGTTTTCAATCGCTTCGGGCACATCCGCGAACAGTTCCGCCATTTCATCCGGAGTCTTGAAATAATGTTCGGGGGTAAGGCGGCGACGGGGTTCCTGCTGGTCCACATAGGCGCCATCCGCAATACAGATCAGCGCATCATGGGCGTCATACATTTCGGCCTTGGGGAAATAGACGTCATTGGTGGCCACCAGCGGCAAGTCCATCGCATAGGCGGTTTGCACAAGGAAAGGTTCGGTTGCCAGTTCGGCAGCCGTGCCCTTCGCGCCGTTTTCGGGATGACGTTGCAGTTCCACATAAAGGCGGTTCGGAAACATCTCTGCCATGCGGGTCAGCAGCGATTTCGCCGCATCCACCTGTGCGTCCTGCACCAGTTGCCCCACAGGGCCGGTCGCCCCGCCGGTCAGACAGATCAAGCCTTCAGAATGGCGGGACAGCTCGTCCAGCGTGATATGGGGAAGCTGGTCGCCGCTTTCGAGAAACGCACAGGAGTTCAGCTTCATCAGGTTGAGATAGCCCGCTTCATTCTGTGCCAGTAGGACAACAGGACGGGGCGCAGGTGTTTTGCCGCCCAGTTGTGCTGCCGCTGCATAGGCCAGTTCCATCTGGCAACCAACAATCGGCTGGATACCCGCCTTGGCCGCCGTTTCGGAAAACTCCAGTGCGGAAAACAGGTTGCCACTGTCGGTGACAGCCACTGCCGGCATACCGGCTTTGGCGCACATATCGGGCAGTTTCTTAACCTGAATCGCCCCTTCCAGAAGGGAATAGGCAGAGTGTAGACGAAGGTGGATGAATCGGGGGGATGTGCTCATCCTGTCAACCTATCGCAGCTTGCAAAGGGGGGGAAGCCGTAGCACAATGCAGGTAGAAAAAAACAAGAGCCGAGCAGCCGATGACCTGTCTATTCACCAAGATTTACGGCGAACGTAATACAGGCGCCACCTACCTGTCCAAACTGGTGAACAAGAACTTCGCAACCGACCTGCTGCGCGGGGATTTCGGTGTGGACAAACGGGTCATGCGGCTGGTGTTGCAGCAGTATAAACCCAAACTGCGCCCGGCCGAGGCAAACCGGCTTCAGGACAGATACCACGAACGGATTCTCTATTCCGATTTCGGCTTGAAACATGCCGCTCCGCCGGTGGATGTGATCCGTGCCGCGCCCCACGCGCAGGACACTTTGTTCCTGCTGATTACCAAACACCCCGTGTTCTTCCTGTCCTCCCTGCACAACCGCCCGGAAAATCCGCTCTGGTCCGCAGACGACATGGCCTTCGACCAGTTCCTGACCACACCATGGCCCCTGTCGGAACGGGACAATCTGGGGGAAAAGCCGCTTGAAAGCCCGATCGAGCTATGGAACCGGAAGATGCGCGGCTATGTGAATCTGATGGAGACCGCCGAAAATGTGATCCACATCCGGTACGAAGATCTGCTGTCGGATTTCAACGAAACCCTGAACCGGATCGCGGAATACATTCCGGCAACCTCTAACGGCTACACAAATGTCCGCCGCTCCGTCAAAGCATCGGACAATCTGCGGTTTGAAGATTACGCCCGCCGCTACAAATACCACAAATTGAAAGCGGACTATAAGAAGCGCGATCTGGAGTTTATCTACCGTAAAGTAGATGCAGATGTGATGGCTGCGCTCGATTACCGGACAATTTTATAACAAGTTCGCACAGTTTTTTGGCAATCTGCGTTTTCCCGCCAAAACCCTGACAGACTTTCAACGTTTTGTATAAAATCACTCGCAAACCTTTGATAAACGGGTTAATTGCGCATCTCAAAAGGTGTAAGCCACCAGCAACGGCGACGCTCCGGCAAGAAAAATCTTGCTATGTTAAGGGAGAGTTGGTCTGCTGGTCAAAGAAGTTGCACCAGTAATTATTGGCACAGCGCAAAGCTGCTGGTGCCAGCAACAGAGAGGCTAGCGAAATTTCAACATGAAGGTCAAATTTCTTCTGAACGGGGCACCGGTCCAGTTGGACCAGACGCAACCTACCCGCACCTTGCTGGAGTATTTGCGTGAAACCCGCGGTCTGAGCGGTACAAAGGAAGGCTGCAACGAGGGCGATTGCGGGGCTTGTACCGTTATGGTTTCCGATGGTGACGGCGCAAAGGCACTGAACGCCTGCATCCTGTTCCTGCCCCAGTTGCACGGTAAATCCATTCGCACAGTCGAAGGGCTGACCGGACCGGACGGAGAAATGCATCCTGTGCAGAAGAAAATGGTCGATCTGCACGGCTCGCAATGCGGTTACTGCACGCCGGGCTTTATCATGTCGATGGCAACGGCCCATCAGAACAGTGAAACCGATCACGACGACCTGCTGGCGGGCAACCTGTGCCGCTGCACCGGATACGCCCCGATCATCCGCGCTGCCGAAGCGGCTGAAGCAGAACAGAAACCGGACTGGCTGCAACAGGACACCGTTCCCCTGACGGAAACACTCCGGACCCTGAAATCCGAAGATGCCTTCGTGCCGCGCAGCTCTGACGAACTGGCGGACTGGTACGTTGAACACCCCGACGCAACGCTGGTCGGCGGTGCAACAGATGTGGGGCTTTGGGTGAACAAGGATCTGCGGGACATCACCCCTGTCGCCTTTGTCGGCCAGATCGAAGACCTGCAAGGGATAGAGGAAAACGACCACGGCATCGCCATAGGCGCGGCTGTGACGCTGAACACCCTGCGCGCGGCAGTGGCAGAACGCTATCCCAGTTTCGCCGAGTTGATCCGCCGCTATGGCTCCAATCAGGTGCGCAATGCCGCTACCATCGGGGGCAATGTGGCCAACGGCTCGCCCATCGGGGACGGCCCCCCTGCCCTGATCGCGCTGAACGCACGGATCCATCTGCGCAAGGGCGATGATTTTCGCGACATTCCGATAGAGGACTTCTTCATCGACTATGGCAAACAGGATCGCGCCCCGGGAGAGTTCATCTGTGGCATTACCATCCCGAACATCCCGAACGGGTTGAAATGCTACAAGATTTCCAAACGCTTCGATCAGGACATTTCCGCCCTGTGCGGCTGTTTCAACATCACCGTGACCAACGGCAAGGTGGCCACCGCACGGATCGCCTTTGGCGGTATGGCGGCGACGCCCAAACGGGCAAAAGCAGTTGAAAACGCCCTTATTGGCAAGCCCTGGACCCAAGGCACCGTGACCAAGGCGATGAAGAAATTCGCGCAGGATTACCAGCCGATCAGCGACATGCGGGCCTCGGCAGAATATCGCGCCACCACAGCCAGGAACCTGTTGCAACGTTACTTTGACGAAGACAACGGGCTTGCCACTTCGGTTCTGGAGGTTACGGCATGAGCGTTGCAAAACCCAATCCCCATGATGCAGGCAATCTGCACGTTACCGGCGCTGCCCATTATGTGGATGATATTCCGACTCCGGCCAACTGCCTTCATCTGGCCTTCGGCTTAAGTGAAATTGCCCACGGTGACTTGATCGCGATGGATCTGGACGCAGTGCGCGCCGCTGAAGGGGTGGTTGATGTTCTGACCGCCGCCGATCTGCCCGGTGACAATGACGTGTCCCCCTCCAACCACGACGAACCGCTGCTTGCAGACGGCACGATCCATTTCCTCGGCCAGCCGCTGTTTCTGGTGGTCGCAACATCCCATCTGGCGGCCCGCAAGGCGGCCCGTCTGGGCAAGATAGAAGCCCGCGAAAAAACCGCGATCCTGAGCATTGACGATGCGATCAAGGCCGGCACCAAGTTTGAGGAGCCTCTGCAATTCCTGAAAGGCGATCCCGACAGCGCGATCGAACAGGCCGAACACAAGATCAGCGGCTCGATCAATATCGGCGGGCAGGAACATTTCTACCTTGAAGGACAGGCCGCGTTGAGCCTGCCGCAGGACAACGGCGATATGGTGGTGCATTCCTCTACCCAGCACCCGAGCGAGATCCAGCACAAGGTGGCCGCTGCCCTGAACCTGCCGTTCCATTCGGTGCGGGTGGAAATCCGGCGCATGGGCGGCGGTTTCGGCGGCAAGGAGAGTCAGGGCAACGCGCTGGCCTGCGCCACGGCAATTGT
The DNA here is from genome assembly GCA_018223125.1 of Paracoccaceae bacterium. GTDB lineage: Bacteria > Pseudomonadota > Alphaproteobacteria > Rhodobacterales > Rhodobacteraceae > Amylibacter. The sequence continues at coordinate 28,192 of JAAEZA010000018.1, read as the reverse complement.
CGCAGCAAAGACCGGACGCCCTGTCAAAATGCGCTATGATCGTGACGACGATATGGTTGTGACCGGAAAACGTCACGACTTCCGCATAGACTATACAGTCGGTTTCAACGGCGCGGGCCAGATCGAGGGTATAGAGTTCACCCAATACTGCCGCTGCGGCTGGGCGCAAGACCTGTCGCTGCCGGTTGCGGACCGTGCCATGCTGCACGCGGATAACGCCTATCACCTGCCCAATGCGCGGATTGTGTCGCACCGGTTGAAGACCAACACTGTCTCGAACACCGCCTTCCGCGGCTTTGGCGGGCCGCAAGGGGTGGTCGGGATCGAACGGGTGGTCGATCATATCGCCCATACACTGGATGTGGACGCGACCTATATCCGCACGGCGAATTTCTATGCGCCGAAAGCGCAGAACGCAGGACAAACCACGCCCTACCATATGGAAGTGCGTGACAACGTAATAGACCAGATCGCGATCGAGCTGCTGGAGAGCGCCGAATATTCCAAACGGCGCGAGCAGGTGAAATGGTTCAACCATGAAAACCCCCGCCTGAAACGGGGGCTGGCGATGACGCCGGTGAAATTCGGCATCAGCTTTACGCTGACCCACCTCAATCAGGCGGGCGCGCTGGTGCATGTCTATTCCGATGGTTCCATCCATATGAACCACGGCGGCACGGAAATGGGTCAGGGCCTGTTTACCAAAGTGGCCCAAGTCGCGGCGAGCCGCTTCGGACAGCCGCTGTCTGCGGTGAAAATTACCGCGACAGATACAGGCAAAGTGCCTAACACCTCTGCCACGGCGGCCTCCAGCGGATCGGACCTGAACGGCATGGCGGTCAAGGCGGCCTGCGATACAATCGTGGAACGCCTGACCGATTTCGCCGCTGGACACTGGCAAACCCCGAAGGATCAAATCCGGTTTGAAGACGGGGCCGTGACCATCGGCACACAGGTTGTGCCTTTTGCCGAAGTGGTCGCTGCGGCCTATCAAAACCGGATTTCGCTGTCCGCTACAGGCTTTTACGCAACCCCCGGCATTGAATGGGACCGTTTCGCCGGTCGCGGCACGCCATTCTTTTACTTCGCATATGGTGCGGCCGTTACAGAAGTTGTTATCGACACGCTGACGGGCGAAAACCGTATTCTGCGCACGGACATTCTGCATGATGTGGGTAAATCGCTTAATCCGGTCATAGATCTGGGCCAGATCGAAGGGGGTTATGTGCAGGGCGCAGGCTGGCTGACAACAGAGGAACTGGTTTGGGACGACAAGGGCGCATTGCGCACCCATGCGCCAAGCACCTATAAAATCCCCGCCTGTTCGGATCGCCCCGATGTGTTCAACGTGGCGCTGTGGAACAAGGGCGAAAATGTAAGCGACACCATCTATAAATCCAAAGCCGTGGGCGAACCGCCCCTGATGCTGGGGATTTCGGCGTTTCTCGCACTTTCCGATGCGGTTGCGGCCTGTGGTGACGGATCAACCTATCCCGACCTGCAAGCCCCTGCCACTGCAGAGGAAGTCTTGCGCGCGGTCATGGCACAAAGAGGCCAGTCGTGGGACTGAACCTGCCTGCCCTGCGCGCTGCCGTAAATGCCCACGGGCGCGTGGTGCGGATCGTAATCGTTGACCACAAGGGATCAACACCGCGGGAAACCGGAACGTCGATGCTGGTCTGGCCGGAAGGGCAAAGCGGCACAATCGGCGGCGGCGCACTGGAATTGCAGGCTGTGGAACAGGCGCGACAGATCAGCGGACCGACCGCGCTGAAAATGCCGCTTGGTCCCGCGCTTGGCCAATGTTGCGGCGGGGCTGTGACGCTGGTGCTGGAACCCTTCACGCCGGAGAGCTTGCCCAAAGACCAAGAGTTCTACACCCGCCCCATCGGCACCGACACGGACAAACCGCTTGCCATGCGCGGCGCTGAAAAGGCGCTGCGTGGCGGCGGGCAGCCAGCGGCACTGAGCTGGCAACAGGGCTGGCTGATGGAGCCGCTGGAACAGCCTGCCACCCCGCTGTGGATTTACGGCGCAGGGCATGTGGGCCGTGCGCTGGTCGATACGCTGGAAGGCCTGCCCTTTGACATCACCTGGGTGGACACGGCACCAAACCGCTTTCCCGAAACGATCCCCGCACATGCTGCCCCTCTGGTGGCGGCCAATCCGGCAGATGCCGTGAAACACGCACCAGCAGAAGCCCACCACCTTGTGCTGACCTATTCCCATGCCCTTGACCTTGACCTGTGCCACGCGATCCTGTCCCATCCGCACCGCACGCTGGGGCTGATCGGCTCTGCCACCAAACGCAGGCGCTTTGGCGCCAGACTGGCAGAGCTCGGTCACACAACTGCCCAAATAGAAGGCATTATCTGTCCCATCGGACAGCGGGCGTTGGGTAAGCTGCCCAAGGCCATTGCAATCGGCGTGGCCCGCGAATTATTAACTTTTGACGCGGTACAAGCCGCACAACAAGAGGCCACCGCATGACCCCACTGTTGCACCTGTCCGGTCTGACCAAAGCCTATCCGGGCGTTGTTGCCAATGATGACGTCGGATTTGAAATCGCCCCGGGAGAGGTTCACGCCCTGCTTGGGGAAAACGGCGCGGGAAAATCCACGCTGGTCAAGATGATCTACGGTCTGGTCCGCCCCGACAGCGGCGAGATGCGGCTGCACGGGCAGCCCTTCGCCCCGCACGAACCGCGCGCGGCACGGGCCGCAGGCGTGGCCATGGTGTTCCAGCATTTTTCCCTGTTCGAAGCGCTAAGCGTTGCGGAAAACATCGCCCTTGGCATGGATGATGCGCCGGAAACCGATGCGCTGAGCGATGAAATCCGCAGCGTGTCCAAGAAATACGGCCTGACGCTTGATCCGGACCGGATGGTGGGTGATCTGTCCGCAGGCGAACGCCAGCGGGTTGAAATCGTGCGCTGTCTTTTGCAGAACCCCAAGCTGCTGGTGATGGATGAACCCACATCCGTGCTGACACCGCAGGAAGTGGACGTACTGTTTGAAACCCTGCGCCGCTTGCGCGATGAGGGCACGTCGATCCTTTATATCTCGCACAAGCTGGAAGAAATCCGCACCATTTGTGACAACGCGACCATCCTGCGTCTGGGAAAGGTGGTGGGCACCTGTGTACCTGCCGAAGAAACCTCCCGCACGATGGCTGAAATGATGGTGGGAACCGAACTGAAATCCCCGACCAAACGCCCCTACCAGCCCGGCCCTGTGCTGCTGGAAGTGAAAAACCTGCAACTGCCGTCAAAAGATCCTTTCGGCACCTCCCTGCGGGATGTCAGCTTCTCGCTTCATGCCGGCGAGGTTCTGGGCGTGGCTGGTGTGGCGGGTAACGGGCAGGACGAATTGCTGCTGGCCCTGTCCGGCGAAGAGCCGTGCGAAGATGCTGCCATCACCCTGAAGGGTGCCGCGATCGGCAGCAAGGGACCGAACCACCGCCGCCTGCAAGGTCTGCTGGCCGCCCCTGAAGAAAGGCTCGGCCATGCGGCGGCGCCCGATATGTCCCTGACGGAAAATGCCTTGCTCACCGGGCACGCGCGGCAACGGCTGACCAACAAGGGCTTTGTCAAATGGCAGGCCACCCAGAATTTCGCCCGCGCCATCATTCAGAAGTTTGACGTGCGCACGCCGGGCGCAGGACATGCCGCCAAATCCCTTTCGGGGGGCAACCTGCAAAAATTTGTAATCGGGCGCGAAATCATGCAGCGCCCCGACATTCTGGTGGTGAACCAGCCCACATGGGGCGTTGATGCCTCGGCAGCGGCCTTCATCCGCGAAGCCCTTTTGGAACTGGCCGAACAAGGGGCCGGTGTTCTGGTCATCAGTCAGGATCTGGACGAGTTAATGGAAATTTCCGACACTTTTGCCGTGCTTTCCGAAGGGCGGCTGTCCCGTGTGCGATCCGCATCCGGTGTCACAATTGAAGAAATCGGCCTTTTGATGGGCGGAACGGAGGTAGATCATGCTGCGGCTTGAGGCACGTCCCGAACCCTCCCGCGCGATGGTCATCCTGACCCCGATCATTGCGGTGGTGGCTACGATGATTGCAGGCGGCATCCTGTTTGCAATCCTTGGCAACAACCCGTTTACCGCGATCCGCATCATTTTCTGGGATCCGCTGTTTAACGATATGGTCGCCAGTTACACCCGCCCGCAACTGCTGGTGAAGGCCGCGCCGCTGATCCTGATGGCCATCGGCCTGTCTTTTGGCTTTCGTGCCAATGTCTGGAATATCGGCGCAGAGGGCCAGTTCATCATGGGCGCTGTCATTGGCGGCGGCACGGCACTGGCGCTTTATCCGCTTGAAAGCCCCTTGGTGTTCCCGCTGATCATTATCATGGGCGGTCTTGGCGGCTTTTTATGGGCGATGATCCCCGCGATCCTGAAAATCCGCTTCAACGCGAATGAGATCCTTGTCTCCCTGATGCTGGTCTATGTGGCTGCGCAGTTTCTGGCGGCCATGGTCACAGGGCCGATGAAATCCCCTGTGGGCATGGGTTTTCCGGTGTCTCGCAACTTCAACGAATACCAGTCGGCCTTTAACGCCGAATTGCTGTCCAACACCGGATTGCACTTTGGTGTGCTGGTGATGATGGCCGTGGTGGTTGTGGGCTATATCTTTTTGACCCGACACATCTTCGGCTTCCAGATCCGCGTTTCGGGGCAATCCGCGCGGGCCTCCAAATTCGCAGGGGTCAATCCCCATACCACCGTGGCGCTGTGCCTTGGTATTTCGGGCGCGCTGGCGGGGCTCGCCGGTCTGTTCGAAGTCACCGGACCGGCAGGCAAACTGTCCACCAACTTTCCGCTTGGCTACGGATTCACCGCGATCATCGTGGCGTTTCTCGGTCGCTTGCACCCCGTTGGCATCCTGCTGGCGGGGCTGTTAATGGCGCTGACCTACATCGGCGGAGAGTTGGCCCAGTTCCAGATGTCCATCCCTGCAGCCGCTATTCAGGTGTTTCAGGGCATGTTGCTGTTTTTCCTTCTGGGCGTCGATATTCTGGTGAATTTCCGCCTGCGCCGGGACACCAAATCCAAGGAGGCCCACTGATGGACCTGTCCTCTATTTCCCCTGTCACCCTGATTGTCAGCCTGATGGCGGCCTCCACACCGATCCTGCTGGCCGCATTGGGGGAACTGGTGGTCGAGAAATCCGGCGTCCTGAACCTTGGTGTGGAGGGCATGATGATTATTGGCGCGGTTTGCGGGTTTATCGCGGCTGTCACCACAGGATCGCCGTGGCTCGGCTTCCTGTTCGGGGCAATCTGCGGTGCAGCGGTGTCGATGATCTTTGCCGTGCTGACACAGTACCTGATGGCCAATCAGGTTGCGACGGGGCTGGGGCTGACGATGTTCGGGCTCGGGCTCGCGTCACTACTCGGGCACAGCTACACAGGCATCAACCCGCCAGCCTTTTCGCAAATCCACATTCCGGTGCTCAGCGATCTGCCCGTGGTGGGGCGGATCATCTTTGGACATGATCCGATGATCTATTTCTCTTTGGCGCTGACCTTTGGCATCTGGTATTTCCTGACCCGCACGCGGGGCGGGTTGGTGCTGCGCGCTGTGGGCGAAAGCCACGACGCCGCCCATGCGCTCGGCTACAAGGTGATCCGCATCCGTATGCTTGCGATCGCCTTTGGCGGCGCCTGTGCCGGACTGGGCGGGGCCTATCTGTCGCTGGTGCGCGTACCACAATGGGCCGAGGGCATGACCGCAGGTGCGGGCTGGATCGCGCTGGCCATCGTTGTGTTTGCAAGCTGGAAACCGGGCCGTGCGATTATCGGCGCTTACCTGTTTGGCGGCGTCACCGTGCTGCAACTGAACCTGCAAGCCGCAGGTCTGGCAATTTCGCCCGCCTATCTGTCCATGACACCCTATCTTGCAACCATCATCGTGCTGGTTATCATGGCATCTGACAAAAAGCGTCAGTCCCTGAATGCGCCGGCATCTCTGGGCAAGACTTTCTTTGCATCCACATAACAAAAACCGCCGCCAATCGCGCGGCATTCAAGACAACCGATCTCAAGACCAACAAGGAGAATGACCCTTATGAACCTTATTAAAACACTGCTCGCAGGTGCTGCTGTCGCCACCGGCCTCGCCGGAGCGGCCTTTGCACAGGACAAGCTGAAAATCGGCTTCGTTTACATCGGACCGCCGGGTGATATGGGCTGGACCTACGAACACGATCAGGGCCGCAAGGCGATCGAAGAAGCTCTGGGTGACAAGGTTGAGACCACCTATGTGGAAAACGTACCGGAATCCGCTGATTCCGAGCGTGTGATGACGCAAATGGCCCTGTCCGGCCACAAGCTGATCTTTGCCACATCCTTCAACTACATGGATCACGTAATGAACGTGGCGAAGAAGTTTCCGGACGTAAAATTCGAACACGCCACCGGCTATAAGCGGGCCGACAACGTGTCCACATATTCCGCACGGTTTTATGAAGGCCGCGCGGTTATCGGCCATATCGCCGGACATATGACCAAAACCAACACCATCGGTTACATTGCGTCCTACCCGATCCCCGAAGTGATCCGCGGCATCAACTCTGCCTATCTGGCGGCCAAAGCGGTGAACCCCGAAGTGAAGTTCAAAGTCGTCTGGGCCTACACATGGTTCGATCCGGGCAAAGAGGCCGATGCGGCAAACGCGCTGATCGAACAGGGCGCAGATGTGATCATGCAGCACACGGATTCCACCGCTCCGATGTCCGAGATGAAGAAACACGAAGGCATCATCGGCTTTGGTCAGGCGTCCGACATGGGGCAGTTTGCACCGAACCCGCGCGTCAGCTCCATTATCGACAACTGGGCGCCTTACTATGTCGCCCGTGCACAGGCGATGCTGGACGGCACCTGGGAAAGCACCGACACATGGCACGGCATCAAGGAAGGTATGGTTAAAATCGGTGAAATGACCGAAGCCATCCCTGCCGAAGTCCGCGCATCTGCACAGGAACTGGCTGACAAGCTGGCATCAGGTGAGGTTCACGCCTTCACAGGTCCGATCAACAAACAGGACGGTTCTGCCTGGCTGGCCGAAGGTGAAACCGCCGATGACGGTACTCTGGCAGGCATGGATTTCTATGTCGAAGGGATCGAGGCCGAGATCCCCAACTAAGCCCCTGTTCATGATTTGCAAAAGGCCCGTGCATCTGCGCGGGCCTTTTCGTTTACATTCCCTGAACTTCCGGATTAACCTGCACGCAAATCCTATTGCGTGAAAGTTTTCCCATGTCCGAATTTACCGCCCTGAACGGCGCCCCTGCTTCTCCTTTCTGTTTTGGCACCATGCAATTCGGAGGCGGCTCTGACGAAGCCGAAAGCGAAGCCGTGTTCCAAACCTGCCGCGATGCTGGCATCAATTTCTTTGACAGCGCCTGGGTCTATACGGACGGGGCCTCTGAAACCATTCTCGGCAAACTGGCCAAGGCAGAACGCGAGTCGCTTCTGCTCACCAGCAAGGGCGGTTACATCGGCCCGTCGAGCCGCGAAAACCTGACCGCACAACTGGATGAAACCCTGCGCCGGATGCAGACGGACTATGTGGACATCTATTTCATTCACCGTTTTGATGATGACACCCCCTTGGAGGAAACCTTCGACACGCTGGCCGCAATGCAACAGGCAGGGCAGATCCGCTACATCGGCGTGTCCAACTATGCCGCGTGGCAGGTGATGAAGGCGCAAGGGATCGCCGCGGCTGCGGGAACAAAAATCGACGTGATCCAGCCGATGTATAACCTTGTGAAACGTCAGGCAGAGGTAGAACTGCTGCCCATGTGCCTGTCCGAAGGTATAAAGGTCACCCCCTATTCGCCGCTGGGCGGCGGCTTGCTGACGGGGAAATACGCCAAGGGTCAAAAGGCAGACGGGCGTTTGTCCAAGGATCACCGCTATGCCGCCCGCTACGGGCTGGAACAGATGCACCGGAGTGCAGCGGACCTCGCAGAACTGGCGGCGAAAAAAGGCGTTGATCCGGCCGTTCTGGCGGTTGGCTTTGTGGCTGCAAACCCCGCTGTGACCGCCCCGATCATTTCGGCCCGCACGGTAGCGCAGCTTCGCCCCTCGCTTGCCGCAATGACAGCCCCGCTAAGCGCGGCAGACTATGCCGAGATTTCGGCTCTCTCCCCGAAACCGGCCCCTGCCACGGACCGGCTGGAAGAAGCCTGATCGTCAGAAAACATCCCGACGCCAGCCGCGGAAGATCCACAGGGCAATGAGGATCAGGAAGGCCGAAGCGATAAAGGGCGCCCCCGGAAAGTAGAGGGCAGCGCCTTCGCGGGTGAACCAGCTGAACAGCCCTGTCATCACCAGCGGTGCGATGATGGATGCCATCGCCCGCACGCTGCTGACCACGCCCTGCAATTCACCCTGCGCATCATCGGGCACGGCGCGGCTCATGATGCCTTGCATGGCCGGCCCCGCCAGCATGCCCAGCGCACTGACCGGCAACAGGGCGAAAATCACCCAAGTGGCCGGTGCAAAGGCGATGCCGACAAAGGCCAGCATTTCCATCGACAGTCCCAACAGCGCCGTGCCGTACTCCCCCAGACGCGGGATCGCCAGCCGGATCAGAAGCCCTTGGCTCAGCGCCATCATCACCCCGAATGCGCCGAGCGATACGCCCACCAGCCACGGCTCCCAGCCGAATTTGCCGATGGTGTAAAAGGCCCAGACCACCGGATAGACGACAAAGGCGATTTCCTGAAAGAACAGCACGATCATCATGCGCCCCTGCCCCGGTATCGCCGCAACTGCGCGGAAGGCCCCGTGGGGCAGTGCGCGGCGCCACTCGAACGCGCGGCGGTTACGCTCGGTGACGGTCTCGGGCAGGACAAAATACCCGAACAGCGCATTAGCCCCCGCCATCACCGCCGCCAGATAGAAGGGTGCGCGGGGGCCGAATTCGGCCATCAGCCCGCCCAGCATCGGCCCGAGGATGAAGCCGACCCCGAAGGCCGCCCCCATAAGCCCGAAATTCGCAGCTTTCTCTTCGGGCTTTGACACATCCGCGATCACAGCGCCGGCGGTTGAATGGTTGGCCGCCGTAATCCCGCCAAGCACACGGGCCAGAAACAGCAGCCACAGCGCATGGGCCAGCCCCATGATCACATAGTCAATTGCCATCACCGTCATGGACACCAGCAGGATTTTACGCCGCCCGAACCGGTCCGACAGATTGCCCACCAGCGGGCCGAACAGAAACTGCATCGCTGCAAAAACCGTGGACAGGATGCCGCCCCAGATCGCGGCATTTGCCAGCGTGCTGCCGCCCAGATCCTGCAACAGCGCAGGCATGACCGGCATAATCAGCCCGATCCCGATGGCATCAATCACGACCGTGATCAGAATGAAGTGAATGGCTCTGTTCTGTGTCATAAAAGGGGTATTCCGGAAATGCGTCGGAACGTTCTAGAACACCCCTCCCGAGGTGACAACAAAATAGGCACTACCGGGACAAATGCCGCGCCGTAAGGCGCGGCAGGCCGGTCAGTCGGACGCGCCGCCGGTAAAGCCGTTCGGCCTGTCATAACTGCAGGGCGCTTCCTGCATTTCCAGATGCAATCCCGTCCCTGTCCAGGGATGGGCGCGGGCAAGATCTTCATCAAATTCAATCCCCAACCCGGGCGCGGTCGGCGCCACAATAAAGCCGTCCTCCCATGTGATCGAATGCTTGATCAACTCCATATGAAACGCCCCGCCGGTCTGGATGGTCTCGGCCATCAGCAGGTTCGGGATATTCGCAGCCAGTTGTATGTTCGCGGCCCACTCCACAGGCCCTGCGTAAAGATGCGGGGCGACCTGCGCGTTGTAGACTTCGGCAATGGCGGCGATTTTCTTGGTTTCGTGAATCCCGCCTGACCGGCCAAGGGCGGGTTGCAGGATGCTGGCCGCGCCGCTGCGCAGGACCGGAGCGAATTCGGCCTTGGTGGTCAGACGCTCGCCCGTGGCCACGGGGATTCGCACCGCCTGTGCGACGCGGGCCATTTCCTCCACGCAATCCGGTGGCACAGGTTCTTCGAACCACAGCGGCGAATAGGGTTCCAGCGCCTGCCCCAACCGGATCGCACCCGCAGTGGAAAACTGGCCATGTGTGCCAAACAGCAGGTCCGCCCTGTCCCCGACAGCGGCGCGAATTTCCTTACAAAAGGCAACCGACTGCGCAATATCGCCCATCGCAGGCATATGCCCGCCCCGCAGGGTGTAAGGTCCGGCCGGATCGAATTTCACCGCCGTAAAGCCGAGCGACACCATCTCAGCCGCAGATTCCGCTGCCGCATGGGGATCGGACCAGAAACCGCTCTGGTCGTGATGGGCCATCGGGTAAAGATAGGTGTAAGAGCGGATACGCTCGTTCATCAATCCGCCCATCAGCGCGTAGGCCGGTCGGTCACGGGCCTTGCCAAGAATGTCCCAACAGGCGATTTCCATCCCCGAAAACGCGCCGATCGTGGTCGGATCAGGGCGCTGGGTGAAGCCGCTGGAATAAACGCGACGGAACATCATCTCGATATTCTCGGGGTTCTCCCCCTCCATGTGCCGCGCGAACACGTCGCGGATCACCGCGCACATGGCATCCGGCCCGACAGAGGCAGCATAAACCTCGCCATAGCCGACGATCCCGTTGTCCGTGGTCAGTTTCACAAAGATAAAATAGCGCCCGCCCCAACCGGGAGGCGGATTCCCTACGACGAAGATTTCGAGATCGGTTAACTTCATTTCTACATAGTCCCCGTTGTTTTGCGCCACACTGGACTGCACCGTCGCAGGATTCCAGCCTGTTTGCGTGAATTTTAGCGCTATTTGCGTCTGCAATTCCCGGCTGGGCCAAAACCACCCTTTCACTTTTGTGCCGAACCGCCTAAGCCACGGCCAAGCACCGATAGCAGGAAACCGCCAAAGTGACGAAAAACACACCTATCTCCGATCTCGCCTCCCGTTTGCGCGGGAATACCTATTTCTCCCGCAGTCGGGAGTTGAACCTTCCCCAGACCCGCACGGACATCCTGTCCGGCCTGACGGTCGCACTGGCCCTTGTCCCCGAAGCGGTGGCCTTTGCCTTTGTCGCCGGTGTCGAACCGCTGGTCGGCCTCTACGCCGCCTTTATCGTCGGGCTGATCACAGCCGCTTTTGGCGGACGCCCCGGCATGATCTCCGGTGCGACGGGTGCGCTGGCGGTTGTTATGGTCTCTCTCGTGGCGCAACACGGGGTGCAGTATCTGTTTGCCACCGTGGTCCTGATGGGCATCATCCAGATTGCCGCCGGTATCTTCCGGTTGGGCAAGTTTATCCGCATGGTACCCCATCCGGTGATGCTGGGCTTTGTGAACGGGCTCGCGATTGTGATCTTTCTGGCGCAGATGGAACAGTTCCGCGTACCTGACGGGGCTGGTGGCCATACGTGGATGTCCGGCCCCACCCTTTGGATCACTCTGGCGCTGGTGGCGGCAACCATGGCGATCATCTGGGCCACGCCGCGCCTGACCAAAGCCTTCCCTGCCCCGCTGGCCGCCATCGGTATCGTGGCTGTGGTCGTAATCCTGTTTGACATTCCCGTCCCCCGCGTTGGCGATATGGCGTCGGTCGAAGGCGGCCTGCCCGCTTTTGCCATTCCGTCGGTTCCCTTCACGCTCGAAACGCTCTGGATTATCCTGCCTTACGCGGTCATCCTTGCTGCAATCGGCCTGATCGAGAGCCTTTTGACCCTGAACCTAGTGGGCGAGATCACCAACCAGCGGGGCGGTGCCTCACGCGAGTGTCTGGCACAGGGTGCGGCCAATACGGTGACCGGCTTTTTCGGTGGTATGGGCGGCTGTGCGATGATCGGCCAGTCCATGATCAACGTGAACTCCGGCGGGCGCGGACGGCTTTCGGGTATCTCTGCCGCACTGTTCCTGCTGGCCTTTATCCTTGTCGGTTCCTCGATCATTGAAATGATCCCCCTGGCCGCGCTTGTGGGAGTGATGTTCATGGTGGTGATCGGTACATTTGCATGGCAGTCCTTGCGCATTCTGGCCCGTGTGCCCCGCGCAGACGCCTTTGTGATCCTGCTGGTGACAGCCGTGACCGTGGCCGAAGACCTTGCCATCGCCGTTGTGGTGGGCGTGATCGTTTCCGCGCTGGTTTATGCATGGAATGCAGCGTCAATGATCTCCGCGACCCACCACGAAAGCAAATCCGAACCGGGTGCGCGGGTGTACGACATCAAAGGGCCCCTGTTCTTCGGCTCTGCCACACGGTTTCAGGAACTGTTCAAACCTGCGGAAGACCCCGAAATCGTGATCCTCGATTTCGCCGGTTCCCGCGTGGTAGACCAGTCCGCCCTGCAAGCGATTGAGGCCGTCGCCGAGAAATACGACGCCGCGGGCAAGCGCCTGATGCTGCGCCACCTGAGCCGCGACTGCCACCAGTTGCTGACCAAAGCGGGACAGCTGATGGTGGATACGGACGATGACCCCGATTACCGCCTGAGCGTCGATTACGACGTGCAACTGGGCCGCATCGGCGGACACTAACACACAGCAGACAGTACAACCGGAAAGGCGCGAAGGATAAACCCTCGCGCCTTTTTCCTATGGTGTACCTGCGCCCTTCTCTTGCGCTAGACTGCACGCCAAAGGAGCATCCCGAATGATCGCCTATGTCACAGTCGGCGCCGATGATATGGCCGCCGCCAAAAAGTTCTACCAAGCCTTCCTGCCTGCCCTTGGCTACACCGTGAAGGAAGGCCCGGAAGGTCTAAGCTATGCGCTGCCTGTTCCAGCAGGACAAACGCCGGTTCTGCCGAACTTCTACGTCAAACCCGCGTTTGACGGACGACCCGCCTTCGCCGGAAACGGCACCATGGTCGCATTTGAAGCTGCGAGCCAAGAACAAGTCCGCACACTTCACACCGCAGCGCTTGAAGCCGGAGGAACAGACGAAGGCCAACCCGGCTATCGCGCCGCCTACAGCCCCGACTTTTACGTCTGCTACCTGAGAGACCCCCAAGGCAACAAGATCGCCCTGTTTTCAAGTCAGGGGGATGAAGCAGGCGTGGATGCGTAAGTATCCGGAACTGGCGTAAAAACCCACTGCAGGCCGTTTTCAACACAGGCCCGCGACCTGTCAAACAAGTCCGGTTTATGTTGCAGCCAAGTCACACGAAGCGCCCCCGCCGCCGCCCGTTTTAATTTCGGTTACCTAAAAAAATTATGCTGCCTTAACGATTGGTTAATTTCTTGACAAATGAGGCACCAGTGAGAACCTATCCGATCCCTTTCAACGAAGAAGCCCGTATTCGCGCCCTTTATGCCGTACCGGGCCTGCAAGAAGCCAGCGCTGGCATTTTCGATGCCATATGCGAGGCGACCCGAAAGGTTCTGGATTGTCCGATTGCCCATATCAGTGTCGTTGAGGAAGACACCCAATGGTATAAATCCGTGGTGGGGATCGAACTGGACCGGATGCCGAAGAATAACAGTTTTTGCACCCACACAATTATGTCCGCTGCGCCAATGGTTATCCCCGACCTGAGCAAAGATCCCAGATTTGAAACACATCCGATGGTTGCCGAAGGTGGGCCGGGTGCGCGATTCTATGCAGGTGTGCCGCTGGTGCTGTCCTCCGGACAACGGTTCGGGAGCCTGTGCGGTCTGGATCTTGTCCCCCATGAGGCCCCCAGCGCACAGCAGATGGCCATTCTGGAAGACCTGGGTAGAGCCGTAGTTGCCGCGCTTGAAAACGTGCCGCCCAAACCCGTAGAACAGGCCGAAGACCTTTCGGTCCAGTCCACGTTTATCACCCTTGTCGGGCATGAATTGCGCACTCCTCTGACAATCCTGACGGGCAGCATACAACTGCTTGAAAAGACGCAAGCCAGCGGCGTGAACAGTGCCTTGGTCGCCTCCGCCGGTAAATCCGCCAGACACCTGAAAGAGCTTGTCGAAAAGGTTATCCAGTTCAGCGATGTCTCTACCGGAGAGTTGCACCTGAATGAAACACACTGCGATTTACAGACCCTGCTCGACGACACTGCAAAACTGATGCTTCCGAACCCGCAGGGTCAACTGAAAGAGATTTCCTGTGATCCGGATGCTTTCGTCGCCCCTGTCTTGATGGATGGGGACCAGATCAAGATCGCACTGCACGCCCTTGCGTTGAATGCGATCAATCACGGCGGCGCAGAGGTCGCAATTGGCAGCCGTCTGGATGCAGGCGGCAATCTGGAAATCTTCGTTACGGACAATGGCAATCTGGACGAAAGCGTAGAGTTGAGCGCCCTTTACAAACCCTTTGTCGTTGGCGGGAATTTGAACCACCGCGATGCACGGGGCGGGCTTGGGCTCGGGCTGCCCCTGACACGCAAGCTGGTGGAACTGCACGGCGGAGAGTTTGAGGTCCAAAGCGACGAACAATCCACCTCTGCAATCATCCGCCTGCCCGCATGGCGGCTCAAAGCGCCGGAGGTGCCGATGGAACAGATGACGCCGCCCGCACCAGACACATTCGCGTGCCGGGGCGTGGCCTAAAACACAATCACGTTGCGGCGTGATTTGCCGGCTTTTGTATCCGCAATCGCCTCGTTGATCTGGTCAAGCCGGTAGCGGTTGGTGATCAACTCATCGAGCTTCAGACTGCCTTGGCGGTAAAGTTCGATCAGCCACGGGATATCCCGTTTCAGTACGGTGCCCCCCATCAGCGACCCTGTGATCGACTGGCTGAGCGCCGAGAGCACGACGGGTTCATAGCTGGCCTTGGCGCCAGAGGGTGGCATGCCGACCATCACCATCTGCCCGCGTGCCGCCAGATAGCGGGGCGCGGTTTCAAAGACCTTGATCGCGCCCACGGTGATAAACACGTAATCCGCGCCGCGCCCGCCGGTCAGGTTGCGTACCCGCTTCACCAGCCCCTCGGCCCCTGCATTCAACGCATGGGTTGCCCCGAATTCCAATGCGCCATCCAGTTTTTCCTCTTCCAGATCCAGCGCGACAATGGTGCTGGCCCCTGCGATCCGCGCGCCCTGAATGGTGTTCAGCCCGACGCCCCCCGCACCGATCACAACCACGGATGCGCCCGGCCGCACGCCAGCGGTGTTCACCACCGCGCCAAGCCCTGTGATTACTCCGCAGGACAGCAGGCTCGCCACATCCATCGGGATGTCATCGGGCAGCGGGGCGATCTGGCTTTGATCCACAACAACCTCTTCGGCAAAAGCGCCTGTCACCAGACCATGTTCCGCCACATCGCCGTTTTCCAGCCGGATCGGGGATTGCGCGACGCGGTCGGTTCCGGTTTCGCAATTCACCGGATGGCCGTCCGCGCAGGTCGGACAGGTGCCACAGGATTTGATCAGCGTCACCAATACCGGATCCCCGATGCTGTAACCCGCCACACCTGACCCGATTGCCGAGACACGCCCCGCAGCTTCATGCCCGTAAACAGCCGGCAAATGCCCGCCCCAAGCGCCGTCGATATAGGAGATATCCGAATGGCAGATGGCGCAGGCTTCAAGTTTGACCTGCACCTGTCCGGCTTCGGGGGGCAGCAGGTTAATGTCTTCGATGGTCAGATCCTTGCCAAATTCACGGCAGACGGCAGCTTTCATGGGGCGTTTCCTCTGGTTCGGTTTCGTATCTCAGGCTCGGAATTTTTGGCGATGGGCCCAGAGACACATCAGTTCCACAGCTACATGGGCGCCCGCAATGGCCGTAGCGCCACTTACGTCATATTGTGGCGAGACTTCGACAACATCCATGCCGATGACATTGATCCCTGCCAGCCCGCGCAGGATCGCTGCGGCCTGTGCGCTCGACAGGCCACCCCAGACGGGCGTTCCCGTCCCCGGTGCAAAGGCCGGATCAAGCGCATCAATATCAAAGGTCACATAGGTTTTATGATCCCCCAGAACCTCTTTGATCCGCGCTACCGTTGCCTCGGGGCCAATGCGGTGCACCTCGGGCGCGTCGATGATATTGACGCCCAGCGTGTCCTCATTGGTGGTGCGAATGCCCACCTGAACAGAGCGTTCGGGGATCACCAGCCCCTCTTTCACGGCCTTGTAAAACATGGTGCCGTGGTCGATCCGTTCCGGATCATCATCGACCCAAGTGTCGCTATGGGCATCAAATTGCAGCAGGGACACCGGCCCGTGTTTTTCCACATGGGCCTTGAGGATCGGATAGGTCACATAGTGATCACCGCCAAGGGACAGGCAGGCGGTATCTGTGGCCAGAATTCCTGCGATATGGGCCTGAAGCGCCTTTGGGAATTCCCATGTTTTGGCATGATCAAAGGCCACATCACCATAATCCGCCACGTTGAATTCCACCAGCGGATCCACATCCCAGCCATAGGGTGCATCAGGGGATTGCAGGCTTGATGCCTCGCGGATGGCGCGGGGGCCAAGGCGCGTGCCGGGGCGGTTCGTGACAGCGCAATCAAAGGGAATGCCCGTCACCGCCAGATCAACCCCTGTCAGATCCTTGCTGTAGGTCCGGCGCAAAAAGGAGGTCACACCGGCGTAGGTTGCTTCAAACCCGTGTCCCTTATACCCTTGCCGCGTAATACCTTCGTCGATGACTTTTGCTGCGTCTTCCAGTGCCATGATCTGCCTTTCTGTTGTTCGCCCACAGCTTTTGCATAAGGGCCACAAAAGACAAGTGCGCTTTGCACGACTGCAGCAAAATCCCTGCCGCCGGCGCAAGGCGCAGCGCCTAGTCGTCTGTCGGGAAATCCAGCAGGTTGGCGTGGCGCAGGGTACGCACAGGATAGGCCGCGTCGGATTTGAACCGCTCCAGCGAGAAATCGGGCTCCAGCCGTTTCAACTGCTCTGCCACGATATGCATCTTTTCCCGTTCTCCGGTATGGGCAAACAGCGCCAGCAGATGCCGTAGCGGAGGGCGGAAATTCGGCGCTGCCTTACGGGCGGATTCCCCGAAACGGATCGCTTCGTCGTAGCGGCCCGAGGCAATACAACTGATACAGTGGAACGTGTCCCACCAGTGATGGAAACTGGACCGTCCCGCAACTGACGTGGCCTTTTTTGTCAGCGCATAGGCGGCTTCGCTGTCGCCGTCCCACATATTCGCACTGGCAAGGGACACCATGGAAAACGCACCCGACAGGTTGGGGTCAAGCCGCTGCTGCGCCACTGCATTGGCAGCCCCAAGGTCTGCGAACATCAGAACCTGCACCTGACTGACCAGCGCCTGCACCAGCGGGTTTTCCCCGTCCAGTTCCATCGCCTTGCGGTTCAACTCCTCTATCACCGCCATATCTGCCTGTGTGTCCGTGCTCAGCAGTTCCGTCAGACGGATGGTCTTTAACAGGCTCTGCCACGCCAGAAACAACCCGTTGCGATCAATATCAAAGGCATTTTCCAACAGCCGGTCCGCAATATCGAGCCGTCCGGCTTCGAAACTTTCCATTTCCCGCACGGCGCGGCGCGCCATGGCCGCAGAGGCCAGTTCGGGGCGCTCCGACGGGAAAGCCTTGCCCATCGCATCCAGCGTCTTTTCCGCCGCTTCGATCGTAATATCAGCCAGCAAATCCTCACTTGCGGCCTGCAATGCGCCACTATTCACCAGCGCCTTCTGGGTATGCAGCACCCGTCCCGTTCCCGGATGGATCAGCCGGATAAAGGCAAGACTGTTGCCGTCTTCCTCGGCCACATGCGCACTGATTTCGATCTCTGCCTCATCATGGTCGCTCTCGGCCATGCGCACATTCACCTGCCGCCACGCCCGCACCTGTTCGGCAATATTCTGACCGATCTGATCCGCCAGAACCTCGCTCAGGATGCTTTTGGACCCTTCCGGTGCATTGCTTCTGCGGGTCCGCAGGATCAACCCGTTCTGCCGCGCGGCAAGGGCTGTCTTGCGGCGTTCGAAGGCTTCGCGCAACTCTGCCAGCCAGCCTTCAAACGCAGGATCGCGAACGCTCAGCCCTTCGAGCAGTTCGCGCGTCTCATCCTTGCGGATTTCCGTACTGTCCCAGTCCACCACGACAGCAGACGCATCCAGACTGGCGGTCGTACGGTCCACCACAAAACAGGATTTATACGGCCCGAGCGCCTTGCGGATCTGGGTCAGTTCCTGACGCAAACTCTGGCCGGCCTGTTCGGGATCACGCCCGCTCCACAGTTTTTCTTCGAGAAACCGTCTTGGCCGCGCCTTTCCATCCGTCAGCGCAAGAATGGCGATCAAGGCACAGGACTTCGCCCCTTTCGGAGTCAGGTTTTCTCCGTTCGGACCGAAAATTTGGAGTGGCCCTATGGTGTGAATTGATAATAAATTTGTCACAACGCTGAAATTCGCCTTTAAGTACCCTCGGACACCCACCACCAGCGGAGCTTGCATCCAATGGTGGTATCTTAGCAGGTGTTTTGCAAGAATGTGAATTAATCGTGAATACATGCGGCAGTTTGCAGCGATGATTTGACATAATACCTGTCAATTCATTCAATAAAGCAATTGATTTAAGGAGTTTGGTTTATGGCGATCTATACACCACAAGGGCCCCAAGGTCCGCAGGGCCCCCAAGGCCCGCAGACACCACAGGGGCCCCAAGGCCCTCAGGGACCGCAAGGGCCACAGGGACAGGGTGGCTCCCCTTACCTGAGCACGGGGCTGATCACCACACGGGACGGGACACAGCGGTTCTGGGACGGCACCCCCAAGCGGACGGTGTCCTATCAGACCGGCAACGGCAGCAGCGCCGCGCGGCAGTGGCGGACCTTCAAGAAGATGGGCAGCTACCCCCGATCCGCAGCAATCCTTGCGGAAATAATGGGGCTTTTGCAGGTCGACAGCACTGTCACCCACAACGAAGCAGGCGTCAGCTTTCAGGACGGCACAACCCGCACCCCGATTGTTACCCTGACACGCCCGGGCCTGCCCCAGTTCGAGGAACAGCTTTATTACCTGCGCACCGCAGCAGACCTGCGCTTCGACCGTCAGGCGGAAATCCAGTCCCAGATCGGTGATCTGACCCCCTATTTCGGTGCGCTCAGTTATCTGTCCAACGACACCCACAAATGGACGCTTGAACTGATGGCGCTGGTGCAGCGGACCTGTCAGGTCTGCGAGATGCGGCTGAAGCAACTGTTCGACTGCCCCCGCCCCATCGCCTTTGCACAGGAAGTCCAGCCGATGATCGCCTCGCCGGACCATCCCGCATGGCCCAGCGGCCACGCCACCGAGAGTTTCGCTGCCGCGACCTTGATGGCACGGTTAAGCGATCCGGATTATCAATCCCCCGTGCAGGGCGTGCAAGACCAGTTGCCGGCCTACCGTCTGTCAGCCCGCATCGCGCTGAACCGCACCGTGGCAGGGGTCCATTTCCCGACGGACAGTGTGGCCGGTGCCACCCTTGGTATCGCCATTGCTGAATTCATTATAAATTATTGCAGTCAGGCCGACAAAACATCCGCCTATGCGTTCAACGGCGGCGCATTTCGCGGAGACTTCAACCTGTCGCTTCTGGGGGAAACCATGCCCGGCAGCAATGATCCCACCATCACGCGCACCGAGATTTCCCTGCCAACCGCGGGACGGGAAAATCTGTTATCCAAACTCTGGGATGCCGCAGCGGCGGAGTGGAACTGAAGCAGCACAGCACAGGCCGTTGGTCAAGGGCGGTACCCGTCATCAAGACGGGGCCGCAGCCCGACTTCTGCAGAAACCGCAAGCGGACCAAGCTGATCCCGCTCGTACTCAGGCACAAAGGACCAGTCGAGCGCGCCAAGGGCTGTCTTTTCCCGTTCTGCATTAACCGCAGGCGGATTCCACGGCCCGATATCCGCGCCGCTGGCAAACAACAAGGCCAGTTGCCGCGTGATCTGCGGCGCTGCGACCGATGTGCCCGACATCACTGTTGCACTGCCACTCAGCGTGCCGCTTGCCAGGACACCGCGCAGGGTCCAACTGCTGTCCCCGACCGCCGAAACACGCGGTTCCCTTGCTGACAACGGGCTACCCGTCGCCGAATAAGGCGCTGCAAATCCGGTATCACACAAAGCGGCCCCCACAGTGTAAACCTGCTCTGGCATAGCCGCTGACACCCAGCCCGATTCCGTGCCGATCCGCGTGACCGGCCCGTCGGCCTTCGGGGCATAAGGGGTTTTTTGCGGCGGTTTCCAGACCCAAAGCGCGCTATCATCCAGATAGGACTGACGCGCCAGCGCCTGAAATCCCAAGGGCCGGTCGTCCCGCTGGACTTCCAAGCGAACAGTTTGTGCCGGTGCGCCGGTGCCAAGCGTTATCCGCCACGGCCCGCTCGGCGCCAGCGGTTTGCCCGTTTCGAAACAGGCCGTCGGCGCAATCGCCAGCAGGTAATACCCCGCCGTTTGCCCGCCGCCGTCCAGATCCTGCGGCCCGATAGCATAGATACGCGCAACCGCAGGCGCAGACCCGCGGGCCAGCGAAACGCAGTGACCGGCCGGAATACTTCCGAGCGCAAGCGGCTGTGACAGCAAGCTGTCAATCCCGAGCGTCAGTTGCCCCATGTCATCAGGGCGCAATTCCACAAAGCTTGGCGTGTAATCCTCTGACTGTACGCGCAACGTCACGGATTGCGGCTCCTCCGGCTCCAGATCGACAGACCCGACCTGCCGCGTCAACCCGTCATTCCCGAAAGCATAGACCACACGCATCGGACTGCCGGTTCGGGTCTCGCGCCGGTAGATCTCGGCTGCGATCTGGCGTTCGATCAGACTGGTGCCGTCCTTTGACCCTGCCAGCACACCAAGAGAGATATTCACCACCAGCGGGCGGTGCTGGCCTTCCACCTGCAACCTGTCCGCCTGCCAGATTATCCAGCGCAGGGCACGGACCACATAGGGCTGCAATTTTGCACCTGACGTATCCTCGATCGCTTGCGGCGGCAGTTGGACAGCAAGCATCGGGCAGTCCCCCAGCCCGTCCGGTTCCGCCTGCGGATCGGCACCCGCTGCAATATCCGTAACGATTGTGCCATGGGTGCTGGCCAATTCGGATCCGCCCCCCGCCGTGATGCCGTGCCAGACCGGACTGATCTGCCGGTCATAGAGCGCCTTGTTCATCGCGCTGTATTCTGCGGACTCGTCCAGCCTGCTTCCTTTCGCAAGAACAGCATCAATCTCTTGT
Organism: Paracoccaceae bacterium; assembly: GCA_018223125.1. GTDB lineage: Bacteria > Pseudomonadota > Alphaproteobacteria > Rhodobacterales > Rhodobacteraceae > Amylibacter. The sequence continues at coordinate 7,051 of JAAEZA010000018.1, read as the reverse complement.
GCACTCAGAACCCGACCGCAGGACATGGCGTATTGTCCGTTGGTTTCGGTAATCTGGTCTTCGCTCTGCAGCCAGACGGCTGCCAGCCGCGTGTTACGCTGATGCGCCGCTTTGGTTGTGAACCGCGCGTTCAGATAACCGATGGCATCATCAATCACCGCCACAACCGGCGCAGGGCGTGGCGCCCCGCCCGCAGGCGCAGGCGTGGAAGGCACCGGCGGGCGCGCGGCACCATTCCGAAGCGGTCGCAGCCATTTGCCGTAATCCGCTGCGAAACCGTCAGGCGTTCGTGACACATGCAGGAACAGGTCCGGTGCATCGCCTTCACTCGGGGGATGGTCCAGAAGATGTTCAAGATAGGCCCGTTCCACCCCGTCCATCAGGAAATCCGCACCCTGCCCCGCAGAATCAAGCTTGCGCTTCAGCCAACGCAGCGTCTTGCCCAGCGTTGCAGGCCGGCCCGTCGGCCTGACCCGCACCAGCAAAGGCCGGTAGCTAAGCGAACCGCCGGCGGGGGGCTGGTACACATGATCAAACCAGTCGCGGTATCCGTCCACGACAGATGTTGCTTGCGGCGTGCTCCAGCTGAAATCCATTCCGATACATCCCTTAAATACGAATTCCGTAATTGTTTATAAATATCAGACGGCAGAACCGGCATTTGTGTCAAACACAAGTTGTCTGCCGGTTCCCTATTAACGGATTATTCACACCCCGTCCCCAGAGTTAAATAGCCCGCGGGATAATCACGGAAAACCGGCTGCCGACACCAACAGTGCTGTCGATCTGCAAACGCGCACGGTGGCGCATCAGGATGTGTTTCACAATGGCCAACCCCAATCCGGTGCCCCCCTTGTCACGGGAGCGTCCCTTGTCGATCCGGTAAAACCGCTCTGTCAGACGTGCGATATGTTCCGGTGCGATTCCTTCGCCCTGATCGCTGACCGTTACGCGCACCATGTCCGGCTCTACCTTGTCTACAGAGGCCTCGATGGACACAACCGCCCCGTTGCGGGAATATTTTGCCGCGTTTTCGATCAGGTTTGCAAACACCTGTGTCAACTCATCCGCAACCCCTATCACCTCGGGCAGATCGGCAGGAATATCCAGTGTTACAGTTGTCTTTTCCCGATCCAGTATCGGTTCAAGCGATGCGCTCAACCGGTCCAGAATTGGCTGTAAATTCACAACAGTTGTGGGCGCGTATTTTTCTTCGGACTGCAATTTCGACAAAGACAGAAGGTCATCAATCAGCCGCGCCATGCGTGCTGCTTCTTTCTCCATAAGATACAAAAACCGGTCGGATGCTTCCGGATCCGATCGGGCAGGCCCTTGAAGGGTCTCGATAAATCCATAGAGCGCCGTCAACGGAGAGCGCAATTCGTGGCTGACGTTCGCCACGAAATCAGACCGCATCTGCTCGGCTTCCTGAATATGGCTGACATCTTCGAAGCTGACCACCACCAGCACGTCAGTGCGGCTCGCGTCGGGGTCAACCCGCACGGCTGTCATGGAAAATGTCGTTGGCACAACCAGTTGCAGACGCACGTCCACTTTGGCCTGCCCGCCTTCGTCGATTGTATCCTCAACCGCGCGGATGCACCGCTTGTTTGGCACGTAATGGGCCAGCTTGCGCCCCTTCGTGCCTGTCCCGAACAGGCTGACCGCGGATTCATTGCGAAACACTATGGTCTGGTTGCTGTCCACCACAAAAACTGCAACGCCCAAAGCGTCCAGTACAGCCCGAATTCCCGCATCCAACATGCCCTGTCTCCTTTGCGCCCTCAATGCCGCATCCATGCGTCAGGCTCAACGCAATACCTTCGCGAACACGCAAATTCGCTACAGCCATGCAAAAAGCACATATCGGCTTTAACTGATTGTGCGTTGTCCAAATGCCTTCCAGCTTCCATTTAAGCCACAACAGTATGACAGGCTCCTGACACGGAGTGAAAGGAATGAAAATGGCTTATATCACTGACACCAAACCGACACTCGGCGCCGCTATCTGGTCTGCCCTGCAAACCGCCGGCTCCGCTGTGCTGCGCTTCTTTGAGGACATCACACTGGCCTCTTCCCGCGTTGAGATCATCAACGCGATGCAGGACATGGACGACGAAACCCTGCGCAGCCGCTTCAATATTTCGCGGGACCAGATCGTTTCTTACGTTTTCCGTGACAAACTGGTCCCTTAAAACAAAGCCGTCAGGCCCACAAACCATCAGACTTGAGACCTTTCAGGGTCTCATCCAGAGATTTCACCGCCCGCTCGAACAGAAGGTCTATATTGGCCTTCGTCATGATCAGCGGCGGTGAAATAATCATCGTATCCCCCACATGACGCATCACCAGACCGTTGGCGAAACAGCGTTCGCGACAACGCAAACCGACCGTGCCCTTCTCCGCTTTGAACGGTGCACGGTTGGCCTTGTCCGGAGACAGTTCAAGCGCCCCCATCATACCGATAATACGCGCCTCGCCGACCATCGGGTGATCGCTGATCTCACGCCATTTTTGCGCAAGATAGGGCGCAGCGGTATCGCGCACATGTTCAATCACCTTTTCCTCTTCCAGAAGCCGCAGATTCTCTAGTGCCACCGCACAGGCCACCGGATGTCCGGAATAGGTGTAGCCGTGGTTGAATTCGTCCGAGCTGATCACCTCGGCGACTTCGTCACTCAGAATGGAACCGCCAATCGGCTGGTAGCCGCTCGACAGACCCTTGGCGATTGTCATGATGTCAGGACGGATGCCCAAAGTCTCGGATCCGAACCAGTTGCCGGTCCGCCCGAAACCGCAAATCACCTCATCCGCGATCAGCAGTATGTTGCGCTCGTCACAGATCCGCTGGATTTCCGGCCAATAGGTTTCCGGCGGAATAATCACCGCGCCCGCCCCTTGGATCGGCTCGGCAATAAAAGCCGCGACCTTGTCCTCCCCGATCCGGTCAATCTCTGCCTCCAGCGCACGGGCACGGGCCAGACCGAATTCCGCAGGGTCCATATCCCCGCCTTCCCCGTACCAGTAGGGCTGGTCGATATGGGTGATGTCAGGGATCGGCATCCCGCCCTGCGCATGCATTCCGGCCATCCCCCCAAGCGAGGCACTGCCCATGGAAGACCCGTGATAGGCGTTCTTGCGGCTGATGATGGTTTTCTTTTCCGGCTTGCCCTTCAACGCCCAGTACTGGCGTACCAGCCGGATGTTTGTGTCATTGGCTTCAGAACCTGATCCTGCAAAGAACACATGGTTCAGATGACCCGGCGCCAGTTCGGCAATCCGCGCGGACAGGGCCACGACCGGGGGATGGGTCGTCTGGAAAAACGTATTGTAATAAGGCAGTTGCTCCATTTGCGCAGCAGCAGCTTCAGCCAGTTCCTTGCGCCCGTAGCCCAGATTGACACACCACAGGCCAGCCATCCCGTCCAGAATCTCAACCCCGTCGCTATCGGTCAGCATGACACCATCCGCCCGCGTGATGACCCGCGCGCCCTTTTGCGCCAGTTCCGCACCGTGGGTGAAAGGATGGATGTGATGGGCCGCATCCAGCCGTTGCAGATCAGCCGTAGGCAAGTGGTTGTCGATCCGTTTCATAGGCACTCCTCAAAGTCTTTACCGGCATATTTCCGCGACGTTAGCCCGAGCATTGAAAACCCGTCAATCGCATTCGACAATGGCTTCCGAAAGCCGGGCAAAACCGCGCAACACAAGCTTCTTCTGGCCCGAAAATATCCCCGCCGGAGGCTCCCTGCCCCACAGCGCGCGCCATGCGTCAGGTTTTCACAGCCGCTGCGGGGGGCGTTTTCGCGCGCCGCGACAGCACCCACTCCCGATAAGAAATGAAACTCACGGAACAGATGATCAAACCACCCCCCAGCAGCACAAAAACATCGACCGCCTCCCCGAAGACCACCAGCCCCAAGATAGTGGCCCAGATCAATTGCAGGAATGTGACGGGCTGGGTCACGGCCAAAGGCGCTGCCTTAAGGGCTTTGGTCATGGTGAAATGGGCCGTAGTCGCCAAGGCCCCCACCAGCGCAAGCCAGAATACCTCTGTCAGGGCGGGTGTCTTCCAGACTGCGAATGCAAAGGGTGCAATACCGATGGTCACAAACACGCTCAGCATTCCCACCACCAGCGACGGGCCAGCCTGCGCGGTCAGCCGCTTGGCCACCAGATAGGACACCGCAAACATCGGCGCGGACAGGACCTGCGCCATCTGTCCGGAGTTGATTTCCTGAATGCCCGGACGCAGGATAATCATCGCACCGATAAAGGCGATGACAATCGCCGCAATCCGCCGCAGGGCCAGTTTCTCACCCAGAAAGACCGCAGCACCGATCGCAATATAAATCGGGGCAAGATACCCGATCGCCGTGACCTCGGCGATGGGAATACGCGCCATAGCGTAAAACCACAGGATCACGCCAATCGCATGGCAAAATCCCCGCAGGGCAAAAACCCCCACCAGCCGCCTGTCCAACTGGCGCAACCACGTTGTTCCCATAAAAGGCAGGATGAACAGCACGCCAAAAAGATACCGGATGAACGCCGCTTCTGCCGCGGGAACGCCGGACCCGACATAGCGCACGATGCCGGTTACCCCTACAAACATCACACCCGTCAGAAGCATCCAGCCGATCCCCACCCAAGGGCGGCCATAATCCGTGTCCGGCATATCCGAAGCCATTGAAATCACCTGTACAAGAGTCGCCACACCCAACCCCAGAAAGAGGCAAGGTGCAAGAGCACTTGCACATGTTCCGCAACGGTTTGCGTTACAACAGGCGCGTCTACCCCTGTGCTTTCAGGAACTCCCGCAACAATGACGTAAAGACTTCGGGCTTTTCAACACACGGCAGATGTCCGGCGCCCCGAATGATCTGGAAGCTGGAACCGCCGATCAATTCTGCGGTTTCGCGCACCATGTCAGGCGGGGTAGAGCCATCCTTATCCCCAACGACGGCCAGCACCGGCAGGTTAAGACGCGCAGTGCTTTCCAGAAGATCCGTATCGCGAATGGCGGCACATACACGGGCATACCCCTGTGCCGTTGTGCGCACCAGCATATTGCGCCACATGGGAAAATCGGGATGACTGTGGAAGTCCGGCGCGAACCAACGCTCCAGTATCCCGTCCGCCATGGCCCCCAGCCCTTCGGCCTGCACTCTGGCGATCCGCTCGTTCCACATATCGTCGTTTCCGATCCGCGCAGCCGTGTCGGACAGAACCATTCTGCGCACCAGATCAGGGCGTTCCGCAGCAAGCCCCTGCGCGATCAAACCGCCGACCGAAAGACCAACCACGGCCGCGCCGGAGATGCCGAAATGGTCCATCAAAGCGGCCAGATCGCCGACCAACTCCCCCATGGACCACCCGTCCTGCGGATCATCGGACAATCCGTGGCCCCGTTTGTCGTAACGCAAAACCCGAAAATCCTGCGCCAGATCGGCAACCACTGCATCCCATATCCGGAAATCCGTCCCGAGCGAATTGGAAAACACCACGACGGGGGCATCCGAAGGGCCTTCGATCTGACAATGTAACGCTGCGTTGTTAACCTCTACGATCCTTGAAACCATGCCACTGCGTCCTCTTCCCTGTTGAATTCTGTCGAACACATCTTTCATAAAGACCCCGATAAAACAACATTCAAGGATATGCGAAAATGACCAGCCTTTCGAATAAATCAGCCATCGTCACCGGTGGTGCTTCGGGCCTTGGTGCGGCTGTTGCAACCCATCTGGCAAGTCTGGGTGCCAAAGTGTGCCTGTTTGACATGAACCCTGATGCCGCCATGGCGACCGCAGCCAAAATCGGTGCATCCTGGCAGCGGGTGGATGTTTCGGATCCGGACAGTGTTGCCGACGGGTTTGAGGCCGCACGGGGTGCGCAAGGTCAGGAAAGCATTCTGGTGAACTGTGCCGGCATCGGGCCAGCCGCCAAGACCGTTTCCAAAGGGGCGCCCCATGATCCGGCGCTGTTTGCCAAAGTGATCGGAGTTAACCTGCTCGGGTCTTTCTATTGTGCTTCCCACGCGGCCGCCGGCATGGTCCAGTCCGATCCGTCAACTCCCGACGGAGAGCGCGGCGTTATCATTAACACCGCTTCGGTTGCGGCTTATGAAGGTCAGGTCGGGCAAGTGGCCTATGCCGCGTCAAAGGGGGGGATCGTGGGAATGACCCTGCCGATGGCCCGTGATCTGGCGGACAAGGGCGTGCGCATCGCGACAATCGCGCCGGGCCTGTTCAAAACACCGCTGCTGGAGGGCTTGCCTCAGGAAGTTCAGGACAGTCTGGGTGCGCAGGTGCCTTTCCCGTCCCGTCTTGGAGACCCAAAGGAATTTGCCGCGCTGGTTGCGCACATCGTGGACAACCCGATGCTGAACGGTGAGGTGATCCGTCTGGACGGCGCGATCCGCATGGCGCCCCGTTAACACGTACCGGTATCTCCGGAGCGGGCGTGTATCAGGCCGCCCGTTCCTCTGCCAGATAAGCCGCGAGATCCGCGAAGACCTGCTCGCACTCCTGCGCCTTTTCTTCAAGCTTCCTGACCTTGAGACGATCCCCCTGCTGGCGGTACTGCTCTGCAAGCGCCAGACTGGTCCGGCGGATTTCGACAATGGACACACAGGTCGACCAGTCTTCCGAAGTCGGGGAAACCCCCGCCTTCTGAAAGGCCGCATCGAAGATTTCTTTGAATACCGTCATTTCGATCCGTTCTTCTTCCGTGTCCACCAAAGGTCCTCCATCCCTTTGCCTGCAATAAGGCTAAACAGTAAAAATGGCCAATTAACGGCAAAAATTAATAATTTCTTAACTTTTCATAGGGCTAGCAATAAATGACATATCAGGGCGCGCACCCCCAGAGTTGTCAGCGCCAAAAACCACTCTCCCAAATGGTTTTTTTGGCGCAACTTGATCCGCTGGGACAATGTCGCACAGACAGCTGACAGCAGACACACCGGACGCAAAATACCTGCCGGAAAAACGGGGGCGGCACAAAAAAGCAGAAAATCAGATGGATAGCGCGTCACCCGAGGCGGGTTGTC
>JAAEZA010000017.1 GCA_018223125.1 Paracoccaceae bacterium | reverse complement strand
GGCGTTTTCGGATGGTCCTGCGTTGACAGCCTGCGCTGGTAGTGGCTTCGGACCCGGCCAGGTGCCCTCGGGCAAATCCAGATCGTAACCGGGTTGGATATAATTTTGGGCAATCCCCATCGCACGCCAGCGCCGGAAGGCGGGATCTGACAGATGGGCCGTTATATAGGCGTCGGCAACCGAGCTTCTCGGCAGGTTATAGGTGGCGAACCGGCTGGCGGCAGGGGCGTAGAAAGCATCTGCGATGGAATACTCTCCGAACAACCAAGGTCCGTCCTGACCGAACCGACTGCGGCATAGCTCCCACAATTGCACCATCCGTGCCACATCCTCCAGCACATCTTCGGTTGGCGAAAAATCGGGATAGAACCGCCGCAGGTTCATCGTGCAAGCCCCTCGCAAAGCGGTGAAAGAGGCATGCATTTCTGCTGTGACCGAGCGTGCAAGTGCGCGGGCTTCGGGATCGGAGGGCCACATATCTTTATCGGGGTTCTGCTCTGCCAGCGTTTCCGCCATGGCAAGCGTGTCCTGCACCACGATGCCGTCAAATTTCATTGCGGGCACAAGGCGGGCCGGTTTGAAATCTTCCAGCATCCGGTGAAATTCCGGCTGATACATGCGCGCCGACCGGCAGGTCACGGGTATCCCGAATTTTTCAAACAGGAGCCAGCCCCGCAGGGACCAGCTGGAATAGGTTTTATCGGCTATGGCGAGTTCATATTTCATTAACGCAGTATCGGTTACACTGGACAAAATACAAATCGTGTTTTGTGATAGCCACCGTCACACAGTGTGATTGACACCAAGAACCCGCCATGCGGTGCCCATGTGCTCAAGCCGTGTAACCGACAGATTATCGATCTTGAAGGACAGCGCGGCCTTGGCGCTCATACCGGCTGCGCGTTGCACCTGCGTCAGGATCGCACCGAAGTGGGCGACAACGATAATGTCGGTGTCCGGATGGGCTTCCCGCAGCCGGTCAACGCCCCGGCTGACCCGTGCTGCCGCGGCATCCCAGCTTTCGCCGTTGGGGGGCGCATGGGGGCCGGGATCGGACCAATAGGCGCGGGACAGTTCTGCATGGGTTTGCGCCACCTGTTTGAAGGTTCGGTCTTCCCAGTCGCCAAAATGCAGTTCCCGCAGATCAGGATCGCTGGGCAAGCGCTTGCGCCCTGTCGCAAGTGCATCGGCCGTGGCGACGCAGCGGATCAAATCGGAAGAGATCACCAGCGCCTCCTGTGGCAGATGCGCGTTCAACCGTTCCAGCGCGGCAAGATCGGACAGGTCAGCGGGGGCATCTGTCCAGCCGATCAGCCTGTCGCGATGGGTTGGCCCGTGCCGGATAAACCAGAAGCGGCTCATATCAGATTTGCCGGTAGCCGACCCTTTAACACTTTTGGAATTCCAGCTGTCACCATCACCACCAGATCCGCCTCCGCTGCCAGTTTCGCGTTGAGCCTGCCCTGATCCTTCTGGAACCGCCGACCCAGCTTTGTATCGGGAATAACACTGTGCCCGACTTCGTTAGAGACTGTAACAATCGGGAAATTACAGGATCGGATTGTGCTTAGAAGGGGTGCAGACGGGTCTTCGGGGCAATTTTCGGATAAAATTAAATTCGACAACCATAGTGTCATGCAATCGATCAGAACCACCTGGCTATCGTCGATCTTGGCCAAGGCTTCCGGCACCGCAATCGGGGCTTCTATTGTTGACCAGTCGGGGCCGCGATCTAATTGATGTTGTTTGATTTTCTCTTCCATCTCGCTGTCGAAAGCCTGCGCGGTGGCAATATAGGTGCGGGGGCGGTTGGCCTGGCGCACAAGGCTTTCCGCAAGCCGAGATTTACCTGAGGCAACGCCACCCAAAATCAAGGAAAATTTAGGAAAAGTAAAAATAATTGCACTCCAATGTGAACGCTTTCGGGGGTTCAGACGTAGTATAATGAGAGCAAGCTTCAACAAGCTCAAGTGCAGAATGGACGAGGAGACCCGATCATGCCTCTTGATGACATTACCAACCATGACTTCCGCCGTCAGGCCATGAAAGCCGAGTTGCTGGACGCCGACACCGAGACCGCACTGGCCCGTGCCTGGCGCGACAATCGGGACGAAAAAGCCCTGCACCGTCTGATCAACGCCTACATGCGGCTGGCCATTTCCATGGCCTCCAAATTCCGCCGGTATGGCGCGAATACGCAGGATCTTATTCAGGAAGCAGGCGTCGGGCTGATGAAGGCCGCGGATAAATTCGATCCGGACCGTGGTGTGCGGTTTTCCACTTATGCCCAGTGGTGGATCAAGGCTGCAATTCAGGATTACGTGATGCGCAACTGGTCCATGGTGCGGACCGGTTCCACCAGCAGCCAGAAGGCGTTGTTTTTCAATCTCAAACGTGTGCAGGCCATGCTGGAGCGGGAGGCAAGCGCCTCCGGTCAGGAACTGGACGGGCATCAACTGTCCGAGATGATTGCACAGGAAATCGGCGTGCCATTGCGCGATGTGGAAATGATGCAGGGCCGGTTGTCGGGTTCGGATTTTTCCCTGAACGCCCAGCAATCTGCCGAGGATGAAGGCCGCGAGTGGCAGGATACGCTGGCGGACGAAGGCCCGCAGGCTGCCGAAGTGGTGGAGCGCAATCACGATCTCGGCCAGCTTCGCAACTGGCTGACCACAGCGATGGAAGGCCTGAACGAGCGGGAGCGTTATATTCTGGCGCAACGCCTGCTGGTCGAAGACCCCCGCACGCTGGGGTCTATCGGGGATGAACTTGGCCTGTCCAAAGAGCGTATCCGGCAGGTAGAATCAGCGGCTCTCGGGAAGTTGAAAAAGCTGCTGGAAAAGAACACCGGCAATTCTGCAGAGATGATGGCCGAACTGATGTAACATTTCTGGCGGTGATGCCGGATTCGGATATTTGACCCAAAAAGAGGGCGGTACTGGCAAAAGCCGGAACCGCCCTTTGCTTTGCCTGCGAAGCTGGCTAAGTCTGGTGCCAGAGCAAACGGGAGAGTGCGATGTTGAACGGGCGCAGGGTGTTACTGGTCATTGGTGGCGGGATCGCGGCCTACAAGAGCCTTGATCTGATCCGGCGGCTGCAGGAGCGCGGCGCGCGGGTTGTGCCTGTGATGACCAAAGCCGCAGAAGAATTTGTTACACCGCTGTCGGTTTCGGCGCTGGCCGGTTCGAAAGTGTACCGCGAGTTGTTCGACCTGACGGATGAGGCTGAAATGGGCCATATCCAACTGTCCCGTTCTGCCGATCTGGTGGTGGTTGCGCCGGCTACGGCGGATCTGATGGCCAAAATGGCCCATGGCGTGGCCGGCGATCTGGCGAGCACGTTGCTGATGGCGACGGACAAGCGGGTTCTGATTGCGCCGGCCATGAATGTACGCATGTGGGATCACGCGGCGACCCAGCGCAATCTGGAGACTTTGAGACAGGACGGCGTGCTGGTTGTCGGGCCGGACAGCGGTAATATGGCCTGTGGTGAATACGGGCCGGGCCGGATGGCAGAGGTGCCCCGGATCATTGAAGCCGTCGAGAATGCGCTGCTGGACGGACCGCTGCGGGGCAAACATATTCTGGTGACAAGTGGTCCAACCCACGAGCCGATTGATCCGGTGCGATACATCGCGAACCGGTCCAGCGGGGCGCAGGGCACGGCGATAGCGCAGGCGCTGGCGGGGCTTGGCGCAAGGGTGACATTTGTATCGGGCCCTGCGGATCATCCGATGCCGGAAGGTGTGGATGTGGTGCGGGTTCAAACGGCAGCGCAGATGTTGGCTGCTGTCGAAAAGGGCCTGCCTGCAGATGCGGCTGTGTTTGCGGCGGCTGTGGCAGACTGGCGGGTGGCGAGCGCTTCGGACAGCAAGATAAAAAAGGACGGTAGCGGGGTATTGCCGGTGCTGGAATTCGCTGAAAACCCTGACATTCTGGCAACTGTCAGTCAGAGGAGCGATGGCCGCCCGACCCTTGTTGTCGGGTTTGCAGCAGAGACTGACGATGTCGTTAACCACGCGACAGCGAAACGGCAGCGTAAGGGTTGCGACTGGATCGTGGCCAATGACGTGTCACCGGAAACCGGTATCATGGGCGGCTCTGAAAATGCAGTGACGCTAATCCACAAAGACGGGTCCGAAAGCTGGCCCCGTATGGGAAAACAGGCGGTGGCAGACCGTCTGGCAGCAAAAATAGCAGAGGTGATCGGTGGCTGATCTCGCGGTGAAAATTACCTATCTGGAAGGCGCGGATGAAACCATCCCGCTGCCGGCTTATGAAACAGATGGCGCGGCGGGCATGGACCTGCGGGCCAATCTGGCGGATCGCGGTTCGGTTGACATCGCGCCGCAGACCCGTGCCTTGCTGCCCACAGGGCTGGCGCTGGAGATTCCGCGCGGGTTCGAGGCACAGGTGCGGCCCCGTTCGGGGCTGGCGCTGAAACACGGGCTGACTGTCGCCAATGCGCCTGGCACCATCGACAGCGATTATCGCGGGCCGCTGGGGGTTATTCTGATCAACCTCGGGGATACTCCGTTTACAATCAACCACGGCGACCGGATCGCGCAGATCGTTTTTGCTCCGGTGATGCAGGTGGGCTGGGATCTGACTGGCGCGCTTAATGAAACCGAACGCGGGTCCGGCGGCTTCGGTTCTACTGGTCAGGGCTGATGTTTCTAACGCTGATCCTGATCGCAGGGGCTGCTTTTGCTTTGCGCCTGCTGGGGGCCTCGCGCGGGGCGCAGGGGGCAGTGGTTGTAATCGGTCTGGCCTTTGTGCTGCTGGTGCAGCTGACCTTGCCATCCGGTTCCGCACTGCGGTTGGCAACAGGCGGGTCAGTCACGAACTGGTTGATATTGCTGGCGCTTGTTGCTGTTGTCGGGTTTTACAGCTTTGGTATCAAAGCATTGAAGCAACGGGCGGAGGATCGCGTGGAACCTGCGAAAAAAACTGACAAGCTGAGCGAGACAGAACTGGACCGATACGCCCGCCATATTGTGCTGCGTGAAATTGGCGGACCGGGTCAGCGCAAACTGCGCAAGGCGCGCGTGCTGGTGGTCGGTGCGGGTGGTCTGGGCGCACCGGTGTTGCAATATCTGGCAGCGGCCGGAGTTGGCACCATCGGAGTGATTGATGATGACACGGTCTCCCTGTCCAACCTGCAAAGGCAGGTGCTGTTCTGCGAGGATGATCTGGGCGCGGCCAAGGTCTTTGCGGCGCAAAGCCGTCTGAAGGGGTTGAATCCGTTTGTCGAGGTTTTGCCCTACAACCGGCGTTTTAGCGCGGACGAAGGCGCGGAATTGGTGGCGGAATTCGATCTGGTGCTGGATGGCACGGATTCTTTTGCCACCCGCGCTCTGGTCAACAAGGCTTGCGTGTTGGCTGGGGTGCCGCTTGTCTCCGGTGCGATTGGACAGTGGGAAGGTCAGGTCACCGTGTTTGATCCGGCACATGGCGATCCCTGTTATGCCTGCCTGTTTCCCGAAGCGCCTGCGGACGGACTGGCCCCGAGCTGTGCCGAGGCTGGCGTGGTCGGGGCCTTGCCCGGTATCATCGGGTCGATGATGGCGGCGGAGGCAATCAAGGAAATTACCGGAGCGGGGCAGGTTTTGCGCGGCTCCATGTTGATTTTTGATGCGCTTTATGGCGAAAGCCGCAAAATAGGAATTGAACGGCGCGATGGTTGCGCTGTCTGTGAAGGAACTTAAAATGGCCCATGTAACCCTTGCCGAATGTGATGCAGCACTTCCCCATGTTCTGGCGGCACCAAAAGAAGCCGCAATTGAGGTGTTGTGCCGCCGCCCAGATTTCGGGCAGCGGGACTTCAGCGAGGAACTGGAATTGCGCGTGGCCACAGGGATCGAAAACGAACGCTGGATGAAATACCCGTGGATGAAACTGGAAGACGGGTCTCCCGATCCGCGTATTCAGGTCTCTATCCTGCAAAAGCGTGTGCTGGACCTGTGCTGGCGCGACCGCGACGAAGTGGTCTACCCGGGGGACACGATGATCGCGGATATGGATCTGGGCGAGGAAAACCTGCCTGCGGGTACGCGTCTGCAAGCAGGCACGGCCATTCTGGAAGTGTCAGACGTTTTCAATACAGCCTGCGCCAAATGGAAGGTGCGTCATGGCCGCGAGAGCTTTGACTGGATCAACAAGCCGGAAAACGTAAAACACCGCCTGCGCGGCGCCTTGTGCAGCATTGTGCAGGACGGTGTGGTGCGTAAGGGCGATATCCTCAGGAAACTTTGATCGGGCGGAAAGGTCAGTCCGGCGTGCGGGTGTAATCCCCGTCGCTGACCTGTTCCAACCAGTCGGCGACCCGACCGTCCTGTGCCTCCTGCATGGCGATATGTTCCATTGCGGTATCAGGCGCGGCGCCGTGCCAGTGCTCCTCGTTCGGGGCGAAAAACACGGTGTCGCCTGCGCGAACGGTGCGGGGCGGCTGCCCGCGCAAACCCACCAGCCCGCTGCCCGAAGTGATGTAGATCGTCTGGCCGAGCGGATGGGTATGCCATGCGGTCCGCGCGCCCGGTGCGAAATAGACCTTCAGGGCGCGCAGTCTTGCAGGTGCCGGAGCCTCTACAATCGGGTCTTGCCAGACATCACCTGTGAACCAGTCGGAAGGGGCCTTGCCTGTGGGCCGGCTTGCACTGCGGGTGATGTCCATAACCTGTCCTTTCGGGATCGGTGTCGCGCGTTACGCGGATCAGAGCATGCTTGGCACAACCTGATCCGGTGGCCGGTGCCCGTCCGCGAAGGTCTTGATATTGATGATGACTTTCTCACCCATCTCAACGCGCGCTTCTTCGGTAGCAGAGGCCATATGCGGCAGCAGCATCACGTTGTTCAGATCCCGCAGGCGGGGATTGATTTCATTGCCGTGTTCAAACACGTCCAGTCCGGCCCCTGCCAGTTCTCCAGCACGCAGCATACGGGTGAGGGCATTTTCATCCACCACTTCCCCGCGAGAGGTGTTGATGACAATCGCGCTCGGCTTCATCAGTTTCATGCGGCGCGCGTTCAGCAGGTGGAAGGTGCTTGGCGTGTGCGGGCAGTTTATCGAGACCACGTCCATCCGCGCCAGCATCTGGTCAAGGCTTTCGCAGTAGGTGGCGTTCAGCGCAGCTTCCGCATCTTTGTGCACCCGTTTGCGGTTGTGATAAAAGACCTGCATGCCAAAAGCGTTGGCGCGGCGGGCCACAGCCGATCCGACCTGTCCCATGCCCAGAATACCCAGCCGTTTGCCCCCCAGACGTGCGCCCAGAAAGGCGGACGGAGACCAGCCCTGCCAGTCACCGGATTGCAGATGGCTGGAGCCTTCGCGGAACCGGCGCATTACCGCCAGCATCAGCGCCATTGTCATATCCGCCGTATCATCCGCCAGCACGCCGGGGGTGTTGGACACCAGAATCCCGCGCTGGCGGGCCGTTGCCACGTCGATATGATCGACACCGGAGCCGTAATTCGCGATCAGCCGCAGATTGTCACCGGCCTGTGCCAGCATTCCTGCATCAATTGTGTCGTTCAGCGTGGGGACCAGCACGTCTGCCGTGCGCAGCGCAGCGGTCAGCTGGTCGCGGCTGAGCGGGGTATCGGTTTCATTCAGTTTCACATCAAACAGTTCCGACAGCCGCTTTTCGACTGTGGCAGGCAACCGTCGCGTAACAACAACACTTAACTTACTTGAGGGCATTAGATAGAACCAACTCTGGATTTGTTTTTTCCATTCTGCCAAGGAATTACCCAATGGGGCAAGATCAAAGACCCCGACAGAGGCAAAAGATTTTGCAAGACGACACTAGACACAATGGCGATGCAAAAGACGGTGGGCGAATGACGATGGCGCGGGCAGCTTTCACGATATTGGTTCTCGGTTTTCTTCTTGGTGCAGGGCTGGGCAACGGTGCTGCCTTTGCGGCTGGCAAGCGCGGTCCTGTCACCAATCTGCCGCTTCCAAGGTTTGTCTCCATGAAATCGGCCGAAGGTAACGTGCGGCGCGGTCCTTCGCTGACCCACCGCGTGGACTGGGTGTTCAAACATGAAAACCTTCCGCTGCAAATCGTTGCGGAATACGGCCACTGGCGGCGGGTGCAGGATGCCGAAGGGCAGGGCGGCTGGATGCATTATTCCCTGCTTTCAGGGGCACGGTATGTGGTTGTACAGGAAGACAACGCCCGCCTGTATCTGACGCCGAATGATGCTGCCGCGACCCGCGCAATCGCAGAGCGGGGCGCCCTTGCCCGCCTTGGCCCCTGCGAGCCCGACTTCTGTGAAATCAGCGCCCAAGGGGCCAAGGGCTGGGCCAAAAAATCCGATCTCTGGGGGGTGTTCCCCGACGAGATCCGCGACTGACCGGCCTAGATCGTTACAACAACCGAACCCATCTTATCCGCCTGCTCTACCCGCTCGTGTGCTGTGACGATCTGATCAAGCGGATAGCTGGCGGCGACGGAATGTGTCAGAAGTCCGGATTCCAGCAGCGCCGTTACGCCTTCAAGGGCCTCGCGGCGGGCTTGCGGTGTCAGGATGTAGACAAGCACCATGCGCAGGGTCAGGTCTTTGAACATCATTGGCATGAAGGGCAGTTGCGGCGCCGGATCACCGGCAGAGCCATAGGCGGCAATTGTTCCGTTCGGGCGCATGACCTCGGCCAGAAGCGGTGCGTTTATCCCGAATTCCAATTCAACAGCGCGGTGCACGCCGCCCGTCAGGTCCAGAATTTGTGTCGCTGCATCGCTGTCGCGGTAGTTTACCACATGATCGGCACCGGCGGCGCGAACGTAGTCGGCCTTTTCCGCGCTGGACACCGTGGTGATAACCTCTGCTCCGCCGGTTTTCGCCATCTGAATGGCATAGCGGGCTACTGTTCCCGCCCCGCCGGACACCAGGACTTTCTTACCTTCAACGGGTCCGTCCGCGAAAACCGTGCGATAGGCTGTCAGTGCGGGAATGCCAAGGCAGGCGCCTGCGTCATAGGGTGTGTTTTCGGGCAGAAATACCGCCTGTTCCGAAGGCAGGGCAATATATTCGGCGCAAGTGCCAAGGGGGCGTTGCCATTGGCCGTTCCAGATCCAGACCCGCTGACCGGTTCGGGCCGGATCGACGCCTTCTCCCACGGCTTCGATTTCGCCTGCTCCGTCCGAATGGGGGATAATCAGCGGATAGGCCATCGGGCGCGAACCGGCGCGGGATTTAACGTCAGACGGATTTGCCCCCGAGGTCGCCAGCCTGACCAGTACCTCCCCTGCGGCGGGTTTCGGGGTTGGCTGGTCTCCGATGTGCAAGACATCGGTAGCCGCGCCCTGTTCGGTATAAAATGCAGCTTTCATAGGATCTCCTCAAAGTTTTGCAGCGTTCAGGCCGCAGTATCCAACCCGCGTCCCTTTAACAGTGCATCCACTTTGGGCAGGTTACCACGGAATGCGGTGTAAAGGTCAGCACCTTCGGCCTTGCCACCGGCAGAATAAATTTGGTCATGCAATCTGGCTGCCAGTTCGGGGTTGAACGGATCGCCGGTTTCCTCGAACGCGGCAAAGGCATCCGCATCCATCACCTCGGACCACATATAGCTGTAATACCCCGATGAATAGCCGTCACCGGAAAAGACATGGGCGAAATGCGGCGTGGCATGGCGCATCCGGATCGCTGCTGGCATGTCCAGTTCCTTCAGGATTTCGCCCTGACGGGCCAAGGGATCAATCGGCGGCGTGCCGGAATGGAACGCCAGATCCACCAGCGCAGAGGCAGTATATTCAACCGTGGCAAACCCCATATCGAAATTTTCGGCGGCGAGCAGTTTGTCCAGCAGTTGTTTCGGGATCGGCGCGCCGGTGTCCGCGTGGCGCGCGTATTTTTCCAGAACCTCGGGCACCGAAAGCCAGTGTTCGTAAAGCTGGCTTGGCAGTTCGACAAAATCCCGTGCTACCGAAGTGCCCGAGATCATCGGATAATGCACATCCGACAGCATCGAATGCAGCGCATGGCCGAATTCGTGGAACAGGGTGCGGGCATCATCAAAGGTCAGCAGGTTCGGCTCACCCTCGGGGGCTTTGGCGAAGTTGCAGACGTTCACCGTGATCGGGCGGATATCCGCATCCAGATTGGACTGTGCCCGAAAGCGCGAACACCACGCACCGGAGCGTTTGGACGAACGGGCGAAGTAATCCCCGATAAACACCGCCATATGCCGGTCGCCCTTGCGCACTTCCCATGCGCGGGCGTCCTTATGGTAGAGTGGTACATCCAGCGCGTGGAACGTCAGCCCGAACAGCCGATTGGCCGTGTCAAAGGCTGCTTCGATCATCTGGTCCAGCTGGAAGTAAGGCTTCAGTTCGGATTCATCCAGATCATATTCCGCGGCGCGCAGCTTTTCTGCGTAATAGCGCCAGTCCCACGGCTCCAGATCTCCGTTCACACCGTCGTTGTGCATCATCTCCGTCAGTCGCGCGGCATCCGCATTGGCAGCGGCCTTGGCCGGTTCCCAAACCGCCATCAGCAATTCGCGTACCGCTTCGGGCGTTTTGGCCATTTCCGGTTCCAGTTTGAAATCCGCAAAAGTGTCATAGCCCAGCAGATTTGCCCGTTCCTGACGCAGCGCAAGGGTTTCGCGCACGATGTCGATATTATCAGTCTTGCCGCCGTTCTCTCCCCGCTTGCCCCAGGCGGTATAGGCCTTTTCGCGCAGGTCGCGCCGTGCCGAAAACTGCAGGAACGGCACGATCAGGGAGCGGGACAGCGTGGTGACAAAGCCCTGAAGCCCCCGTTCCTGCGCGGCGGACTTGGCTGCCGCTTTCAGGAAATCAGGCAGCCCGTCCAGATCGTTCTCGCCCAGTTCCATGAACCATTCCCGTTCATCCGCGAGAAGGTTCTGGGAAAAAGCCGTGCCCAGTTCCGCCAAGCGTTTGGTAACTTCGGGCAGGCGGGCCTTGGCAGCGCCTTCCAACTGTGCACCGGCCCGTACAAACATACGGTGGTAGAGTTCCAGAACCCGCAGTTGTTCCGCGCTCAGCCCAAGACTGTCGCGGTTTTGGAAAAGCTGGTCCACCCGCGCAAACAGGGCTTCGTTCATCATGGTTTCGGAATTGAAAGCGGCAAAGCGCGGGGCAAGATCGCGCTGCAAGGCTTCCCGCGCGGGATTGCTGTCAGCGCCTGTCAGGTTGAAAAACACGCCTGCGACCCTGTCCATCAACCCGTCCGCCTGTTCCAGCGCATCAATGGTATTGGCAAAGCTGGCCGGTTCGGGGTTGTCGGCAATCCTGTTGATCGCAGCGCGGGACTGTTTGAAGGCTTCTTCAAAGGCCGGTGCGAAATCATCATCGCTGATTTGCGCGAACGGGGGCAGGGCGAAGGGGCCGGACCAGTCGGTCAGAAACGGGTTTTGTGTGGGCATGTCAGAGGCTCCTGAAAACATTTGAAGCCGACCTTATGCGGCTTGTTCGCAGGTTTCCAGAGCTTGCGGAAATCAAGCGCACTACAGGGCGGGGGCTCTGCTGCCCTGCTGATGCCGCTCTGTGGCCCGAAGGTCGCAGTACCCCCGTAGCTTTCGGACCCGCTGTCACAGTTTGGCCCATTTCAATTCCTAACTTCGGGGTATGGAATCGATCTGGTATACGGGAAGATGAGAAAACCAATAATCATGGGACTGGCGGGGCTGTGCCTTGCAATCGGTGTCGGAAGCTACATGCTTGCGGGTGCTTCCGTGTATTCTCAGGCGCCAGCAGTCCAGCGCAACTATGATGACGCGCAATCCCCGTTTCAGGTAGAACGAAAAACAGGTGCAGCGGTATATGCTGATCTGAACGCCCCTTCCGGTGACGCGGCACCGGAGGCGGAAACGCCCCCGGCCGGACCCAAGAAACTGTTGGGTGCCTTGTTAAGCGGGGGGCGGAAATGTCCAAGTCGCGCAGCTATGAACCCGGTGAAAGCCGGTTCAAAAAAGTTGGCACTTTCGCGGCTTCCTGTTCCACAGGTGGCGGTGCCAAAAGATGCAGTACCTCTGAATAATCAATCAGCCCCCGCTTCGCCGTCCGGACCGTGCCAGCAGACCTGCTGCACATGGGGATTGGCATCCGCAAGGACGTGTAGCTCTGGCCGGTTTGGCCACAGCCGCAGGGTCAGTTGCGCCTTTCCCTGATCGCTCAACTCGAAGGACAGCCACGCCAGCGGCGTATCCGCTGTGGCATTGCGGCCTGCGGTCTGCATCGCGCCGGAAATCTGTTGCTGTGTCGCTTCGGGCAGATACTGCCATGTAATGGAGTGCATCAGGACACGGGTCCGGCCGTGCGGGTCAGGAGACTGGCACATGGCCTCAACCCATGCCCCCGCATCGGCGGCATCAATGTCCGGCGGGAACGCCCGCGCCAGTGCGATTGCTGCGCGGGTGCGGGTCAGACGCTCGGGCTGATCCGGCCAGATATAGGCCAGCAGCCGCAGCGCCTGATCCGGATCCTGCACGTTGATCGGATTCAAGTCGCACCCGCGCCGTGCCACGATCTCCGGCATGTGCTTCGGAGCGGTGCCCGTCCAATCCGGTGTCAATTGCAGCTCCGAATTTGGATCGCCCAGATGCACAGCACCCAACCGGTGGGAAAACCGATCCAGATTAAGGTTCAATCCTCCCGAACTGCCGATTTCGTAAACACTCAGGGGGAGCCCCGTTTGCGTCCCGACCACCGACAGCCCTGCCATCAACAGGCTGGCGCGGGCCACCTCGTTGGTTTGCGGCGCGAATTGCAGGAAGTCGAGAATCCGGGAATCGCAATTCTGCAATGCCGCCCGCAGCGCCTGTTCCAGATCCCCCCTTTCAGGCAGCGGAGCGGGCGGGTAGAGCGCGGCCAGTTCCGGTGCCTGTCCGGACAAAACCATCGCATGCAAGGCTCCGCTCAGCCGGAGCGGTACAACATCCTGCATCGGACCCGCTTCCCCCGGCCAGTTTAAAACCTTGCGGCCGGATGCGGTGGTGTCATCCAGTGTTGCGACAAGGGCCAGAAGCAGCTCTGAAGTGAACCCTGATCCCAACTGCCGGCACCATGCCGCCTGACGCTCGAAAGCACTTCGATCCAAAGGCATTCCATCCTCCATGTCGTTTTCGCCACAGGCCCTGTCGATTGACAGTGGAACGGACCCGAATTTTTTGGCTATCTGATTGCAACTTATCGCCAAAAAGAGAGTCGTGCTATGAAAACCCACGTAAAAGCCTGTGTTGTCGGCGGCGGCGCTGTCGGGGCGTCGATTGCGTACCATCTTGCCAAGGCAGGCTGGAAAGACGTTGTCCTGCTGGAACGGGATGAACTGACGTCAGGGTCTACGTGGCACGCAGCAGGGTTGTTGCCGCTGTTCAACATGTCCTATGCAACGACCCATATTCACGACTATTCGGTGAAATTTTACAAGACGCTGGAAGAAGAGACCGGATTGAACGCTGGCTTTTCTGTGGTCGGCAACCTGCGCATGGCCCAGACCAAAGAGCGGATGGACGAATATATGCTTTACGGAACCACGGCGGAATCCGTTGGCGTGCCGTTCGAAAAACTGACCCCTGCGCAGATCAAGGAGCGCTGGCCGCTGATCCGCACCGAGGATCTGGAAGGCGCGATTTATCACCCGACCGACGGGTATATCAATCCCGCGGATGTTACGATGGCGATGGCCAAAGGCGCACGGCAGCGCGGCGTAGAGATCATCCGCAAACGTCAGGTGGACAGCTATGAATGGACAGGCTCTGAATGGATTGTGCGCGGCACAGTGATGGTCGAAGTGGGCGGCAATCTGGTGCCATCCGAGGAAACCTTCGAAATCCGCGCTGAACATGTGGTCACAGCAACAGGGAACCACGCACAGCGCACGGCCAAACTGCTGGGGATCAAGATCCCCGCAATTCCTGTGGAACACCAGTTCATCGTTACGGATGTTGACCCCGCGCTTCAGGCCTACCGTGCGGCGGGAAATGCCGAACACCCTGTTATCCGCGACGCGGATGCGCAATCCTACGTGCGGGAAGAACGGGGCGGCTGGATTTTGGGGGTCTATGAAAAGAACGCCCCTGCGCGGTTTGAATACGGTGTGCCCGACAGTTTCCGCGCCGATCTGTTCCAGCTGGATCTGGAACGGATCGAAGACCAGTATATGGCGATGATCCACCGGATTCCGTCCTGCGAAAATTCCGGCCTGAAGGACGATTTCAACGGCCCGATCTGCTACACGCCCGATGGCAACCCGCTGGTGGGTCCGGCACCCGGTCTGCGCAATATGTGGCTGGCCGAAGGCTTCTCCTTCGGGATCACCGCCGCGGGTGGCACCGGCTATTACATGGCGCAGATGATGGTGGAAGGCGAAGCCGAGATCGACATGGCATCGCTCGACCCGAAACGCTATGGATCCTGGATGACGACCGAGTTCGCCGCCCGCAAGAACGAGGAATGTTACGATCACGTTTACATCCTGCACCACCCCGACGAGGAACGTCCCGCCGCACGCCCCTTGCGCACGGCACCGGCCTATGACCGGCAAAAGGCGCTGGGCGCGCAGTTCGGTTTTGTAAACGGCTGGGAACGTCCGAACTACTATGGTCCGCTGGATGCGCCGGAGAATTTTGACCATGACGGGCGGTCTTTCCGCCGTGGCACATGGTGGCCCTATGCCGTGGAAGAGGCCAGGGCCATCCGTGAAGGCGTCGGGCTGATTGATGCCACAGCTTTCACCAAACATGTGGTCAAAGGACCGGGCGCAACTGCGTTTCTGGATTGGTTCACCTGTAACAAACTGCCCAAAGTGGGGCGGATCAACCTGACTTATGCACTGACCGATGCAGGCACGACGCGCACCGAATACACCATTGTGCGCAACGGCGAGGATTCTTATTATCTGGTTTCTGCCGGTGCGTGGACGGATTATGACGCCGACTTCCTGCGCAAGGCGGCCGAGGATAAGGCGGCAGAGTTCGGCTATATCGAAATCCAGAACGTCACCAGCCAATGGGGTGTCTTTGCCATCGCCGGTCCGAAATCCCGCGATGTTCTGAAAAAGATCATCAAGGACGCCGATCCGGAAACCGCCCTGTCGAACAAGCGGTTCCCCTGGTTGTCCGCACAGCAGATCGAACTGGGCATGTGCCCTGTGAACGCAATCCGCGTGGCCTATACCGGCGAACTGGGCTGGGAATTGCACCACCCGATCGAAATGCAGAACTACCTTTGGGATCTGATCCTTGAGGCAGGCAAGGAACACGGGCTGAAACTGGTGGGCGCACGGGCGCAAAACTGGCTGCGGCAGGAAAAATCCTACCGCGCCTTTGGCAACGAACTGGGCCGCGACGCCACCCCCGCCGAAGCCGACCTGCCCCGCTTTATCGACCTGTCCAAAGACTTCAACGGCAAGGCTGCGATGGAAGCGAAGGGCATCCGTGCAAAATGTGTTACCGTCCTGATCGACGGACCCGACGATGCCGATCCTTGGGGACGCGAAGCGCTGCTGCTGGATGGTAAAAAGATCGGGCGGCTGACCTCGGGTGGCTATTCGGTGCATTTTGAAAAGCAGATCGGCATGGGCTATGTCCCCCCAGAACTCGCTGTGGTCGGCCAGAAGCTGCAGGTGCGGATGCTGGGTGAATTGTGGGATGCGCAAGTGGTTGAGGACAGCCCCTACGACCCGAGCAACGCCAATATCCGCATGAACGGATAGGCCTGGTCAGAAATTTCTAATCTAAAACAGACGCTGCCATCCCAAATGGCGGCGTCTTTCCGTTTGACGTCTATTCCACTCTTGGTAGCATTTTTCATCCGGTCCACGATTCTTCGTATGATGCACAATTTTTGTGCTACTATTTCCTGAGTACTCGGAATTGCGCGCAGTAGCGGCACTAACAAAATCTTAAACAAAAGGATTTTCAAATGGACCTCAGATATAACGGCGGCGACCCCGGATTTCTCAGCGCACCCTTCACCGAAACGGGGGCGTTTTCGACAATTGCCGATGGCAGGGTCGTCTTTTCAACCGCCAGTTCGGAAACCGTACTGGTGGGGAGCGGATTTACGGAAGGTGAACCGGGTATGCCCGCAAACACCGGCACGGTAACAGGTGTGACCTACAAGCAAGGCGGCACTGTTATAGCGCGTTTCACGGACCTGAGCTGGTCCATGTCCGCCCTGCTTCCTGCCCTGCTTGCCATTGATGTTGATGATTATACCGGCATCAATGCGCTGTTGTCCGCGGACGTTCTGAATATCAATGCGCTCGGTTCAAGTGATGCGTTTGTGCTGCCGGCGGAATTGGAACTGGACGGCGGGGTTGTTTTCAAAGGCTCTTCCCACAACGATGTCGTGACGTCCGGTGACGGCGATGACGAACTCTCGGGCCGGGGTGGACGGGACAGCCTTGAAGGTGGTGTCGGCGACGATACAATTGAAGGCGGTGCCGGTAATGACGAACTGGGCGGCGGCTCCGGCAACGATGACGTAAGCGGCAACACCGGACATGATGCGATCTATGGCGGTTCCGGCGATGATACGCTGAACGGAGACGGCGGCAAGGATTACATATCGGGCGGCGACGATGACGATCAGATCTTCGGTGGCGGCGGCAAGGACGACATCGAGGGTGGTAACGGCAACGACAAAATTTCAGCCGGTAAAGGCCGCGACAGTGTTGAAGGCGGCGCCGGCGACGACGAGATCGACGGCGATGGCGGCCATGACAAGCTGTTTGGCGGAGCTGATAACGACGTCATCCGCGGCGGTGCCGGTAAGGACCGGATAGAAGGCGGCGACGGGAATGATATTCTTGGCGGGAACGCCGGTAAGGATACCATCAAGGGCGGTGCCGGTAACGATTTCATCGTTGGCGGGTCTGGCAAGGACGTGCTTTACGGTGGAACAGAGGCCGACCAGTTCATCTTTAACCATGCCAAAGACAGCAGCAAGGGCAAGTTTGCCGATACGATTATGGACTTTGAACAGGGGGTCGATTTTCTCGACTTCTCTGCCTTCGGGGCAGAGTTCATAGGGGATGCGAAGTTCTCTGGCACGGGTGCCGAGGTTCAGGCAACGAACGACGGCAGCGGCAATTCCGTTCTGATTGTCGATGTGGATGGCGACGGTAAAGGCGACATGCGCGTTGATGTGACGGGTGTGGAAGATCTGACCGCGGACAGTTTCGTAACGCTTGACCCTGCCTGATCCCGAACCTTTTTTGACCGGACCAAAGCCCGGCCATGTGCCGGGCTTTTCAGTTGTGTTGCCTGCCGCGCGGCTTTCTGCAGGCCAGCCTGTATCCTGCAGTTTTACCTGCGCCAGCCCTTGATGAAGTCTTGCAATTCAGCAACGTTCGTCCGGTTGAAAACGCGTAAATTCTACAATTATTTCATAAAATCGCCCCAATTCACCCTCTCTTTACCAAGGGTAAACTTCAGAAGCGTCGCATCCCGTGACGCAGCAGCAATAGTTATTCAGAGAGATGTGAGATGAAATTAAGGTTCAACGGTGGAGATTTCGATTTTCTTGAACTCCCGCAAGGTCAGATCAGTGAGCTTGCCACAAGGACAGACAGCCGTGCAGTGTATGAAACATCCACAGGCGCTTTCATAATCCTGTCGGGCAGCGGTTTTCTGGAGGAAGGCGACGAGGGTTTCGGAACGACCGGACAGGTCACATCAATTGTGTATAAAAAAGGGGAAGATGTCGTCGCCCGTTTCAGTGATCTCGATTGGACGATGAACGACACATTCTCGGCTCTGGGGCTACTCGAAGAATATGATTACTCCGGTATAAACGCGCTTCTGTCCAGCGGACCGCTGGAAGTTAGTGCCGTGGGGGCCAGCTCTTCTTTCGATCTGGGTGGATATCTGGTGGCGGACAATAAGGTAACTTTTTCAGGATCTTCTCATCCCGATAGAATGTATGGCGGAGCAGGCGCGGACAAGCTGCTGGGCCGCGGTGGGCATGATATCTTAAGTGGCTACGCAGGCAAGGATGTTTTGAAAGGCGGCGGCGGCGACGACCGGCTCTTTGGCGGAACTGAAAACGACAAGCTGTTCGGAGAAAAGGGCTCTGATAAACTTTATGGCCATGGAGGTGACGATCTTCTTGTTGGAAGTGGCGGCAAAGACCGTTTGGATGGTGATTACGGAAACGACACGCTGAAGGGGGGGAACGGTGCCGACCGCGTCTACGGTGGTGCCGATGACGATGAAATAGACGGCAACAACGGCAGGGACGTTCTGTTAGGCGAAGAAGGCAACGACATCATCCGTGGCGGTGGCGGCAAGGACACGATCCTAGGCGGCGAAGGAAATGATATTCTGGGCGGGAACGCCGGTAAGGATACCATCTACGGGGATTCAGGCAACGATTTCATCGTTGGCGGGTCCGGCAAGGACGTTCTTTACGGTGGATCGGGGGCCGACCAGTTCATCTTCACCCACGTCAAGGACAGCGGCAAAGGCAAATACGCCGATAAGATTATGGATTTTGAAAAGGGGGTCGATTTCCTTGATTTCGCTGCTCTCGGGGCAGAGTTTATCGGGGATGCGAAGTTCTCGGGGACCGGCGCGGAAGTGCAGGCCAGAAACGGCGATGCGGGACATACGATGATTATCGTGGATGCGGACGGCGATGGCACCGGCGACATGCGTGTTGATGTGCTGAATGTGACAGACCTGACGGCCGACAGCTTTGTCGCGCTTGATCCGGCCTGATCCCAACCCTGTTATGAAACCCGAAGCCCGGCCCTGCGCCGGGCTTTTTCGTGGCGGTCGGAACAGGTGATCCCCCCTTGTTTTTCCGCTGCAAGCGGTGTGAAACTGTTATTTCAAATCCCCTGAAGGAGAAGGCTTTTGTCGCAACGTCTGGCTCATACTGCATTGGTCGTTCAGGACTACGACGAGGCTATTGCCTTTTACGTGGATGTTCTGGGGTTCGAGCTGGTCGCGGACAGTTACCAGCCGGAACAGGACAAACGCTGGGTGGTTGTGCGTCCCAAAGGAGAGAATTCAGCCTCGCTGGTTCTGGCGAAAGCAAGCGACGACACACAGCGCGCCTTTGTTGGCAATCAGGCGGGGGGGCGCGTGTTTTTGTTCCTGCAAACCGATGGTTTCTGGCGGGATTACAAGCTTTACCTGACCCGCGGCGTAGAGTTCACCCGTGATCCGGCGGTGATGGATTATGGCACCGTGGCCGTGTTCAAGGATCTATACGGCACCCTTTGGGATCTGATCGAATTCGCGGACTAGCGCATGAACTTCCCCAGAATATCATTCATCGGCGATCCATCCCCGTCTGCGTCCAGTAATTTGGACAAATGGCCGAGATCCGGTCCCTTGCCATCCGCGCCGCCGCCCAGAAACCCGCCGACCATTCCCATGATGCCGCCGCTGTCATCTGCGCCGGAAAAGCGGCCCATCAGGTTCTCGATGGTGTTGTCTGGCATCTCTTTTTGCAAGCCGCCTTGCAGCATCGCTGCCAATGCAGGCAGGAATTGCATCACTGTGGCCAGATCGATTCCCGTACGCTCTGCGGCTTCCGAAGCAATCTCCTTGGGGGCCTGATGCCCGCCCATCAGGGTTTCCAGAAACGCCATGCCCTGTGCCTGTCCTGTCGGCGCTGCGGCTTGGGAGGCATCTTCAAAATAGCTGCGTTGCTGTTCGCCGTGGAGCGAGGACAACAGGTCTTGCATCCCTCCGCTCTCCGCCTTTTCCTTGGCCGCCTGACCAATCGTCGGGGCGAGCAGTTCGGACAGTTGCTGTGCCTGACTCTCGTTCATGCCGAACTGACTGGCAAGCTGCGACAGCCCCTGTCCGTTGTGGGCATTCTGTAGAAGGTTCATCAGGGACATGGCGGCCTCTTCGGTCATTAGAAAAGTTGTAATAAATATGTGGGGGTAAAATCAAAGCGGTCAAGGCCACCGCAGGCTGGCCCTGCGGGGACATGCCCCGCAGGTGCCGGATTTATTCGCTGTCCATATCCCAGCCAAGGTGGCGGGCGACGGTGAAGATGTCTTTGTCGCCCCGCCCGCACATATTCATGACCATGATGTGGTCTTTCGGCAGGGTGGGGGCCAGTTTGCGCACATGGGCCAGCGCGTGGGAAGGTTCGAGCGCCGGAATGATACCTTCGGTGCGGCAGGAAAACTGGAACGCGTCCAGTGCCTCTGCATCGGTCACGCTGACATATTCGGCGCGCCCTGTGTCATGCAGCCAGCTGTGCTCTGGCCCGATACCGGGATAGTCCAGTCCGGCAGAGATTGAATAGCCTTCGAGGATCTGGCCTGCATCATCCTGCAACAGATAGGTGCGGTTGCCGTGCAGAACACCCGGTTTGCCGCCCAGCAGGGAAGCGCAGTGTTCCATATTGTCGTTCACACCCTTGCCGCCCGCTTCGACACCGATGATGCGCACCGATTTGTCGTCCAGAAACGGAAAGAACAGGCCCATCGCATTGGACCCGCCGCCGATGGCTGCAATCACGCTGTCGGGCAGCGCACCTTCGCCTTCATGCTCTGCCAGTTGATCGCGCACTTCCTTGCCGATGATGCTTTGGAAATCGCGTACCATAGCGGGGTAGGGGTGCGGACCAGCTACGGTGCCGATGCAGTAAAAGGTTTCGTCCACATAGGTCACCCAGTCGCGCAGGGCATCGTTCATGGCGTCCTTCAGCGTGCCACGACCGGAGGTGACAGGCACCACTTCAGCACCCAGCAGTTTCATGCGGAACACATTGGGGGCCTGACGCTCTACATCGTGGGCACCCATGTAGACCACGCATTTCAAGCCGAATTTGGCGCAGACCGTGGCGGTGGCCACCCCGTGTTGCCCCGCGCCGGTTTCCGCGATGATCCGCGTCTTGCCCATGCGCCGCGCCAGCAGGATCTGCCCCAGCACGTTGTTGATCTTGTGGGCGCCGGTGTGGTTGAGTTCGTCCCGTTTGAGATAGACTTTCGCGCCGCCCAGTTCTTCGGTGATCCGGCTGGCGAAATAAAGCGGGCTCGGACGGCCAACATAGTGTTTCCACAGGTGGTCCATCTCGGCCCAGAAATCCGGATCAACCTTTGCTTTTTCATATTCGGCTTCCAGATCGAGGATCAGCGGCATCAGGGTTTCCGATACAAACCGTCCGCCGAAATCACCGAACCGGCCGTTTTCGTCAGGGCCGGACATAAAGGAATTGAGCAAATCGTTCATCAGGGTTCTCCTTGGGTCGCATGTGATCTAGCCCGACTCCCGCTTCAGGTAAACCCTGCCCTGAAAGGGGCGGGCTTTTTCGGAAAGATCACTTCTGCTTCAGCGGCGTTCCAGCACCTCAAGTGCCAGAATTGTCGGCAGATGGCGCACGACCTCCTCCCAGCTTTCGCCTTCGTCCAGACTTGCAAAAACCGACCCGCTGTTGGTGCCGAAATAGATGCCAGCCGGATCGTTGCTATCCCCGCCCATAGCCTGCCGTAGCACGGTAAAGAAGCAGCCTTCCTGTGGCAGCCCGTTGCGCAGCGCCTGCCAGCTTTTCCCCCCGTCACGGGATCTCCAGACCGCCGCCGCCGCATCGGGGGGATACCGTCCCGCGCTGTCACCGTTTAGCGGAATGGTCCACAGGGTCTGCCCGTCGCGCGGATGCACGCGCACAGGAAATCCGAAAGTAGAGGGCAGGCCGTTTGTAATATCGTCCCAACTGCGTCCCCCGTCCGCAGAACGCCAGACCCCGTGGTGGTTCTGTTGGTAAAGCAGGTCTGCCTCACCGGAGGCACGCATGATGTTGTGGACG
This sequence comes from Paracoccaceae bacterium, assembly GCA_018223125.1. Lineage (GTDB taxonomy): Bacteria > Pseudomonadota > Alphaproteobacteria > Rhodobacterales > Rhodobacteraceae > Amylibacter. Next base: position 51,059 of record JAAEZA010000017.1, on the reverse strand, counting down.
CAATGGCCGGTCTCTCCGTCCCGCGGAGCGGCGGGGTGATCGTGCTGCGGGCAGGCCTGTGCGTTGGACATGCGATTGCGCCGCTCCCAGCTTTGGCCGCCATCCTCTGACGCAAAGACACCTGCCGCAGAAATGCCAACCCAGAGCTTTTGCGGATTGGCCGGATCGGACAGGATGGTGTGCAGCGTCAGCCCCGCTGCACCGGGATTCCAATCTGCCGCCGAAGGATGATCGGTCAGGCTTTCAACCCGTGTCCAGCTTTCGCCGCGATCCGTGCTTTGCAGCAGGTTCGCCGGTTTGGTTCCGGCATAAAGCCTGTCCCCCGCCAGCGCGAGAGACCAGACCTGTGTGAAATCGTTTCCGAAGGGCAGAGGGGCATCGCTCCAGCCGATCATCGCGGCGAAATCGGGGTCGTTGGCGGCCCAGTCATCCATCGACCCGCGGGACAGACGGGTCAGGCGCCATGTTTCGCCCAGATCGTCGGACCGCCAGACCCCTGCGCCGAAAAAATCACCGCCTCCCCCGGCCCAGAGCGTCCCTGAGTCAGGGTCTCCGATGACATGATTTACCGGCCAGCCGTCACAAAACGGGCCGCTGATCCGCCACCCGCTGCGGGACTCTCCGCCGGATGCCAGAAAGACGCCTTTGGTTGTTCCGATCAACAGGGTTGTGCGCAGGGAATCCATAATGTGCCTCCTCCGCCGTGGAGACTAGCACAGAATTGGACCGTGGCAGTTTGAAAACAGACCACTGCGGATCAGGCCGCAGCAGCCTTGCAGAAAACTGCAATTCTTGCGCTGTCCTTGACGCCCGGCGCGGATTCGACGCCGCTTGAGACATCCACCTGACGCGCCCCTGTCATTTGCATCGCCAGCGCGACGTTTTCAGGGTTAAGACCTCCGGCCAGCATCCACGGCACAGCCCAGCGGCGCCCTGCAATCAGCGACCAGTCAAAGGACAGTCCGTTGCCCCCTGGCAGATCGGCGGTCTTTGGGGGCTTGGCATCCACCAGCAACTGATCGGCCACACGGGCATATTCATTCAAGGCGGGCAGGTCATCGGCATCGGCCACGCCCACCGCCTTCATTACCGGCAGGCCGTAGCGGGCTTTGACCTCTGTAACGCGCTCCGGTGTTTCCCTGCCGTGAAGTTGCAGCATGTCAATGGGCACCTCTGCAAGAATGGCATCGAGTTCAGCGTCCGTTGCGTTCACCGTCAGGGCCACTTTGCACACCCCTTCAGGCACTGCGAGGGCGAGTTCGCGCGCGGTGGGAATGTCAACATTTCGCGGAGATTTCGCAAAAAAGACAAAGCCGACATAAGCCGCGCCGGCAGAGGCAACAGCGTCCAGAGAATCCCGCGTGGTAATCCCGCAAATTTTAACTGGCATGTCTGTTACTCGATCAGGGCAAGCACATCATCCGTGCCTTCGCCGGATTTCGCCTTGAGAACCTTGTTTTCCCGCTCCAGACGGTGCAGTTCCTTGCCCTTTTTGGACAGATCATTGCGGTATTTGAATTCCCGCATCCATTCCCAGACAAAACCGATCAGCAAGCCGACGACGATCCCCATAAAGATGACGAGAAACAGGGGAAGGGTGACGCTACCGGAAAGTTGAAAGACAGAAGCCAGTTCATCCGGCATTACCCGCAAGGTCACGGGGGAGCGGTTGGCGAGCGCCACCACAATCAGACAAACGCCTATGACGGCAAGAAAAAGATAACGGATGTAACGCATCATGGGTCAATACTCCTGCAATAGGACACACCTAATCCCAACAGGAATAAATGCAACCTGACTTTATCGCTTTATAGCCTGAGAAGACCCGCCGCACACGCGACGAAAGGCATCAGCCGCCGTTCAGACGGTCACGCAGCAATTTGCCGGTTTTGAAGAAGGGAACGTGTTTCTCTTCCACCTGCACGGATTCTCCGGTGCGGGGGTTGCGGCCAATCCGAGCGTCCCGTTTCTTGACCGAAAATGCGCCGAACCCGCGCAGTTCCACACGGTCGCCGTTGGCAAGCGCCTCGATGATTTCGTTGAACACTGTAGACACGATGCGTTCGACGTCCCGCTGGTAAAGGTGCGGGTTCGCTTCTGCAATTTTATCTACTAATTCGGAACGTATCATAGACTTCAGTCCTCCCAAAAGGTGCGGCCTTTTTGTGGCTCTGCTTGGGTACGACTTTACAGAATTTACTTTGCGATGGAATAGAGCCGTGGCCCTGATTGGGCTGAAAACCGCTCTAACATGCCGTTTTTGGCGAGAAATTTTCCGACCGGAGCGAAAAATCCACTCTCCTGATAGTCTGGCGTGTAGGGATCAACCGGAAGACCCTCTTCGACCGAATCGAGCGAATCAATATATTGCGTTGCTTCATCAAAGCCGCCGATGGCATCTATCAAGCCCAGTTCAAGGGCAACACGTCCCGTAAAAACCCGCCCGTCCGCAACCCGGTCCAGTGCGGCGCCGGTTAAATTGCGGCGTTCCTCAACCAATCCGCGAAACCATCTATAGCTTTCGTCGATCAACTGCTGCTCCGCGGCGAGCCCTTCGGGGCTGGCCTTGCGGTAAGGTGTCAGGTCCGCCTTCAGTTCGGAGGAGCGGATGGTCTGCATATTGATGCCAAGGGTAGCCATCAGGTCTGTCACATCGGGGTATTCCATAATGACGCCGATGGATCCGGTGACGGTATTCCCGCGTGCTATGATGTAATCGCTGCCAAGTGCTGCGATATAGCCGCCCGAAGCGGCCACTTCGCCAAGGACCGAGACAACGGGTTTGACCGCGGCGATTTTACGGAGCCGCTCGAACAGTGCTTCGGAGCCGACGGTGGTGCCACCCGGACTGCTGATGCTCAGGATCAGGGCTTTAACGCTGTCGGATTCTTCTACCATGCGTAGAGTTTCATCCATCAGCGGGTCGTCGTAGATCACGCCGGTCAGGTCGATATGGGCGATATGATCGGAAAAACGGGGGGTGCCGGACAGCCAGACCAACAGGGCGATCAGGGCAGCCAGCAGGCCCAGTGTGGCAAAGACACCGCGCCAGAAAGCAGAGCGGCGCCACTTGCGGCGCCGCTCCTCGTAGAAATCACGTTCAAAACCAGTCATTTCAGTTCCCAACGTGAAACTCTCTTATCAGTCGTCCTGGCCTTTGAGGGCCGCACCGAGGATATCCCCGAGAGACGCGCCGGAGTCCGAAGAACCGTACTGTTGTACTGCTTCTTTCTCTTCTGCAATCTCGCGTGCTTTGATCGACAGACCAAGGCGACGGGAGGATTTGTCGATGTTGGTAACGCGTGCGTCTACCTTGTCGCCAACGCTGAACCGCTCCGGGCGTTGCTCGGCACGATCACGGGACAGGTCGGAACGACGGATGAAGGATTTCATGCCATCATACTCAACCTCGATGCCGCCGTCCTCGATGGAGGTCACGGTCACAGTTACCACAGCACCGCGCTTAACGCCGGCTGTTGCATCTGCGAACGGATCACCGTCCAGGGCTTTGATCGACAGGGAGATACGCTCTTTCTCGGCGTCGATGTCGGTGACAACAGCCTTGACGATATCGCCTTTGGAGTAGTCAGCCATCGCTTCTTCGCCGGAACGGTCCCAATCCAGATCGGACAGGTGAACCATGCCGTCGATGTCGCCTTCCAGACCGACAAACAGACCGAATTCAGTGATGTTCTTAACTTCACCTTCAACTTCTGTGCCGATTGGGAATGCAGTTTCGAAGTTCTCCCACGGGTTGCCCTGAGTTTGTTTCAGGCCAAGGGATACACGGCGTTTTACGCTGTCGATTTCCAGAACCATCACGTCTACTTCCTGCGAAGTGGACACGATTTTGCCCGGATGTACGTTTTTCTTGGTCCAGGACATTTCGGACACGTGCACCAGACCTTCGACACCGGCTTCCAGCTCTACAAATGCACCGTAGTCGGTGATGTTTGTAACGCGGCCCTTGTGTACGGATTCCAGCGGGTAGCGTGCTTCCACGTCGCCCCAAGGATCGTCCTGCAGTTGCTTCATGCCCAAAGAGATACGGTGTGTCTCTTTGTTGATCTTGATAACCTGAACCTTGATGGTCTCGCCGATTGTCAGGATCTCGGACGGGTGGTTCACACGACGCCAAGCCATGTCTGTGACGTGCAGCAGACCGTCTACGCCGCCCAGATCAACGAACGCACCGTATTCGGTGATGTTCTTGACGACACCGTCAACGGTTTCGCCTTCGGACAGGTTGCCAACGATTTCCGCACGCTGTTCAGCACGGGACTCTTCGAGAATGGCGCGACGGGACACAACGATGTTGCCACGACGACGGTCCATTTTCAGGATTTGGAACGGCTGTGCCATACCCATCAGAGGGCCGGCATCGCGTACAGGGCGTACGTCTACTTGGGAGCCTGGCAAGAACGCAACAGCGCCGCCCAGATCCACAGTGAAACCGCCTTTGACGCGGCCGAAGATTGCGCCTTCAACACGCTCTTCTGCTTCGTAGGCTTTTTCCAGACGGTCCCATGCTTCTTCGCGACGGGCCTTGTCACGGGAGATAACAGCTTCGCCGCGGGCGTTTTCAACGCGCTCGAGGTAAACCTCTACGCTGTCGCCGACTTCGATTTCAGGAGCCTGACCCGGTGCTGCAAATTCTTTAAGATCAACACGGCCTTCCATTTTGTAGCCGATGTCGATGATGGCCTGACCGGCTTCGATTGCCAGAACAGTCCCTTTAACAACCGAACCCTCGTCCGGTGTGTCAATTTCAAAGCTCTCAGCCAAGAGGGCTTCGAAGTCTTCCATTGTCGCGTTAGCGCTCATATATGCGTTTCCTTTTTGCGTCATTTTACTGGCCGCGCGGTTGGTCCCACGGGTCTTTGGGTTTCGTTTCTCACGTTCAGCGAAACGGGAATTGCTCAAACACACAAAGGGCCGGAGTACGTCCAGCCCTGCTCTTCCCGTCGGCGTTGTTTCCGCCACCACTTGTCGTGATTGCCCGCGCTATAGATGAGATTTCTCCGTTCTACAAGGGAAAAGCGGCCCAATCCCCTTGTACAGCAGGGTTTTGCCCCTTGCGCGCTGCTACAGAATACCAAGTTTAAAGTGACGGGGCGCGAAACGCCCGACCTTTTCAAACCGTTGTGTCAAAACGCAATCTGACGTAGGGTTTCTGTAATTAATACCCAAATAAGTTCAATTTCAGTCCAATTCGTAAGGTTTTCACCATGGGCACCTCTTTATTCGGAAACAGGCTGCGTGCAATCATTGCAACCGCCGCTTTCTGTGCGGCAGTTCTTCCCGCGCAAGCGCAGACAGATCCATTCGCAGGCGGCTGGACCCTGAAGAACGACCAGTCGTCGCTGGATTTCCAGTCGGTCAAGAACCAGACCGTGGTTGAAAGCAGCAGTTTTGCGACCTTTACGGGGGCCATTACGCAAACCGGTGATGCCACGGTGACGGTTATGCTGGAAAGCGTGGATACCAAGATTGACTTGCGTAACGTGCGGATGCGGTTCCTTTTCTTTGAAAGCTTCCAGTATCCTGAAGCCGTCATCACGGCGCGGCTTGATCCGGCGCAACTGTCCGACCTGCCGACCGTGCGGCGCAAGACCCTGTCGCTGCCCTATTCGCTTGATTTGCACGGCGTACAAAAAGAGGCGACAGCGGATGTGGTTGTGACGTTGATAAGTGACGATCTGGTTTCAGTTGCCACCAAGACGCCTATTTCCGTTGCTGCATCGGATTTCAATCTGACAGGCGGTGTAGAGAAGCTGGAAGATGCCGCGAATGTGGATATTATCCCTTCGGCTACTGTCACCTTCGACTTTGTATTCGCCAGAAACGCGGTTCAGGGGACCACTGCGCCTGCAAGCGCGCCTGAAAGCCAGACGGAACCGGAACAACCGGCACAGGTTGCGCTGGAACCGACGGGGAATTTTTCTGCCGAAGCCTGCATCGGGCGGTTCGAGATCCTGTCCCGCTCGAACAACACCTATTTCAAGTCAGGCTCTGCGCGACTTGACGGCAAAAGCGAGCCCTTCCTTGTCAGCATTGCAGACATCGTAAAACGCTGCCCTGACATGGTGGTAGAGGTCGGCGGGCATACCGATAGTGTAGGGTCGGATGCCGCAAACATGCGCCTTTCGGAACGTCGCGCAGCTTCGGTCTTGCGCAATCTGGTAGACAAGGGAGTACCGGCGGAAAATCTCACCAGTGCGGGTTACGGCGAGAGCCAGCCGAAAGCAGACAACAGCACCTCCAAGGGACGCTGGAAAAACCGCCGGATCGAATTTCGCGTGATTAAGGGTGCGACTGAATGAGAATAACTGGTTTCGTTGTGGCGCTGGGACTGATCCTGTCATCCGGTGCTGTTTTTGCGGCCCTGTCGGTAGAGCCAATTCGCAAACCGGCACCGGTTGCAGACATTCGGAAATACGCCGCCCTTGAGATTGTCGGCGGCGATACCCCTGCGCAAGAACCGGTATCGGAGCAAGAAGAAGCCGAACCGGAACCGGCTGATGCACAAGTGGTTGAGGAACCGGCGCCGCCAGTGGTGTATTCCACACCTCTGACTTCGGGCGGGCCGGATGTAGAGGGGCTGACGCTGGAGCAACTTATTGAAGGTTCTCCCCTGTTTCCACCAATTGAAGGCCTTCCTGAACAACTGTGGAAAGGCAAAGCCTGTTCCACCTGTCACCAGTGGCAACGGGCGGATCTTTGCGATCAGGCAAAACGTTATTTACCGGAGTCCGCGCAGGATGCGTTGAAAAAACAGCATCCCTATGGCGGAGCGTTGAAGCTGCATCTTAAGGCCTGGGCGGAAAACGACTGCCAGTAGAAACCGGCTTGATCGCAGATTAGCGTTTGGCGTCGATAATGGCGATTGCTTCGGCCACGGCCTCTGCGATGGTCATGTCCGAGGTGTCCAGAAGATGCGCATCTTCCGATGCAACCAGCGGCGCGGATTCCCGCTCGCTGTCCCGTTTGTCCCGTGCGATTACATCCGCCAGAACCCCTTCATAGCTGGTGTCCTCGCCCCGTTCTTCCAGTTCTTTGAACCGCCGTTCGGCGCGGCGTTCGGTGCTGGCGGTAACAAAAAGCTTCACATCCGCGTCGGGGCAGATGACCGTGCCGATGTCCCGCCCGTCCAGAACAGCCCCGCCGCTGCGATTTGCGAACTCCCGCTGGAAAGCCACAAGGTTTTGCCGCACTTCGGGAATTGCCGCCACCTTGCTGGCGGCTTGGGCCACAGCGGCCGTGCGCAGATCGCTGCGCTCCAGATCTTCGGGTTTCAAATCTTTGGACAGTTCGATCACCTGTTCGGGATCAAGCGAGGGTCCGATGCTGGCCAGTGCGGCGCGTCCGACAGCGCGATAAAGCAGGCCCGTGTCCAGATGCGCAAAGCCGAAATGGGCTGCAACCGCCTTGGAGACCGTTCCCTTGCCTGCCGCCGCAGGGCCGTCGATTGCCACGATAAAGCTCATAACACATCCCTTTTCTACCTGAGTAGATCACGCGGCCCCCTTTTAGCAAGCCGCGATCCCGATCGGTTCCGTCAGTCGCGCGAAATCGCCGCCCCGAGATTGTTCATCAAATCTTCAAAAATCGGGAAGCTTGTTGCAATCGCGCCCCCGTCGTCAATGCAAACCGGTTTGGCGCTGGCCATTCCGAGACAGAGGAAAGACATGGCGATCCGGTGATCAAGGAATGTCCTGGCGGTGCCGCCCCCGGGCACATCACCTTCCATCCCGTGAACAATCATATAGTCCGGCCCTTCTTCCACGGTGACGCCCATGGCTTCCAGCCCGCGGGCCATTGCGTCAATGCGGTCGCATTCCTTGACCCGCAGTTCGGCAATACCGCGCATAACGGTCTTGCCCTTGGCAAAGGCTGCTACGACGGACAGGATCGGGTATTCGTCGATCATGCTGGGCGCACGGGCAGGGGGGACTTCGATGCCTGTAAGACCGGAGGCTTTCACCCGCAGGTCCGCCACAGGCTCTCCGCCTTCCTCGCGGCGGTTTTCAAAGGCAATGTCCGCGCCCATTTCCACCAGTGTATCCAGAAGTCCGGCGCGTGTGGGATTAAGCCCGATATTGGGCAGCAGGACCTCTGACCCTTCTACAATCAGCGCCGCGCAGACCGGAAAGGCGGCAGAACTCGGGTCGCGGGGCACAGCAATTGTCTGCGCCTTCAGTTCCGGCTGGCCCTGAAGGGTGATCTCATACCCCTCACCGGTTTTTACGGTTTCGATCTGTGCGCCAAAGCCGCGCAGCATCCGTTCGGAATGGTCGCGGGTGGCTTCCTTTTCAATCAGGACCGTTTCGCCCGGCGTGTTCAGGCCTGCCAGCAGCACCGCGGATTTGATCTGTGCCGAGGCATGGGGGCTGGTATAACGCACCGGAACCGGATTTTTTGCACCCACCAGTGTCAGCGGCAGAAAGCCGTTCTGACGCCCGACTGCCTGCGCCCCGAACAGGGACAGCGGATCGGTGATCCGGCCCATCGGACGGGACCGCAGGCTGGCATCGCCGGTAAAGGTGGCATTGATCGGCGTGGTGGCCATTGCCCCCATGATAAGCCGCACGCCCGTGCCGGCATTGCCGCAATCAATTACATCATCCGGTTCGGCAAAGCCGCCCACACCCACACCATGCACAGACCACGCCTGTTCGCCGGTGCGCGTTACTTCCGCCCCGAAAGCTGCCATCGCCTTGCCTGTGTCCAGAACATCCTGACCTTCCAGCAGGCCGGTGATCTTCGTCTCTCCGACCGAAAGCGCCCCGAGAATAAACGACCGGTGGGACACGGATTTGTCACCGGGAATAACAGCAGACCCTTTCAAGGGGCCTGACTTGCGGGATGTCATCGGGATTGGGGCGCCGTGGCCTGACATGCGGATCACCTTTGCGAGTTCTTTTTCCAGCCTATATCGCACAGCGGATACAAGGTCTAGAATTGGAAACCGGCAAAGCGCAAAAGCCGCAGGGCCGGTTTTGCGTCACTGTCAGAGTTTGCGGAAGGTCATGTAATGGGGCGTGCGGCCTTCGCGCAGGGCTTTTTGCTCGTAGCGGGTGGAAATCCAGTCCGACCACGGTTTCCGCCAGTCCTCCGGCCCTTCGGCCAGCCACTCGAAATCGTCCCGGTTCATCATCTGCTCCATGGTCTGGCGCACGTAATCGGGGATGTCGGTGGCAACGCGGAAGATCGCGCCGGACTTCAGGCATTTTGCCAGCGGGTCCAGATGTTCCGGTGTCACAAAGCGGCGGCGGTGGTGGCGTTTCTTCGGCCACGGATCGGGATAGAGCAGAAAGGCCCGCTCGATCGAGCCTTCGGGCAACACGTCCATCATGTCCCGTGCATCACCGGGATGCACCGCCAGATTGGTAACGCCTGCCTTGCGGATCTTGCCCAGCAGGGTGGCAACGCCATTGATGTAAGGTTCGCAACCGATGATCCCCACATCGGGATTGCTGGCGGCCTGATGCATGTACCACGTGTTCGCCACCGCCAAAGCCCACTTCCAGCCAGACCGGACGCGCGCCGAACAGGGCTTGCAGATCCAGCGGCGTACGCTCGGGGTTTTCTTCCCATGTCACACCTTTCGGGGCCAGCCCCTCCAGATCTTCCGCCAGATAGCGTTCATGGGACTGGTGCAGGCCCTTGCCCTTGGTGCGCCCGTAGAAGTTGCGCCACGGGGCGCCGGATACGTGTTTTTCTCTCATGGGAGGGGCGATAAAACAAAAAGGCTCCGGACGCAATCCGGAGCCTTTCTTTTGATTTAAGCCCTCTGACAGGCCGTTGAGGCTTAAAAGGCGCTTTTCAGCGTTTCTGCCAGATCGGTACGTTCCCAGCTGAACCCGCCATCCTCGGTTGCGGCGCGGCCGAAGTGGCCATAAGCTGCCGTGCGCTGATAGATCGGGCGACGCAGTTGCAGATGCTCGATAATGCCGCGCGGTGTCAGGTCCATTGCCTGTGCCACAGCCTTTTCGATCTCAGATTCCGGCACTTCGCCGGTGCCGTGGGTGTCACAATAGATCGACAGCGGTTTGGCCACGCCGATCGCGTAGGACAGTTGCAGGGTACAGCGTTTCGCAAGACCCGCAGCAACCACGTTTTTCGCGAGATAGCGGGCGGCATAGGCGGCAGAGCGGTCTACTTTGGTCGGGTCTTTTCCCGAAAACGCGCCGCCACCGTGGGGGGCTGCCCCGCCGTAGGTGTCCACAATGATCTTGCGTCCTGTCAGGCCCGCATCCCCGTCCGGCCCGCCGATGACGAATTTGCCTGTCGGGTTTACGTGCCATTCCGTTTCAGGCGAAATCCACCCGTCCGGCAGGGTTTTGCGGATATAGGGTTCCACCACATCGCGCACATCGGCCGAAGACATGGAGTCATCAAGATGCTGGGTTGAAAGCACGATGGAGGTTACGCCGACCGGTTTGCCATCTACGTATTTCACCGACAACTGCGATTTCGCATCCGGACCCAGTTGCGGGGTTTCACCGGAGTGACGGGCCTCTGCCAGATCGCGCAGAACTGCGTGGCTGTAGTGAATCGGCGCAGGCATGAGTTCGGGGGTTTCCGAACAGGCATATCCGAACATGATGCCCTGATCGCCTGCACCGTCCTTATCCACGCCCTGTGCGATATGGGCGGATTGTTCGTGCAACAGATTGTCGATCTCGACAGTTTCCCAGTGAAAGCCGTCCTGTTCATAGCCGATCGCCTTCACGCAATCCCGCACGATTCCGTCAACGCTGTCCATGACCCCGCCAAGTTTGTCCTTGGAGGCCAGCCCGACCTCACCACCGATAACAACGCGGTTGGTGGTCGCAAAAGTTTCACAGGCCACACGGGCCATTTCTTCCTCGCTCAGCAGAGCGTCGAGAATTGCATCTGAAATCCGGTCGCAAATTTTATCGGGGTGGCCCTCGGAAACGGACTCCGAGGTGAAAAGATAGTTGTTTCGGGACATGTAGTGCTCCAGTTTGAAAGAAAATGCCACGTCAGGAAGCCGTTGTGACACTCATTGCGAAAGGTCTATGGGGGGGCAGGGAATAGGTCAATGCCTATTAGAAGCTTCACGGCCTTGTGCGCGGGGGCGTATCAGCGCAGCGCCAGCCAGCAGCAAGAAGGCCAGTGCGATCCAGAGTCGTTCGCCGAACCGGTTGTAGAGCGTCGGTGCAAGCGGTTCTGTCAGTCTTACGTCAGCAAAGCCGTCTGTGTTGAGCGCCAGCCCCTGTAACACCTGCCCGTAAGGATCAATCATGGCAGAAACGCCGGTATTGGCAGCGCGGGCCAGTGGCAGCCCCTGTTCCACCGCACGGGCGCGGGACTGGACAAGATGTTGGTAGGGGCCGGAAAAGCTGCCGAACCAGGCGTCATTGGTGATGTGAAGCAGCCATTCGGGGCGCTGGCCCTGTACTTGGGCATAACCCGGGAAGATTGCCTCGTAGCAGATCATCGGCAGATAGGGGGGCAGGCCGGGCAGGTCGATAATGCGCGGGCCTTCACCAGCGGCAAATCCGGTGCCGTCCTGTGCGGCCAAGCCATAGATGCCGAACTTTGCGGCAATATCGGCCATTGGCACATATTCGCCAAAGGGTACAAGGTGATGCTTGTCATAGGTCGCGGCTACATCGCCGTTTCTGTCCAGATGTATCAGCGTGTTATAAAGTTCCAACCCGTCAGGGCGCTGGATGCCGCCAATGAACTGTGTGTCCTGCACGGCTGCCCGCACCATTTCCATGCCGCGGGGGTGTTCACCGTAGGCAAAGGGCAGGGCCGTTTCGGGCCAGATCACCACATCCACCGGCGCGTTAAATCCGGCAGACAGGGACAGGCTGCGCTGGAAGAAGCGGGCCACATGATCGGGGTGCCATTTCAGGCGTTGTTCTGCGTTGGGCTGGACCAGCCGCAGGGTGACATCGCGCAGGGGAACCGGGTCATCCGGCAGCCGCGCTGCGCCTATGCCCCAGACAGCCAACAGGGCGGCCACCAGCGTTGCGCCCCGCAGCCAGCGGTTTGACCACAATAAGGGCAGCACGCCAAGGGCAAGCGTCAGCATTCCCAGACCATGTGGACCGACATAGGCGAGAAGTTGAAACACCGGCGTCTCTGACCAGACATAGGCCAGTAGCCCCCACGGAAATCCGGTAAGGACATGGGCGCGCAGGAATTCTGCCAAGGTCAGGCTTGCCACTAGCGCCACCAGTCGCGCCTTGCCCCTACAGCGGGCAGAAACGCCAAATCCCAGCCCCCAGAACAGCCCCAAACCCACAGACAGAAACAGCAGCGCGAAAGGGGCCATCCAGCCGTAGACCTCGGGCTCGACAAAGAAAGGCTCCACAATCCAGAACATGGAGCCCGCAAAATACGCAGTACCCGCCAGCCAGCCGAGCCGGAAGCCCGAGAACCAGTTTGATGTGCGCAGCAATAGCCCCCCCAGTACGGGCAATCCCAAAACGACACCAATCGGGAAGGAAAACGGGGCCTGCCCCAAGGCCAGCAACAGCCCGGCACACAGGATCAGCACCCGAGACTGCCACTTGCCCAAAGGTTTAGACACGTGCGGGGTCGCGGGTCACACGCAGACGTTTGATCCGGCGGGGATCTGCATCGACGATCTCGAATTCGATACCGCTCGGGTGGGGGATGATTTCCCCTTTGGCCGGAACACGGCCTGTCAGCATGAAAACCAACCCGCCAAGTGTGTCGATTTCCTCTCCGTCGTCATCCGCCAGAGACCCCATATCGAGCATCTGTTCGAACTCCGACAGGGAAGCGCGGGACTGCGCAAGATAGACGCCGGGTTTTTCCTCGGCCCACATCACATCTTCTTCGGTGTCATGTTCGTCGACAATTTCACCAAGGACGGTTTCCACCAGATCCTCGATGGTCAGCAAGCCGTCCACACCGCCGTATTCGTCAATGACCAGTGCCATGTGAATCCGGTCGGCCTGCATCTTTTGCAGCAAAACACCGATCGCCATTGAAGGCGGTGCAAACAGAAGCGGCCGGAGCATCGGCTTTATCGCAAAGGCGGACCCGTTCCCGTTGAACCCGTATTTCAGCGCGAAATCCTTCAGGTGGATAAAACCGACAGGATTGTCGAGCTGGTCCTTGTAGACCGGTAAACGGGAATAACCGCTTTCCTTGAACACCTCGACCAGTTCGGCCCGTTCGATGTCCTGGGAAACGGCGGTTATGTCCGCGCGGGGCACGGCAACATCTTCCAGCCGCATGAATTGCAGATTGCGCAGGTCACCCGTGGGCAGGTTGGATTGTTCCAGTGTTTCAGGTGTTTCAATAAGGTCCGGGGATTTGCTCCCCGAAAAAAGGCGCTTGAAAAAGCCGCCTGTCTGGTCCTGATCTTCGGACTGCGCGCCAGGCGCTGCCCCAGAAGATCCGTCGATTGTGTCGCCCATGGCTCCTATCCGAAAAACGCGCCTGAAAAGCGGCGCGGGGTTAATATGGGTCTGCAATGCCCAAAGATGCAAGTATCTTCGTCTCCAAACCTTCCATCCGTGCTGCATCTGCATCGGTTTCATGATCGAAACCAAGTAAATGCAGACACGAATGTGCCAAGAGATGGGTCAGGTGATCCTCAAATTCAAGTTTTCCGGCCTCGGCTTCTTTCAGGCAAGTGTCAAAAGACACGGCAATGTCGCCCAGTTCGCTGTCCATCGGGTTGGTCAAGATGTCAGGCGGCGGGGCGGGCTCGTCGCCTTCAACCAGCGGGGCAAGTTCAAACGCAGGCCATGACAGAACATTGGTCGGGGCCGGTTTGCCGCGAAATTCCGCATTCAGTTCGGCGATCCGTGCATCATCACAGGCGAGCACCGAAACTTCGTAGCCCTTGCCCGACAGTCCGCGTTCCGCAAATACCGCGCCAAATGCGCGGTTGCACAAACGGGTAAGCGGCACGCCATTCCAGCGGTCGTCCTCTATCAGGACATCAATACTTGCCGGCACGGGTCAGCTGCCGGTCTTGGCGTGTTTGTCATAGGCCTGAATGATCCGCGCCACCATCGGGTGACGGACCACGTCTTCGGCTTTGAACTTGGTCATGCCGACACCCTTGACGCCTTGCAACACCTTTTCCGCTTCGACCAGTCCGCTCGGGACGCCGCGGGGCAGGTCAACCTGTGTGGTGTCGCCGGTGATCGCCATATGGCTGCCTTCCCCCATGCGGGTCAGGAACATCTTCATCTGCATGGTCGTGGCGTTCTGCGCCTCGTCCAGCACGATAAAGGAATTGGACAGGGTGCGCCCGCGCATAAAGGCCAGCGGGGCAATTTCAATCCGCTTTTCCTCGATCAGCTTGGCCACCTGTTTGGCAGGCAGGAAATCATTCAGCGCATCATAAAGCGGCTGCATGTAGGGATCGACCTTGTCTTTCATGTCGCCGGGCAGAAAACCGAGCCTTTCGCCCGCTTCTACCGCCGGACGGCTTAGGAGAATACGATCCACATGGCCCTCAATGAACATGGACACACCGGCTGCCACCGCCAGATAGGTCTTGCCCGTGCCTGCCGGTCCCAGACCGAACACAAGCTCGTTCTTGAACAGGTTCTGCACATAGGCCCGCTGGGTCACGGTGCGGGGTTCGACTGTTTTCTTGCGGGTACGGATTTCGTAACCGCCGCCCGGGAACATTTCTTTCTGATCGCCTGCACGGTTTCCCGTGTTTTGCTCTGCCCGCCCCATACGGATCGCGGCATCAATGTCACCCGCTTCTACATCGCGGCCCTGTTCCAGCCGCTGGTAGAGCATTTGCAGGGCCTCCCGCGCACGAAACACAGCATCGGTTTCGCCGTGCACATCCAGTTCGTTGCCACGACGGATGACCTGCACGCCAAGGGCGGATTCGATTTGGGTGAGGTTTTTGTCAAATTCGCCACAAAGATCAATCAGCAGGCGGTTGTCAGGGAAAATCAGATTGCTTTCGGGGTCGCCGGCCGAAATGTCCGGCACCATCGGGGCGGTTGTCGCCAAAGAAGTCTCCTAAGTCAAAGCGTGAACCTATTAGCTACATGGTGCAAAAACCCACCGTTCACCGCAAGGGTCAATTCTCCTAATAGGCGGAAATCCACAAGAAAATGCGATGGCCTCTCGGGAAGGTGATTGGCGGTATGTCTTGCGGCAGTCAGGTCTGTCCCGAAACCGAAACAGCGATCTTGCCCATATGTGTCTTTTCAAGGAAGGCTTCCTGCGCAGCGGGCAATTCCCGAAGGGTATAGGTTTGGGCAACGACAGGCCGGATTTCCCCTGCTTCGATATAGCGGACAAGGTCTTCGAACACGCGGGGATCCTGCCGTGTGCTGCCGATGAGGGTCAGATCTTTCAGATAGAGTGTACGCAGGTCCAGTTCGACAATCGGTCCGGCAATCGCACCGGACGTTACATAACGGCCAAATGGCACCAGTGCATCCAGCAATTCGGGCCAGCGGGGGCCTCCCACCAGATCGAGCACCACATCAAAAGAGTCGGTGTCCAAAGCTTCGTCGCGCAGCAACGTGGCATCTGCGCCAAGCGCTTTCAGGGCTGCGATTTTGGATGCGCTGGTGACGGCTGTCACATGGGCGCCGCGCCGTTTTGCAAGCTGTACTGCAGCAGAACCAACCCCGCCGGATGCACCTGTTACAAGCACGCGTTCCGCGCCAACTCCGGCACGCTGGATCATCCCTTCGGCGGTCGAAAACGCACAGGGAAAAGAAGCGAGGTCCGTATCGTTTAGCGGGCTATCGATCTTAACTGCATTTTCCGAACCGGCAGTAGTGTATTCGGCAAAGCCGCCATCCCTTTCAGATCCGAAGGTCACCAGCGAATCCGGTGCTGCACCTTTTGGGTGGTACATCGGGCGGACAAGGACGCGTTCTCCGATCCGCGAAGGGTCAACGTCTTCCCCGGCGGCGATGATTTTGCCACAGCAGTCCGCACCCTGAATGCGCGGGAATTGTAGTGCGCCGGACCAGCCGCCATCAGCGTCCGATGCGCCGTCATAGCCTGTAGCCGCCGCAGAGCCGGTATCGCCGCGCACGGATTTTGAATACCAGCCGGTGCGGGTGTTCACATCCGTATTGTTCACCGCTGATGCGCCGACACGGATCAGCACCTCGCCTGCTTTGACGCGAGGCACCGGTACATCTTCGCGCCATTCCAGTTTGTCCAGTCCGCCGTGGCCTGTCAGAACGACAGCTTTCATTGTTTCAGGGATAGACATAGGGGTGGTGCTCCGGTGTAGAATGGTTGCTCTACTTGCGTAGGTAGAGGAAGCATTCTACACCGTCAACCATGTCAGATATGATGATCAGAATATCCGCAGGGCTGGAACGGGCTTTTGCCGCCCGCGGGTTTGCAGAGCCAAGCGTGGAGGAGTTGCGGGATGCCGCAGGGGTAAGCCTGCGCACCCTCTACAAATACACGCCATCCCGTTCGCAAATGGTGCTGGCAGCATTGGAGCACCGGCACCAACGGTATCTGGAGCGCGTGTTCACGGATTTACCGCAGGACGCCGGTGATGCGCTTGATGCTATCCTGTTGCGTGTTGGGCAGTGGATGGAGACGGAAACGTCCCACGGATGTCTGTTTCACGCCGCTGTTGCCGCCGATCCGGCGAGCCTGCCTTTGCGTGACCTTTTGCAAGGCCATAAGGCAGAGGTGTCGAAAAGAGCCGCTGTTGCCTGCGGCTTGTCCGAAGACGGCACGGAGCTTCTTGTTCTTATCGAAGGGCTGACGCAGGTGTGGTCACTGCAAGGGAAATACGCCCTTATCGCGGCGCAGCGTTTGGGGCGCGGGTTGCTGGGAAGAGGCGACACCTGATCGCCATATTTGCGCGTGCAACGAAAAAGACCAGCCCGAAGGCTGGCCTTTGATCTGTGATGTCGTGGGGGGCTTAAATCGGGTCGGAGCCTTTCTTGAAGTCGCCCACAGCCATGTTCGGTTCGGCAATGCCGGAACAGACAGGTTTGCCGTATTTGTCGAGACGGGCCGACAGATAACCCTCTACGCCGTCGTCGATAATCCAGTGGTCACAGCCGCGCGGGTCAACCCAGATGCCGGCGTTCAGTTCGCTGACAGGGTGGGAGTCAAAACCCCGGTCCACTGTTTTGTTCTGTTTGTCACAGGCCGCCAGAGCAACAGCGGCACCGAGAATAAGAATGCTCGTCTTGATTGTCATAATTCTAACCTTCCTCAGCGCACGCAGGTGATTTCAACGCGGCGGTTTTTCTTTTTACCGGCGGCCGTTCTGTTGGACGCAACCGGAACCCGTTCGCCGTACCAGCGGATCTGGGCCCGTTTGCCAACCTGTGCGGCCACTTTGGCCACGGCGCGGGCGCGGTTTTCGGAAAGACGCATGTTATAGGCATCGCTGGCGTCGCTGTCGGTATGCCCGTCAATGATAAAGGACGTTGCGGTGGCCTGTTTGAAGAATTCGGCCAGACGGTTGCGACCTGCGGCGCTGATCGAATAGCGGTCCACAGCGAACAACTGGTCCGTGTTCATGACGGCACAAGGATTGCCCCGACGGCAGACCGGAATTCCGTCCCGTGTGACATGCGGGGTCATATACCCTTCAACACCGTCGTCCATGACCCAATGCTCGCAGCCGTCCGGGTCAACCCAGACGCCTGGTACGTATCTTTCGCCGGTGGCTTGGGTGGATTTGCGAACAACAACATCGTCGGCAAAGGCCGATCCCGCAAACACAAGACACCCGACTGCTGCAACAATTACTTTTACAGATCGGTTAAACACTGCAATTTCCCTTCACTTCCAACGAATATAAAAGCCGGATTGCGCGCAAATTGACGCAATTCTCCCTATTGCGGTCAAGCGTAACAAATTTCTATAAATTGTGAAGAAAAAAATGAGAACCACTAGGTTTAGTTTTGGAAACAAAACCTGCCCTTTGGCTCTCTTTGATCGTGAAGCGTGTTCAATCGACCGGTCGAAAAGGTTACACCAGCTCCGCCGCGAGAGAGTTTCGTTCCGACCAGAGAACCTTGGCCTGCACGATTTTCCCCACCTGATCCGGCGTGGCATCCATATGAACTGCGTGAAGAAATTCGGACTTCCCGATCATCTGCCCCGGATTGCGGCCCGGTTTTTCCAGCAGCACGGGCAGGGTCTTTCCAACCATAGAATTCTGGAAATCCGCCTGATGCTCGCTCAGCAGGGCTTGCAGCCGTGCCAGACGGTCGTTCTTTTCCGCCTCATCCACATGGGCGCGATCTGCGGCGGGTGTGCCCGGACGCGGGGAGTATTTGAAGGAATAGGCCTGCCCGTAACGCACTTCGCGGCACAGATCGAGCGTGGCCTGAAAATCCTCTTCGGTTTCGCCCGGAAAGCCGACGATAAAGTCGCCGGAAAGTGCGATGTCCGGCCGTGCGGCGCGGATGCGTTCGATCAGCGCCAGATATTCGGCGGCAGTATGTTTGCGGTTCATCGCCTTTAGAACCCTGTCGCTGCCAGCCTGAACCGGCAGGTGCAAGTAGGGCATCAGCTTTTCACAATCGCCATGGGCAGCAATCAGGTCGTCATCCATGTCGTTGGGGTGGCTGGTGGTAAAACGGATACGCTTCAGTTCGTCGATTTTTGCCAGTTCGCGGATCAGTTGCGCCAGCCCCCATTCGCTGCCCTGATGGGTGCCGTGGTAGGCGTTGACGTTCTGGCCAAGCAGGTTGATCTCGACCACGCCGCGCTCCACCAGATCACGGGCTTCTGCAAGGATCTGTTCCACGGAACGGGACACTTCGGCGCCGCGCGTGTAGGGCACCACGCAGAAGGCACAGAATTTGTCGCAGCCTTCCTGAACGGTCAGAAAGGCGGAGGGCGCACGGCGTGCTTTGGGACCGCGGGGCAGATGATCGAATTTGTCCTCTGCCGGAAACTCCGTATCAACCTGCGCCTTGACCTGCCCGATCCTGGCTTCCATTTCGGGCAGCCGGTGGTAGGCCTGCGGCCCCACGACCAGATCGACCATCGGCTGGCGGCGGATAATTTCCTCGCCCTCGGCCTGTGCCACACAACCGGCCACGCCGATCTTCAGATCGGGATTGGCCGCTTTGAACGGTTTGTACCGCCCCAGTTCCGAATAAATCTTCTCGGCCGCTTTTTCACGGATGTGGCAGGTGTTGAGAAGGATCATGTCTGCCCCTTCGGGCGTGTCTGTTTCTACATATCCCTGCCCGCCGAGGGCCGATACCATCCGTTCGCTGTCATAGACATTCATCTGGCAGCCGTAGGTTTTGACAAAGAGCTTCTTGGGTTCAGACATAACACGCACCGATTGATTGAGGGCAAATCCCCGTCAGATCGCAGGCTCTACACGCAAAATGGCCAATCGGCAACGGTTAGCGGTGAAAGCGTCCGCGCTCAGCGGTTCCGGCCCAGCCCGCTGGCCTTGGCAAGTTCCTGCCGCTTGGCGGCGTAGTTGGGTGCCACCATGGGGTAGTCCGTCGGCAACCCCCATTTGGCGCGATATTCCTCGGGCGAAAGATCGTATTTGGACTTCAGGTGTTTCTTCAGCATTTTGAACGCCTTGCCATCTTCCAGACAGATAATGTGATCCGGTGTCACGCTGTCTTCGACGGGGACGGCGGGCGTGGTGTCATTGGCATGGCCGTGGCTGTTCCGGTAGATCTGGGTCACTTTTTGATGCACCACATCCATAACTGTGGCGATCTGGTCCAGATCAACCTTGTTTCCTTGCAGATAGGCGGACACGATCCGCGTTGTGTGCGTCATCATATCCGAATCCATACGTTCCACAGTTTGCTTCATGTTTGAACCTTCCAGCCTTAGACGGGCTAGCCTGATTGCTGGCCAGCGTTGGACACTTTCGTATTGAAGCTAGGCGGGGCAAGAGACATTTCAAGGAAGAAGACAACCAATGCGGTTTGCGCCAAGCGGCCGGTCAGGCTTGCGGTTATCTGTCGTTTGCGGCATTTTGCAACGCAAACGCCGGTTCGTTGAATGAAGGCGCAATTCAGGTAGCAGGCAGGTTTTCATGAAGGCAGATTCGCTGGATACTTTCCTCAGGAAACAGACGGGGGCGCTTGTGAAAGGGCCGGTCGCGCTGGTCTTTGCCGAGGATGAAGTCGGTCTGGGGGCCACGCTGCGCCATCATGCGCGGATCGGCTTCGGGAATATCATCCTGCTCGCGCGGGAGGATCTGGTGCTGCCGGCAGATTGCGTCGATTTGTGTCATCATGTTGTGAATGATCCGGCCACACAGGAAACAATGGTGTCTGCGGTCAACAAGGCCATCGCCGCATTGGAGGGGCGTTGGCTGTATTATTGCTACAACGGGGAGTACCTGCATTTCCCGTTCTGCGAGACCCGTTCCGTCAACGAACTGATTACCTTCATCTCCGAGGAACGCCGCCGTTCCGCCTTTACCTATGTGGTTGATCTTTATGCGGCGGATCTCGACAATAATCCCTACGGCTACTCGCTGGAAGACGCCCATCTTGACGCTTCGGGCTATTATGCGCTGAACCGCTGGAAGGACGGGCAGTTGATGGAACGGCAGTTGTCCATCTACGGCGGGCTGAAATGGCGGTTCGAGGAACATCTGCCCTGGTCCAAGCGCCGGATCGACCGCGTCGCCCTGTTTCGGGCCAGACCGGGATTGCAGATGGATGAGGACCAGTTGTTCAACGACGAGGAATACAACACCTATCAATGCCCGTGGCATCATTCCGTCACGATTGCGATCTGTTCCTTCCGCACCGCAAAATATCTGAAATCAAACCCCGGTTCCACCTTCGAGGTAAACAGCTTTGCATGGGCGAAGTCGCAGAAATTCCACTGGAATTCGCAGCAGTTGATGGATTTGGGCTTGATGGAGCCGGGCCAGTGGTTCTAGCGGCCTGACACGGCGCAACCTGCCTTTTGGCGCTCTGTCTTCACAGATCGTGCCTCCGGCCTGACAGGGCCGGATCAGGTGTCTTTTGTCAGGCGGATGACCACATCCACGCGGGCGATCGACATGCCTTCGGGGGCTTCAGGTTCCTTAGCAAAAGCCACAGCACTTTTCGGGGCATCGGTGACGCTGCCGTTTTCTTCCCAGTAGTAATGGGGATGCTCGTCCACGCGGGTATCAAAGTAAGAGCGGTGGCCGTCCACCGTGATCTCGTTCATCAGTCCCGCATCGCAAAAGGTGCGCAGGGTGTTGTAAACCGTTGCCAGAGAAACCTGTGCCCCGTTTTCGGAGGCAAAGCCGTAAAGGCTCTCGGCGGTGACGTGACGGTTGCGACCGTCGCCCACCAGCAACTCGGCCAGAGCCAGCCGTTGTTTGGTCGGACGGACGTCCGCGCTCAAAAGCCACGCCCTGCCCAAGCTTTCGCTTGTATCGGATGGTGTAGTGTCTTGCATAACTGCCTCTGGATAAATCCATAGATTTTCAGGGAATATGCCCTTAAAACGCCGCCAATTCAAACGCAAAAGGAAAACGGGCCTTTTATGGCGGCTGATTTGGCTTATATGGCGGGGACGGTGGCCTATTGCCAGCCCAGAGCGCACAATGGTAATACCACGGTTACGACAACGAAAAACTATCGGAGACAGGCCTTTTATGACAGATCGACCCACCAGCTTTGGATACGAAGACTTGCTGGCATGTGCCCGCGGAGAAATGTTCGGACCGGGCAATGCGCAATTACCCCTTCCTCCGATGCTGATGATGGACCGGATCACAGAAATCTCGGCTGATGGCGGAGAGCATGGCAAGGGTCATGTGGTTGCCGAATTCGACATCAAACCTGATCTCTGGTTTTTTGACTGTCACTTTCCGGGAAACCCGATCATGCCCGGATGTCTCGGTCTGGACGGTCTGTGGCAACTGACCGGCTTCAATCTGGGCTGGCGCGGTATGCAGGGGCGCGGCATGGCGCTTGGCGTCGGAGAGGTCAAGCTGACAGGCATGGTCAAACCGGACCGCAAGATGCTGACCTATCATGTGGATTTCACGCGGGTGATCGACCGCAAGATCAAGGTTGGCGTTGCAAATGGTAAGGTTTTCGCCGATGGCGAGCCGATTTACACGGTCACAGATATGAAAGTCGGCCTGTCAGACGCCTGATCTGCCGACACCAAAGACATTAAGAAATAGGAGAGCACCATGCGTCGCGTAGTAGTCACAGGGCTGGGTATCGTTTCCTCTATCGGGAATAACGCAGAAGAGGTTACGGCCTCTTTGAAAGCGGGCAAGTCGGGTATCGTCGCCGCCCCTGAATATGCCGAACGGGGCTTTCGCAGTCAGGTTCACGGCAAGGTAGACATTGATGTGGCCGAACATATCGACAAACGCACACTGCGCTTTATGGGGCCGGGCTCTGCCTATGCCCATATCGCCATGCAGCAGGCGATTGCCGATGCAGGGCTGGACGAAGACGCGATTTCCAACATCCGCACCGGCCTGATCGCCGGTTCGGGCGGGCCGTCCACCTCTGCCATGTTCACGGCGCACCAGACTGTGCTTGAAAAAGGCTCTCCGAAACGGATCGGGCCTTTTGCGGTGCCGAAATGTATGGGGTCTACTGTTTCTGCGAACCTTGCCACCGCGTTCAAGATCAAAGGCATCAACTATTCGATTACCTCGGCCTGTTCCACGTCGCTGCATTGCATCGGCTCTGCGGCGGAACAGATCATGATGGGCAAGCAGGACATCATGTTTGCAGGTGGCGGAGAGGAACTGGACTGGACCCTGTCCTGCCTGTTCGACGCCATGGGGGCAATGTCGTCAAAATATAATGACACGCCGGAACTGGCCTCGCGCGCGTTTGATGCGGACCGCGACGGGTTCGTGATTGGCGGCGGCGGCGGTATGGTCGTGCTGGAAGATATGGATCACGCCATTGCGCGCGGTGCGAAAATCTACGCCGAGGTCACAGGCTTTGGCGCCACATCCGACGGGCACGACATGGTTGCACCATCCGGTGAAGGCGGAGAACGGGCCATGCGTCTGGCTGTCAGCACCCTGCCGGAGGGACGCAAGGTCAGCTACATCAACGCACACGGCACCTCCACACCGGTTGGCGACGTGGGAGAGGTCGAAGCCGTGCGCCGTGTCTTTGGTGAAGGCAGCACACCGCCGATCAGTTCCACCAAATCCATGACAGGCCACGCGCAGGGCGCCACCGGCGCGATGGAGGCGATTTTCTGCCTGCTGATGCTGGAGCATGATTTCATCACTCCGTCGATCAATGTGGTAAACCTTGATCCGGCGATCAATCCCGGTGAAATCGCGACCGAACTGGTAGAGAACGCGGGTCTGGATACGGTTATGACAAACTCTTTCGGGTTTGGCGGCACCAACGGCTCCATTCTGCTGAGCAAGTATAAAAACTGAGAGTGTTAGGAGCCAGCGCATGAGCGGTCCACTTCAAGGAAAACGCGGTCTTGTGATCGGGGTTGCCAACGACAAATCCATCGCTTGGGGCATCGCCAAAGCCGCAGCCGAAGCAGGGGCCGAGCTGGCCTTTACCTATCAGGCGGAAAATCTGGGCCGGCGGGTGATCCCGCTGGCAGAGTCTGTCGGTTCCGACTTTGTGGTGCAGGCAGATGTCACGGATGAAGCCTCACTGGATGCGCTGTTTGCAACGCTGAAAGAGAAATGGGGCACATTCGATTTTCTGGTCCATGCGGTTGCCTATTCCGACAAGGACGAACTCACGGGCCGGTTCATCAACACCACACGGGCGAATTTTGCCAATTCGATGGATATTTCCTGCTTCTCGCTGATTGATCTGTCCAAACGGGCCGCGCCGCTGATGACAGCGGGCGGGACGATCCTGACCCTGACCTTCCAAGGCTCTACCACGGTGATGCCGAACTACAATGTGATGGGGGTTGCCAAGGCCGCGCTGGAAAGTGCTGTGCGCTATCTGGCGAATGATCTGGGGCCGGACGGCATTCGTGTGAATGCGATCTCTCCGGGTCCGATGCGCACGCTGGCCGGTGCTGCGATTGGCGGTGCGCGTAAAACCTACCGCGCGACCGAGGCCAACGCACCTCTGCGTTCTAATGCGACTTTGGAGGCCGTGGGCGGCACCGCCGTCTACCTTGCCTCTGATGCGGGCGCCTATACCTCGGGCGAGATTATCCATGTCGATGGCGGTTACCACGTGATCGGCATGGCCCAGCCGGAAAACCTCTAGGCTGTTTGAAGAATATGCCGCAGCGGGTGAGGCCCCGCTGCGATGCAGGCATCGGGTGCGAAACGCTTTAACTCTGACGGGGGACGTGCCAGTCTGTCGCAAAGAGGAGAAACCGAATGCCAATCACCACCGCCGTTTTTGATGCCTATGGAACCCTGTTTGATGTATCCGCTGCCGCCCGCACAGCCGCGGGGGAGGCCGGACGCGAAGCACTGGCGGGCTGCTGGCAGAAGCTGGCCGGTGACTGGCGGCTGAAGCAGTTGCAATATACGTGGCTGCGCGCGGTGGCAGATGCCCACGGGGATTTCTGGGAAGTTACCCGAAACGGGCTGGACTGGGCGCTGGAAAATAACAATCTGCACGGGGACAGCGAACTGCGCGAACGCCTGTTGCAACTGTACTGGGAACTGGCGGCCTATCCCGAAGTGCCTGCCATGCTGGCGCAGTTGAAACAGGCGGGGCTGAATACGGCAATCCTGTCCAACGGATCACCGGACATGCTGGATGGCGCGGTGCAATCCGCAGGGATCGGTGATCTTCTGGATGATTTGCTGTCCGTGGAAAGCGTCGGTATCTTCAAACCCCATAAATCGGTCTATGATCTGGTAGGCAAGCGGTTCGGCACAGCGCCGGATCAGGTGTTGTTTGTATCCTCCAACGGTTGGGATGCGGCCTGCGCTACGGGCTACGGGTTTTATACGACTTGGGTAAATCGTGCGGGTGAGCCTGTGGACCGGATGCCATGGACACCACAGCAGGTTTTGAGCGATCTGACCACGATTCCCGAAATCGCTGCCCGAAACTAGCCGTTTCAAACTGGGTGAATCCCCCGTAGAAAGGCAAAAATCCCTCCCATTTAAGAACGGAATGCCGATGTCTACGATTCAAATGCTAAAAGCCGCGGAAAAACGCCTCAAGGGTCATGCGCGGCGCACGCCGATGCTGACCTCGCCGTTTCTGGATGACATCGCGGGGCGGCGGGTGCTGGTCAAGGCGGAATGCCTCCAACATACCGGATCGTTCAAGTATCGGGGCGCATGGTCTGCAATTTCGGCGCTGCCCAAAGAGGTGCGCAAAAACGGTGTGATCGCCTTCTCGTCGGGCAATCACGCACAGGGCGTGGCGCTGGCTGCGGCACAGCATGGGATCAAGGCAGTCATCGTGATGCCGTCGGATGCACCGAAGATCAAGATTGAGAACACCAAGGCGCTGGGCGCGAAGGTGGTGTTCTTTGATCGTGAAACCGAAAGCCGCGAAGAAGCTGCGGAAAAGGTGAATGCCGATGGCGCGTTGAGCCTTATCAAGCCTTTTGACAATCCCGAAGTGATTGCGGGGCAAGGCAGTACAGGGGTAGAGATCGTGTTTCAGGCCCGCGAACTGAAGGTCGAGGATGCGGATGTTCTGGTGCCCACAGGGGGCGGCGGTCTGGCGGCGGGGGTGGCCCTTGCGCTGAAGGAATACGGGCGCAATTTGCGGGTGCGCACCTGCGAGCCGCAGGATTTCGACGATTATGCCCATTCCCTGCGGGCGGGGCGTCCGGTGGTGAACAAACGGCTGTCGGGTTCCCTGTGCGATGCGATTATCACACCGACACCGGGGCTGCTAACCTTCCCGATCCTGAACCGTCTGGCCGGACCGGGGCTGGTTGTCAGCGAAGAGGAATGTTTGCACGCGATGGCACTGGCCTTCCACCGCCTGCGTGTTGTGCTGGAACCGGGCGGTGCTGCAGCGCTGGCAGCGGCCCTGTTCCACGGCGATTACATAGAAGGCGACGCGGTCGTCGCTGTGGCCTCGGGGGGCAATGTGGACAAAGAGGTGTTTGAAATGGCCCTCGCAAAATACGGAGACATCTGATGCGCTATCCTGATCCGGCCAATGATTTCACCATTGCCAGTTTCAATGTGAAAAACCTGATCGGACCGGATCAGGAGTATTACCGCTTTGAAAGCTATACGCCGGAGGAATATGCGTGGAAAGAGGACTGGCTGGCGGACCAGCTTCTGACCATGAATGCGGATATCGTCGGGTTTCAGGAAATCTTTGACCGTGCCTCCCTGTCGGCGGTTGTTCGGGAGACCAACGAAAGGGGCGCTGCGGCCAATGCGGATGTGATCCCGAGCCGCGACAAGCGTTACCATCGCAAGGCCATTTTCAAAAAGCTGAAGTATGAAGGCTATGATAGTAACAGCATCTTCTTTGCCCCCAACCTGTTTGACGGCGAGCCGGGCAACCGCCGCCCCGGTCTGGCGATGCTGTCCCGCTTCGGATTTGACGAAGAACCGCAGGTTATACAGGAACTGCCGGTTCCCCTGACCATCGACTTTCCCCACATCGGCGGCGGTGAGGCGGGGCAATATACGCTGACAAAACTGTCCCGCCCTGTCATCAAGGCACGCATACCGGTGAACGGGCAGGTCATCACCGTGTTCAACTGCCATCTGAAATCCAAACTGGGGGAGTTTATCCGCCCCGAAGGCGCACCCTTCGCGCCGGAAGCCAACCTGCTTGACTATGATCCTGTGGGCCGCGCGATCGGGGAACTGCGTTCCATGTTGCGCCGCACGGCAGAGGCGGCGGTGCTGCGTGAAATGATCGTGGCAGAGCTGAAGGCGGATCATCCGGTGTTCGTGCTGGGTGATATGAACGATGGGGATCATGCCGTGTCCTCTGCGGTGATCACCGGAGAGCGGCCCTTCAAGAATTATGCCTGGATGCGCCGACATGATGCCGAAAGACGCAATGACCGCTATACCGATGAAGAAAACATCCGGATAACCGAAGCGATTGAATCGGTGCGTCTGACCAGTGCGGAAAAGCTGTTCGTGCGCAAATCCCTGCGGGATATGGTCTATACGTCGGCCTTTGGCGGCGTGTTTGAAAGCATCGACCAGATCCTGATGTCCCGCCATTTCAACCCTGAAAACCCCGATGCAATTGGCGGGATGGAGTATTTTTCCGTCTTTAACGACCACCTGACAGACGGCAGCCACGCAGAGGCCCCGTATAACAAACTGGCCTCCGATCATGGGCAGATCATGGCCCATATGCGGCTGAAACCCCGAGTGTGATCTTTTAAGTATCTGAATTAAAACAATTTAATTTATGGACTACAAAACGGGCAGGGCGCGGGCGTTGCCCGTTTTTTCAGCAGATCATAAAAATTTTACCAATTGATAAATAAAAAGACCTGTGCAAGGGTTTGAGTCTACCGAAGTTTTAACAGGGACTAGGCATGGGAAACTCTCCACATACGGATGGAATTGTAGCGGGCCGCATCAGCGCGGACGCCGTGGCGGACAATTTCAGCGACTTGCATCCGCCACTTGACGATCACGAAGCACTGGTGGCGGCGGACCGCTGTTATTTCTGCTATGACGCGCCCTGTCAGACGGCCTGTCCAACGTCGATTGATATTCCGTTGTTCATCCGCCAGATCGCAACCGGCACGGCAGAATCCGCGGCCCGGACAATCTTCGAGCAAAACATTTTGGGAGGAATGTGCGCGCGGGTTTGTCCGACAGAGACGCTCTGTGAAGAGGTTTGCGTGCGCGAAGTCGCTGAAGGCAAGCCGGTGCTGATCGGCCAGTTGCAACGTTACGCCACCGATAAGGTGATGGCAGAGGACAAGCATCCGTTCACCCGCGCCGCGCCGACGGGCAAAGCCGTCGCGGTCGTGGGCGCCGGTCCGGCCGGTCTGTCTGCGGCGCACCGTCTGGCGATGCTCGGCCATGATGTGGTGATATATGATGCGCGTCCGAAAGGGGGCGGTCTGAACGAATACGGGATCGCGGCCTATAAATCGGTCGAAGGTTTTGCACAGGCCGAAGTGGACTGGTTGCTGCAAATCGGCGGTATTGAGATACGCTACGAACAGAAGCTGGGGGAAAGCATCACGCTGGAAACCCTGCAGGAACGGTATGATGCAGTGTTTCTCGGGGTTGGTCTGGGCGGTGTGAACGCGCTGCGGGCCGAAGGTGAAGACAAGGAAGGCGTGCGCGATGCGGTGGATTTCATCGCGGAACTGCGGCAGGCCGATGATTTGACCAAACTGCCTGTCGGGCGGCGCGTGATCGTGATCGGCGGCGGGATGACGGCCATTGACGCGGCGGTGCAATCCAAGCTGCTGGGTGCACAGGAAGTGACCGTAGCCTATCGCCGCGACAAATCCGCGATGGGGGCGTCGGAGTTTGAACAGGTTCTGGCCACCAGCCACGGCGTGCGGATCGAATTCAACGCACAGCCTGTCCGTGTGGTGGGCAACGGCAAGGTGACAGCTGTGGAATTCGCCCGCACCACCAGTGCAGGCGGGGAACTGGCCCCGACAGGTGAAACCTTCGAAATTCCGGCAGATCAGGTGTTCAAGGCCATTGGCCAGACCCTGACAACAGATGCGGGTCTGACGGTTGAACGGGGCAAGATCGCCGTGAATGAAACGGGGCGGACCTCTGTTTCCGGCGTCTGGGCCGGTGGCGATTGTGCCAGTGGCGGCGACGATCTGACCGTGACCGCCGTGGCCGAGGGCCGCGATGCGGCAATGGATATTCACGCAACACTTACGGGAGAGGGAGCGTAACAATGGCTGATCTGAGAAGCGAATTTGTAGGCATTAAATCCCCCAACCCGTTCTGGCTGGCCTCGGCCCCGCCCACGGATAAGGAATACAACGTCCGCCGCGCCTATGAGGCAGGTTGGGGCGGCGTGGTCTGGAAGACTCTGGGCGAGGAAGGCCCGCCGGTGGTCAATGTGAACGGCCCCCGCTATGGCGCAATCTTCGGGGCGGACCGGCGTTTGCTGGGGCTGAACAACATCGAACTGATCACCGACCGCCCCCTTCAGCAGAACCTGCGGGAAATCAAGGCGGTGAAGCGGGACTATCCCGACCGTGCGCTGGTGGTCTCCCTTATGGTCCCTTGCGAGGAAGAGGCGTGGAAAGCCATCCTGCCGGTGGTGGAAGAAACCGGCGCTGACGGGATCGAGCTGAACTTCGGCTGTCCGCACGGCATGGCCGAACGGGGCATGGGTTCTGCCGTGGGGCAGGTGCCGGAATATATCGAAATGGTCACACGCTGGTGCAAACAGAACACACGCATGCCCGTGATCGTGAAGCTGACGCCAAACATTACGGATGTGCGCTATCCCGCACAGGCAGCAAAACGGGGCGGGGCGGATGCGGTCAGCCTGATCAACACGATAAATTCCATCACCAGCGTGAATCTGGACAGCTTCGCGCCGGAACCCACCATTGACGGCAAAGGCTCCCATGGGGGGTACTGTGGTCCGGCGGTGAAGCCCATCGCCATGAATATGGTGGCCGAGATCGCCCGAAGCCCCGAAACTGCCGGTCTGCCTATGTCCGGTATCGGCGGCATCACCACATGGCGCGACGCGGCAGAGTTCATGTCACTTGGGTG
The DNA here is from genome assembly GCA_018223125.1 of Paracoccaceae bacterium. GTDB lineage: Bacteria > Pseudomonadota > Alphaproteobacteria > Rhodobacterales > Rhodobacteraceae > Amylibacter. The sequence goes on along the minus strand of JAAEZA010000017.1, from coordinate 21,478 downwards.
TGGCAATGTGCAGGTCTGTACCGCAGCGATGACATACGGGTTCAAGGTGGTGCAGGAAATGATCAGCGGCCTTGGCCAGTGGATGGACGAAAAGGGCCACAACAGCATCGACGATTTTGTCGGCCGTGCGGTTCCGAATGTGCGCGACTGGCAGCATCTGAACCTGAACCATGTGACCAAGGCGCGGATCAGTCAGGACGACTGCATCAAATGCGGCCGCTGCTATGCGGCGTGTGAAGACACCTCCCATCAGGCGATTTCCATGTCGGCTGATCGCGTGTTCGAGGTGATGGACGATGAATGCGTCGCCTGTAATCTGTGTGTGAATGTCTGCCCCGTTGAAGGGTGCATCACCATGGAAACACTGGAACCCGGAATGGTGGATGAACGCACGGGGCAGGTTGTATCGGGCGAGCATGGCGACTGGACCACGCACCCCAACAACCCGAGCGTTGTTGCTGCCGAGTAAGGATCGAGTATTTATCGGAACATTGAAGCGGGGTGCCTTGGCGCCCCGTTTTAGTGTGTCAGGGCGATGTTGCTGGGGCTGCGCAAGGCGTAGCGGAACACGAGGAAAATGCACCAGAGGCTGATCGCGAGCCAGAGCACGCCCCACAGGACTGTCGCACCGCCAAATTCCTCGGCCAGCATACGTGCGTCCGAACGGGCCGCAGCGCCGCGGATGGTATCGGCGAAAATATCATAAGGCACATAGATCATGCTGGTCGCCCCGATCAGACGCAGCAGGAAATCGCTGAAGGCGGGGCGCAGCCAGTATGCAACCGCCAGCAGGGCCGCAGCGGTTCCAAGTCCGAAAGCCAGCGCGAACAGGCTGCGCACGTAAAGGAGGGTAATGCAGGTGATGATCGCGCCGAGCGCGCCAAGGCTAGGCCGGTCCCAACGGGTGCGCACCGCCAGCAGGAACAGCGCCGTCCCGATCAGGAGTGACCCGAGATATCCGGCGGACAGGGTGATAAAGCGGCTGCCGCCGCGGCTGAGAACATGGCCGGATTCATTGGCGTTGATGACAAACTCGACCACAGTGCCGCCGGTCAGGATCGTCGCGAGCGCATGAGCGGATTCATGGAAGAAAACGGTCAGCAACCGCAAGGGCAGCAGTACGGGCGTGCGCCAGAGGGCAAAGGCGAGCGCCACCAGCAGCAACAACTGCCAGTGGTCCCGCAGGAAATTGGTGGCCCTAGATGTCATCTGCCTTCTGCGGTGTCAGCATGGCGCGAAACAGACGGTCGAGATGGGTTTGCGCGGTTTCAAAGCGGTCGGTGGTTGACGCGCCCAAAACCGCCTGCACCTGCACGTCAAAGTCTGCGTAGTGCTGGGTGGTTGACCAGATGGAGAAAATCAGGTGGTGCGGATCAAGGGGCGCGATCTTGCCTTCGTCGATCCAGCTTTGGATCAGGCGGCATTTGTCATCCGTCAGGGACTTTAGCGGGCCTTGCAGCTCTGCGATGATATTGGGTGCGCCTTGCAGGATTTCATTGGCAAACAGGCGGCTTTCACGGGGATAGTCCCGCGACATTTCCAGCTTGCGGGTCACATAGGCGCAGATTTCATCTACCGGATTATCGCTCTCGCCCAGATGTTCCAGCGGTTCCAGCCATGTGTGCAGCAACCGGTCCAGCAACACACCGTGGATCGCTTCCTTGCCGTCGAAGTAATACAGTATATTGGGCTTTGACAGACCGGCCTGCGCTGCGATCTGGTCAATCGTGGATCCGCGAAAGCCGTAGGTGGAAAAGACCTCTAGCGCTGCATCGAGGATCTGTTTGGTTTTCTGGCGCTGGATTCGGGTGTTGCCCTTGGTGGAAGCTGCGCGTGCCATAGTCTGGTGCCTTGTGTCTTGGGACGGAACCTAAAGGTCAGGGAGAGACCCCGATCCCCTTCAGGATAATCTTTTTGACGGATTCCTTTGCCGCGTTCCATTCACTTTCGGAAAGGGGAGTATTGCGGTTCAGGGTCTGTATCTGGTGGCCGAAATCGGCGTAATGCTGTGTTGTGGCCCAGATCATGTAAAGCAGGTGTCGCGGGCTGATCGGATCCATCAGCCCCGCAGCGATCCAGGCATCTATCGCCTGAATGCGGGAGTTGGTCCATTCTACCAGAGTGGTTTCAAGATAGTCCTGAATGATCGGCGCACCGTGCATCACTTCGGAGGCCCATACTTTCGAACCTGCCGGACGGGTGCGGCTGATCTCCATTTTGGCGTCGATATAGGCACCGATCCCTTCGGCAGGCCCGTCGGATTCCTCAAAGCTGCCAGCGGCTTGCAGCCAGACGTCAAAAATATTGGAAACCACCTGCCGGTAAAGTTCTTCTTTTGTTGAAAAATAATAGTGCACATTGGCTTTGGGCAGCTGTGCGGCATCTGCAATCAGTTGCATGGTTGCGCCGCCAAACCCTTCCTCTGCAAAGACTTTCTCTGCTGCCTGCAAAATAGCCACTTCTTTTTCGCGGCGCTTATTTTGTTTGCGGGCAGGGACAGTATCCGGGTTCATTCAAAGCACTTTCAGAAATTTCTTGACCGAATGGTCAGGGTGCATCCATAGTCTTGACCATATGGTCAGAAAAAGACCAGCGCAAGATGCATGACAGGGAGAAGACTCATGGCGGCACCAGCAAGCAACCTTCGGATCAACGCCGACCGGCTGTGGGACAGTCTGATGGAGATGGCCAAGATCGGGCCGGGCGTTGCGGGGGGGAACAACCGGCAGACCCTGACGGATGAAGATGGCGAGGGCCGCGCCCTGTTCCAGAAATGGTGCGAAGAGGCGGGGTGCACAATGGGGCTCGACACGATGGGCAATATGTTCGCGCGTTATGAGGGCACGGATCCCGACGCGCTGCCGGTTTATGTGGGATCGCACCTTGATACCCAGCCCACGGGTGGAAAATACGATGGTATTCTCGGGGTGCTCGGCGGTTTGGAAGTCCTGCGCTCCATGAATGATCTGGGAATAAAGACGAAACACCCGATTGTTGTGACGAACTGGACCAATGAGGAGGGCACGCGGTTTGCACCGGCGATGCTGGCCTCGGGCGTTTTTGCCGGAATGCACACGCAAGAGTGGGCCTACGCACGCGAGGATGCCGAAGGGCTGAAGTTCGGAGAGGAACTGGAGCGGATCGGCTGGAAAGGCGACGAACCTGTGGGCGAACGCAAGATGCACGCGTTTTTCGAGCTGCACATTGAACAGGGCCCGATTCTGGAAGCCGAAGGCAAGGACATCGGTGTTGTCACCCACGGGCAGGGGCTGTCCTGGACACAAGTGACCGTGACAGGCAAGGACGCCCATACCGGCAGCACCCCGATGCCGATGCGCAAGAACGCTGGGCTCGGCATGGCGCGGATGCTGGAAAAGGTTGAAGAAATCGCATGGTCCCACAAACCCGATGCAGTCGGTGCGGCAGGCCATATCGACGTCTACCCCAACTCGCGCAATGTGATTCCGGGCAAGGTGGTGTTCACAGTTGATTTCCGCTCCCCCCAGCTTGACGTGATTGAGGATATGGAGAGCCGCTTTAAGGCAGCAGCGCAGAAAATTGCCGACGATATGGGACTGGGTGTAGAGTTCGAAAAGGTTGGCGGCTTTGATCCGGTTGAATTCGACGAAAAATGCGTCACAGCCGTGCGCAACGCGGCGGAACGGCTCGGCTATTCCCACCGCAATATCGTATCCGGTGCAGGGCATGATGCCTGCTGGATCAACCGTATGGCTCCGACTGCAATGGTAATGTGCCCCTGTGTAGACGGGCTGAGCCATAACGAGGCGGAAGAGATTTCCAAGGAATGGGCCGCGGCCGGCGCAGATGTGCTGATGCACGCGGTGCTGGAAACGGCAGAGGTTCAGGGGTGAAACGCCCAAACCCATAGCCTCGCGCAGAGGGAGCCGAAGAGGGAAAGATTGACGAAACGAAGAAAGCAATCCGCAATGGCAGAAAGTAACGGAACTCGATCCGATGCCGATCTGCGTATGGCTCCGGCCTAGGGCTAACACGGTGCGGAAAAACAGGGAGAAAACACATGACAACCAAAGTCATTAAAGGCGGCACGGTTTGCACGGCGGATCGGGCTTGGAAAGCAGATGTTTTGATCGAAGGGGAAACGATCAAACACATCGGCGAGGATCTGAAGGGCGATGAATACATTGACGCCGAAGGCGCCTATGTAATTCCGGGCGGGATTGATCCCCACACCCATCTTGAAATGCCTTTCATGGGCACCACCGCCGCAGAAACCTTTGAATCCGGCACATGGGCCGCGGCGGCAGGGGGCACCACCATGCTGGTGGATTTCTGCCTGCCAGGTGAGGACGGCTCTATCGTGAACGGTATCAAGGAATGGCACCGTAAATCTGCGCCCCAGATTTGTTCGGATATCGGCTATCACATGGCGGTGACAGGCTGGAGCGAGCAGATTTTCGACGAAATGAAAACTGCCGTCGAAATGGGCGTGAACTCCTTCAAACACTTTATGGCCTATAAAGGCGCGCTGATGATCGAGGATGACGAGATGTTCGCCTCCTTCCAGCGCTGCAAGGAACTGGGCGCGCTGCCGATGGTCCATGCGGAAAACGGCGATCTGGTGGCGATCCTGCAAGAGAAATACATGAAGGAGGGGATTACCGGCCCTGAAGGTCATGCCTATTCCCGCCCGCCCGAACTGGAAGGTGAAGCCGCCAACCGCGCAATCACCATTGCGGATGCTGCGGGCGTGCCCCTTTATATTGTGCATGTCTCCTGCGAACAGGCCCACGAAGCGATCCGCCGTGCCCGCCAGAAGGGGATGCGCGTCTATGGAGAGCCGCTGATCCAGTTCCTGACGCTGGACGAGAGCGAATATTTCAACAAGGACTGGGACCACGCCGCCCGTCGCGTCATGTCACCCCCTTTCCGCAACAAGAAACATCAGGACAGTCTCTGGGCCGGTCTGCAAGCGGGATCACTGCAAGTGGTCGCGACCGATCACGCGGCCTTTAATACCGAACAGAAACGGGCAGGGCGGGATGATTTCCGCATCATTCCGAACGGGTCCAACGGGCTGGAGGAACGTCTGGCCGTGCTCTGGACCGAAGGCGTGGAAACAGGCCGCCTGACTCCGCAGGAATTTGTTGCGGCCACTTCGACCAATGTGGCGAAGATCCTGAACATCTATCCCAAGAAGGGCGCGATTGTGGAAGGGGCGGATGCGGATATTGTTGTCTGGGATCCGAAGATTTCCAAAACCATTTCGCCCAGCAACCACCATTCTGTGCTGGATTACAACGTCTTTGAGGGGTTCGAGGTTACGGCCAACGCCCGCTATACCCTGTCCCGCGGGGATGTGATCTGGGCGTGGGGCAAGAATTCCCAGCCACAACCGGGTCGAGGCCGTTTCGTGCCGCGTCCGGCCTTCCCGTCGGCCCATACGGCCCTGTCCAAGTGGAAGGAACTGAACTCCCCCCGCAAGATCGAACGGGATCCGATGAACATTCCGGCAGGGATATAAGACATGTGCCGCGCCCGTTCCTCTGATGCTTGGACACGCGGGCCGGCGCTGTTTCGCGGCAGGGGGCGCCCATGACCCCCGAAGCCATTCTGGAAACCGCGCTTTATGCCCGCGATCTGGACGCTGCGGCTGCGTTCTACACAGATGTGTTCGGACTGGAAGAAGTGCTTCGGGTGGAAGGGCGCCATGTGTTTTTCGGCTGCGGGCCGGGCATGTTGCTGATCTTCAACCCCGAAGCCACAAAACAGGCCTCCGGCGGTCTGCCCGTGCCCACCCACGGTGCAGAAGGGCAGGGCCACATGTGTTTCCGCGCAAGCGGCGCAGACATGGACCGCTGGGCCGCGCATCTTGCGAAACTGGATATTGCCATTGAAGCGGATTTCCAATGGCCCAACGGCGCACGATCCATCTACGTCAGAGATCCGGCAGGGAATTCGGTCGAAATATCAGAGCCAAAACTCTGGAACCGGCCCACTTGAAAAAAACAGAAAGCAGGGAATGAACGACACTGTAATTTCGGCAAAAAACCTCAGCCTCACGTTTGAGACCAACGACGGACCGGTCCATGCGCTCAAGGATATCAATCTTGATATCGCCAAAGGTGAATTTGTCTCCTTCATCGGACCTTCAGGCTGCGGGAAAACCACTTTTCTGCGCTGTATGGCCGATCTGGAGACCCCGACGGGCGGCGAAATCACAGTCAATGGTGTCACCCCGCGCGAAGCACGCAAGTCCCGCGCTTACGGCTATGTGTTTCAGGCGGCAGGGCTGTACCCGTGGCGCACCATCGGCGGCAATATCCGCCTGCCGCTGGAAATCATGGGATATTCCAAAGAGGATCAGGCCAAACGGGTGCAACAGGTGCTCGAACTGGTGGAACTCGACGGGTTTGATCGCAAGTTTCCGTGGCAACTGTCCGGCGGGATGCAGCAGCGGGCCTCGATCGCCCGTGCGCTGGCCTTTGATGCGGATATTCTGCTGATGGACGAACCATTCGGTGCGCTTGACGAAATCGTGCGGGACCATCTGAACGAACAGCTTCTGGCACTTTGGGCGCGCACGGAAAAAACCATCGGTTTTGTGACCCACTCCATCCCCGAGGCGGTTTATCTGTCGACAAAAATCGTGGTGATGTCCCCAAGGCCGGGCCGGATTGCCGATGTTATCGAAAGCACACTCCCGAAGGAACGCCCTTTGGAAATCCGCGACACGCCGGAGTTTATCGAGATTGCCCATCGTGTGCGCGACGGGCTGAGAGAGGGGCACGCGGATGGGTAAGATCCTGTTTTCAAGAGCCTTACCCGCCGCGGACAGGGACGCGCGACCTCTCTTTGCGCACGCCCCTGCGATTGTGACACTTTTGCCCTATAGGGAGGGTAAAGCGGTTTCAACGTTCACGGCCATCGGCTCTCCAGCCTGTGCCGCAGGGCCAGTCTGCAATGGAAATGGTTTCAATGTTCTTAAAATACTCAAAAGAAATCCGGTTATGGCAAAGGGCGGGACGCCTCCGGCGGGAGTATTTGGCGGAACATTGAAGCAGGAGGCATTTTGCCATGCGTAACATACTTCCTGTTCTTACCGTTGTTCTTGCGGTTTTTGCGCTCTGGTATGGCGGGGCGGTGATGCTGAACAAGAACTGGGCCTATGACAAGGCCGAGCGCGCCGGTGTCGAACTGTCCTTTGGCGAAATGGTCAGGGATACGATGACACAGGAAAAGCCGCGCCTGCCACCGCCCCATCAGGTGGGGGCCGAGTTGTGGAAGACCACAGGTGCAATGGTGCAGCGGGGGCGGGCATTCAGCAAACGCTCTTTGATTTATCACGGCTGGATCACGCTGTCGTCCACGATGCTCGGGTTTGTGTTTGGCACCGGACTTGGAATTCTGCTGGCCATCGGGATCGTGCACAACCGCGCGATGGATAAATCGGTGATGCCGTGGATCATTGCGAGTCAGACCATCCCGATTCTGGCGATTGCGCCGATGATCGTGGTGGTTCTGGCCAGTGCGCAGGTGGATGACCTGATCGCGAAGGGTGTGATTTCCATGTATCTTTCCTTCTTCCCTGTGGTGGTTGGCATGGTCAAGGGGCTGCGTTCGCCTGATCACATGCAGATGGACCAGATGCGCACGTGGAATGCCTCGCGCGGGCAGACCTTCTGGAAGTTGAGGCTTCCGGCTTCGGCGCCTTATCTCTTTGCCTCTCTCAAGGTGGGGATTGCCGCCAGTTTGATCGGTGCGGTTGTGGCTGAACTATCCCTTTCGCAGGATGGCGGACTTGGAGCGCGGATGCTGGTGGGCAGTTATTACGGGCAAACGGTGCAAATCTGGTCTGCGCTTATTGCTGCGGCAACGCTGGCGGCACTGATGGTGGCCTCTATCGGGCTGGTGCAACGGGTGACGCTGAAACGGATGGGGATGGCGCAATGATCTGGATCGTATTTGTACTGGTTTTCTGGGCCGCAGCGTGGCGGGTAAATATTGTCCTGACCGCGCAGAAGCCGAACCGCTTTAACGCCTTTGCTGTGCCTGCGCTGTTCGGGATTACCCTGCTGTTGCTGTGGGAAGGGTTTGTGCGGGGATTTGGAATCAGCCCCGTCCTTTTGCCAGCCCCTTCGGCCATTGCCGTGACGTTTTCGCAGAACCTGCCGGTGTTATGGGGCGATTTCGTGCAAACCTTCGTCAAAGGCGCGCTGAGCGGTTATATCATCGGCTGCGGCGCGGCCATCCTTGTAGCCGTTGCGGTGGACCGCAGCCCGTTCCTTCAGAGGGGGCTGCTGCCGGTGGGCAATTTTGTGGCCGCATTGCCGATCATCGGGCTGGCCCCGATCATGGTGATGTGGTTCGGATTTGACTGGCAGTCCAAAGCGGCCGTGGTTGTGGCGATGGTGTTCTTTCCGGTGCTGGTGAATACAGTACAGGGATTGCAGGCGTCGGACGCCATGCAGCGGGATTTGATGCGGACTTACGCGGCGAGCTATCCTCAGGCCCTGATGAAACTGCGTCTGCCTGCGGCAATGCCCTTTATCTTTAACGGTCTGAAAATCGCGACAACGCTGGCTCTGATCGGTGCCATTGTGGCCGAGTTCTTCGGTTCGCCGATCAAAGGAATGGGTTTTAGGATTTCGACTGAAGTTGGTCGGTTGGCGCTGGATATGGTCTGGGCCGAGATTGCCGTGGCGGCGATTGCTGGTTCGGCCTTTTACGGGTTGGTGGCGCTGCTGGAAAAAGGCGTCACCTTCTGGCACCCTTCGCAGAGAGGGTAGAAAAATTAAAAACGAATCAACAAGGAGAGTAAGAAAATGAAAAAAATTGTAACTACAGCACTTGCAGGTGCCATGGCGCTGGGCGCGTCTTTTGCACAAGCAGCGGATGATGTGACGCTGCAACTGAAATGGGTCACGCAGGCCCAGTTCGCCGGATATTACGTGGCGCAGGACAAAGGTTTTTATGAAGAAGAAGACCTGAATGTCACCATCAAGCCGGGTGGCCCTGATATTGCCCCTGCACAGGTGATTGCCGGTGGTGGCGCCGATGTGGTGCTGGACTGGATGCCCTCTGCGTTGGCATCCCGTGAAAAGGGTCTGGATCTGGTCAATATCGCCCAGCCGTATAAATCTTCTGGCATGATGCTGACCTGCCGCAAGGATGCGGGTGTATCCTCGCCGGACGATTTTCCGGGGAAGACGCTGGGGGTCTGGTTCTTTGGTAACGAATATCCGTTCCTCAGCTGGATGAGCAAACTTGGCCTGAAAACCGACGGCTCTGATGGTGGTGTGACGGTTCTGAAGCAGGGCTTCAATGTTGATCCGCTGTTGCAGAAGCAGGCCGCTTGTGTGTCTACAATGACCTATAACGAATACTGGCAGGTTATTGATGCGGGTCTGACGCCGGAAGAACTGGTCGTGTTCAAATACGAAGATCAGGGCGTGGCGACGCTGGAAGACGGGATGTATGTTCTGGGTGAAAACCTGAAGGACGAGGCGTTCAAGGACAAGATGGTCCGTTTCGTGCGGGCTTCCATGAAGGGCTGGAAATACGCCGAGGAAAACCCGGACGAAGCCGCAATGATCGTTCTGGACAACGATGCGACCGGCGCACAGACCGAGAAACACCAGAAGCGGATGATGTCCGAAGTGGCCAAGCTGACGGCAGGATCAAACGGTGCATTGGACGAAGCAGATTACCGCCGCACAGTGGACAGCCTGCTGACGGCCGGTTCCGATCCTGTGATCACGAAAGAGCCTGAAGGGGCTTATACGCTGGAAATCACTGACGCTGCTTTGAAATAAGCAAAGGCCCGTCAGAACAGGCCGCGCCGTGGGGAAACCTGCGGCGCGGCTTTTTTGTGCAGGGGGCTGTGGAATGCTCTTCGAAGAGTTTGTTAAGAAAGATTGCGAAACCCTTAACCTTGAAGCTTCATATATGAAGCGTCTTATATGAAGCTTCATATATGCAGTATGTTAATGCGGTTTTCGCCTTTTTATCAGAGGGGTAGCGTAGCTCTAACTTCCATCGATCCGGCGCGAAAGACATTGGTTAACCGAATTGAGACTTACCTGTTTGGCGGTAAAGAGTTAACAGATCCGGCCTAGGTCGCAGCGGTGATCCAGTCCCGATGATCCCGCATATACACCCGCAGCCACGGCGTGAACTCGTCCGGCGCTGCTTTTATTTCCTGTGCCAGCGTATCAAAGTTGATCCAACGCACGGCCTGTACCTCTTCCGGATTGAGCGCCATAGCGATGTCCGGCTGCACACGGGCGATATAGATGTCCACGACTTCATGCTCGATCAAGCTGCCCCCAACATCGGCGCGGTATTCTACGGTCTGGCCGAATTGCAGGTCACAGCCGCGGATCCCCAGCTCTTCGTCAAGGCGGCGGGTGGCACAGGCCAGACTCGGTTCTTCCCAATGGGGATGGGTGCAGACCGTATTGGCCCACAGGTTTGGCGTGTGGTATTTATGGGCCGCCCTTTGCTGGATCAGCGTTTTGTCGCCCGCCAGCAAGAACACGGAAATCGCAGGATGTTTCAGCCCGCGCCGGTGTACCTCCAGTTTGTCCAATGGTGTCAGAACGCCGTTGTCCCAAGCGGGGATAAGCTGTGTCATGTTTCCCTTCCACGTTTTGCGATCCTTTGGGCCATTGCGCGCAGGTTTGCAAGGGGGCGGGCCGTCGCGCCTGTGTCACTTTGTACCCGTGGTGCGGCGTTCTGCCAGCATATCTTCCAGAAGGCGTTCCGGTATAAATCTGTTGCTTCTTTTAACAATCTGCGGTGGTCTGGGCGATATGAATGCTCCTGTGCTCTCCAATATCAAATGCGGCGAATGTCCGATCCGGCATCGCGCGGTCTGCTCCCGATGCGAGGGGGCGGAGCTGGATATCCTTGAAAAAATCAAAGTGTACCGCAGTTTCAAGGCCGGAGAACAGATCCTGTGGCGGGGGGAAGCGATGGATTTTGTAGCGTCAGTGGTCAGCGGTGTCGCGACCCTTGGCAAGACGCTGGAGGACGGGCGCACCCAGATGGTTGGCTTGTTGCTGCCGTCAGATTTTATCGGTCGTCCGGGCCGGGAACGTGTCGAATTCGACGTGATCGCCGCCTCGGATGTGACCCTGTGTTGCTTTGATCGCAAGCCCTTTGAAAATCTGCTGCTGGTAACGCCGCATCTGTCCGAACGTCTGGTGGAAATCGCACTGGACGAACTGGACGCTGCACGGGACTGGATGCTGCTGTTGGGGCGCAAGACGGCCCGTGAAAAGATTGCGACGTTTCTTGATATGCTGATCCGGCGCAGCAGTCTGGAAGAGGAAACGGCGCAAAATGACGCGCTGACCCTTCCGTTAAGCCGCGAGGAAATTGCCAATTACCTTGGTCTGACGCTGGAAACGGTCAGCCGCCAGCTTTCGGCGCTGAAATCACAAGGTATCATCCAGTTTAAAGACCGCCGAAATTTTGAAGTTCTCAATCCGCAGGCGCTCTGCGATCTGTCAGGGGACGACAGCGCGAACTGATTTTCCCGGCAGTTAATCACCGTGGAATCCGGTGCCTTTCCGGTCAAACTTGACCCAGATCAAGGAAACGCCCCCCTAACCCGCCTATCCCTACACTTGCGAACAGGAGTGTCTGCCTTGGCAGTGCTCGTCATTTTCGAGGTGTCAGATGGACTATATCAAGGCTTTTCTACTGGCCGGAGTTGCGCTTTTTGCGGCTATGGGCGCGAATTGGGCGCAGGATCCGGCGTATCAATTACATGCGGTGTTGATCATGGTGATCGCGCTTTGCATGTTTGTTTGGGTGATCCGTCACGCGGGGGAGCCGCAAAAGGCGAAGCCTGTGCCAGCGGGTTATGACGACGGTGTGATCCGCGCAGGCGTGATTGCCACGGCCTTCTGGGGGATTGCCGGATTTGTGGTGGGGACGTTCATCGCGTTCCAACTGGCCTTTCCCGAGTTGAACTTTGACTGGGGCCAACCCTTTACCAATTTTGGCCGGCTGCGGCCCCTTCACACATCTGCGGTGATTTTTGCTTTTGGCGGGAACGCTCTGATTGCGACTTCGTTTTACGTCGTCCAGCGCACCGGCGCGACGCGGCTTTGGGGCGGGAACCTCGCATGGTTTGTGTTCTGGGGCTATCAATTGTTCATCGTGCTGGCTGCAACCGGTTACCTGCTGGGGGCCACCCAGTCCAAAGAATACGCCGAGCCGGAATGGTATGTGGACATCTGGCTGACGGTTGTCTGGCTCGCCTATCTGGCTGTGTTCCTTGGCACGATTTTCAAGCGGCGCGAGCGTCATATCTATGTGGCGAATTGGTTCTATCTGGCCTTCATCATCACTGTGGCCATGCTGCACGTGATCAATAACCTGTCAATTCCGGTGTCCATCTGGGGCAGCAAATCCGTGCAGGTCTTTGCCGGTGTGCAGGATGCGATGACACAGTGGTGGTACGGCCATAACGCGGTCGGCTTTTTCCTGACGGCGGGTTTCCTTGGCATGATGTACTACTTCGTGCCCAAACAGGCGGGCCGTCCGGTTTACAGTTACAAACTGTCGATCATTCACTTCTGGGCGCTGATCTTCCTTTATATCTGGGCAGGTCCGCACCATTTGCACTACACCGCGCTGCCGGATTGGGCATCGACCCTTGGCATGGTGTTCTCGATTATCCTGTGGATGCCAAGCTGGGGCGGGATGATCAACGGTCTGATGACGCTGCAAGGCGCTTGGGACAAGCTGCGCACCGATCCGATCCTGCGGATGTTCGTCCTGTCGCTCGGCTTTTATGGCATGTCCACCTTTGAAGGTCCGATGATGTCGATCCGCGCGGTGAACTCCCTTTCCCACTATACCGACTGGACCATCGGTCACGTGCATTCCGGTGCACTTGGCTGGAACGGCATGATCACCTTCGCCTGTCTCTACTTCCTGACACCCCGTCTGTGGGGGCGTGACAGGATGTATTCCCTAAGCGCGATCAACTGGCACTTCTGGCTGGCGACCATCGGCATCGTTCTGTACGCCGCCTCCATGTGGGTCACTGGCATCATGGAGGGCCTGATGTGGCGCGAGGTGGATGATCAGGGGTTCCTTGTGAACTCTTTCGCAGACACCGTGGCCGCGAAATTCCCGATGTATGTGGTGCGGGGCATGGGCGGGGTGATGTTCCTTGCGGGTGCGCTGATCATGGTCTGGAACATGTGGATGACCATCCGCGGCCCCAAAACGGCGAAGGCGGGTGCCACTGGCGCCACTCCGACCGTCGCAGCAGAATAAGGAGTTCGGAAAATGGCATTTCTTGACAAACATGCAATCCTTGAAAAAAGCCCGACCCTGCTGCTGGTCAGTTCCCTTCTGGTGGTTTCCATCGGCGGGATCGTGGAAATCGCGCCCCTTTTCTGGCTGGAAAACACCATCGAGGAAGTAGAGGGCGTGCGCCCCTATTCCCCGCTGGAACTGACAGGACGGGACATCTACGTGCGCGAAGGCTGCTACCTTTGTCACAGCCAGATGATCCGCCCGATGCGGGACGAAGTGGAACGCTACGGGCATTATTCACTGGCAGCGGAATCCATGTATGACCACCCGTTCCAATGGGGGTCAAAACGGACCGGACCGGATGTGGCCCGCGTGGGCGGGCGCTATTCCGACGCATGGCACGTAGAGCACTTGAAAGACCCGCAATCCGTGGTGCCGGAATCGATTATGCCGAAATACGAGTTTCTGGCAGAGACCCGCATTGACGCATCCCAGATTAAGGCGCTGCTGAAGACCCACCGTTTTGTGGGGGTGCCCTATGACGATGACATGCTGGAAAACGCGGTGGCGGATTTTTATGCGCAGGCCGATCCCGACAGTGACTACGACGATATGCTGGAACGCTATCCCGGTGCTGCCGTGGCCAATTTCGACGGCCAGAAAGAGCTGACAGAGATGGATGCGCTGGTGGCCTATCTTCAGGTGCTCGGGACGATGGTCGACTTTTCCACCTTCACCCCCGACGCAAGCCGATAGGAGGGCGCTATGGATACCTACTCTTTCCTGCGCGAACTGGCTGACAGCTGGTTTTTGCTGGCGATGTTCTGTTTCTTTATCGGGGCGATCCTGTTTCTGTTCCGCCCGGGAAGTCGGAAAATGCACGAAGATGCCAGCCGGATTCCCTTGCGGGAGTCTCTATCGCCTGTTGTTCCGCGCGGCTGTGCGGGCAACTGCCCTGACTGTATCAAAAGGACAAAATGATGTCTGACCATACTGAAAAGAACGTGGATGAAGTCACCGGCGTGGAAACCACCGGCCACAACTGGGACGGCATTGAGGAGTTGAACAACCCGATGCCCCGCTGGTGGCTCTGGACGCTTTACGCAACGATTGTCTGGGGCATTGCCTATACCATCGCCTTTCCTGCGTGGCCGTTGATTTCGGGTGCAACGACAGGGGTGCTCGGCTGGTCGACGCGCGCGGATGTGGCCCGTGATATAGAGGCGCATGACGCGCAGAACGGCGCGCTGGTGGAACAGTTGCTTGCAGCAGAAATGGACCGCCTGCCTGAAGACCCCGAATTGTTACGGTATGCAGTGGCCCGCGGTGGCGCTGTGTTCAAAGCGCAGTGCTCCCAGTGTCACGGCTCCGGTGCAGCCGGTTTTAAAGGCTATCCGAACCTGCTGGACGATGACTGGCTTTGGGGCGGCAGCATGGATGAAATCACCTTCACCGTGCGTCACGGCATCCGCAATGATATCGACGGCGACGCCCGCTACTCGGCGATGCCTGCCTTTGGCGAACTGCTGGAGAAAGAGCAGATCCGCGAGGTCGCAGAATATGTGTATTCGCTGTCCAACGATGATGCGGAACCCGAACTGGCCGCAACCGGACAGCAGCTGTTTGCAGAGCAGTGTTCAGCCTGTCACGGTGGCACGGGTCTGGGCGACCGTGAACAGGGCGCGCCCAATCTGGCGGATGCGATCTGGCTTTATGGTGGCGACCGCGAGACCCTGATCCAGACCATCACCTATTCCCGTTTCGGCATTATGCCCGCATGGGGCCAGCGACTGATCGAAGCGGATGTGCGGGCTGTGTCTGCCTATGTTCATGGCTTGGGCGGTGGCGAGTAACAGGCGCGTCACCCACCACTGGAATACGGCGCTGCCTCCCCTACGGCGGTGTCGTTCCCCCGAAACGGCCCTGTTCGCAAACAAGCCGTTTCGGGGGTCTTTTTGATCCATATCAAGGCGCAGCTGATTCCCGCGCGGTAAGACGGGACTGCGAACAGGATTGATACCATGACCCAAACCATGCCTCCCCCTCTTTACGCGGCGCAGGAGCCCGTGTTCCCCCGCAAGGTTTCGGGCAGGTTCCGCCGTCTGAAATGGTGGATCATGCTGGTCACGCTGGGGATTTACTATCTTATGCCGTGGATTCGCTGGGATCGCGGTCCGAGCCTGCCGGATCAGGCTGTTCTGCTGGATATGGCGGGGCGGCGGTTTTACTTTTTCTGGATCGAAATCTGGCCGCACGAGTTTTACTTTGTCGCCGGATTGCTGGTGATGGCAGGGCTGGGGCTGTTTCTGTTTACCTCGGCCCTTGGGCGGGTGTGGTGTGGTTATACCTGCCCCCAAACGGTCTGGACCGATCTGTTCATTCTGGTGGAACGTTGGGTCGAAGGGGATCGCAATGCGCGGGTGCGGTTGTGGAAGGCAAAGTGGGATTTCCACAAATGGCGGCTGCGGCTGACCAAATGGGCGATCTGGCTTGTCATTGCGATGGCAACCGGCGGGGCGTGGGTGTTCTATTTCACGGATGCGCCGACATTGGCACAGGATCTGCTGCGCTTTGACGCCCATCCGGTCGCCTATGTAACAATTTCCGTTCTGACCGCGACGACCTTTGTCTTTGGCGGCTTTCTGCGGGAACAGGTTTGCATTTACATGTGTCCCTGGCCCCGCATTCAGGCGGCGATGATGGACCCTGACACGATCACTGTGGCCTATCGGGACTGGCGCGGAGAGCCCCGTGGCAAGCATCGCAAGGCGGCACAGGCGGCGGATGCCGCGCCGCGCGGGGATTGCATCGACTGTATGGCCTGCGTCAACGTTTGCCCTATGGGAATCGACATCCGCGACGGGCAGCAAATGGAATGTATCACCTGTGCGCTGTGTATCGACGCCTGCGATGATGTGATGGACAAGATTGGCAAGCCGCGAGGGCTGATTGATTATCTCGCGCTGTCTGATGAGCCGGAAGAGCGTGCCGGAGCCGCGCCCAAGCCGGTATGGAAACATATCCTGCGCCCCAGAACGCTGTTCTATACGGCGCTTTGGTCGCTTGTCGGGATCGGCCTGATCTACGCGCTGTTCATGCGTTCGGACATCGAACTGGCAGTGTCTCCCTTGCGCAACCCGACTTATGTGACGCTTTCAGATGGCAGCATCCGCAACATTTACGACGTGCGGATGCGCAACAAACACGCCGAGGCGCGGGTGTTCCGGCTGTCTGTTACCGCCGAGACAGGAGTTCAATTGCAACTGGAAGGGCACGAAGACGGGCGCAGCATTCTTGTCCCGGCGGACAAGACTTTCATGCAGCGGGTTTATGTCACCGCGCCGCGCCGCGATCCGGCCGCAACGCTGGCCCGCAGTGATATTCGTATCTGGGTCGAGGATACAGCCACAGGCACACGGGCGTCCCAAGCGACAACCTTCAACGGAAAGGCAGAGTGATATGGTGAAGCAGATTACAGGATGGCACGTGTTCGGGTCTTTCGCGCTGGCGTTTTCGGTGATTATCGGGGTCAATCTGGTGTTGGCCTATAACGCGGTTCACAGTTTTCCGGGGCTTGAGGTGAAAAACTCCTACGTGGCAAGCCAGCGCTTTGATGCCGACCGCGATGCGCAGGTTGCACTGGGTTGGGATGTGGGGGCATCCGTGGAAGACGGCTCTCTGACGCTGGACATCACGCAGGGAGGTACGCCGGTTTCGGCCCTGATCGAACAGGCCACTTTCGGGCGGGCCACCAGTGTGGCGCAGGATCAGGAATTGCAGTTCCGCCGCGAAAGCGGAGTCTATGTTGCGCCGGTTGTGGCGAATGCGGGGAACTGGAACCTGCGGCTGAAGGCGCGCGCGCCCGATGGCACGCTGTTTCAGCAACGCATCATCGTAAGGGTCGTACAATGAGCACTGCCTTTTCCGCATCCCCGTGCCCGGGATGTGTTCCTGCTACGCTGGCCAGTGAAGAGGTGGCCAGAAAGTTAAGAGCAAACCTGCGGTTTTCGGTGCCGGGCGTGCATTGCGCTGCCTGTATTGCCAAGATCGAACAGGGCCTTCGAATGGTGCCGGGAATTCGGGACGCGCGGGTGAACCTGTCGCTGAAACGGCTGAGTGTCGAGGCGGACGATAGCGTGAGCGAGGCAGAGGTAAAACAGCATCTGGCCGGTCTGGGGTTTGAAGCAAATCCCCTTGATCAGGAGGCGCTGGGCGCGGAGGCGGACCCTGCGGGCCGTGCCCTTCTGCTGCGTCTGGCAGTGGCCGGTTTTGCCATGATGAACGTGATGCTTTTGTCTGTGGCGGTCTGGTCCGGAGCGGCGGATGCCACGCGGGATCTGTTCCATCTGATTTCGGCCACTATCGCTGTGCCGGTGGTGGCTTTTTCCGGCCAGCCGTTTTTCAAAAGCGCGTGGTCGGCGCTGCGGCATCGCAGGCTGAATATGGACGTGCCAATCTCGCTGGCGATTGTTCTGGCGGTGGGCATGTCCATATTCGAAGCCCGTCAGAGTGGGGCGCACGCCTATTTTGATGCGGCCCTGTCGCTGACCTTCTTTCTGCTGATCGGCAAGTTTCTGGAGCATAAAACCCGTGGCGCGGCCCGTTCTGCTGCGCGTGAACTCTCTGCATTAGAGGTCCACAGGGCAAGCGTGATGGTCAAGGGACAGGCCGAAAGTTGCGCGGTATCCGATCTTGCGGTAGGGGATCACGTCCTTGTGCCAAGCGGGATGCGCGTACCCGTGGACGGAGACCTTATAACCCCGACAGCGCAGATGGACCGTTCCTTCCTGACCGGAGAAACCGAAGAGGTCTCGGTGCGCGCCGGTGCCGCGCTGCAAGCGGGTGAGGTCAATCTGGGCGCGCCCCTGATCCTCTGCGCCACTGCTGTTGGCGAAGACACAACCCTGCGCCGTGTGGCCGCGATGGTCGAACTGGCGGAAACGGGGCGCAACAAATACACCTCGCTGGCGGCAAGGGCGGCGCAGATTTATGCCCCCGCCGTGCATCTGCTGGCGTTGCTGGCGTTTCTGGGTTGGTTGGCGGTCAGTCATGATGTGCGCCTGTCGCTGAATATCGCCGTGGCCGTACTGATCATCACCTGCCCCTGTGCCCTTGGTCTGGCGGTGCCTGCGGTGTCTACCGGGGCGATTGGCCGCCTGTTTTCCAAAGGCCTGCTGGTGCGCCACGCCACCGCGCTGGAACGTCTGGCAGAGGTGGATCTGGCGGTTTTCGATAAGACCGGCACGCTGACCCGTCCGGGATTTGATGTGGCAGGCTCGGGCCTAAGCGCTGTGGAACAGGCCATCCTGCTGGGGCTTGCACAGGCGTCGGATCATCCTGTCAGCAAGGCCATCACCGAAACCTTGGGGCCGCAGATGAAACCGGCACCGCTTACAGGAATTGAAGAGATCAAGGGCGCAGGTGTGCAGGCCAGTTTTGGCGGCGAATCTGTGCAACTGGGGCGGGCGGACTGGCTTGGTGCGGATTTTACCGGCACCGGATTGCGGGTCGGCGACACTGAAGCGCGCAAGATTGAAACCACCGAAACCCTGCGCGACGGCGCGAAAACCGCTGTCACTGCCCTGCAAAATGCCGGTGTGCCGGTGCACATCCTGACCGGCGACCGGCGGGAAGCTGCCGTGGACATCGCCCGTCAACTCGGGGTGCTTGATATTCAGGCGGGCGTGCGGGCCGAAGAAAAAGTAAAGCGGTTGCAAGAATTGGAAAGCCGTGGCTACAAGGTGCTGATGGTGGGGGACGGGCTGAACGACACGGCCGCGCTCGCATCAGCGCATGCTTCTATGGCACCGTCTTCGGCTCTGGATGCGTCGCGCAATGCGGCGGATATTGTGATCCTGCGTCAGGATCTGGCAAACATCCCGCTGGCACTTGCAGTGGCGCGGTCGTCTGTGAAACTGTCGCGGCAGAATTTCGTGATTGCTGCGGGGTATAATCTGATAGCAATTCCAATCGCCCTCGCCGGACTGGCAACGCCTTTACTTGCGGCGCTGGCCATGTCTGCATCGTCATTGACCGTGCTGGCAAATGCAATGCGCGTGAGGTTGGTGAAATGAATGTTCTGGTCGTTCTCATCCCTGTGTCCCTGATCCTTGGAGGGGTGGGGCTGATCGGCTTTTTGTGGACCGTGCGCAACGCACAATATGATGACCCCGAGGGCAGTGCGGCGCGTATCCTGCTGGATGATGAGACGCCCGTGGACTAGCGCCGCCGCCCGCTACCGCGCTGTTGGTCGCGGGTCATTCCCACTTCCACCCCTGCGGGAATTGCTGTAATCCCGATAGCAGACAAGCAGAACGGCCCTGCGCTGGCGCGGTTCTGCGCTGTGGCGGCAAGGGACAAGACCGGTAAGGGAGAGTGGTATATGGCGTTCAAGGACGGGATTCTGGACAACTATCTCCATGAACGGCACTTTCTGCAAACCGTCTATATGCCCGCGTTCCAACCGGCGGGGCGCAATTTTGTTTACATGAAAAACCACAAGGCTGCCTGCACGACCGTCATTGCCACGCTGATGGCTCATCTGCTGGCTGAAAAAGGCGACAGCCGCGATATTTCCATGCAGAACGTGCATAAACCCCCCATGGATGTGATCCATGCGGGCAAGCGGACGCTGTCGCTGGACCGTGCCTTGAATGCGCTGCAATCCCCTGATGTGTTCCGCTTTACAGCGGTGCGCGAACCGGTCAGCCGGACTGTCAGTGCCTGGGCCGATAAAGTGGCGGGGCAGGGTGCAAAAAAGCACAAGCTGATGGATAAACTCGGGCGACCAAAGGACGAAGACCTGAGCCTGTCTGCCTTTCTCGATGTGCTGGCACACAACCCCGAAGCGCTCGACGTGGATCGCCACTGGCGCCCCCAGAGCAAGGAAATTTCCTGGGGGCTGGTCAATTACGACGTGGTAGGTACGACGGATGATCTTGAACCGGCGTTGAAGGAAATCGTTTCGGCCTGTTTTGGCAGTGCGCAGCCGATGGTGCAGGATACGCGCAATTCGCTTGGGCATAAAACCTCCAGCAGGGAACTGGTCGCAGGGCTGACCCGCAAGGACCGGCGCAATATCGAGCGGGCCTTCGGGGCCGACCTTGAAATGTATGAATCTGTCAAAAGCCGTCAGATACAAACGGTGCTCGCCCTATGAACAAACCGACCCAGATCGACCTGCAAAACCATCTTGCCAGCGTTGGCGGGGAAAAGGGTTTTTTCGAAGAACTCGGGGATCAGCATTCCGCACTGTTTGTGCAAGGGGAAGGACAGGGGGGGAAGACCCTTTTTGTCACATTCGAAAACCTCGACGATGTGGCCAAAGACGCGGAACACCGGATGCCTTGGGGGTATAATTTCGTGACAGGGCAGGGCTGGTCCATGCTCGGGATGATGGCCCACGGCTGGACATGGTACCGCGATGAAGCCGTGTTCGATTTCTTCGACCGGCTGCGGGATGAGGGATTCTTTAAACGGTTTGACAATGTGTTGTTCTATGGTGCTTCCATGGGGGCCTATGCAGCAAGCGTCTTTAACGCCGCCGCCCCCGGATCAACCGTGATCCTTCTGTCGCCCCAAGCCACGCTTAGCCGTGATGTCGCCTCCTGGGAAACCCGCTATCGCAAGGCATGGGCGCGGGATTTTTCATCGCGTTATGGCTATGGGCCGGTCGAATCCTTGCAGGCCAAACAGGTGCATCTGTTCTACGATCCGCAAGCCAGCCTTGATGCCATGCACGCGGCCCTGTTTCAGGGGGAAAATGTACGCAAGTACAAATGCCGCTTTATGGGCCACCGCATTGCCTCGCTCTGGCAGCAGATGGGCGTGCTGAAACAGGTCGTGCTCGGGTGTGTGGAGGGGACGCTGACAACCGCCGTTTTCTACCGCCTGATGCGGACCAGACTGCACAACCACCGCTATCAAAAGGAAATGCTGAACCGCTTACTCGAGAAAAAGCGCCCCTATCTGGTAGCGCTTTACACCCGCGCGGTTCTCAATACCCGAGGCGGCCCGAATTTCCGCAAGGCCCTGCGCGCGGCAGAAGACCAGATGAAGCAATAGGCTGGGCGCCTCCGGCGGGAGTATTTCGGGAACATTGAAGCCTGAACGTATCGTGCTGACTGGCGCCGTTTTCGCGCTGTGCGACTGTTTTGCCGGACTGTGTCTGCTGTAGATTTATTCAGGAGGGTTTCGACAGAAGTGGCAGTCCCTAGGG
>JAAEZA010000016.1 GCA_018223125.1 Paracoccaceae bacterium | reverse complement strand
GCAGCGGCCAGAGGTATTGGTTCCAGCCGTAGATGAACAGGATCACGAACAGGGCGGCGATGTTTGTACGGCTCATCGGGAGAAGGATATCGCGGAAGAACTGCATCGGGCTGGCACCGTCCACGCGGGCGGCTTCGGCCAGTTCGTCCGGTACAGTCATGAAGAACTGGCGGAACAGGAAGGTGGCGGTGGCGGATGCGATCAGCGGGAAGATCAGGCCGGAGTAGCTGTTGAGCATGCCAAAGCCTGCGACGACTTCATAGGTGGGCACGATGCGCACCTCTACGGGCAGCATCAGGGTCAGAAAGATCAGCCAGAAGAACGTGCGCCGTCCGGGGAAGCGGAAATAGACAATGGCAAATGCGGACAGCAGCGAGATGACGATTTTACCAAAGGCGATGCCAAGGGCCATGATCATCGAATTCACCATCATCCAGGCCACAGGGGCATTGATGCCAGAGACCAGCGCCTTGCGATAGTTTTCAAAGAAATGCTCGCCCGGAAGCAGGGGCATCGGCGGTTCCATGATGTCGGCCTGCGTTACAGTGGAGGCAACCAGCGCAAGCCAGATCGGGAAGAAGACAAACAACAGGCCGACAATCAGCCCGAGATGGGTCATCCACAGCCCAAAGCCGCGCTTTTCTACCATGCCTGAATGATCTGCCATCAGTAATGCACCCGCCGTTCGATGAATTTGAATTGGACGATGGTCAGCAGGCCGACGATCACCAGAAGAATCACCGATTGCGCCGCAGAGGAGCCGAGATCCTGCCCGACAAACCCGTCCGCATAGACTTTGTAAACCAGAATGGTGGTGGACTGCTGCGGCCCGCCGCTGGTGATCGTATGGATCACGCCGAAGGTTTCAAAAAAGGCGTAGACGATGTTCACCACCAGCAGGAAGAATGTGGTGGGGGAGAGCAGGGGAAAGACAATCGTGCGGAAACGGGTCCAGAAGCGGGCGCCGTCAATTGCGGCTGCCTCGATCACGGATTTCGGAATCGCCTGCAATCCGGCTAGGAAAAACAGGAAGTTATAGCTGATCCGCCCCCAGGCGCTGGCGACAACCACAAGGCCCATAGCCTCTTCGCCGTTCAGCACATGGTTCCAGTCATAGCCAAGCAGGCCAAGATACCATGACACCACGCCGACGCGGGTGTTGAACATGAACAGCCACAAGACCCCCGCCACCGCAGGAGCCACCGCATAGGGCCAGATCAGCAAGGTGCGATAGACACCGGAGCCTTTGATCAGACGGTCGGCCAGTACGGCCAGATACAGGGCGATGCCCATAGAGACCACGGTCACAAGGATGGAAAAAACCGCCGTTGTCACAAAAGAGGCGCGGTAATAGGGATTGCCCAGCAGGTATTCGAAATTGCCCAGCCCCACATATTGCATCGACAGGCCGAAAGGATCGGGGATGAACAGGGACTGCCAGATCGCCTGACCTGCGGGGTAAAAGAAAAAGACAGCCGTGATCACGATCTGTGGAAGAACCAGCAGAAGCGGCAACCAGAGCCCTTTGAAGGTGACGCGTTTTTCCATGGAGTGAAGGGGCACCCCCGCGCGGGGCGGGGATGCCCTATGCCTTAGCGGTTGGCTTGCTCAAAGCGGCGCAGCAGTTCGTCGCCCCGCTGTTTTGCGCTATCAAGGGCGGTTTTCGCGTCCTTGTCACCGGACCAGACGGCCTCCAGCTCTTCGTCGATGATGCCGCGGATCTGATCGAAAGAGCCCAGACGCAGACCTTTGGAATTTTCGGTCGGCGCATTGGTGGTCATCTGTTTCACGGCTACATCCGTACCGGGGTTTGCTTCATAGAAGCCCTGTTCGCGGGTCAGGTCGGCTGCGGCACTTGTGATAGGCAGATAGCCTGTATCCTGATGCCATTGGGCCTGCACTTCGGCAGAGCTGAGGAAGTTCAGGAATTCGGCAACGCCTTTGTATTCCTCATCCGACTGACCTGCCATCACCCAAAGGGATGCACCACCGATGATGGTGTTCTGCGGGGCGTCAACCGCGCTGGCCCAGTAAGGCAGCGGGCGGACTTCGAAATCGAATTTGGCTTCGGCCTTGATGCCCGCGTAACCCGCAGAGCTTTCGGTGAACAGCGCACAATCGCCGGAGCGGAAGTTTGCGCCACCTTCGTTGCGACGGCCTGCATAGATGAATTTGCCTTCCTTGGCCCAGTCGCCCATCGCCTGAATATGCGCAACCTGCACATCACCGTTCAGCGCCAATTCGGTGTCTACGCCGCCAAACCCGTTGGCTTTGGTTGCAAAGGGTGTGTCGTGATAGGCTGACAGGTTCTCAAGGTGAATCCAGCTTTGCCAAGCAGTGGTCATCGGACATTCGCTGCCCGCTTCCTTCAGTTTATCAAGCACACCACCCACTTGTTCCCAAGTGGACATATCTGTGTCAGGGTCGATTCCGGCGGCTTCAAGTGCATCGCGGTTAACCCAAAGCACAGGCGTGGAAGAGTTGAACGGCAGCGACAGCATTTCACCTTCGGCAGTGGTGTAATAGCCTTTCACCGCGCCGATATAGGCGTCCGAATCGAAATCGGCGCCCGAATCGGCCATGACTTCATAGACCGGCTTGATCGCGCCTTTGGCAGCCATCATCGTGGCGGTACCAACTTCGAACACCATCAGGATGTCGGGCTGTTCGCCTGCACGGAAAGCGGCAATGCCCGCGTTCAGTGTTTCGGAATAATTGCCTTTATGGGTCGCTTCGACCACATAATCGGACTGGCTGTTGTTGAAAGTTTCAACCTGTGCAGCCACCAGTTCGCCCAGACGGCCTGTGAAGGCGTGCCAGAATTCGACTTGGGTTTGGGCTGTAACAGGGGCACCAACCATAACGGCTGTTGCCGATCCCCATAGCAAATGTTTCAATTCCATAATGAATTTCCTCCTAGTGTTGACGGTGCAACTGCGAAAACCTTACCGTTTGGTCAAAACAAAAAGCAAGCATTGTAAGACAGGATTGCCTTTGTATCGGTTCAGGGAAGGTGCAGCGGGGGCGCACCGGAGCGGTTCGTGAGGCGGTACATAAGTCATGTTTCTTACAGTTTTGTGACGGTTTCCGTCATTTTCTTTACAAAATTCTTCTTCAAAACCGTTGCATTACAGACAGATTGACAGTTTTTAGTTAATTTTCCGCAGGTACTTGCAGAAGGAGAGGGTCTGCAGTCATTAATGCGGTGACTTGTTAGGAGGAGGCAAGCTATGTCAGCACACAACAGCCCTATGGAAAAACACCCGATTCCGGCAGCGATTGCGCGCGATGCGCATGTAAACGCGGATCAGTACAAGGCGATGTATGAAGCCTCGGTCAAAGATCCCGAAGGATTCTGGCGTGAACAGGGAAATGCGCTTCAGTGGTCCAAACCTTTTACCAAAGTCAAAAACACCACATTTGCCCATCCCGATGTCTCGATCAAATGGTTCGAAGACGGGGAAATGAATGTCTGTGAAAACTGTGTGGACCGCCATCTGGACACGCGGGGCGATCAGGTCGCGATTATCTGGGAGCCGGACAGCCCGACAGAAGCATCCAAACATATCACATACACAGAGTTGCACCGCGAAGTCAGCAAGCTGGCCAATGTGTATAAAACCCTCGGTGTGGAAAAAGGCGACCGCGTTGTCCTTTATATGCCGATGATCCCTGAAGCCGCCTATGCCATGCTGGCCTGTGCGCGGATAGGTGCGGTGCATTCCATCGTCTTTGGCGGCTTCTCTCCGGATGCGCTTGCGGCACGGATCAAAAGCTGCGACGCAAAGCTGTTGGTCACGGCAGATCAGGCACCGCGCGGCGGCAAGGCAACTCCGCTAAAGGTGAATGCAGATGCAGCAATGGAAATCTGCGGTGATGTGCAAACACTGGTGGTCGAACGTACCGGCGCAGATGTGGGCCTGAAAGACGGGCGCGACCATTCCTATTCGGCCCTGATGGCGCAGGCGTCGGAAGACTGCCCTGCCGTTCAGGTAAACGCCGAAGACCCGCTGTTTATCCTTTATACATCCGGTTCCACAGGTCAGCCCAAAGGGGTTGTGCATTCCTCGGCGGGCTATCTGGTCTATGCGTCGCTGACCCACAAATATGTGTTCGACTATAAGGACGGCGATATTTTCTGGTGCACGGCGGATGTGGGCTGGGTCACGGGCCACAGCTATATCGTTTACGGGCCGCTGGCCAATGGCGCCACCACGCTGATGTTTGAAGGGGTGCCTACCTATCCCGATGCCAGCCGCTTCTGGCAGGTGTGCGACGAACATAAGGTCACACAGTTCTACACCGCGCCGACAGCGATCCGCGCGTTGATGGGGCAGGGGGACGAGTTTGTCACAAAATGCGATCTGTCGTCCTTGCGGATTCTTGGCACCGTGGGCGAGCCGATCAACCCCGAGGCGTGGAACTGGTATAACGAAGTTGTCGGGAAAGACCGCTGCCCGATTGTGGACACGTGGTGGCAGACGGAAACCGGCGGCCATCTGATGACCCCGCTGCCAGGTGCGATCGAAACCAAACCCGGTTCCTGTACCCTGCCGTTCTTTGGTGTCCAGCCGGTGATCCTTGATCCGCAGACCGGCGAGGAAATCACCACGACCGAGGCCGAAGGCGTCTTGTGCATGAAAGACAGCTGGCCCGCCCAGATGCGCACGGTTTACGGCGATCACGACCGTTTCGTGGCGACGTATTTCAGTGATTACAAAGGGTATTACTTCACCGGTGACGGCTGCCGGCGCGATGCGGACGGCTATTACTGGATCACCGGACGGGTGGATGATGTGATCAACGTTTCCGGCCACCGGATGGGCACGGCCGAAGTGGAAAGCGCACTGGTCGCCCATGAAAAAGTCGCAGAAAGCGCCGTTGTGGGCTATCCCCATGACATCAAGGGGCAGGGCATTTATGCCTATGTCACGTTGATGTCAGGAGAAGAGCCGAGCGAGGCGTTGCGCAAGGAACTGTCAGATTGGGTGCGCAAGGAAATCGGCCCGATTGCAAAGCCCGACCTGATCCAATGGGCGCCGGGCCTGCCGAAAACCCGTTCGGGCAAGATCATGCGGCGTATTCTGCGCAAGATTGCCGAAGATGATTTCGGCGCGCTTGGCGATACCTCGACCCTTGCAGACCCGAGTGTCGTGGACGATCTGATCGAAAACCGCATGAACCGGGGGTAATCTGCGACCCGCCGGAGCCTCCGGCGGGAGTATTTTTGGGAACATTGAAACGGGTGTCAGGATGCTGGCGCCCGTTTATCTTTTCAGGGCTGGCAAGCGGTTTCGCTGAAGATGCGGTCCAGCTGGTGCAGGATGCGATCTATGTCATCCGCCTCGATTGTCAGGGGCGGGCGGATTTTCAGCACGTTGTGATGCGCCCCTTCAGAGCCGATCAGGATGCGGTTTTCCTTCATTCGGTTGATCACGCGGTCAGCGATTTTTGTGGCGGGTGCGCGGGTTTCACGGTCCGTTACAAGGTCTACGCCGACAAACAGCCCCATACCGCGCACATCCCCGATGACGGCATGTTTGTCCTGTAGTTTGCGCAGACCGTCGAGCAGATCTTGTCCGCGTTGGCGGGCGTTGTCCTGCAAGCCTTCGTCATCCACGATTTTCAGCACTTCCGCCCCGATCCGGCAGGACAGGGTCGAGCCGCCGAAAGTTGAGAAATACTCCGGTCCCTGGGCAAAGCTGGCAGCGATTTCGGGGGTGGTCACGACAACGCCGATCGGGTGGCCGTTGCCAATGGGTTTGCCGAGCACGACGATGTCGGGTGTGACGCCCTGTTGTTCAAAAGCGAAATAGTAATCGCCCAGCCGCCCGAGACCGGTTTGCACCTCATCCGCGATGCAAACGCCACCGGCAGCGCGGATTTTGGCATAGACCTGTGGCAGGTAGCCTTGGGGCGGGATGATCTGGCCGCCGACCGACGGGAAGACTTCGCTGATCCAGCCGGAAACCCGGCTGCCGCGCGCAGTGACGGCGGCGATGGCCCCGTCGATCTGGGCGGCGTATTTATCCGCGCAGTCCGGGTCTTCGCGCCGGAAGGGACCGGCGAAATCATCGGCCACGTCCACCAGTTGGACCCAATCCGCCTGACCGACCCCGCCTTTGGCGTTGAATTTATAGGCGGAAATGGCAATCGCCCCTGTTGTATTGCCATGATAGCCGTGATTGGCGGTGATGATGTCGCGCCCGCCGGAATGGGCCGCGGCAAGGCGCAGGGCGAGTTCGTTTGCCTCTGTCCCTGAATTGACGAAAAAGCACACCGACAGAGGATCGGGCATTTTTGCCAGTACCGTATCGGCAAAATCGGTCTGGGCGGGGTGCAGGTAGCGGGTGTTGGAGTTCATCCGCATCAACTGGTCCGCCGCAATCGCCTGAATGCGCGGGTGGGCGTGGCCCACATGGGGGACGTTGTTATAGGCGTCCAGATGGGGGCGGCCCCATTCGTCAAACAGGTGGTGTTTCCAGCCGCGCAGGAACATGGCCGGATCGGAATAGCTGAGCTTGACGTTCTCACCGAAATGCCTGCGCCGCTTGCCGAGCGTTTCTGCCTTGGGCATCGGTTGATAGGCGACCGCGTCATCAGGCAGGTTCAACAGCGCGGCAGGGTTGGGGCAGACAGCGCCCCAGAGTTCCATTTCGTCGGGATTGGCGACACCGGGCCAGTCGTGTCCCATGCCCTCTGTTGTCAGGGCAAGCTGGAAATGCACATGGGGCGCCCAGCCGCCGTTTTCGCTGGCATCGCCAAGGGCGCAGAAGCCTGTGCCTTTCGCGATGGTATCCCCGACCTTCAGGGAGGACAGGCTGTCGGGCGCGAGATGGCCGTAGAGGGTGAAAAACGGCGTGCCGTCCGGCGTTTGGTGGCGCAGGATGATAACGCCGCCATAGTCCAGATGGGTCGTGCGGTTCTCGATCACTTCGACCACACCATCCAGCGGGGCGTACAGGGGTGTTTTGGCAGGGGCGAAAACATCGACCGCCAGATGCACCGTGCGCCGGTCGGAGGATTTCCACGGTCCCTGACGGAAGGCCGGTGCGGTATAGATCAGGCGGGGTTCGCCCCAAAGACCGATCCACATATCGCCGGTATCATATTCAGCGCCCAAGGTAGCGGCCTCTGCCAGAGGCATGTCAAACGGATTGCGCGGGGCGGCAACGGCGGCAACAGAAAGCGGGCCAAGGGGCGCATCGTCCAGCGGTTTGCCCATGAGCGGCGCAAAACTGCCGCGGTTACTGTTTAGATAGTCCAGTACACGATCTGCGCCTTCCACGACAGGAAGCCCGCAGGCAGCTCGCAGGCGCGCCTGCATCAGCCCCGCATCCATGTCGCCCCGTTCAAGGAAGCGCCATGCAGGCGCTTGCGAAATGGTGATATAGGGATCGTCGGGGTTTTCTGCGGCCTCTATCGTGGAGTTCACCACGCTGACGGCAAGGCGCATCCGCAAGAGCGGGTAGAGCAGGTCCAGCTCTGCCGTGGTCAGGGGATTTGCCTTGTGATACCCCTGCACAAGGGCAGCAAGGGCGCGTTCCGGTGTCTCGTGGTCCAGCACGATATAAGCGCCCGCGATGGCGAGATCACAGATGCGGGGGCTGGCCGTCATGTCGCCAAAGTCGATCAGGCCGGAGATTTCACCTTCTCGTGTCACCAGAATATTATAGTCGTTCAGGTCGTTGTGGATCGCCTGAACCGGCAGCGCCTCCAGTGCCGGTTTCAGGGCAGCGAACTGCTGAAGGATCTGCGCGATGATGCCGCGACGGGCGGGATCGGTGATGCTATCCGTATGGGCCGCAATCCAGTCGCCGGTGGGCAGGTGCCACTTGAAGGGGACCGCGTGTTGGGGGTGGCAGAAATCCTGCAAGCCCTCGTCCATCTGCCCGAGGCAGGTGCCCAACTGTTCGATCATTTCTGACCGTTTTGGCATATGGTCCGCATAGCACGCACCTGTCAGGCGGGTTTGCAGCCAGACCAGCCGGTCCGTGCCGTCTTCATCGGGCAGGGTCGTATAGAATGCACCCTCTTTGGTGGGGATCAGTTCGGGCAGGGGCAGATCCGGAAATCTTGCTGAAAGATGGTGGATCGCTTTGCACTGCATATCTACCAGATCAGTCGGGCAACCGGCCCGCATCACCTTGAAGATATAGTCTTTCCCTTGCGCACTGGCCGCAAAGTTCAGATCGTATTCGCCATCCAGTCTTTTCAGATTGGCGGCGAGGTTGAAATGGCTCTGAAGGGCGGCTTGCCAGTGCTGGGACATCGTCAGGGGTCTTTCTGAAAAGGATTTTCGGGATAAGTTACATCTGCAAGATAAAGCCCGTGGGGCGGGCAGACCGGCCCGCATGCGGCGCGGTCCGTGGCGTTCAGGGCATCGGACACATCATCGGGCGTCCATGATCCGGCTCCGACCCGTTCCAGCGTGCCGACAAAGCTGCGCACCTGATTGTGCAAAAAGCTGCGGGCGCGCACGAAAAAGCGGTATTCGGTGCCATCGGGGTAGGGGTGTTGTGTCACCGTCAGTTCGTCCAGTGTGCGCACAGGGCTGTTGGCCTGACAGATGGTGGAGCGGAAAGTGGTGAAATCATGCCGCCCGAGCAAACGGTTCGCGCCTTCCTGCATGGCGGTTGCATCCAGATCGTGACGCACCTGCCAGACGTTGCCTGCATCATGGGTGACAGGGGCGCGGCGGGACACAAGGCGGAAGATGTATTTGCGCTCGGTCGCGGAAAAGCGGGCGTGGAAATCTTCATCCACACAGGCGGCATCCACAATGGCGACCGGATCGGGCTTCAGATGGTAATTGAGTGCTTCGGACAGGCGGAAGGCTTCCCAGTCCCGCGCGAGATCCACATGGGCCACCTGCCCGTAGGCGTGGACTCCGGCATCGGTGCGTCCGGCGCCCTGAATGCCGCCGTGATCGTCTTGCAGCTTGCGCAAGGCGTCCTCAACCGCGCCCTGAACCGAGCGTAACCCGTTCTGACGCTGCCAGCCGACGAAAGGCTTGCCGTGATATTCGATTTTAAGCGCGTAACGAGGCATAGCATTGCGATACCTTGGGAAAATCACTTTGCCAAGGGCTATGAATGGAGCGCGACCGTGCTTATCTAGGATCAGGGTCTTAACAGGAAGCAGCAGGCGGAAGGACAGGGTATTCTGGGCATCGGTACATTGATTGACGGCGTGACGCGGCAGGTGGAACTGATCAGCGACGGCGTAAGCGAAACCCTGTTCGAGCCGGTGATCCGGTTGGGGGTAACAGGGCTGTCGCGCGCCGGAAAAACCGTGTTCATCACATCTCTTGTGGCCAATCTGCTGGATCGAGGCCGGATGCCCGCCTTGCAAGCCGCCAGTCAGGGGCGGATCGAAGCGGCGTTTCTGCAACCCCAACCCGATGATCTGGTGCCCCGTTTCGAATATGAAAAGCACCTGTCTGCGATGACCGGCCCGAACCCGCACTGGCCTGAAAGCACGCGGGCGATTTCCCAGTTGCGTCTGTCCTTGCGCGTGGCCCCTGCCGGAGTTTTATCTGCGATCAAATCGGCGCGGACCATCCATCTGGACATCGTGGATTATCCCGGTGAGTGGTTGTTGGACCTGCCCCTGATGGCGCAAAGCTTTGAACAGTGGTCACAAGGTGCGATTGCCCTTGCGCAAAAGCCCTCTCGTGCGCCGTTTGCGGCAGAATGGCTGGCGCTGCTGGAACAGGTGGACCCCGCGGCAGAACTGGAAGAGCCGAAGGCACAGGAGCTTGCCGCGGCTTTTACCGCCTATTTACAGGCGGCACGAGAATCCGGCCTGTCTGCCTGTGCACCGGGGCGGTTCCTGATGCCGGGGGATCTGGCGGGATCACCCGCGCTGACCTTTGCGCCGTTGCCTGCGGGGAAACACCCGCGAAATTCGCTCGGGCGGGCCTTTGCGCGGCGCTATGAGACCTATAAATCCGGTGTGGTGCGGCCTTTCTTTCGGGATCATTTTTCGCGCATTGACCGGCAGGTGGTGCTGGTGGATGCGCTGGGCGCGATCCATGCGGGGCCGCAGGCTGTCGGGGATTTGCGCGATGCGCTGGCCGATATCCTGTCCTGTTTCAAAACAGGTCGGAACGGTTTTCTGTCTGCCCTGCGTGGCAAATCGGTCGAACGTATCCTGTTCGCGGCCACCAAAGCGGATCATTTGCACCACCATCAGCATCCCGCCTTAACCACGATCATGGGGGCGCTGGTACGCAGTGCGCGGGACAAGGCGACCTATCAGGGGGCGCAGACGGATGCGATGGCGCTGGCCAGTTTGCGGGCAACCGTGGAAGAGACCCGCAACCATGACGGCGAAACACTGGATCTGGTGCGGGGGCGGCTGCTGTCCACCGGCAAACAGGCGGCGATGTATCCCGGGCGGCTGCCCGAAGACCCTGCGGTGCTGTTGAAACCGGCAGAACAGGGGGCGGAACGATGGCTGGACAACGATTATGCCGTCATGGGTTTTGCCCCCGCCGAGGTGTCGCTGAAGGCGGGCGATGGTCCGCCCCATATCCGGCTGGACCGCGCTGCCGAATTTCTGATCGGGGACAGATTGCTATGAACCGTGAACGTTCCAAACCTGTGGTGATTGATCTGGACAGTGCGCCTGCGCAGGATCACACACCGGCCAGTGCGCCGCCGGTGCCGGATCTTGACCAGCCGCGTCATACGCCTGCTGCCGAGGTCGGGCTGCGCTTTGCCGCAAGCCGCCGGTCAACCGTGTCGCGGGTGTTCTGGTGGGCGCTCGGGGCGCTGTTGACCTTTATGATCGGCGTCTTTGTCTGGGACTTCGTTGAAACATTGGTGTCGCGCAATGTCTGGCTGGGTCGCGTGGCGCTGGGCCTGCTGGCGCTGGTGGTCGGAGCCCTTCTGGTTATGGCGGGTCGCGAACTGGCCACCCTGTCACGGCTGCGCCGGATTGACGGTTTGCGGGCAGAGGCAGAGCATCTGGTGCAGGAAGGAACGCTGGCAGAGGTGCACAGCTATCAGGACAAGCTCGAAAGCCTTTATCGCGGACGGGTAGAGCTGCGCTGGGGGCTGGCGCGCCTGGCAGAACAGCGGAACGACATACTGGATGCGGACAGTGCCCTTGCCCAAAGCGAGAGCCTGTTGCTGCGGCCGCTTGATGATCTGGCCCGCAAACAAATCGAAACTGCGGCGCGGCAGGTGGCCACCGCAACGGCCGTGGTGCCGCTGGCCTTTGCCGATGTGATTGTGGCCCTCAGCGCCAACCTGCGAATGATTCGCCGGATTGCACAGATTTACGGCGGTCGCTCCGGCACGCTTGGAAGCTGGAGGCTGACAAAGGCTGTGGCAGCCCATCTGGTTGCTACGGGGGCGGTTGCCATCGGGGATGATCTGATCGGTTCTGTGGCAGGGGGCGGGGTTTTGTCCAAAGTCTCCCGCCGCTTCGGAGAAGGCGTCATCAACGGTGCGTTGACCGCCCGTGTCGGGGTTGCCGCCATAGAGGTCTGCCGCCCGATGCCGTTTCAGGTAGAACCCAAACCCCGCGTGACAAACATCATCAAGCGCAGTCTGACGGGGCTGTTCGGAAACTGATCCCTTCCTTTCCGCGCAGGGCCGTGGCGGTGTAGCGCCATCCCCTGTTTCGCCTGCGGCAAAGCCCTTTGTTTGTGTGGCTGGACGGGCCGGAACTTGGGGGCTATAACGCGCCCATGGAACATATATTCGGCATTACCATTCGAATTACCGGCCCGGCGCTCTGATCTGGAAGAGCCGCCGGGAAAAGGCGTATGGAACCCCGCGCCGCCCTTGTAAAATGACATCAAGATAAAGACGGAGCCACAAATCATGTGTGCCGAAACCCCCGATTACAAAGACACCCTGCGCCTGCCGAAAACCGATTTTCCGATGCGGGCCGGACTGCCCAAACGTGAACCGGAATGGCTGGAAAAATGGGCCAAGCTGGATGTGTACCACAAGCAGCGCGCCGAAGCGGGCGACCGCACGCCGTTTATCCTGCATGACGGTCCGCCCTATGCCAACGGCCACCTGCATATCGGTCACGCGCTGAACAAGATCCTGAAGGATTTTATCGTGCGCAGCCAGCAGATGATGGGCAAGGACGCCCGCTATGTGCCGGGCTGGGATTGCCACGGTCTGCCCATCGAATGGAAGATCGAAGAGCAGTACCGCAAGAAGGGCAAAAACAAGGACGACGTGCCGATCATCGAGCTGCGTCAGGAATGCCGCAAGTTCGCAGAAGGCTGGATCGACATCCAGCGCGAGGAATTCAAACGCCTTGGCGTGCAGGGCAACTGGGAAGACCCGTATCTGACCATGAACTACAGTTCCGAAGCGGTCATCGCCGAGGAATTCATGAAGTTCGTGATGAATGGAGCGCTTTATCAGGGGTCCAAACCCGTGATGTGGTCGCCCATCGAAAAAACCGCGCTGGCCGAGGCCGAAGTGGAATATCACGACAAGGAGAGCTTTACCGTCTGGGTGAAGTTCAAGGTGCAGGGTGACAGCGATCTGGCCGATGCTTTTGTCGTGATCTGGACCACCACGCCATGGACCATGCCATCCAACAAGGCAGTGGTCTACGGCAAGGATATTTCCTACGGCCTGTACGAAGTCACCGGCACACCGGATGAAAGCTGGGCCAATGTGGGGGACCGTTTTGTGCTGGCAGACAATCTGGCTGCTGATGTGATGACACGGGCGCGTCTGGAAGACGGGCAATACACCCGCCTGCGTGATGTGCCTGCGTCCGATCTGGAAGGTCTGGGCCTGCTGCACCCGCTGGCCGGTGCTGAAGGTTCAAATGGCGAATGGGATGACCTGCGCGATTTCCGTGCGGCGGATTTCGTGACCGACACGGAAGGCACAGGTTTCGTGCATTGTGCGCCCTCCCACGGGATGGAGGAATACGAACTCTACCGCGATCTGAACATGCTGGAACAGGTCATCACCTATAACGTGATGGACGACGGTTCCTTCCGCGCCGACCTGCCGTTCTTTGGTGGCAAATACATCCTGAACCGCAAAGGCGGTGAGGGGGATGCCAACAAGGCCGTGATCGACAAGCTGGTGGAAGTGGGCGGCCTGCTGGCCCGTGGCAAGATCAAGCACAGCTACCCCCATTCCTGGCGCTCCAAAGCGCCGGTGATCTATCGCAACACAGCCCAGTGGTTTGCCGCTATCGACAAACCCGTCGGGGGGGATGACACTTATGGCGAAACCATCCGCGAGCGGGCGCTGAATTCCATCGACCAACTGGTGAAATGGACCCCTGTCACAGGGCGCAACCGTCTGTATTCCATGATCGAATCCCGTCCCGACTGGGTGCTGTCGCGCCAGCGGGCATGGGGGGTGCCGCTGACCTGTTTTACCCGCAAGGGATCCCTGCCAACCGATGCGGATTACATCCTGCGCGACGATGCCGTGAACGCCCGCATTGCCGAAGCCTTCCGCGCCGAGGGTGCGGATTGCTGGTACGAAGAAGGCGCCAAGGCGCGCTTCCTTGCGGATGATTATCCGCACGAGGATTGGGAACAGGTGTTTGACATCCTTGATGTGTGGTTTGACTCCGGTTCGACCCACTCTTTCGTGGTGCGCGACCGTGAAGACGGCTCGCCGGACGGGATTGCGGATGTCTACCTTGAAGGCACCGACCAACATCGCGGCTGGTTCCATTCGTCGATGTTGCAGGCCTGTGGCACCAAGGGACGCGCGCCGTATAAAGCGGTTGTAACCCATGGTTTCACACTGGATGAAAAGGGCATGAAAATGTCCAAATCCATCGGCAATACCATCGTGCCGGAAACTGTCGTCAAACAATACGGCGCGGATATCCTGCGGCTGTGGGTGGCACAGACCGACTTTACCGCCGACCAGCGGATCGGGCCGGAAATCCTGAAAGGCGTAGCTGACAGCTATCGTCGCCTTCGCAACACCATGCGCTTCCTTCTGGGCAACCTTGACGGGTTCAGCGATGCGGAGAAGGTGGAACCGGCGGATATGCCGGAACTGGAGTGTTGGGTGCTACACCGTCTGGCCGAGCTGGACCATGTGGTGCGCAACGGTTACGCCGCCTATAACTTCCAGAACGTCCTGCAACAGCTGTTCCAGTTCTGCACGGTCGATCTGTCTTCGGTCTATTTTGATATTCGCAAGGATGTTCTGTATTGTGACAGTGTTGACAGTCTGGAACGGCGTTCGGCCCGTACGGTTCTGAACCTGCTGTTCGAGCGGCTGACAACCTGGCTGGCGCCTATGTTGGTGTTCACCATGGAAGATGTCTGGCTGGAACGTTTCCCGGGCGACGAAAGCTCTGTCCACTTACAGGATTTCCCCAACACGCCGGGCGAATGGCGGGATGAGGTTCTGGCCGCGAAATGGGAAAAAATCCGTCGTGTGCGCCGTGTTGTGACAGGCGCGATCGAAGTGCAGCGCCGCGACAAGGTGATCGGGGCCTCACTGGAGGCTGCGCCGGTTGTGCATGTGCGGGATGCGGATGTGCTGGAGGCGCTGAAGACCACGCCGTTTGCGGATGTCTGCATCACCTCTGCTGTGACCCTGACGGATGATCCGATCCCAGCCGAAGCCTTCCGGATGCCGGAAGTCGAAGGTGTCGGCGTGGTGTTTGAAACCGCTGAAGGGGAGAAATGCCAGCGTTGCTGGAAGATCCTGCCGGATGTGGGCACCCATGAACACCCCGCCACCTGCGGGCGGTGTTCGGCCGCTTTGTAAGGCGGACAGGAGATAGAGAGAGTATTGATCGGGGCCCTGCGGGGCCCCTTTTGAGTATTTGGGGAACATTGAAGCCTGTGGCTTAGCCCCAAATTTCAGGCTGTGTTGTATAAGCGATATAAAGCGGGTGCTTGGGGTGACCTGCTTTGGACAGGCCGAGATGGTAGAGCGGTTTGTCCTGACTGCGCAAAATCTGTTCCATCAGCGGGCCGCGCCCCAGATGGGCGCCGTGGGTGCCCCATGCACAGACAATCCGGTCTGCGGTTTTTGCTGCGGCAAGGATCGCGGTATCGTTTTCGGGGCCGACTGGATCAAGGGCGGCGCGCATGTCCCGCGGGTCCGTGGCGCGAAAGGCAAAGATGTTACAGACGGTAAAGCCGCCAAAGCCCAAAGCGCGGGCGCGGCGTTCGCAGCGCTCTACCGTGGGATCATTCTGCACCTCGGTCGCGGTGGACGGGTTTAGCATTACAAACAGCACATGCCCGCCTTTGTCAGACCATTTTCGGGTCAGCGTGTAGCGGAAGGCTTCACAGTCGGAATAGACCGCTACGGATTCCGCGTCGCCCTTGGTGTGGTGCCGTTCAATCGTCATGTCGCACAAAGACGCGGGTGGGGTGCAGTTCTCCGGCTTTGTAGATGCCGATGGCAACAGGTTCGCCGTTGCAGGCCACCCATGCCTCTTCCCCGTATTCGAGATCCGATGTGATCACCATGCCCGGATTGCCATTGCGCAGGCGGGCGGCGTCCTCGGCGCGGCAGGACAGGGCAGGCAGTTCGCTCAGACCGGTTTCCAGCGGCAGCAGGTATTGGTCAAGCTCCGGTGTCTTTGCCAGTGCGTCGATGGTCTCAAGGCTGATCCCGTCCGATGTTTCAAACGGGCCGGACCAGATACGGCGCAGGGTCAGCACATGGCCGTAACAGCCCAGCTTTTCCCCCAGATCAC
The DNA here is from genome assembly GCA_018223125.1 of Paracoccaceae bacterium. Classification (GTDB taxonomy): domain Bacteria; phylum Pseudomonadota; class Alphaproteobacteria; order Rhodobacterales; family Rhodobacteraceae; genus Amylibacter. Next base: position 57,185 of record JAAEZA010000016.1, on the reverse strand, counting down.
GGGCAATGGAGCGCACATAACCGCCTTTGCCACAGACCAGTTCCAGCGCCACATGATCTGCGTCGGGGCGGGACAGAAAAGAGAGGTCTTCCACCCAGAGCGGGCGCGGCGCCAGTTCGAAATCATCATCGCCGCCACGGGCCATTTTATAGGCCCGCTGCCCGTCCACCTTCACAGCCGAGAATTTGGGCGGGATTTGTTCGATGTCCCCGATGAAAGCGCCAAGGGCGGCCTTGATCTCTGCGTCCGTGGGGCGGTGATCACTGCTGGCGACGACCTCGCCCTCGGTGTCATCGGTGTTGGTTGCCTGACCGAGGCGCACGGTAAATGAATAGGCTTTCAGCGCGTCGGTGATATAGGGGACGGTCTTGGTCGCCTCGCCCAGTGCCACGGCAAGTACGCCGGTTGCTTCCGGGTCGAGCGTACCGGCATGGCCTGCTTTATTGGCATTCATCGCCCATTTCACCTTGTTCACCACAGCGGTGGAGGTGATGCCCGCGGGTTTGTCCACCACCAGCCAGCCCGAGATATCGCGGCCCTTGCGTTTGCGTCCCATGTCGTTGCCTTGCTACTTGTCTGTCACAACACCGATGATCGGACCAAGCGTGGTAAAGCCGAAATCCGAACGGTTAAGGTTGGGGGCATACAGGCGGGAAATGTTGCCGTCAAAGTAAAGTGCCTGCGACAGCTTCAGATAATCGCGAAAAAAGCTGGCGAAAGCGTGAAATGTCACCGGCGCGTTGGAAATCACGAAAGCTGCGGTCTTGCCATCGCGGCTGGTGCCGACCCCGTTGCGGATATAGCGGCTGTCGCTGTCAGGCAGGAAACGGGGGTGAAGTTTGCCGTCAATCACCAGCATCGGGCCGGATTGGGTGGCATGGGTGCAGGCGGGGCGGTTATCCAGATATCGCAGGGTTTCGATCACATGGGCGCGACCCTGACGGATGCAGAGCACCCCGTTGGGCAGCAGGCCAAAATTGCCCGGACCCGCATTCGGGATCACTCTTTTCAGCTCTTTTCCGTTTTCGATGTAATGGCCCACCGGCGCGCGGTTTTCGTGATACATTCCCGCGTTCATCGCAAAGGACAGCTTCTTTCCCTTGGCCAGCAGCATCCGGTCAAGACTGGCGAAATGGCCATAGGGTTTGCCCGTGTCGTCGTATAAAAACAGGTCGAGCCGGTCCTGCGCTATATCGACAGTGCAGACGGTATAGCTGGCGGATTGATAGCGCACATCACGGCAGGGCGTTTCACCGCTTTGGGCGCTGGCCGCGCCGGACAGGCCGCTCGCGCAGAAAAACAGAAGGGCCAGTGTTCTTATCATGCCGTTTTGCCTTTTGTCCTGCCGTGCCCTGCCATGGCTGCTTGCGATCAGTCCTTGTCCAGATCCTGCTTTACACTGGATTGTTCCAGCAGGCGGCGGGTTTCGTCCATCTGGTCAAAGGTGCGGTCGTAGACGAACTTCAGTTCCGGCGAGTATTTCAGATCGAGGTTCTTGTTGATCGAGCGGCGCAGTTCGTAGGTATTTTTGTTCAGGGCCGCGATCACCAGATCGGCGTTGACGCCGCCAAGGGGCAGCACATGGACCACGGCCTTGCGCAGGTCGGGTGTCGGGCGGACCTCTCCGACTGTGATGGAGACATGGGCCAGATCGGGATCATGGATGTCGCCACGGGACAGGGTTTCCGCAAGGCTGCGGCGGATCAGTTCCCCGACGCGCAGCTGGCGCTGGCTCGGGCCGGCGGATGAATCTTGTGTACGTTTGGCCATGGTATCCTCTTTTTCAGCCCATTTATGGCAGATTCACACAGCATACAACATGGCTTTGCGTCACGAAGGCTTTGACTTTACCTGTAGGCGGGGTAAAGCCGAGCCAAGGAAATCAAAGGAGCAAGTTCATGTCAGACCAACCAGCCATTGCCATTGTAGGCGCGTCGGGACGTATGGGGCAGATGCTGATCCGGACGGTGCTGGAAAGCGATCAGGCGACACTTGCGGGCGTGACGGAACGGGCCGGACACGATTGGATAGGCAAGGATCTGGGGGCCTGTATGGGCGGTGCCGATCTGGGGGTTGTTGTGTCGGATGACCCGCTTGAGGTGTTTGCCAAAGCGCAGGCGGTGATTGATTTCACCAGTCCGGATGCCACCGTTGAACACGCGGCACTGGCTGCACAGGCCCGCGCGGTGCATGTGATCGGCACTACGGGCATGGACGAAAGCCATCTGGCGAAACTGTCTGCGGCGGCGCGGCATGCACCGATTATTCGCGCTGGCAACATGAGCCTTGGTGTGAACCTGCTGGTGCAGCTGACCAAAAAGGTCGCGCAGGCGCTGGATGAGGATTTTGACATCGAGGTGGTAGAGGCCCATCACCGTCACAAGGTCGATGCCCCGAGCGGCACGGCCCTGATGCTGGGTGAAGCGGCAGCCGAAGGACGCGGTGTTGCGCTGGGCGAGGTATCGGATCGGGGGCGGGACGGGATCACCGGCGCACGCAAGCGGGGCGATATCGGGTTCAGCGCCATTCGCGGTGGCGATGTGGTCGGGGAGCACGATGTGATCTTTGCCGCCGACGGGGAACGCATCGTGCTGCGCCACCTTGCCACCGACCGGCGCATTTTTGCGCGCGGCGCGGTGAAAGCGGCCCTTTGGGGGCAGGGCAAGGGGCCGGGCGAATACGATATGCTGGACGTGCTGGGCCTGTAGCGAATGCAGTCAGGGCATCGGGTGCGGGTCAGAAGTCCGACACGATGCCCTTCTTTTCCCAATCGCCAAAGCGGGTGGGTTCCGGCCCGTCGCGCCCGCCAAGTTCGGACGGCAGGTTCAGCGGTTCGGCTTCGGCCTTGCGGGCGGCGGCCTCGGCCAAAGCCCGCTTTGCCGCTTCCTGCAGTTTTTTCTGTTTTTGATCGTCGCTCATTTGTGTCTGCCTGATGACTGGTTTAAAGCTGTCTTAACACTTTATCCGATCCGGATTGAATGTAAAAACACCCGATCCGCCCTGATGCACCGCCTGCCGCGGTCAGGGGCAGGACACAACAAAGGGATACCGGATGGTAAAATCCTCTACCTCGGCCCGTTTTGGTGCAGTTGCGCTGATACACGGGGTTCTGATGGATCACCAGATGTTGGGCGATTCGGTGCAGCGCGAGGATGGTCCGCTGGCCAAACTGGTGCCTGCGGATCGGGCGCGGGCACAGTCGCTTGCGGCCCTGACCTTGCGCCATATGCCCCGCATTGATGCGGTTCTGGCGGACTTTATGGACCACAAACCGCCCCTGCGTGCGCTCAATGCCTTGCGGGTTTGTGCGGCAGAGATCGTGCTCGATGGTATCCCCGCCCACGGGGCGGTGAATGCCGCTGTGGAAATCGCGCGGGCAAGCCAGAAAACCAAACACCTTGCCGGAATGGTGAATGCGGTGGGGCGCAAGCTGGGCGAGCTGGATGTCTCCGCATTGCAGGATCTGCCGGTTCCGCAACTGCCCAAAGCCCTGCGCGGCGCGATTGTCAAAGCCTACGGGGCCGAAGCAGCGGAAGCGATGGAGCGGGCCTATCTGGAACGTCCTCCGGTGGACCTGAGCCTGCGCGATCCTGCAAAAGCGGCGGAGTGGGCTGAAAAGCTGGGTGCTGAGTTGTTGCCAACGGGCAGTTTGCGCCTGCACCAGCCCGGACAGATTTCCGCGCTCGACGGGTTTGAGGACGGCGCGTGGTGGGTGCAGGATGCCGCCGCGGCCATGCCTGTGCGCCTGATGGGGGATCTGTCGGGCAAGCGGGTGCTGGATCTTTGCGCGGCCCCCGGCGGCAAGACCATGCAGCTTTGCGCAGCTGGGGCAGAGGTGACCGCGCTGGACCTGTCGCCCGAACGGATGCACCGCGTGATGGAGAACACGCGGCGCATGGGGTTCCGCCCTCGTATGGAGGTGGCCAATGCCATGCACTGGACACCGGACGCGCCGTTTGACGCCATCCTGCTGGATGCGCCCTGTTCTGCGACCGGCACGATCCGCCGTCATCCCGATCTGCCCTATGTGCGCCCCTCGCTGGATCTGAAGCCGCTGCTGGATCTGCAACAGAACATGCTGCAACGGGCGGCGGGCTGGCTGAAGCCGGGCGGGCAGATGGTCTATGCCACATGCAGCCTGATCCCCGCCGAAGGGGAACGCCAGATTACCCGCGCTTTGGAGCAGACCGGACTGGTAGAAGCGCCTGTTGATGCTGGTGCTCTGGGACTTGATCCGGCGTGGCAGGTTTCCACCGGCGCAATCCGTCTGCGACCCGATTTTTGGCCGGAGCGGGGCGGTATGGACGGGTTTTATATGGCCCGCTTGCACAAGCAGTGATGACAGCATGTCGCTAACCCCCTATATCTTGTGGAAAATACGGGCGTGGGGCTGACATGACAGAGGGTGCGCGACTGCACTGGTATCCGATGGCGATAGGCACGGCCTGTCGCCGCAGGTGGTTGCGGTGGCGGGATTACCTTTCCTTGCGCATGGCCCGTTTTGCTCCTCCTGCCAAAGCCTTTAAATCCCAACCCGACCCCCGTTCCTATGGGCTGGCGACCCGCGGCTTGCAGGTTCTTGCAGGCAACCATCTGGTGCAGGGCGATGTGATCGAACAGGGCAAGGGCATCCTGTGGGGGGCGGCGCTGGATGATCCGGACGCAGCGGCGGAGTTGCACGGCTTCAACTGGCTTGATGATGTGGTGGCCGTGGATACACCGGAGGCGCGCAAACAGGCGCAGCTCTGGCTGTTTGACTGGATCGACCGGTTTGGCGGCGGGCGCGGCAGCGGCTGGGCACCCGATGTGACGGGACGGCGGGTGGTGCGCTGGATCAATCACGCGATCCTGATCCTGCATCAGGCGGAACCGGCCCAGTCCCGTGCCTATTTCGCGGCGCTGGGCCACCAATCACGCTTTCTGATGAAGCGCTGGAAGTCCGCCCACGCGGGGTTGCCCCGCTTCGAGGCGCTGACAGGGCTGGTCTATTGCGGTCTGGCGCTGGAAGGGCAGGATCATGTGCTGAAACCGGCGCTGCGTGCGCTCGGGCGGGAATGTCAGCGCGAAATCGCAGAGGACGGCGGCATTGCCAGCCGCAATCCCGAAGAACTGGTCGAGATTTTCACCCTGCTGTCTTCGGTCAATCAGACTGTCAGTGCGGACGGTGATTATATCAACCCCGAGATCATCCGCGCCCTGCAGCGCATGGCCCCTGCGATTCGGGCGCTGAGGGTCGGGGATGGGACGATGGCCCGGTTTCATGGCGGGGATGCAGGCCATCCCGACCGTATAGATCAGGCGCTGGCGGATGCTGGGATCGGTTCCCCCGCACGCGAAGGCGGCGCGATGGGATTTGCGCGGCTTGCGGCGGGGGGCACCGTGGTGCTGATGGATTCGGCGAAACTGCCGGTGACCGGCGCACCTGATCGGGCCCATGCCTCTACCCTTGCCATAGAGATGTATTCCGGCAAGCTGCCGGTACTGGTCAGCATGGGATCTGCGCGCGGTTTTTCGGCCAATCTGCACAGTGCCGCCCGCGCCACAGCCGCGCACAGCGCCGTGACAGTGGCAGGGACGTCGCTTGCGCGTTTCGCAGGTTCAGGTTTTGTGCGCCGGATTTACGGGCAGCAACTGATTGATGCGCCACGTAAAATCACGCTGGAGCGTGACAATAACCAATACGGACAGGCGGTCTTGTGCAGCCATGACGGCTATGTCCCATCATTCGGTTTGATCCACAGCCGCGAAATTGCGGTCCTGCACTCTGGCGCCGAAGTGCAGGGCCACGACCGGATATTTGCCCGGTCCCCCGTAGAGCAAAGCCGCTTTGAAACGGCTGCGGCAGATATGGGGCAAAACCGCGAGATACCCTTTGCAGCCCACTTCCGGCTGCATCCCGATGCCCGTGTTGATCTTGATATGGCGGATACTGCGGCCTCGATCACCCTGCCGAACGAAGAAGTCTGGCTGCTTAGGGCTGGCGGGTTGAAGCAGACGCTTCACGATACGCTTTATTTCGAGCAGGGCAGATTGGCGCCCCGCGCGACAAAAGAGGTTGTGGTCACTTCCGCCGTTGTTGAGTATGAGGGCGTCATACGCTGGACCCTGTCGCGCCCGGCCTGATTGAAAACCCCGTTTCGGGGGCTGATTTCATCGCGGGCGGCGGCCTTTGACACAAGGAATGATCTGCTCTCATGTCACAAAACCTGCAACCCCTGCGCCGTGCGCTGCTGTCTGTTTCCGACAAAACCGGATTGATCGAACTGGCTACGGCTCTGGATGCCAAAGGTGTGGAACTGCTGTCCACCGGTGGCACCGCCAAAGCGATCCGCGAAGCGGGTCTTCCGGTCAAGGATGTGTCCGAGGTAACGAACTTCCCCGAAATGATGGATGGTCGCGTGAAAACCCTGCACCCGATGGTGCATGGCGGGTTGCTGGCTTTGCGGGACAACGCCGATCACAAAGCGGCAATGGATGAACACGGTATCGGGGCGATCGACCTGCTGGTGGTCAACCTTTATCCGTTTGAACAGACGGTTGCAGCGGGTGGTGATTATGACACCTGTATTGAAAACATCGACATCGGCGGCCCGGCCATGATCCGTGCAGCCGCCAAGAACCACGGATTTGTGTCGGTTGTTGTGGATGTAGAAGATTACGATGCCCTGCTGGCAGAGCTTGACGCAAATGACGGGCAAACCGGCATCGCCTTCCGCCAGACACTGGCCCAAACCGCCTATGCCCGCACTGCGGCCTATGATGCGGCGGTGTCTACGTGGATGGCAGGTGCGATCAAACAGGACGCGCCACGGCGCAAGGCGATTGCCGGCACACTGGCCCAGACCCTGCGTTACGGGGAAAACCCGCATCAGTCCGCCGCTTTCTACACCGATGGCAGCACCCGTCCCGGTGTAGCCACCGCACAGCAGCATCAGGGCAAGGAACTGTCCTATAACAACATCAACGACACGGATGCCGCGTTTGAACTGGTGGCAGAGTTTGATCCCGCAGACGGTCCGGCCTGTGCCATCATCAAACACGCCAACCCCTGCGGTGTGGCCCGTGGCGCAACGCTGGCCGAGGCCTATCAGGCGGCGTTTGACTGCGACCGCACGTCGGCATTCGGCGGCATTATCGCGCTGAACCAGACGCTGGACGGCGCAACCGCGAAACAGATCGTGGAAATCTTCACAGAGGTGGTTATCGCCCCTGACGTGAGCGACGAGGCAAAAGAGATCTTTGCTGCGAAAAAGAACCTGCGTCTGCTGACAACCGGCGGCCTGCCGGATGTGCGCAGTGCGGGGCAGATGTGGAAGCAGGTCTCCGGCGGGTATCTTATTCAGGACCGCGATAACGGGTTTATCACGCAATCCGATCTGAAGGTCGTGACCAAACGCGCACCGGATGCGCAGGAAATGGCCGATCTGCTGCTGGCGTGGAAAATCGCCAAACACGTCAAATCCAACGCGATTGTCTATGTGAAGGACGGGGCGACTGTCGGTGTTGGCGCCGGCCAGATGAGCCGCGTTGACAGTACACGCATCGCCGCGCGCAAATCACAGGACATGGCCGACGTGCTGGGTCTGGATGCGCCGCTGACCAAAGGGTCGGTTGTGGCATCGGACGCTTTCTTCCCCTTCTCGGACGGTTTGCTGACCGCCGCCGAAGCGGGTGCGACGGCTGTGATCCAGCCCGGTGGCTCCATGCGCGACGATGAAGTGATCGCCGCCGCAGACGAGGCCGGACTGGCCATGGTCTTTACCGGCATGCGCCACTTCCGCCACTAAGCAAAGGATCAGGACATGCGGCGCATATTGGCAATGAGCCTTGGGATTTTTGCTCTGGACCAGATCACAAAATACTTTGTGGTCGAGATGCTGGACCTTAAAACAAGGCTTGCGATTGATGTGCTGCCGCCCCTGATCAATTTCCGCATGGCGTGGAACGAGGGCATCAACTTCGGTCTGATGTCCGGCCTGCAGGTCGACGCCATGCGCTGGATCCTCATCGCGGTTTCTGTGGTGATTTCCGGCTGGGTACTGTGGTGGGGCCGCAACTTTACCGGCTGGTTTGCGGCCTTCCTGATCGGTTGCATCGTCGGCGGTGCGCTGGGCAACTCCGTGGATCGCTACATCTACGGGGCCGTTGCGGATTTTCTGAACATGTCCTGCTGCGGTTTCAGAAACCCGTTTTCCTTCAATGTGGCCGACATCGCTATTTTCATCGGGGCCTTTGGTCTGGTACTGTTTTCAGAGCGTCTCGACAGAAGGGCGTGACGGCGGATGAAATCTGCGATAAAACGACGAAAATTCCTTGGGTGACGATATGATGGCCTTTAAAAAGTCCGGTTTGAAATGGGTGGGCGCGCTTGCCGTGGTGACAGCCGTGGCCGGATGTGACACGTCAAAGGGCATCGGGCGGTTCTTTGCCGGTTCTGCAACAGAGGCCGGACCGGATGAATTCGGTATCGTGCCAAACAAACCGCTGACATTGCCCGATGATCTTGCCAGTCTGCCTGAACCCCAGCCGGGGGCGCGGAACCGGACGGATCTGCTGCCGGAACATGACGCGGTGGCTGCTCTTGGTGGGCAACCTTCCCGTCTGGACAGTACGGTTGTGGGCAGTGGTGAAGGCCCGCTTCTGGCGGCGGCGACCCGCAATGGAACTGCGCCTGAGATCCGCGAGGTTCTGGCCAAAGAAGACGCCCAGTTCCGTGAAGAAAACGGTCCTTTGTTCCTGCAACGGCTGTTTAAAGTGGACACCTACCTGCAAGACTACGAAGAACAGACCCTCAAGGCGCGCCAAACGAACGAGCTCCTGCGCCGGAGCAATATCAAGACACCCACAGTTTCACCGCAAAGTGATCGCTAAAGTCTGAACGCACAGGATGTTTACCGAATATTCATCGGCTCTGCCGTTGAATACAGCGTTTTAATACCTAAGGTTAACCTAACTTTCATTCAGAACGGGGGCCCCATGATTTTTCGGGCTATAGCTATCGTGTGCTCAGTGGCCATTGCGCCGGTTGCAGCACTGGCCGAGACGGGCAAGGTTTCCACTTTCGAACTGGACAACGGGTTGAAGGGCATTGTGATCGAAGATCATCGTGCGCCCGTTGTTACCAATATGGTCTGGTACAACGTCGGCTCTGCCGATGAACCGCCCGGCATGACCGGCGTGGCGCATTTTCTGGAACACTTGATGTTCAAGGGCACCAAGACCCTGAAACCGGGGGAATTCAGCCAGACCGTTAAGGAAAACGGCGGAGTGGACAATGCCTTTACCTCTTATGATTACACCGGATATTTCCAGCGGGTTGCTGTGGACCGTCTGCCCCTGATGATGCAGCTTGAAGCAGACCGGATGCGCAATCTGGTGTTGAGCGAGCAGGACGTTACGACCGAACGGAACGTGGTGCTGGAAGAACGCAACTCCCGTATTGAAAACGATCCCAGCGGTCTGTTCATGGAACAGCGCCGCGCTGTTACCTTCGTGAACCATCCCTATGGAAAGCCCATCATCGGCTGGCGGCATGAGATCGAAGATCTCAACCTTGAAGATGCGATGGCCTTTTACCGGACCTATTACGCCCCCAATAACGCAACGCTTGTGGTGGCAGGGGATGTGACCCCTGCAGAGGTTGAGGCGCTGGCGAAAGAACATTTCGGCCCGCTGGAACCTTCGGACAATATTCCGCCGCGGGTGCGGCCGCAGGAACCGCCCCATCTGGCGCCCGTGCGACTCAGCTTCAGTGATCCCCGCCAGTCCCAACCTTATCTGGTGCGCAGTTATCTTGCCCCCAAACGCCAGTCCGGCAATCAGCAGGAAGCGGCGGCGCTGACGATCCTGTCCTATCTGCTTGGCGGCTCGGGACTGTCTTCGGTTCTGGGGCAAAAGCTGCAACTGGACCAGCAGATCGCGGTATATACCGACGCCTGGTATGACTCGACATCTTATGATCCTGAAACCTTTGGCATTTACGCGATGCCCCGCGACGGTGTCTCACTGGAGCAACTGGAAGCGGCGATGGATACGGTTCTGGCAGATTTTCTGAAGGATGGTGTCGATCTGGAGCATCTGGACCGCCTGAAAACCCAGATCGCCGCCGAAGACATTTACGAGCTGGACAACCAGTCCGAAGTGGCACGCACCTATGGTCGGGCCATCACGGCGGGTTTGACAGTTGAAGACGTGCAAAGCTGGTCGAAAACCCTGCAATCGGTCACGCCGGAACAGATAATGGAGGCTGCGGCCAAGGTGCTTGATATGCGAAAATCGGTAACGGGTCTGATGCTGGCCCCGACAGAGGAGCCTGCCCAATGATACGCAAGTTAGCTGCCGTTATTTGTATGGTCATGATTGCGCTGCCTGCTGCTGCGCAGATCAAGATCGAAGAAGTCACCAGCGCAGGCGGTATCAAGGCATGGCTGGTAAACGAACCCTCGATCCCCTTTATTGCGCTGCAAATCGCCTTTCGCGGCGGAACATCGCTGGATACGCCGGATAATCCGGGGGCCACAAATCTGATGGTCGGGCTGCTGGAAGAAGGCACTGGCGATATGGACGCGGCGGCTTACCGTCGGGCCACGGAAACGTTGGCGGCGAACTTCGGATTCGATACGGGGCGGGATGCCGTGCGGATCAGCGCGCAGGTGCTGAAATCAAACGCGGATGAAGCGCTTGACCTGCTGCGCAAGGCGCTGGTCGAACCGGCTTTCAACCCTGTCGCCATTGAACGGGTGCGCGGGCAGGTGATTTCCGGTCTGCAAAGCGCGTTGAAAGACCCGCAGGCGATCGCTGAAAAGACCATGTCGCAGATTGCCTTCGGGGATCATCCCTACGGCCGCCCGTCTGACGGGACGATTGAATCTGTGTCTGCCCTGACACGGGAAGATCTGGTTGCAGCCCATAAGGCAGCACTCAGTCAGGACCATCTGGTGATCGGCGTAGTCGGGGATGTCACCGCAGCAGAGCTTGGCCCGATGCTGGACCGTTTGTTGGGAGACCTGCCTGCCACAGGGGCACCCCTGCCTGAAAAGGTGGAGTTTGCCGCCCCCGGCGGTGTGACCGTTGTGGACTTCCCGACGCCGCAATCAGTGGCGGTCTGGGCGCAGGATTCCGACATTAACATGCAGCACCCCGATTTCATGCCGGTCTATGTGATGAACCATATCCTTGGCGGTGGCGGTTTTGGCTCTCGTCTGACAGAGGAAGTGCGGGAAAAGCGCGGCCTGACCTATGGCGTTTATTCTTACCTGAACTGGATGGAAGCGACGCAATATTACGGCGGGTCGGTGGCTTCGGCCAATGGCACAGTGGGCGAGGCAATAGATGTGATCCGCACCGAATGGGCACGGATGGCACAAGAGGGTGTTACCGAGGAAGAGCTTGAGAAGGCGAAGAAGTACCTCACGGGCAGTTACGCGCTGCGCTTTGATGGCAACAGCCGGATCGCGCGGATTCTCGTCAGCAGCCAGCTTGACTATTTCCCGATTGATTACGCCAACACCCGAAACGACAGGGTGAATGCGGTCACGGTGGAAGACATTGCGCGTGTTGCGAAAGAAAACCTTGATGCCGATGCACTGCGTTTCGTGGTGGTGGGGCAACCCGAGGGCGTGGAAAGCACCCGGTAAAACGGTCTCGGCGCTTGGGCGCCGGACCATCAAACCAGCAGCATGATTAACCAAATCCCCGTGTGCGAATCGCGGGGATTGCTGCTATTTGTAGTGGTATGAGTGTAGCAGACCCCAAAATACAGGCCGAAACAGCCCAGATCCGCCGTCCCATCCGCCAGTTGGATGATGCCGCCGCTAACCGTATTGCTGCCGGAGAGGTGGTCGAACGCCCCGCCAGTGCTGTGAAGGAACTGGTGGAGAATGCAATCGACGCCAAGGCTCGCCGTATAGAAGTGGCTTATGCCGATGGTGGCAAGACCCTGTTGCGGGTCAGCGATGACGGTCATGGTATCCCCGAGGACCAGTTGCCGCTGGCGCTGTCCCGCCATGCCACATCAAAAATCGACGGCTCGGACCTGTTGAACATCCACACTTTCGGCTTTCGCGGAGAGGCGCTCCCTTCGCTTGGCGCGGTCGGGCGGTTGTCAATCACCTCGCGGGCTGACGGTGCGGAGTCTGCGGCGCAGATCACTGTTCACGGCGGGGATATGTCCGCTGTGCGTCCGGCGGCCCTGTCGCGGGGAACCGTGGTGGAATTGCGTGACCTCTTCCACGCCACACCGGCGCGGCTGAAATTCCTGCGCACCGACCGCGCGGAAAGCGGTGCCATCATTGATGTGATCAAGCGGCTGGCCATGGCCGAGCCGATGATCGGCTTCACCCTGCGCGATGTGTCCGGCGGCGGGGAGGGCCGCGTGGTGTTTCAGGCCGAAGCCCAGAGCGGTGATCTGTTTGATGCGCTGCACGCGCGGCTGGCCAAGATTCTCGGCTCTGATTTCGCGGCCAACGCGCTGCGGATCGATGCGGAACGGGAAGCCATCGCCATCACCGGATTTGCCAGCCTGCCGACCTATTCCCGCGGCTCTGCCACGGCGCAGTATATGTTTGTGAACGGGCGTCCTGTGCGCGACAAGGTGTTTTACGGTGCGATCCGTGGCGCCTATTCCGATTTCCTGCACCGCGAACGGCATCCCGCGCTGGCGCTGTTTCTGGAGTGTGATCCCACGCTGGTAGATGTAAACGTCCATCCCGCCAAATCCGAAGTGCGCTTCCGCGATCCCGGTCTGGCCCGCGGGCTGATCGTCAGCGCCCTGCGCCACGGTCTGGCAGGGGCGGGGCACCGCGCGTCTACCACCGTGGCGGATGCAACACTGGGGGCCTTCCGTCCTGAAAACCGGCCGGAAGCGCCGGTCTACCAGATGCAACCGCGCAGTGGTTTTGTCCCGCAGGCAACACCGCAAAGCTACGCCCCGCCGCAAAGCCATGCGCCAATGGAGCCCGCACAGGGCGGATTTGCGGAAACCGCCCCCGCTTATTCCGCGCGGATGGAACCTGTGACCGATACGCCGGTTGTGGCGGATCAGCCGCTCGGCGCGGCGCGGGCGCAGGTGCATGAAAACTATGTGATCGCCCAGACAACGGACGGGATTGTGATAGTCGATCAACACGCCGCCCACGAACGGCTGGTCTATGAACGGCTGAAAAAACAGATGGCGCAGAATGGTGTCGCAGCACAGGCATTGCTGATCCCCGAGATCGTCGAACTGGAGGCAGGTGCGCAATCGAGTGTGCTGGCTGCCGCCGATGAACTGGCGCAATTCGGGCTGGTGGTTGAGGATTTCGGCGGCAATGCGGTGTGTGTGCGCGAAACTCCGGCCCTGCTGGGCGAGGTGGACGCACAGGCGATGATCCGCGACATCGCCGATGAACTGGCCGATCTGGACCAGACCCAGACGCTGAAAGACCGGATAGAGGCGATCCTGTCCCGTGTGGCCTGTCACGGATCAATCCGGTCCGGGCGGATGATGCGGGCGGAAGAGATGAACGCCCTTCTGCGGGAAATGGAGGCAACGCCCCATTCCGGCCAGTGCAACCACGGGCGGCCCACCTATGTAGAACTCAAGCTCACCGACATTGAAAAACTGTTCGGGCGGCGATGATAGATATACAGAGCCTGACAGGTGATCCTTTGCTGCTGTCCCTAGTGGCTGGCGGCATCGCCCTGTTCCTTGTTGTTATCCTTTTGTTTGTGGCAATGCGTGCTGCGGGGCGTGCGGCGCGGGCGACAGAACCGCTCGCCAGTCAGATGCTGGCCATGGGGGAGGGGCTGCGTATCCTGAACGAAAGCCAGCATGTTCTGAAAGGCGGGCTGGACAGCCTGTCCCGATCCCAAGCGCAGACCATGCAAACAGTCGAGGCGCGGCTGTCGCAGGTGAACCAGCAGATGCAGGAAAAGCTGCACGAAAACGCAATGCGCTCGGCCCGGACAATGGCAGAGTTGCAGGGGCAGATGCGGGACACGCTACAGGGCAATTCGGAAAAGACGACCAAATCCCTGACCCAGTTGCAGGAACGTCTGGCCACGATTGACAAGGCGCAGACCAATATCGAAAAACTCTCCGGTGATGTGCTGTCCCTGCAGGATATCCTGTCCAACAAACAGACGCGCGGGGCTTTCGGGGAAATCCAGCTGAATGACATCGTGCGCAAGGCGATGCCGCCGGATGCGTTTTCATTCCAGCAGACACTAAGCAACGGAAAGCGGGCGGACTGCCTGATCCATCTGCCCAAACCGCCCGGACCGATTGTGATCGACAGCAAGTTCCCGCTGGAAGCCTATGAAGCGATCCGCGCGGCTGATAATCCTGCGGCGGCACAGGTGGCGGCCCGCAATATGCGCACGGCGCTGCGGGCCCATATCAAAGCCATCGCAGAGAAATACATTATCGAAGGCGAAACCGCCGAGGGCGCGTTGCTTTTCCTGCCCTCCGAGGCGGTATATGCCGAACTGCATGCGAATTTTCCCGAAGTGGTGCGTGAAGGATTTGCCGCCCGCGTCTGGATCGTGTCTCCGACCACCTGTATGGCCACGCTCAACACCATGCGGGCGGTGCTGAAGGATGCACGGATGAAGGAACAGGCGGGTGCGATCCGCGCCGAACTGGCGCTGTTGCACAAGGATATGGAACGGCTGGAAACCCGCGTAGGGAATCTGGACCGGCATTTCGGTCAGGCCAGCAAGGATATTGAGGAAATCAAGATTTCCGCCACCAAGGCCGGAGGGCGGGCGCGGCGGCTTGAAGCCTTTGATTTCGATCCGGTTGAACAGGAACGGGACGATCCGCTTACCTCTCTGTCAGAGGCGCGGGAATGACGCTGCGTCAGTTTGCGTCTTGCATGAACGGAAATCCGCGGTTTGATGGCGAAACGCCGTTTCCGAAGTCAGGATTTTTATGCCGCTTTCTGCCATAGCCCACCACCCCGACCGCGTCGCGCTGAGCAATGAATTACACGCCCGCCCGTTTCCCGTGCTGCGCGCCCCGAGCCGCGCGGCCTCTATCGCGATAGAGCGGGACACAAACGGATCAGAGGCCTACCGCGATCATCTGCTGGCATTGCTGGACCGATACGGCGCGGCCCATCCGGGACCGGATGCGGCCCATCACAGTGCCGATCTGGGCATGGTGCGTCTGAAATGGGAACGGCATTCGGAATTCTGCACCTTCACCCTGTTTGCCGAGGGCGTGTCCGAAGTGCCGTTCGATGGCGGCTTGTTCGAGTATTTTCCGGATAACTGGCTGGCAGATGCGCCGGGACGGCTGCTGTCTTCTATTCTTGTGCGCCTTGAACATGCCGCATCGCAAGAGGCCGTGATCGCGCGGGTCTCCGAAGTGGGCAGCGAATGGTTTCACACCGAAGCCGTCGCGGCGTCTTTCGTGTTGGAACGGGATGCGGCAATCGTGGGGGACTTCCGGCTGGATGCCCATGAGCACATCCGCTTTGCGGTGTTTCAGGTCGGCGAGACCGGCGCGAACCGGATGGGGCGGATTGTCCAGCGGTTGATCGAGATTGAAACCTACAAGACGATGGCCATGCTGACCCTGCCGATTGCGCGGGATGTGTTTTCGCGCCTGTCCGATCTGGACCGCGATCTGGCGCAGGTGGTGCGGGAAATGACCGATGCCCATGAAAACGCACAGGACGAGTTGGACCGCCTGCTGCATATCTCCGGTCGGGTGGAAAATTTTTCAGCCGATACGGCCTTTCGCTTTACCGCAGCCGAAGCCTATTCGGCCTTGGTGCATGAACGGGTCAATGTCCTGCGCGAAGAACGGCTGGCGGGCTATCAACTGTTTTCGGAATTCATGATGCGCCGGTTTGAACCGGCCATGCGGACCTGCCGTTCTGCGTCCCGCAGGCTTTCGGATATTTCGGGCCGTGCGGCGCGGGCTTCGGACCTGCTGGCTACACGGGTTAGCGTTGATGCGGATGAACGCAACCGGCAGATTCTGAAGCAGATGGATACCCGCGCGGCCTTGCAACTGCGATTACAGGAAACGGTTGAAGGCCTGTCGGTGGTGGCGATCAGCTATTACGGGGTGAACCTGCTGGCCAAACTGCTGGCACCTGTTGCGGACCCGCTCGGCGTCTCGCAAAAGGCGTTGGGTGCCGGTCTCGTCCTGCCGGTGGTGCTGGTTGTCTGGCTGGGCGTGCATAGAATCCGCAAACAGGCGGAAAAGCGGGCCGAAACCGCCCCTGCGGGGGGAACCGCTAAATCCGGAAGATCGGCTGGAGCAGCCGCGGAATGAGGCTGTTGAACCGCAATGGCGCGTCCGTTGCTGCAAGGCAGATACAATCCGCTTCAGGGCCGGCAACAGGCTGGTGGTTCAGATCCTCGTCCGCGATTTCAATGTCGCCACGGGCAAAACGGTCCACTTCGTCGGAAAATGATCCCTGCAGCACCAGCGTCAGTTCGGTGCCGCGGTGGCCGTGATCGGGCACGGCTGCACCGGCCGGGATCAGCAGCAGCCGCGCCTGCGCCTTGCCGGAGGTGGGCAGGATCGCCTGCTTCACGCCGCCACCCAGCGGTCGCCAATTGATCTTGTCTACATCGCCGCCCACGTATTCCTGCAAGGGTTCTGGCAAGACACCGGGTCTGGTGGCGCGCAGGGCAGGCTTTTCGGTGATCGCTTTACCGGATTTGATTCGCGCCATCACCGAGCCGAGCGCATCCGCCCCCATCGCGACTGCTTCGGTTTCTTCCATCACCACGCCGCCTACGGCCTCGTAACCGCCCAGCATGGCGCGGCTCTCGTCTGACAGGCTCAGATGGGAGGCGACAACAAGGTCAAAGGCTTCGGGCAGGATGCCAGCGGCATAGCCCATCAGCAGTTGTTCGTTCAAAAGATGTTTTACAGTCATTTCACAGGCTCGTTCAGTGTCTGGCGCAGGCGGTCCAGCGCCAGCCTAATGCGGGATTTGATCGTGCCAAGCGGAAGGCCGGTTTCTTCAGCCAGTTCCGAATGGGTCAAATCGCCGTAATAGGCGCGTTTCACAATCTCTCTTTGTTTTTCCGGCAAGGCATCCAGTGCCGTTGCCAGATGTTCGGTTTCCTGACTGAGCGCCAGGGCATCTGCTGCTTCGGGCTCCGGTTCCGGTCCCCAGGGGAGGTCTTCGGGTTCGGGCCGTGCAGCCCGCCGGAACGCGTCGATTTTCTTGTTACGTGCAATTGTAAAGATCCACGTTGCCGCCGTCGCACGGGAGGGGTCGAACAGATGGGCCTTGTGGCACAGGGTAATCATGGTTTCCTGCGCGCATTCTTCGGCCATTGTACCGCTGGCCCCCGATTTGATCAGGAACCCCTTAATGCGCGGTCCGAAATGGTTGAACAGGGCGGAGAAAGCAGCCTCGTCGCGGTGGTTGCGCACACGCAGGATATACGCATTCCAATCGTCACCTTGACTGCGCGGTTGCTCAGTAGGGCCCATCTTCAACCTTCGTTTCGACGACCTACCCGAATTAGCCCGTGGACTATACTTCCGAGACAGCTCGTTTTCATTCAACAATGGTACAGCGTTTATCATGAACACGATACGTGCGCCAAACGCAGTTGGATCATAACGTAAAAAATATTTTTTAACGTGGTTTAGTGATCCAGTCCATCCGCCGGGGCGTAACGGTTTTACAGCTTAATAAAGGAAGTCCCATGCCATTTGAATTCGCTCCCGCCGCTCCGGTCAAGATCGCTGTTATAGGTGCGGGGGTTTCCGGTATGGGGGCCGCGCACCTGTTGTCCAAAACCAATAATGTGACCCTGTTGGAAACGGAAAAGCGGCTGGGCGGACATGCCCGCACGGTGACAGCGGGTAAAAACGGGGACCAGCCGGTAGACACCGGATTCATCGTCTTCAACTATGCGAATTATCCGCGTCTGACCGGACTTTTCGACGAACTGGATGTGCCGGTCATCAAAAGCGACATGAGCTTTGGTGTCTCTGCTGATGACGGGCGGATCGAATATGCGCTGAACGATCTCGCTGCACTGTTTGCCCAGAAACGGAATATCGTGAATCCGCTGTTTCTGGGCATGCTGGTGGATATCCTGCGGTTTAATGCCAAAGCGGTGGATATGGCCGCAGATCCCGATCTGACGCTGGGCCAGCTTATGCATCGCTTGCGGATGGGCGAGTGGTTCCAGAAATATTACCTTTTGCCGTTTTCGGGTGCGATCTGGTCAACGCCGCTGGAACAGATGCTGTCCTTTCCGGCACAGGCGCTGACGCGGTTTTTCCAGAACCATAACCTGCTGAACATTTACGGCCAGCACCAGTGGTATACGGTGAAGGGAGGCTCTGTCGAATATGTCCGCAGGCTCGAACTCGCGATGCGCAAGCACGGCTGCGAAATTCGCACCGGAGCCAATGTGGTGGCCGTGCGTCGCAATAGTGCCGGCGCAGAGGTCCGTCTTGAAGGTGGCACATGGGAGCAATTCGACCGTGTAGTGTTTGCCTGTCATTCGGATCAGGCGCTGGCCATGTTGGCCGATCCCACAGCCGAAGAGCTTTCTACCCTCGGGGCGATCAGCTATCAACGCAACCGCGCCGTGCTTCATGCAGATCCTTCCATCATGCCCAAGCGCAAATCCTGCTGGGCCAGTTGGACCTATACAACCACACATCAGAACCCGTCCGATCCGGTGGGCATTACCTATTGGATGAACCGCTTGCAATCCATTCCCCATGACGATCTGCTGCTAAGCTCTCTGAACCCGACCAGCACCATTCGTGACGAACTGATCTATGAAGAAACCAGCTTCATGCATCCGGTGTTCGACCGCGCAGCTCTTGCTGCGCAAAGCCGCATCAAGGCGTTGCAGGGGGTGAACAATACCTGGTTCTGCGGTGCCTATCTGCGCAACGGCTTTCATGAAGACGGGTATTCCAGCGCGGTAGATGTGGCCGATCATATGAAACTGATTCCGCAATGGGCGTAACCCCCGAACATATCTGCGCAACCACCTATCACGGGCGGCACGGGGTGGTGAAAAACGCCTTTCGATACCGTGTGGATTATGTGTTGTCTGATCTGTCCGGGGATGCCCCCAAACCGTTCCTGTTCTCGCGCAACCGTGCCAACCTGACTGCGCTCCACGATATAGATCACGGCGGCGCGCGCGGTGCGGGGCAGGGTGTGGAATGGGTGCGCGGGATACTTGTCACACTGGGCATGGATGCGCAGTGTAACGGAAAAATCCTGTTGCTGGCCCAACCGCGTATTTTCGGTCATGTCTTCAACCCGGTCAGTTTCTGGCTGGTGTTTGATGCCCAAGATACCCTGCGAGTTGTCATTGCCGAGGTAAACAACACCTACGGGGACCGTCATTCCTATCTGTGCCATCACACTGATCTGGCGACAATCCTGCCCACGGACCGGTTGAAGGCCCGCAAGATATTTCATGTGTCGCCGTTCCAGCCTGTCAGCGGCGAATACAGCTTCCGCTTTGATGTGACAGACCGGCATATCGGTATCGTCATAGATTTCCGCAGCAAGGAGAGCGGGGTGATCGCTACGTTCCACGGCAAGCGGCGGCCCTTGTCCAACCGCTCTATCCTTGGAATGGCACTGGCGCGGCCGTTCGGCTCTTTGCGGGTGCTCGGACTGATTTACTGGCAGGCACTGCGGCTCTGGTGGAAGGGGGCGGGTTTTCGCAACCGGCCGGAACCGCCCGAACAGGAGGTGTCGTCATGAAATTTACAGGGATTGTTTTCGCAGCCTTTCTATTTGCTGTTCTTTCGGCTTCGTTGAATACGGGGCAGGCATTGGCGCAATCCGCACCGGCAGAGGTCGCCCGATCACTCGGTGCTGCGTCACTGCAAGGAACAGCCAGCGCTCGGCTGTGGGGCAGAAAGCTTTACGATGCAGAGCTTTGGACCCCATCCGCAGGGACATTCGACCAGCGCAAGCCTTTTGCGCTCAGCCTGCGCTATGCCTATCCGTTCAGCGCCGAACTGCTGGCAAGAACCACGGTTAAGGAAATCGTCAGGGTAGAAGGGGGCCGCGTTTCCGATCACGGCGCATTTGAACAGCGGCTCCGCAACTGCCTTGTGGATGTGGACAGGGGCGTGCGGGTCACGGGGGTATCCCAAGGGCCGGATCGCGCCAGCCTGTTTGTGAATGGTCGCAAGACCTGCACGCTGGCCTATCCGCGCCTGCGGGACCGGTTCTTTGGTATCTGGCTCGCGCCGACCTCGCGGGATGCGCGGGCGGCCTCCAGACTGAAGGGGCAAAGCTGAATGGAGCGTGGGATCCGTCTTGGTCTGCACCGTTATACTGCCTTTGCCGGCGTTCTCGCTGCGGCGGGACTGCCGCTTTATATCCATGCGCCGAAGTTCTATGTGGACCGCTATGACCTTAGCCTGTCAGCGATCGGTGTTGCACTATTGGGGCTTCGGGTACTGGATTTCGCACAGGATCCCGTCTTGGGATGGGTGGTTGACCATCTGGGGGCTTGGCGTGGCCTGTTTGCGGGTGGAATGACTGCTTTGCTGGCGTTAGCGATGGTCGGCTTGTTCGCTGTGACTGCGCCGATTGATCCGCTGCTCTGGTTCATCCTGTGTCTGGCGGTTCTTTTCACAGCTTTCAGCGCCCTGTCGGTCCTGTTTTACGCGCGCGGAATCACAAAAGGAAATACGCTCGGGCCGGAAGGGCATTTGCGGCTGGCGGGCTGGCGTGAAAGCGGCAGTCTGGCAGGGATTTGTCTTGCAGCGATCCTGCCGACCCTATTCCTCTACGCGGGTTTTAGCGCCCCGTTGGCCTTGTTTGCGTTTGTTTTTTCAATCGCGGCGGCAGCGGGTGCGGCCCTGATGCGCAGCGAATGGCAGGCCCCGGCACGGCGACCGCAACGGGGCAGTATTGCGGCCTTGCTGGCCGATCCCGTCCTGCGACGGTTGTTGCTGGTGGGCTTGTTGAATGCTGCTCCGGCTGCGGTCAGCGCCAGCCTGTTCCTGTTTTTTGTGGAATACCGTCTTGGCCATCAGACCGCCGCCGGACCGCTGTTACTGGTGTTTTTCGTAGCTGCGGCTGTTTCTGTTCCCTTCTGGGCGCGGATTGCTGCGTTGCGCGGGGTGCGCCGGGCGCTGCTTTCCGGCATGGGACTGTCGATTGTTGCCTTCAGCTTTGCCATCACGCTGGGGCAGGGGGATGTCTGGCCCTTTGCACTGGTGTGTCTGGCGTCCGGCGCGGCGCTGGGCGCGGATATGACGCTGCTGCCAGCTCTGTTTTCCGCACGGGTGGAGCGGGTTTACGGCGCCGGAGGTCAGGCATTCGGACTTTGGAATTTCTGCGCCAAGCTGACCCTTGCGATTGCTGCTGCAACTGTCCTGCCGTTGCTGGATCACTCCGGTTTTTCCACTGTCCAGCCGAACCCGCCGCAGGTGCTCTGGATGTTGACCCTGACCTATGCGGCGGTCCCGTCTGTATTGAAATCCATTGCTTTGGCCGTCCTGTACTGGACCCCGATAGAGGAGAGTTGTCATGCCTGATCTGATCCTGTTCATTCTGGGGGCTGGCCTGATTTTGTTTTTGTGCTGGCTGAGAGAACGGTTCACCGGTTTCCCAGCGCAACGCCCGCAGGATTATGCGAAAGACGGACCCGTGTTCGACATCCGCCGTCACCTGAACGGCCCTATGTCGTGCGATGGCGTGCTATATGGACCCTTTGGCCGCGTGTCCTCCCGTTTCACAGCGCGGATGCAGGGAAGCTGGCAGGGGAACACCGGCACGCTGGTTGAGAATTTCTGCTATGACAGTGGTACGGAACAGCGGCGTGAGTGGACTTTGACCAGCGCAAATGACAACACCTTCAAGGCGACCGCGCCGGATGTGATCGGCACCGGAGAGGGTGTGCAGATGGGATCGGCTATTCGGTTGAAATACCGTATCAAACTGACGGAAAGTGCAGGCGGACATGAACTGGACGTGACGGACTGGATCTATCTGCTGGACAACGGATCGCTGGTAAACCGCAGCCAGATGCGCAAGTTCGGGATCAAGGTTGCGGAACTGGTGGCAACCATCCGGCCGGAGCCTGTCTGATGCAGGCGGGGCAGAGATACTGGCTGGTCGGGGCCTCCGAAGGATTGGGCCGCGCGGTGGCAGAGAAACTGTCGGCACGGGGCGTGGAACTGGCGTTAAGCGCGCGCAGCGAGGACCGGCTGAAAGATCTGTCTGACAGCCTGCCCTCCGCGTCTACGGTTCATCCGCTTGATGTGCGCAATCTTGATGAGGTCCGTAAAGTGGCGGGAGAGATTGGCCCTCTGGACGGGGTGATTTTTGTCGCCGGTGTATACTGGCCGATGGCGGCGGCAGACTGGGACGGTGAAGCGGTTGAGGCCATGTGCGACATCAATTTCACGGGGGCTGCGCGGGTGATGGGGGCTGTGGTGCCACAGATGATTGCACAGGATCGCGGCCATGTGGTGCTGATCGGCAGCCTGTCAGGGTTTCGCGGCCTTCCCGGTGCGATAGGCTACGGGGCCAGCAAGGCAGGTGTCATGCATCTGGCAGAGAACCTGCATGCCGAGACCGTCAGGACGAATGTTAAGGTGCAACTGGTTAATCCGGGCTTTATAAAAACCCGTCTGACCGACAAGAACGACTTTAAGATGCCCTTTGTGATGGGGCCGGAACAGGCCGCGGATCATGTGGTTGCCGCCATGCAATCGCGCCGGTTCCAGACCAATTTTCCAAGGGTGTTTTCGTGGCTCTTTCGCGGCGCAAACTTTCTGCCTGCGCCGCTTTATTACCGGCTGTTCGGCAAGGGCTAGACTTGTGCGATGTGGGTGTCGAACACCTGCCGTGCGCGGGCCCAGACGCCACTGTCCATTCTGTTAAGCGTCAAAAGCGACGGTAAGAGCTGGGCGGCGTAATCTTGTGAGCTTTCTACTGGCAGCAGGGAAGGCAGGTTGTCGATTGCGGTTACATCCAGCGGCTGTGGGCCTTGAGTCACCCGTGTGACCGGCGCATCAAAGGTGGAGGATTCATTGTAGATCGGGATCGGGTTGTATGGCGAACTCGGGTCGCAACTTACATCGGCAACCACGGTCAGCTTGCGCGGGCCATCAGGGGCGGTTTTAGGAACGAAAACCGGAACATCCGGAGTGGCAAGTATGCAATTCACAAACAGCGTATGGTTCAGGATCTCGGGGAACGGGCCACCATGTGCCGTTTCCGCCATATCCCATTTCGTAACCGTCAGGCCAAGGGCTGCCGCCAGATCACATGCGCCGCTGCCCACCCGCCCAAGCGCGCCGACAACGATCATATCGGGCTGATTGGCCCCGCCGGACAGGGCTTGATCCAGTTCGCTTTGTAATTCTGCCACCAAGGCATCGCGCCCCGAATAGACCCCGATACGATCAGGACCGGGAGTAGGGCCAGCCTGCTGCGCCGCCCAGACTTTCATCCCGACGGCGGCCCCTGCAAAACCGGCCCAATAGCCGAAAGCCGCGACGCGGCGCCCTGACGGTTCGGTCAGGTATTCCAGATCGTAAAGCGCCCCGCCGCCGTTTCTGAACCGCCGTAACAGCGCCGGCCCGTCCGCCTGTCCCTTATAGGCATGGCCGAACATGATATGCCGGTGGCGCAAGTCCGGCCCGTCCGGATCCAGTTCCTTCAGCCCGAACACGATGACATCGTCAGGCGCTTCCTGCCAGTCGCCCGCCGCTGCAATATCACAGCCGGTGGCCTGATAGGCGCTGATCGGGATGGCGCGGTCGGCGGTGTCCTCTACCGTGACCCTGAAACCTGCCTCCAGCATTGCGCGGACGCCTTCCGGTGTGACACCGACCCGCTGTTCGGCAGGGCGCTGTTCTGCGCGAACCCAGAGATGTACCATTTAACGCCGCTCCTTGCTTCTGGTTGTTCCGCCAAACTCTGGCGCATATCGCGCGCGGCTTCCAGCCCGAACCGCAGCTCGGGTGCAGGCAATGCGGGGGCAGGCGCGTAAACAGGTGCTTATTGGTCGGTTCTTCGCTTTGCGAAACCGGTCGGGTATGCTCTAACATCAGCAACTGAAGGAATACGCGGGAGGCCTTGCCATGGCAGATGCAATCGAGTTCACCCTTGACGGGCAGGTGGTTCTGGCCGCGCCGGATGAAACGATCTGGGAGGTGGCGAAACGGGAAGGCACGACGATTCCCCATCTGTGCCACTCCGGCGAGAAAGGGTATCGCTCGGACGGCAATTGCCGCGCCTGTATGGTCGAGGTAGAGGGCGAGCGAACGCTGGTGGCCTCCTGCATCCGCAAACCCTCTGAAGGTATGGTGGTCAAGTCCCAGTCTGCACGGGCCGGTTCTGCCCGCAAGATGGTCATCGAGATGCTGATGGCGGATCAGCCGGAGCGTGAGAAGGCGCACGACAAATCCTCCCATTTCTGGGATATGGCCGATCTTCAAAACGTCAGCGAAAGCCGCTTTCCCGCGCTTGAGCCGGACCGGATCCCGCTGCTGGACGACAGCCATGTGGCGATGCGGGTCAATCTGGATGCCTGTATCCAGTGTAACCTGTGCGTGCGGGCCTGCCGCGAAGTGCAGGTCAATGATGTGATCGGCATGGCAGGGCGGGGCCATGACAGCCAGGTCGTCTTTGATATGAACGATCCGATGGGGGACAGCACCTGTGTTGCCTGCGGGGAATGTGTGCAGGCCTGCCCGACAGGCGCGCTGATGCCCGCTACAGCGCTGGATGAACAGCAGGTCGGGGACAGTCGGGATTTTGACCGTGAAGTGAAATCCGTCTGCCCCTTCTGCGGTGTCGGATGCCAGATCAGCCTGAAAATCAAGGACGAAAAAGTCGCGTGGGTCGATGGTATCGACGGCCCTGCAAATGAAGGGCGGCTTTGTGTGAAGGGGCGCTTCGGGTTTGATTACATCCACCACGAGCACCGCCTGACCAAGCCGTTGATCCGGCGCGAGGATGCGCCGCCCAAAGGGTTGAACGTGCATCCTGATTCCGTGCTGGATTTCTTCCGCGAGGCCACATGGGATGAAGCCATGACTGCCGCCGCCGGAGGGCTGGCCAGGCTGCGGGATGAAAAAGGCGGCAAATCCATTGCCGGTTTCGGATCTGCGAAATGTTCAAACGAAGAAGCCTATCTGTTCCAGAAATTGATCCGTCAGGGCTTTGGGCACAACAACGTGGATCACTGCACGCGGCTGTGCCATGCCTCCAGCGTGGCAGCGCTGATGGAAAACGTCGGATCAGGCGCGGTATCGGCCACGTTTAACGAAATCGAGAATGCGGATGTGGCGATTGTGATCGGGGCCAACCCGATTGAAAACCATCCCGTCGCGGCCACCTATTTCAAACAGTTTACCAAACGGGGCGGCAAGCTGATCGTGATGGACCCGCGCGGCGTGGGGCTTGGCAAATACGCGACGCACCGGCTGAAATTCCGGCCCGGAACCGATGTGGCCATGCTGAATGCGATCATGCACACCATCGTAGAGGAAGAGCTTTACGACAAACAGTATATCGCCGCCTATACCGAGAACTGGGAGGCGCAAAAGGCCCATCTGAAGGATTTTCCGCCCGAGAAAATGGCTGAACTCTGCGGCGTAGAGGCTGAAGAACTGAAAGAAGTGGCGCGGCTCTTTGCCGGTGCCAAGGCGGGGATGATTTTCTGGGGCATGGGCATTTCCCAGCACATCCACGGGACGGACAATTCCCGCTGCCTGATCTCGCTTGCGCTGATGACAGGGCAGGTGGGACGTCCGGGGGCGGGCCTGCATCCGCTGCGCGGGCAGAACAACGTGCAAGGGGCATCCGATGCGGGGATGATCCCGATGTTCCTGCCGGATTACCAGCCCGTTGGCGAGGACGGCGTGCGGTCCGCGTTTAACGAGATCTGGAACTCTGACGTGGATTTCGGCGCCGAAAAAGGCCTGACCGTGGTCGAGATCATGGATGCGATCCATGCCGGTGACATCCACGGCATGTATATTCTGGGCGAAAACCCCGCCATGTCCGATCCTGATGTGGAACACGCCCGCGACGCGCTGGCAAAGCTGGAACATCTGGTGGTGCAGGATATCTTCCTGACCGAAACCGCGAATTATGCGGATGTGATCCTGCCCGCCAGTGCTTTTGCGGAAAAGACCGGCACAGTAACCAATACCAACCGTCAGGTGCAGATGGGACGGCCCGCTGTGCCGCCCCCTGGCAATGCGCGGGAGGATTGGGCGATTACCACGGAACTGGCGCAACGGCTGGGGCTGGACTGGACCTACACCCACCCGCGCGAGGTGTTTGCCGAGATGAAGATGGGGATGGGATCGCTTGACAATATTACATGGGAGCGTCTGGAAAACGAGGCGGTGACCTATCCGTCCCTGTCTCCCACCGATCCGGGGCAGGCGATTGTGTTCGGCGACGGTTTTCCCCGTCCCGAAGGCCGCGCGAAATTCACCCCTGCCAGCATCATTCCGCCAGATGACGTGCCGGATGCGGAATATCCGATGATCCTGACCACCGGCCGGCAGCTGGAACACTGGCACACCGGTTCCATGACCCGCCGCGCGACGGTTCTGGATGCGGTGGAGCCGGAAGCAAACTGTTCCCTGCATCCCAAGACCCTGCGCAAGATGGGGGTAGAGCCGGGCGGGATGATCCGCCTGTCCACAAAGCGCGGATCAATTGTAACGATGGCCCGCGCCGACCGCGCCGTGGCCGAGGATATGGTCTTTCTGCCATTTGCCTATGTGGAGGCAGCGGCGAATATCCTGACCAATTCCGCGCTTGATCCCTATGGCAAAATTCCCGAGTTCAAATTCTCGGCAGTGCGGGTGGAAAAAGCGGAAGACGCCATCGCGGCGGAGTAATACGCTGCACGGTCGGGCCGAGTATTTCTGGAACATTGAAACGGGGGCTGCGGATTCGTAGCCCCGGTTTCGTTTCGCTATCCGTTCACATAATGCAGTTTGTTGAATCGGGCGCGCAGGGCTTTGGTTTCTGCGGCGAGTGTGTCCGGTTCGTTCGCGTGGAGGGCGCGGGCCAGCAGGTCTGCCAGTTCGGGTGTGTCCCGCGGCGTGACACCCCAGCGGACGATCTCGGGGGTGCCGATACGCAGGCCGTTGAGGTCTCCTTCCAGTTCTGCAACCGGCAGTCCGATGCCACAGGTCAGGAAGCCGGCCTTGCGCAGTTTCTTTGCTGCGGTCTGGCCGCCGCCAAAGCCTGCGGCTTCTATCGCGAATTGATGGGAAAGGGTCGCGCCTTTTGCTGCTTGGAACACCGGAACGTCGCGGTCGCTCAGGGCGGCTGCCAGCGCTTGAGAGACAGCAACCATTTCAGCTGCATAGGCTTTGCCGTGGTCGCGCCAGTCCAGCAGCGACATGGCGAGCGCGGCCGATTTCGAGGCGTCAAAATTGGCTGTCATACCCGGGAAGGCGATGGCGTCGAGCCGTTCGGCCAGTGCCGCATCATTGCTGACAATCAGCCCGCCTGCCGGTCCGCCGAGCGATTTATAGGTGCTCATCGTCATCAAGTGCGCGCCCTGTTCCAGCGGATCGGGCCATGCTTGACCCGCGATGATGCCGCATTGATGGGCTGCGTCAAACAGCAGTTTCGCACCCACTTCATCCGCAATGGCGCGGAGTTCAGCAACCGGATGGGGAAACAGGTTGAGCGAGCAGCCGATGGTAACAAGCTTGGGGCGGGACTCCTGCGCCAGCTTGCGCAGACCGTCCAAATCCACTGTATAGCCGTCTGTATCCACCGGCGCGTGAATCACGTTCAGCCCGTAGAGGCCCGCACAGCCCGCGCTGTGGTGGGTGACATGGCCGCCAATGCTGGCAGGCGGGGCGATGATCGTGTCGCCGGGTTTGCAGGTGGCCATGAAGGCGTAGAGGTTGGCGATCGCCCCTGATGGTACACGGATTTCTGCGAAGCTCGCGCGGAATATCTCGGCGGCGAGTTCGGCGCAGATCACTTCGATCTCCTCAATCGCTTCAAGCCCCATTTCGTATTTGTCCCCCGGATAGCCGAGCGATGGCCGTTCGCCGATCCCGCTGCTTAACAGGGCGGCTGCGCGGGGGTTGATGACGTTGGTGGCAGGGTTAAGGTTAAAGCAGTCCTGTTCGTGGATGGTGCGGTTGGCCGTGGCCAGCCTTTCCAGTCGTGCTGCAATGTCGCCCGACGCGGCTTTGGCGGTTCCGGCAGCAATCTTTTGCACCAGCGTTTCGGAGTGGTCGGGCACCCAGTGCCTGTGGGTCAATGCGGTCATGGCGCGATCCTTTTTTGCGTTTTTGACAGAATGAAAGCGTCCGCTTTTCTTTGCAAATCAGAATTGTTAAGGACTAGGCCTAGAAAAAATGGGTCTGCGTTATGGCTGTTAATCCTCCCCGTCCTTCACTGCCTTCGCTGAACGCGTTGCGGGCGTTTGAATCGGCTGCCCGCCTTGGCGGTTTCAAACAGGCTGCGGCAGAGCTGAATGTTTCCGCCGGTGCCGTGGCGCAGCACGTGAAAGCGCTGGAAGACTGGTGTGGCGGGGCGCTTTTTATACGGCATGCCCAGGGCGTGAGCCTGTCGTCGCTCGGGCGGCAGGTGCTTCCGGAGTTTGTCGAGGCCTTTGATGCAATCAGCGCGGCAAGCCAGAAGCTGCGCAGTCTGGCAGCACCAAAAAGTCTGAACATCGCGACCCTGCCAAGTGTGGCGCAGCTACTGCTGGCAGAGTGGCTGCCGGAATTGCGCGCTGCCTTGCCAGAAGCGCGAATTTCCGTCACCGCCATGGAAACACCGCCCAATCTGGCCCGCGAGCCTTTTGATCTGAGCATTTTTTTCGGCAGAGAGGCAAAGGACGAGGGTGCAATTCTGCTGGCGGGGCCGGATCATTTGCTGCCGGTTTGTGCGCCCTCTCTTGCACAGGGGGTGAGCGGTTTTGAGGATCTGATGGCACTGCCCCATATCTCGGACCAGTTCTGGCCGGACGATTGGGCGCATTGGGCAAAAGCGGCCTTTCCGGAGCAGAGCTATTCGGGCACGGGGCCGAGCTATTCCCTTTACAGCGTCGCGGTGCGCGAGGCGGTGAACGGGGGCGGGGTTCTGATGGGGCATCAGACGCTGGTGGCGCCATTGCTGGCGCGGGGCGATCTGGTGCCGGTTTTGCCGGTAAAGGTGCCGCTGGAACTGAACCTGACCCTGTGGCGCAATCCGGTTCTGGCGGAGTCCGCGCTGCTGGAGGAACTGGTTGCGCGGATCAGGGAACTGGCGATGCGGGGGTAGTCATTGCCATTCGACATCGCCCAGAAAAATATAGCCTGCCCCGTAGATTGTCTTGATCAGTTTGGGTTTTTTCGGATCGTCCCGCAGTTTGGTGCGCAGGCGCGAGACGCGCACATCCATCGCGCGGTCAAAGCTGTCTCCGGCCTCTCCACCCAGCAGTTCCTGCATTTGAGCGCGGGTAATCAGGCGGTTCGGGGCCTCCAGAAACAGCCGCAGGACTTCACCTTCGGCGTGGCTGAACGGGGTCGGATCACCCTGTTCGGACTGTAGCAGGAACTGGTCGAAATCGGCGGACCATCCGGCGAAACGGGCGATACGGGACTTGGTGGTGACGGGGGTGCGGCCACGGCGTAACAGGGCGCGGGCACGGGCGACCACTTCGGCGGGATCAAAGGGTTTGATGATGTAATCGTCCGCGCCCAGTTCAAGGCCCGTGATCTTGTCCTGTACCTGATTGCGCCCCGAAATGATTATGATCGCAGCACCCAGATTGGTGGCCAGCCGGTGCACCAGCGCCAGCCCGTCCTTGTCCGGCAGGCCAAGATCTACAAGGCAGATGTCCGGATTCATGCCGGCCATTGCTGCTTCGAATTCCGTAGCGCGGCCAAAACCCGCTGTGCGAAATCCGGCGGCTTCAAGGGCTTCGGCCAGCATCAGGCGGATTTGCGGCTCATCATCCAGAATTGTGACCAGCGGGGCGGTTTGTGGTGTGCTCATGCCTGAACCTCGTCAAATTTCTCGGCCAGCTGGGCCTCGGCAAAGGGTTTGTTCACAAGGGGAAACTGCGCTTCGGCCTGTTGTCGGACCGGATCATCGGCGGGCAGGCCCGTCATCATGATCACAGGAACGTTTATCCCTGTATCCAGCAGCGCGCGGGCCATGTCGAGCCCGGTCATCCCGTCCCCCAGCATAATGTCGGAAAGCACATGGCTGATGCCCGGAACCTGCGAGAGCAGCAGGGCTTCTTCGGCATTGTCCGTTTCCAGCACCACATGACCCATTGCCCGCAGCATTTCGCGGGTCTGGACGCGCAGGTCATCCTTGTCCTCGACCAGCAGCACCATACCAAGACCCGACGTAAGAGAGCCGTAGCGCAGGGGCAGTTGCACCGTCACCTCGGCGCCGCCCCTTGCGCGGTTGTTGATCCGCACGCGCCCGCCGGAAAGCTGGGCGAAATCATAGACCATCGTCAGCCCCAACCCCGAGCCTTCGGAGGCTTTGGAGGTGAAGAAAGGATCGAGCGCGCTGGACAGGCCCTCTTCCGAGAAACCTGGGCCGCTGTCACGCACCTGGAATTCCACCCATGTGGTGCCGCGCAGGCGGGCGGTGATGGAGATTGTTCCGCTGTGCTGCCCGTTGCCAATGATCGCGTCCCGCGCGTTCAGCACCAGATTGAGCAAACCGTCCTGCATGAACCCGCGATCCAGCATGACAGGGCGCTCTATCCCTTCGTTTTGCAGTGTCAGTGTGATGGCTTCCGGCAGCGCCGCCTTGGCAAGTGCAGAGATGTCGTCAAACAGGGCATCTATACGTACAGCTGAAACCGACAGGGCGCGGCGGCCCGAAACATCCGAGAGTTTGTCCAGAAGCACCCCGCCGCGCAGGGCCGCCGCCTTGGTTGTAGCAATGGCCTCGGCAGCTTCGGGGGGCAGGCCCGCCATACGTTCGAGTTGGCCCTGAAGGCCGAGGATTACGGTCAGAAGATTGGCAAAATCATGGGCCAGCCCGCTGGTCAGCTGCGCGGCAAGTTCCCGTTTGCGGGTTTGTTGCAGTGCGGCGCGGGCCTGTGCCTCGGCGGTGATGTCCATCGACAGCACATAGGCTCCGGTGATTTCACCACTCGGGTCTATGTCAGGGGTAAAGGCGGCGCGGACACGGCGGGTGCCTTCATGCAGGTCGAATTCGCTGACGCTGGCCTCTCCGTTCAGGGCCTTGTCAAACATCGGATCAATCAGGCGGTGGGCATCAGGGCCCAAGGCTTCCTGCGTGCTCAGCCCGATAATATCGCGGGGCGACGCGCCGATGACCTCGAACAGCTTGCGGTTGGAATAGGTGTAAATTTTGTTGCGATCCACATGGGCGATGTGGGCAGGGGTCATTTCCGCGGTGACGCGGGCACGGGCCTCTGCGTCGATCAGATCGCGCTTGGCTTCTTCCAGTGCGCTGTTGGTGGCGGCAAGCCTGCGGTTGGTTTCGGTCAGTTCCTCGGAACGGGTGATCAGATCGGCCGAAAGCTTTTCCCCTTCGGAGCGCAACATCGCCTCTTGCCGTTTGATTTGGGTAATATCCGTGTAAACGGTTACCCAACCGCCGGTGCGCAACGGGCTGCCCTCTACCGAGATCCAGTCCCCGTTCGCGCGCTGGCGTTCCATATAATGGGGTTCGAAATCCCGCGCCTGATCCACCCGCGACTGGACGAAACGCTCTAAATCACCGACCGCGCCATATTCCCCGCGCGAAGCCAGATAGTGGATGGTTTCGCGAAAACGGGCGCCGGTTTTCACCAAGTGGTCGGGCAGGTCGAACATTTCCTGAAAGCGGCGGTTTGACACCGCGAGTTTCAGATCCGCGTCGTAAATCGTCAGGGCCTGTCCGATCAGGTTCAGACCCGAGCGCATCATCTGTGTTGTGGTTTGATCCGTCATGTCTATCGCTAACAGAGCATTCGCGCGGAAATCCAGCGAAGAATGCGCTTGTTACAATTTGATACAATTGCGCAAAATTTGAGAATAATTTTGACCGCAAGCATAGTGCAATCAATGATGATGTACGGGGAATCATGGACCCTGTGCACAAGCTCTCCGCGCTTGGGAAACCGTGGAACGGGCAACTGGGAGGACATTCTGTGACATCTGGACCGACACCGACAGGTGAGCTCAATACGATTCCGCGCCTGCTGGCGCGAAATGCGTCTGTCTACGGCGACAAACCGGCCTACCGCGAAAAAGAATTCGGCATCTGGCAAAGCTGGACGTGGCGCCAAGTGGCCGAAGAGATCAACGCGCTGGCGCTGGGCCTGCTGGATATGGGGCTGGCCGAGGGCGATCACGTCGCCATTATCGGGCGCAACCGTCCCTATTTCTATTGGGCCATGGTTGCCGTCCAGTCCTGTGGTGCTGTGCCGGTTCCGCTGTACCGCGATGCTGTGGCCGAAGAGATGGCTTATGTGCTTGATCATTGTTCCGCCCGTTTCGTTGTCGCGGAAGATCAGGAGCAGGTGGACAAGGTTCTGGAGGTGCAGGACCAGTTGCCGGTGCTGGAACAGGTGATCTATCTCGATCCGCGCGGGATGCGCAAATACGACCGCACCAAACTGCACGATTACAAGGACATACAAGCCAAGGGCCGTGCCAGTGGCTTGCAGGCCGATCTGGATGCCCGTCTGGCAAAGCAGGATTTCGATACCACCTGCGTTATGCTTTACACCTCCGGTACGACAGGACGCCCTAAAGGGGTGGTGTTGTCCAACCGCAATATCGTGAAATCCGGTCAGGCCGCTTCGGAATTTGACAATCTGCGCGTGGATGACCGCGTGCTCGCCTATCTGCCGATGGCATGGGTCGGGGATTTCATCTTTACCGTGGGACAGGGCTACTGGACCGGCTTTTGCGTGGCCTGTCCGGAAAGCCCCGATACCATGCAGGCGGACCTGCGGGAAATCGGGCCGACCTACTTTTTCGCGCCGCCCCGTTATTTTGAAGGTCTGCTGACCAATGTGATGATCCGCATGGAAGATGCGTCACCGATGAAGCAGCGCATGTTCAAGAAATACATGGATTTCGCCCGCGAAGTCGGCCCGAAACTTCTGGACGGCAAGCCCGTGACTTTTGGTGAGCGGATGAAATACGCGCTGGGCAATATTCTGGTGTACGGCCCGCTGAAAAACACCCTCGGGCTGAGCCGTACGCGGGTGGGATACACCGCGGGGGAGGCTATCGGGCCCGAGATTTTCGACTTTTACCGCTCGCTCGGGATTAACCTCAAACAGCTTTACGGCCAGACAGAGGCTTCGGTCTTTGTGACCGTACAGCCGGACGGAGAAGTGCGCGCTGATACGGTGGGTGTGCCTGCACCGGGTGTAGAGCTGAAGATTTCCGACACTGGCGAGGTGTTCTACCGCTCCCCCGGGGCTTTTGTGGAATATTACAAGAACCCCGAAAGCACCGCAGACACCAAAGACGCCGAGGGCTGGGTGGCGACAGGGGATGCTGGCTTTATCGAAAAAGACAGCGGTCACCTGCGCATTATCGACCGCGCCAAGGATGTGGGCAAAATGGCAGACGGCAACATGTTCGCGCCCAAATATGTGGAGAACAAGCTGAAGTTCTACCCCAACATTCTGGAAGCCGTGGTTTTTGGCAACAACCGCGAAAAATGCTGTGCTTTCATTAACATCGACCTGTCATCAGTGGGCAACTGGGCCGAGCGGAACAATATCGCCTATTCCTCCTATCAGGAACTGGCTGGGCATCCGCAGGTTCTGGCAACGGTACAGGAACACGTTGAGGCGGTGAACAAATCCGTTGCCGAAGACGAGATGCTGTCGGGCTGCCAGATCCACCGCTTTTGTATCCTGCACAAGCAACTGGATGCGGATGACGGCGAGTTGACCCGCACCCAGAAAGTGCGCCGCCGGATCATCGAAGACAAGTTCAAGGACATCATCGACGCGCTTTATGACGGGTCGGAGAAGATCTCGACCGAGACAGAAGTGACATATGAAGACGGGCGCAAAGGCTCCATCAAGGCAACGCTGGAATTGCGGGACGCAAAAGTGTTCCCGACGGCTGCGCAAAGGATAGCAGCGGAATGACTATGGCAGAGACATACCAAACACCCGACGGCCGCACCATTGGCGGGCAGGTCATGGAAATGAAGAACATCACCCTGCGGTTTGGCGGTGTGAAAGCGATTACAGATATCTCCTTTGATATTCGCGAGGGTGAAATCCGCGCGATTATCGGCCCGAACGGGGCGGGAAAATCCTCCATGCTGAACGTGATGAACGGATTTTATCACCCGCAAGAGGGTGAGGTCTGGTTCCACGGCAAGAAACGCGGCCCGATGAAGCCGCACCAGATCGCCAAGCAAGGCATCGCGCGGACCTTCCAGAACATCGCACTGTTCAGCGGCATGTCCACGCTCGACAATATCATGACCGGACGTCTGACCCACATGAAAACCGGCATTCTGAAACAGGCGATGTGGTGGGGTCCGGCGGAGAAGGAAGAAACCGAAAACCGTGAAGTGGTTGAAAAGGTAATCGACTTTCTGGAAATCCAGTCGATCCGCAAAACGCCGGTGGGCCGTTTGCCCTATGGTTTGCAAAAGCGGGTGGAACTGGGCCGCGCGCTGGCCGCCGAGCCTAAGCTGCTGCTGCTGGATGAACCGATGGCGGGCATGAACGTCGAGGAAAAAGAGGACATGAGCCGCTTTATTCTGGATGTGAACGACGAATTTGGCACCACAATAGCGCTGATCGAACACGATATGGGGGTGGTGATGGACATCGCGGACCGCGTGGTCGTGATGGATTACGGCAAAAAGATCGGCGACGGCTCGCCTGATGAAGTGCGCAACAATCAGGACGTGATTGATGCCTATCTGGGGGTGGCCCATGACTGATCTTACGACACTTAAAGACAAAGCGGAGACAAACCAATGAGCGCCGGTTTTTACTACGGGACCGAGGTTTTCCTCAACGGGCTGATGACAGGCGTGCTCTATTCGCTGGTGGCGCTCGGCTTTGTTCTGATTTTCAAGTCGTCCGGTATTTTCAATTACGCCCAAGGGGTTATGGCACTGTTTGCGGCGCTGACCCTTGTGGGCTTGCAAGACGGGCAGGTGCCTTTCGCCCATTTGATCAACTCGATCTTTGGTACACAGGTCCATCATTTCGGCTGGCATCTGCCGGCCCTGCTGGCAATCCTCCTGACAGCGGGTGTGATGGTGGTTCTGGCCATATTGGTTGAACGCTATATCCTGCGCCATCTTGTGAACCAGCCCGATATTATCCTCTTTATGGCGACCATCGGGCTGGCCTATTTCATGGAAGGTTTCGGGGATCTGATGTGGGGGTCCGAGATCAAGAAGCTGGATGTGGGAATCCCGCAGGGCGGCAACCTGTGGATCGAGGAGAACACAGCCTTTCTGGGGGGCGATGATTTCTACGGGTTCTATCTGGACAGTCTGGATATTGTGGCTGCCGTTTTTGCAGGGCTGTTGGTTCTGTCGCTGGTGCTGTTCTCGCAATACACCAAAACAGGCCGCGCGTTGCGGGCTGTGGCGGATGACCATCAGGCGGCGCTTTCGGTCGGGATTTCCCTGCGGTTCATCTGGGTCGTGGTCTGGTCCATCGCAGGGTTTATCGCGCTGGTCGCGGGGATCATGTGGGGATCAAAATCAGGTGTCCAGTTCTCTTTGTCGCTGATCGCGCTGAAGGCACTTCCGGTGCTGATGCTGGGCGGGTTTACTTCCATTCCCGGAGCGATTGTCGGCGGGTTGATCATTGGTGTCGGCGAAAAGATGTTCGAATTCCTGATCGGCGCGCCCTTCCTTGGCGGCGCCACAGAGAACTGGTTTGCCTATATGCTCGCGCTTATCTTCCTTGTCTTCAGACCGCAGGGCCTGTTTGGCGACAAGATCATCGAAAGGGTCTGACGATGGAACGTTTCGCACGGGCCGGCGCCTCCGGCGGGGATATTTTTAACCAGAAGAAGACCGGTGGTCTGAGAATACAAAAGGGGCAGCGCTGATGTTTTATCGTGAAGCTGGTGATTTCAAGACGACATATGCGGACGACAGCCAGACGTTCCCGATCAAGTTCGACCGCTACCGCTATTGGGCTGTTCTGGCCTTTGCCTTTCTGGTGGTGCCCTTCATTATCAACGACTACTGGCTGAATGCGGTGGTGTTGCCCTTCCTGATCTATTCGGTTGCGGCGATCGGGCTGAACATCCTGACGGGGTATTGCGGACAGGTGAGCCTTGGCAGCGGCGGGTTTATGGCCGTGGGGGCCTATTCCTGCTACAAATTCATGACCTCTTTTCCGGGGATGGATATATTTTCGGTTATCCTGTTGTCAGGCTTTGTAACGGCGGCGGTTGGCATTCTGTTCGGCCTGCCAAGCCTGCGGATCAAAGGCTTCTATCTGGCGGTTGCCACACTGGCGGCGCAGTTCTTTCTGGTCTGGCTGTTCAACAAGGTGCCGTGGTTTTACAACTATTCTGCATCTGGCCAGATCAACGCGCCGGAACGGACTGTCTTTGGCTATGCGGTGACGGGTGCTGAAACCCATGCTTGGGCGGTTTATCTGGTGGCGCTTGTTTTTGTGGTGGTGCTGGCTGTGGTAGCGCGCAACCTGACCCGCGGGTCGCTGGGGCGCAAGTGGATGGCGATCCGTGATATGGACATCGCTGCCGAGATCATCGGGGTGAACCCGATGACAGCAAAGCTGTCCGCTTTTGCCATCAGTTCCTTTTATGTCGGGGTCAGCGGGGCGATGTTCTTCGTGCTCTACCTTGGTGCTGTAGAAGTGGGCGAGGCCTTCGGGATCGGTAAATCCTTCATCATCCTGTTCATGGTCATCATCGGCGGGCTGGGATCCATCTTCGGGTCTTTCGCGGGGGCTGCCTTTATGGTGCTGATGCCGGTGCTGCTGAAGAATGTCATGGTCGGCCAGCTTGGCTGGGCCACGGATCTGGCAGCGCATTTCGAATTTGTTATCGTGGGCGGGCTGATCATCGTGTTCCTTATTCTGGAGCCGCATGGTCTGGCGCAATTGTGGCGGTTGGCCAAAGAGAAACTGAGACTTTGGCCTTTCCCGCATTAGGGCCAAATTTACTGCGCCCTTTAGGGTGTGTTTACTGTGTCAAAACCTTGGGAGGATAGAACACATGAAGTTTACGAAACTCGCAGCAGCAGCCGTGGCGGCTGTCATTACTGCGGCGCCGGTGATGGCGGATCTGGTGGTCCCGTCGCTGAGCTACCGCACCGGTCCTTACGCCGCCGGTGGTATTCCTTTTGCTGACGGCTATGCCGATTATCTGACCCTGATCAACGAGCGCGATGGCGGCGTTGGCGGCGAAAAAATCAAGATCACCGAGTGTGAAACCGGCTATAACACCGAAAAAGGTGTGGAATGCTACGAGGCCACAAAAGGCGACGGCGCGCTGGTTTACGAACCGCTGTCCACCGGTATCACCTATCAGCTGATCCCCAAAGCGACTGCGGACAACATTCCGGTTCACACGCTTGGTTATGGTCGTACATCCGCCAAAAACGGCGATGTGTTCAGCCATGTTTTCAACTATCCTGCCAACTATTGGGATGGTGCTTCGGGCATGGTGAACTACCTGCTGGAAACCAACAACAATGACATCAGCGGCAAGACCATTGCACTGGTCTATCACAACTCTGCCTTCGGCAAGGAGCCGATTCGTACACTGGAAGAACTGGGCAAGAAACACGGTTTCAAACTGACCCTGCTGCCGGTTGACCATCCCGGACAAGAGCAGAAATCCCAGTGGCTGCAAATCCGCCGCGAGAAGCCTGACTATGTTCTGATGTGGGGGTGGGGCGTGATGAATCAGGTCGCCGTTCAGGAAGCCGCCAACGTGCGCTTTCCGATGGAAAACTTCATCGGCATCTGGTGGTCCGGTGCGGATCATGACGTGCTGCCTGCCGGTGCCGCGGCGGACGGCTACAAGGCTGTAACCTTCCACGGCGTTGGCAGCGACTTCCCCGTGTATGACGACATCAAGAAATATGTTGTTGATGCCGGCAAGGCTGCAGGCTCCGGCGATACAGTTGGTTCGGTTCTTTATAACCGTGGTCTTTATGCAGCGATGCTGGCGGTTGAGGCGATCAAGGATGCGCAGGCCGCCACAGGCAAATCCGACATCACTGCGGGCGAATTGCGCGATGCCATGGAAAATCTGGAAATCACCGAAGCCCGTATGGAAAGCCTTGGTCTGGGCGGTTTCGGCCCCGAGTTCAAAGTGACCTGTGAAAACCACGGCGGTGACGGCCTTGTGGGTGTTGCGCAATGGGACGCGACAGCAAAAACCTGGTCGCTGATTTCGGACTTCAAACCGACAGACAGCGAAGTGATTGATGCGCTGATCAAGGAAGATTCCGAAGCTTACGCCAAAGAAAACAACATCGAGTCCCGCTGCAACTGAGGCCGGACGAAAAGCAATCACCGGGCGGAGTGTCCCGCCCGGTGGACCCGAATGTAAAAGCTTGGAAGTGAACGATGCTGGACGCTGGCAAAACCGAGACCCTGTTAGAGGTCAACAACATCGAAGTGATCTACAATCACGTCATCCTTGTCCTGAAAGGGGTGAGCCTCTCTGTGCCCAAAGGCGGGATTACAGCGCTGCTTGGCGGGAATGGCGCGGGCAAGACCACGACTCTCAAGGCGATTTCCAATCTTCTGCATTCGGAACGGGGCGAAGTGACCAAAGGGTCGATCCTGTATCGGGAAGATCCCGTGGCGGATCTTTCCCCCGCCGAACTGGTGCGGCGCGGTGTTATTCAGGTGATGGAGGGGCGGCATTGCTTCGAGCATCTGACCGTTGAGGAAAACCTTCTGACCGGCAGCTATACCCGCAACATCTCCCGCGCGCAGCTCGCGCAGGATCTGGATCTGGTCTACACCTATTTCCCGCGCCTGAAAGAGCGACGTAAGTCGCAGGCCGGGTACACTTCGGGCGGGGAGCAGCAGATGGTGGCCATTGGCCGTGCGCTGATGTCCAAGCCTGAAACCGTGTTGCTGGACGAGCCGTCCATGGGGCTGGCACCGCAGCTGGTGGAAGAAATTTTCGGCATCGTGAAGGATCTGAACGAGAAGGAAGGCGTGTCTTTCCTGTTGGCAGAACAGAACACCAACGTCGCCCTGCGGTTTGCCCACTACGGCTATATTCTGGAGAGCGGGCGCGTTGTGATGGACGGACCTGCTGCCGAGTTGCGGGAAAATCCGGATGTGAAGGAATTCTATCTCGGCATGTCGGACGAGGGGCGAAAGTCTTTTCGCGACGTGCGCAGCTATCGCCGCCGCAAGCGCTGGCTCAGCTGATCCGGCACGCTGCGGCGTAACCGGTTTGAGTATTTTAGGAACATTGAAGCCGCACCCTTTAGGGTCGCGGGGTGGAAGAGGGCAGTCTGATGGCATTTTACGACGAGTTGGAAACACGCAGCGCAGACCAGCGGGCAGCCGATCTGGCCACGGCCCTGCCGCGCCAGATCGCGCAGGCGCAGGCCCGCGCTGGGGGCTATGGCGCAGGGCTGGCGGACGTGGATGCGGCACAGGTGGTGGATATGGCTGCGCTGGCGAAACTGCCGGTTCTGCGCAAATCCGATCTGGTAGCTGCACAGAAATCGACTCCGCCTTTCGGGGGGTATGCCGCCCATGGTGTTTCTGGGTTCGATCATGTTTTCCAGTCCCCGGGGCCGATCTATGAACCGGGGATGCGCGGGCGTGACTGGTGGCGTATGGGGCGCGGGTTGTTTGCGGCCGGAGTCGGGAAATCCGATGTGGTGCAGAACTGCTTTTCCTATCATCTAACCCCTGCCGGCATGATGTTTGAAAATGGTGCAGCAGCGGTTGGTGCAACTGTGCTGCCTGCGGGGACCGGCCAGACGGAACTGCAGGTTCAGGCGGCAGCAGCGCTGGGGGTGACGGCCTATACCGGCACGCCGGATTATCTGAAAGTCATCCTTGATAAAGCGGCCGAGATGGGCGTGGAACTGTCCGGTCTGAAAAAGGCTGTGGTCGGAGGCGGGGCGCTGTTCCCGAGCCTGCGGGCCGAATACGCAGACCGCGGGATCGCCTGTTTGCAAGGCTATGGCACCGCTGATCTGGGGTCTATCGCCTATGAAACTCCGGCAATGGAAGGCATGATCGTCGATGAGGGGGTGATCGTAGAGATCGTCACGCCGGGCACTGGCAATCCAGTGGCGGAAGGAGAAGTGGGCGAGGTTGTCGTGACCACGCTCAACCCCGATTATCCGCTGATCCGGTTTGCCACCGGCGATATGAGCGCCGTGCTGGCGGGGCAATCCCCCTGCGGGCGGACCAACATGCGGATCAAGGGCTGGATGGGGCGTGCGGACCAGACCGCCAAGATCAAGGGCATGTTTGTGCGCCCCGAACAGGTGGCCGATCTGGTTGCGCGGCACGATGAAGTGTCCAAAGCCCGTGTGGTTGTCAGCCGTGACGGCGAGTCCGACAGCATGACTGTTCTGTGCGAAGCGGCGAATGGCGCGGATGCCGGACGGATCGAGGCTTCGGTGCGCGATGTGCTTAAACTGCGGGGGCGCGTGGAAATGCATCCCGTCGGAAGCCTGCCGAATGATGGCAAGGTGATCGACGACCAGCGCAGCTATGACTGAAGGCTGACGTCCCGTCACGGTGACGCGGTGTCCGAATTGTCCGGTGTCCAAGCCGTTGTTATAGCGGATGGAGAAACGTTGCAGGCTGGGAGAATTTCCGCCTGCCCAAAAGATGGACGCTGCCATGCCGGATACCCACCCCTTTGATCTCGCCACTGCTTTAACTGCCACGGATACTGGTGTCTGGGCCGGAGCGCCTGCGCCGGATTATGCCAATATGGTCGGCTCTTTTGGTGGGGCCACAACAGCGACGGTTCTGAACGCTGTGTTAAGCGATCCGCGCTGTCAGGGCGATCCAGTGTCCATGACCATCAACCTGCTGTCCGCTATGGGAACGGGCGGGTTCGAGGTTGTGTCCAAACTCTGCCGGACCGGAAAATACACGCAGCACTGGAGCCTTGAGCTGCTACAGGACGCGAAGATCTGTGCCACGGCAACTGTCGTTTGCGGCCATCGCGGCGATGTTTTTGCCTACCAGCCTGTGACCATGCCGGATGTACCTGCTGCGGAAGCTGTCGGGATGCAGGACGGTCGCGGGCCTTTGAAGTGGCTGGAACGGTACCGCTTCGGTTTCGTGAAGGGGCTGCCGGACTGGACCGGAAAACCGAAAGAGGGATTCGGAGAAACGCGGACCGAAGTCTGGATCGGGGACAATCCACCGCGGCCGCTGGATTACCTGTCGCTGGCTGCATTGGCGGATTGCTTCTTTTTGCGTCTGTTGCATGTGCGCGGCACGATGCAGCCGATGGGCTCTGTGTCGATCACCACCCATTTTCTGGCGAATCAGGCAGATATCAAAGCGCAGGGGACTGCACCGGTATTGGGTGTCGCGGATGCGATGCGGTTTCAGGGGAATTTCCACGACCAGCAGATGCAGCTTTGGTCTTCGGATGGAAAGGTGCTGGCCACGGGGACACAGCTTGTCTGGTACCGCCAGTAGCGCCCTGCCGGTTTGTGGCGGGGCACCGCCACAAGAAGCTGTTCTTCAAAAGCAAAAGGCCGCAGCGGGTGCTGCGGCCTTTTGAAAACTGGATGTGTCGGAACTTAACCCTGACGTGCCTTAAAGCGGCGCTGGGTTTTGTTGATCACATATACGCGGCCCTTACGACGAACCACACGGCAATCCCGGTGGCGCGCTTTGAGCGAGCGGAGCGAGTTTTTGACCTTCATGGCCTTCTCCTTTTTCGCGGCGCGCGGGGAGGCGCCTTTTTGTTTCGGTTATACCAGACCCCGAGGGGGGAATGGTGGGCGTAACTGGGATTGAACCAGTGACCCCTTCGATGTCAACGAAGTGCTCTCCCGCTGAGCTATACGCCCGAATCCAAGCATCTGTCGAAGCTGACAGAAATTCGTGTTCGCGGTCTATAGGCGGGTTCGCGGACGGGTTCAAGAGGTTTTGCATCTCTAATCGTGCAATGGTATCAGATGACAACAAGAGAGACCGCCATGACCCCTGTAGAATACCACTTGCACCTGCCTGAAACCGTTACCTGCGGGACGGTTTTTTCCTCTCCGCACAGCGGACGGGACTATCCGGCGTCCTTTTTACAGGAATCAGTTCTGGATTCGGTGGCGATTCGCAGTTCGGAAGATGCCTTTGTGGATCAACTCTTCGAAGCCGTGACGGA
This sequence comes from Paracoccaceae bacterium, assembly GCA_018223125.1. Taxonomy (GTDB): domain Bacteria; phylum Pseudomonadota; class Alphaproteobacteria; order Rhodobacterales; family Rhodobacteraceae; genus Amylibacter. Next base: position 14,929 of record JAAEZA010000016.1, on the reverse strand, counting down.
ATATGGCGCGCCATTGCTGAGTGCCTCTGCACCACGGGCCTATGTGGACCTGAACCGTGGCATAGACGAACTGGATAGCGCCGTGATCGAAGGGGCGCGTGTCTTCAAGGGAAATCCGCGCGTTGCCTCGGGGCTGGGGGTGATTCCCCGTGTGGTTTCAGAGGGCCGTGCGCTGATCAGTGGCAAAATCAGCCTGAAACAGGCCGAGGAGCGGTTGCGGCGGTATTACACGCCGTATCATGCAGAGCTTGGCGATCTGCTCCGGACGGCCCGTGCGGCCTTCGGGCAGGTTCTGCTGGTGGACTGCCACTCGATGCCCCATGAGGCCGTTGCAAATGTCACAGGCCTGTTCGGGCGTTCACCGGATATCGTGCTCGGGGACCGGTTCGGTTCTTCCTGCGACAATGCCTTTGTCGAGGAGATCGAGGGCTTTTTGAAACAGGAAGGGTTTCGGGTAGCGCGCAATACGCCCTTCGCGGGGGCTTATATTGCGCAGGCCTACGGGAGGCCGAGTTCGGGGCAGCATTGTGTGCAGATCGAAATCGATCGTGCCCTTTATCTGGATGAGAAAACGGTGACAAAGAATGGCCGGTTCGACGATGTTCGCAAAAGCTTGAGCAGGGTTTCCGCGCAGATTTGCGAGATGACCAACTGGCCGATGCAGATGGCGGCGGAATAGAAGTGACACGCGCTGTGTCAGGGCGGTTTAACGCATCCCCTCAAGATACCACAGATCCAGATCGCCCTTGCCTTTGATGCTGACTTTACCCCGTTCTTCAAAGTCGAACTGTGATTCAAGAATCGCCTTGGTTTCCGCGGTGACCTGAATTTTGCCGTTGGTTCCGAAGGTTTCCAGCCGCGCTGCCGTGTTTACTGTATCGCCCCAGACATCGTAAAACGGCTTTTTGGTGCCGATGACACCGGCCACCACAGGTCCGGTATGAATACCGATGCGCAGTTCGATGTTCTCGCCCATTTCCTCTGCGAATTTGTTGGTTTCTGCCACCATATCAAGCGCCATCCGCGCCACCCGTTCGGCGTGGTCCGGTTGGGCCTCGGGCATGCCGCCTGCCACCATGAAGGCATCCCCCAGCGTTTTGATTTTTTCCAGCCCGTGCTTGTTGGCCAGACCGTCAAAACGGGTGAACAACTGGTTGAGGAATTTGACCAGCATATCGGGGCTCTGGTGGCTGGCACGGGGTGTGAACCCGACAATATCGGCAAACAGGATTGTCGCCTCTTCGTGGTTGTCTGCAATGGTGCGGCCGGGATTGCGCTTCAGTTGCGCTGCAATCGGTCCTGGCAGCATGTTGGAGAGCAGGGCCTCGGAGTATTCATATTCCTTTTGCAGGGCTTCCTCGGCCAGACTGGCCTGTTTGAAGCCGTAGAACACCATGCAAAAGATGAACAGCATCGCAGTGGGAATCGAAAGATAGTAGAACACGTCCAGAAACCCGTCCGAGACGACGATGAACGGGGCAGGCTGGTCAAAGTTGCGATCCGCAATGATGAAGCAGGCCAGACCGAGAAAAATCGAGAGGATCGAAAGCGGGTTCTGGCGGATGCCGAATATGGCGATGGCGGTGGTCGCGCCTGCCAGCAGGTAGAAATGCACACCCGAGCGGGCAGAGAACATCCACGCAATGGTCGTCGCAAAAACCAGCCAGAGCGACAGGTTGTAAAGACCACCGGCATAAGGATTTACCGCGTGCAGCAGCGGTGTCAGTTGAAAGGCGACGGCGCAGAACAGGGTCAGGCAGATCGGTATCCACAAAGCCTGCGCGTCATAAATTGTAAAAAGGATCGCATGGGGCACGGCCAGAGCGGTGATCAACATTACAAGAATGTTGGTCATAACAATCCGCCGCTTTGCCGGTCCTTCGAATTTTTCGGTACCGAAAGAGACCCAGCCAAGCAGGCGCGATTTCAGTACATCGCCCACTTCGTCACCGTTAATGTTTGAATAAAAATTACCCTCACGCCATGGTGACGTAAGGGTAGTTAGTGTACAAGCAACTTTTGCTAGAAAGTTGGAAACAGTGGGAAATTCACAGCGTTTTCACGGAAATTTCCCGCTGGATCAATCCGCCGTCAGCAGGGGCGGCTTGGATTTCGGGATGCGCCGCTTTTCCGGTGGCTCCATCTTCAGCTCCAGTTTGCCGTCCTTGACCGAGACTTTTACCAGACCGCCTTTGGTCAGTTTGCCAAACAGCAATTCTTCGGCCAGCGGTTTCTTGACGTGTTCCTGAATGACACGGGCCAGAGGCCGTGCACCCATCTTGTCATCATAGCCTTTCTCGCCAAGCCATGCAGAGGCCGCCGGTGTAAGTTCGAAGACCACGTTACGGTCCATAAGCTGGGCTTCCAGTTGCAGGATGAATTTGTCCACAACTTTGGAGATGGTTTTCTTGCCAAGCGGTGCAAAGGAGATCACCGCGTCCAGACGGTTGCGGAATTCCGGTGTGAACAGCTTTTCAATCGCGGCGGTGTCTTCACCTTCACGCCGTCCACGGCCAAAACCGATAGCTTCCCTGGCGGCATCAGCAGCACCGGCATTCGATGTCATGATCAACACGACATTGCGGAAGTCCGTTGTGCGTCCGTTGTGGTCGGTCAGCTTGCCGTGGTCCATCACCTGCAACAGGATGTTGAACACATCGGGGTGGGCTTTTTCCACCTCATCCAGCAGCAGCACGCAGTGCGGGGTCTTGTCCACCCCATCTGTCAGCAGACCGCCCTGATCAAACCCGACATAGCCCGGCGGTGCGCCGATCAGGCGGGAGATCGCGTGTTTCTCCATGTATTCCGACATATCAAAGCGCAGCAGTTCCACACCCAAAGTATCGGCAAGCTGTTTGGCCACTTCGGTTTTACCCACGCCTGTCGGGCCGGCGAACAGGTAGTTGCCGATGGGTTTCTCAGGCTCGCGCAGGCCGGCACGGGACAGTTTGATTGCAGAGGTCAGCGCCTCGATCGCAGGGTCTTGGCCGAACACCACCCGCTTGAGGCTTGATTCCAGATCCCGCAGCACTTCGGCGTCGTCCTTGGACACGGTTTTCGGCGGAATGCGGGCGATCTTTGCTACAACTTCCTCGATCTGGGACACGTCAATCTGGGGTGTGCGTTTATCCTCGGGGATGATGTGCTGATGGGCACCGGCCTCGTCGATCACGTCGATCGCCTTGTCCGGCAGCTTGCGGTCATGGATGTAACGCGCAGACAGTTCTACCGCGGTGCGGATTGCTTCCGGGGTATAGGTGATCTGGTGGTGCTCCTCGAAATGAGGTTTCAGCCCTTGCAGGATTTGCACGGCATCTTCAACCGAAGGCTCGTTCACGTCGATCTTCTGGAACCGGCGTGACAGGGCGCGGTCCTTTTCGAAATGCTGGCGGTACTCCTTGTAGGTGGTTGATCCCATGCAGCGCAGTTTGCCACCCTGAAGCGCGGGCTTCAGCAGGTTGGACGCATCCATTGCGCCGCCCGATGTGGCACCGGCCCCGATCACGGTGTGAATTTCGTCAATGAACAGAACCGCATCTTCGTGTTCTTCCATTTCGGTCATAACCGCCTTCAGGCGTTCTTCGAAATCGCCGCGATAGCGGGTGCCCGCCAGCAATGCCCCCATATCAAGGGAGTAGATCGTGGCACCGGACAGGATTTCAGGCGTTTCGCCCTTGATGATCTTGTTCGCCAGACCTTCCGCGATGGCCGTTTTGCCGACACCGGGATCGCCTACAAGAATCGGGTTGTTCTTGCGGCGGCGGCACAGCACCTGAATGCAGCGTTCCACTTCATGGTCGCGCCCGATCAGCGGATCAATATCACCTGCGGCGGCTTTGGCGTTCAGATCCACGCAGTATTTTTGCAGCGCGGTTTCTTCCTTGCTGGTTTCCTCGCCCTCGAAGTTCAGGTCCTCGATGTCTTCCGAACCGCTGACAGGGCGGGTGTCTGTGAAGCTCGGGTCTTTGGCAACGCCGTGGGAAATATAGTTCACCGCATCATAGCGGGTCATATCCTGTTCCTGCAGGAAATAGGCCGCATGGCTTTCCCGTTCTGCAAAGATGGCGACCAGAACATTGGCGCCGGTGACTTCGCTGCGACCGGAAGATTGAACGTGGATCGCGGCGCGCTGGATGACCCGCTGGAAGGCGGTTGTCGGCGCGGCTTCGGACCCGTCGATTTCAGATACCAGACTGTCCAGTTCGGTATCCAGGAACTGGATGAGTGTGCTGCGCAATCCTTCCAGATCGACTTCACAGGCGCGCATCACCTGCGCGGCATCGGTTTCGTCGATCAGGGACAGCAGGAGGTGCTCCAGCGTGGCAAGCTCGTGCTTGCGATCATTGGCGTGCCCCAAGGCTGCGTGAATTGCGTTTTCTAGGCTGCTCGAAAAAGATGGCATAGATCTGGACTTTCATTTTTGCAGCGTTCCCCGAAAACGCTGGTTAACCCCATAGTTTAAACTTCGGCGAGATTGCGAAAGCTTCAAGGGGTTTTTCGAAAATTAACTGTAAAAATGCAAAAAGAGAGTCTTTTACGCCGCGGTCTGGCTCTGCTTTGGGCATCTTTACAGGACCAGACGGAAATGTGTCCGATCCGGTCCGGTTTCAAGGGCGGTCCGGCTACACACTGCCGTTACCGCGCTTTGGTACTGGTGTCGCCCTAACGTTTGACAGGCACCAGCAAGGTTTCCGGTCGTACCCGTTCAGCATCTTTGAACAGGGAAAACGACTGGTTCACATAATTCACTGCCGCAGAGGTATGGTCAATGAACCCTTCTAGTTCGGGTGTCATCTGTGCCTCTACCATAGAGACAGAACGATCCTGCGGGTTGGTTTCAAACTGCACATAGAACCACGGCTGGCCCCGTTTCAGGATCAGGTCCTGCGCCGTGTCGTGCCATTCGAACGCCCACATCAGGGGGCGCGGCCAGTTGTTGATGGCAAAGCGCCCGCCGAAGATTGTGCCGGGCAGCGGTGTTTTGGTGTAGTGCATGAAGGCAGAGAGTTGGGTCATGTAAACCGGCTCGTCCGCGATGAATGTATAAGGCAGCGAGACCTGCACCGTGGGCCGGTCCGCATAGCGCCATTCGTGTTCCGCAGTCAGATGCAGTTTTTTGGACAGGATATTGCCCCGCACCGGACTGGCATCGCCGTTCATGTTGCGCAGGCCCGGCTTGCCCTTCTCGTCGCGTACAAACCGCAGGTGCAGGTCGTAAGGCACGCGGATCATGAAATAGCGGCTCTCCATGTTGATGATGGCAGGGCAGCGGGAGGCGGATTTCGCATGGTTGCGGTTCACCTCGGCAGAGCGGATACGTTCGGGCGGATAATAGACCACACCGGAGCGTTGCTCGTTCAGCAGCCAGCCCACCCGCACCGGACCGGAGCGCGGGGCAGGGTGGGCGTCTTTCGGTTCAAACCAGTCTTTGAGGGCCAATTCTTCTGTCTCTTTAATTCTTATGGTCGTTAGAAATTGTCTTTACGGGTGCGGATTTCTGCGAAAACCTCCGCGTCGCTGGCGTCTTCCATGCCAAGCGCGGCCTTCACCTTGGGGTGGTTGGCGCGCAGGAAGGGGTTTGTGGCCAGTTCCAGCCCCAGATTGGACGGCACGGTGGGTTCCCCTTTGGCACGGGCGTCCTCGGTTGCTTTCATGCGGGCGATGTAGCTTTCGTTGTCCGGCTCTATGGTCATGGCGAACTTGCCGTTGCTGGCGGTGTATTCATGGCCGGAATAGATCGTCATGGCGCGGGGCAGGGTGTGGAACTTTTTCAACGAGTTCCATTGTTGCGCCATTGTGCCCTCGAACACCCGCCCGCAGCCCCAGGCCATCAGGCTGTCTGCGGTAAAGGCGGCCAGGGCCTCGTCAAAGATAAAGGCAATATGGCCGAGCGTGTGTCCCGAAACGTCAATCACACGGCAGGTTTCCGCACCAAGCTGGAAACTGTCACCGTCCGACAGTTGCGTATCCAGCGGGGGCAGGCGGTAGGCATCCGGTGCCCCACCGGAGACCGAAGCGCCGGTTTCGTTGCGCAGTTCTTCCACGCCCATAATATGATCGTCGTGATGATGGGTCAGCAGGATATGATCCAGCGACCAGCCCTTTTGCGAAAGGACATCCAGAATAGGTTTGGCTTCGGGAACGTCCACAACGGCCACCTGATCGCTTTCGGTTTCGCGCAGGATGAAGGCATAGTTGTCTGACAGGCAAGGAACTGTAATGATCTCTAAAGGCATAGTGTTTTGTTCCTCCATATGTTTTAACTTTCAGTTTAGTCTGGCCGAACTTGCAGGGTGATGCAATGCACTTGGATGTGGTTGATCTCCATTCGTTTTACTACCGCACCAAACTGGGGCGGATTGCCCAGCGGGCGCTGCGCGAACGTATTGTCGAGCTTTGGCCCAATACCAAGGGGCAAACCGTGGCGGGCTTCGGCTTTGCCGGGCCGATGCTGCGCCCCTTTCTGGCGGACAGCCGCCGTGTGCTGAACCTGATGCCCGGTCAGCAGGGGGTAATGCCCTGGCCGGACGGGCTGCCGAACCATTCGGTGATGATCGAGGAAACGCGCTGGCCGATGGGAACCGGCGTGATCGACCGGCTGATTGTGCTGCACGGTCTGGAGACCTGCGAGCGGCAGGCGGATTTGCTGGACGAAATCTGGCGGGTGCTTGGTCCCGGCGGGCGGGCGCTGTTTGTGGTGCCGAACCGCTCCGGTCTGTGGGCGCGGCGGGACAAGACGCCTTTCGGCTTTGGCCGCCCCTACAGCTTCAGCCAGCTTGAATCGCAACTGCGTAAGCACGGGTTTGTGCCCGGACGGCAGATCTCGGCGCTGTTCCCGCCACCAAGCCACCGTGCGTCGCTGGTGCGCTCTGCGCAGGTGTTTGAACGCTTTGGCACGAAAATGTCGTGGCTGTTACCGGCGGGGGCGGTGATGATCGAAGTGACCAAACAGGTCCATGCGCCGACCCGCCCGGGGCTGGGGGAGGCCGTGCGCCGCCCGCTGGAGGCGCTGGAGGGGATTGCCAAACCGGTTGGAAAGCCGGTACGGGGCCGTGAAAACGCCAGTTCGCGCCGCGGCTGCTGACAGTTCGGGTCAGCAGGCAAATGTGCAGGTCCGAACACGGCTTGGCAAGGCCGTCCCCACCATTGTAGGCGGAGGCAATCAAACTTTTTATGGATTAACGCAATGTTTCGTATCGCTCTTATTCTTGGCCTGATGTCCGCAGTCGGGCCTTTCGCAATTGATATGTATCTTCCTGCCCTGCCGCAGATTGCGGCGGACCTGAATGCCTCGGTCGCCTCTGTGCAGGGCACGATTACGGCCTTCTTTCTGGCCTTTGGCCTGTCGCAACTGGTCTACGGGCCGTGGTCCGATCAGGTCGGCCGCAAGCTGCCGATCTATGTTGGGCTGGCGGTCTTCGTGCTCGGTTCGCTCGGGTGTTTCTGGGCGCCGACAATCGGATGGCTGACTGCCTTTCGTTTTGTGCAGGGGTTGGGCGCGGCGGTTGTTATGGTGCTGCCCCGCGCGATTGTGCGCGATCTTTACACCGGCAATGACGGCACGCGTCTGATGGCGATGATCATGCTGGTCATCAGCGTGTCCCCGATGCTGGCGCCTCTGGCGGGCAGCCTGCTGTTGCTGATCGCGGATTGGCGGGCCTTGTTCGCAGTCTTTGTTGTTGCCGCGCTGGCAAGCTTGTCGATGGCGCGGTTCGCCCTGCCGGAGACCCTGCCGGTTGACAACCGTGTGGCCGTGAACGGGGCCAACCTGATCCGCGGATGCAAAACGCTGCTGACGGATCGCGGGTTCATGGCGCTGACACTGGTCGGGGCCTTTGGAATGGCTTCGTTTTTTGTGTTCATCGCCAGCGGCTCTTTCGTTTACACCGGCGAATTCGGCCTGTCGCCGATCGGCTTCAGTCTGGCCTTTGCTGTTAACGCCGTCGGCTTTTTCGGCGCGTCCCAGATGGCGGCCCCGATTGGCGAGAGATTTGGCATGGTGCGGGTGGTGCGCGTGGCTGTTCTGGGTTTCGCCGGAGCCACCCTTTTCCTGCTTGCGCTCGGGCTGGCCGGTCTGGTCAATCTTTACGTGCTGGTTGCGATGCTGTTCTGCGCCAATGCCTTCCTCGGGCTGGTGATTCCGACAACGATGGTTCTTGCGCTGGAAGAACACGGAGAGATTGCCGGTCTGGCCTCCAGTCTCGGGGGGATGTTGCAGATGCTGATCGGTGGTTTGATGGTGACAGTTGCCGGCCCGTTTTTTGACGGAACAGCCCTTCCAATGGTCGCGTCAATTGCGCTTTGCGGTGTGCTTGCGCTGGGCGTGAGTGCGGCGATGATCCGCCCCCAGCGGATGCCAGCGCCTTCCTGAAAATCGCCACGGATTTAAGACTTGTCAGGGCGGTTCCGGCAACGGGCCGCCCTTTGTGTTTCTTCCGGTTTGACATTGCCGCGAACAGGGCCATATCCTGATCTTCGGCCCTGTGCGTGTGGTGCCCTCCGGCCCCGAAACAGGGATTCACCATCGGGATTCGACAAAATTGCGACTGATTTCCTCCGGAATCGACATTTCGGGATCAAAAAAAATGTGCCAAAACGGGCGCAGATTGTCGCGTTTTTTAGTAAGTTGCTGAATTTGTTTGATATTCCTTGCGGGCCGCCGCGTAATGCTTAGTTGCGCGACGGGGATACCTTTGCTATCACCGCGCTGATTTGAAGAGGCAGGCATCCGCTTGCCTCTGACTTGTGCAAATCTGATGTCGCCGATGAGCGGTGGCAAGACAAAATCGGAAGGGTTTTCGTGTCTGACAAAGGTTCGATATCGTCAGGGATCGCCGTGCGCTATGCCACTGCTGTCTTTGAGCTGGCCAAAGAGGCCAATGAACTCCCCGCTTTGGAAAAAGATCTTGATGCGTTGACAGCAGCGTTGGAGGAAAGCACCGATTTTGTCGAGCTTATTTCCAACCCCGTCTACACACGTGACGAGATGGCCGCTGCGGTTGCCGCCATTGGCAAGAAAATGAAACTGACTTCAACTGTAGCGAACACGCTGGGCCTGATGGCGCAAAAGCGCCGCCTGTTCGTGCTGCCAGCGTTGATTGATACCGTAAAAGGTATGATCGCCGACGAAAAAGGCGAAGTCAGCGCAGAGGTAACAGCTGCCAAAAAGCTGACCAAAGCGCAGGAAGAAAAGCTGACCAAGACGCTGAAGGCGTCTGTGGGCAAGGATGTAAAAGTGAATGTGACCGTTGATGAAAGCCTCATCGGCGGTTTGATCGTTAAAGTGGGCTCGAAGATGATTGACTCGTCGATCAAATCCAAGCTCTCCAATCTTCAAAATGCAATGAAAGAGGTCGGATAATGGGTATCCAAGCTGCAGAAATCTCTGCGATCCTCAAGGACCAGATCAAGAGCTTTGGCGAAGAAGCCGAAGTGGCCGAAGTTGGCCGTGTTCTGTCCGTGGGTGATGGTATCGCGCGTGTACACGGGCTGGACAATGTTCAGGCTGGTGAGATGGTTGAATTCCCCGGCGGTATCCGCGGGATGGCGCTGAACCTTGAAAGTGACAACGTTGGTGTTGTTATCTTCGGTTCCGACCGCGACATTAAAGAGGGCGACGTTGTCAAGCGGACGAACTCTATCGTGGACGTTCCGGTTGGCCCCGAGTTGCTGGGCCGCGTTGTAGACGGTCTGGGTAACCCGATTGACGGCAAAGGTCCGATCAATGCGACCCGTCGTGCACAAGCCGAAGTCAAGGCGCCGGGTATCATCCCGCGTAAATCGGTTCACGAGCCGATGCTGACGGGTCTGAAATCCGTTGACGCTCTGATCCCTGTTGGCCGTGGCCAGCGCGAGCTGATCATTGGCGACCGTCAGACAGGTAAGACAGCAATCGCGCTGGATACCATGCTGAACCAGAAGTCCTACAACGACGCTGCAAAAGACGATTCAGAAAAACTGTTCTGTATCTACGTTGCGATCGGTCAAAAGCGTTCCACTGTTGCCCAGCTGGTTAAGAAGCTGGAAGAAACAGGCGCGATTGAATACTCCATCGTTGTTGCTGCGACTGCGTCCGACCCTGCGCCTATGCAGTTCCTCGCACCTTACGCTGCGACGTCCATGGGTGAATACTTCCGTGAAAACGGCATGCACGGCCTGATGATCTATGATGACCTTACAAAGCAGGCTGTGGCCTATCGCCAGATGTCCCTGCTTCTGCGTCGTCCGCCAGGGCGTGAAGCTTACCCGGGTGACGTTTTCTACCTGCACTCCCGTCTGCTGGAGCGTTCTGCGAAGATGAACGAAGAAAACGGTTCCGGCTCCCTGACAGCCCTGCCTGTTATCGAAACCCAAGGCGGCGACGTTTCCGCGTTTATTCCGACCAACGTGATCTCCATCACCGACGGTCAGATCTTCCTTGAAACCGAACTGTTCTACCAGGGTATCCGTCCTGCGCTGAACACAGGTCTGTCCGTTTCCCGTGTTGGTTCCTCCGCACAGACAAACGCGATGAAATCTGTTGCGGGTTCGATCAAGCTGGAACTGGCCCAGTATCGTGAAATGGCTGCCTTCGCGCAGTTCGGCTCCGATCTGGACGCGTCCACACAGGCCCTGCTGAACCGTGGTGCCCGCCTGACCGAACTGCTGAAGCAGCCTCAGTATTCTCCTCTGACCAACGCCGAGCAGGTTGTAGTTCTCTACGCCGGTACAAACGGCTATCTGGACAAAATCGCGGTGAGCGATGTGGGCCGCTTCGAAGCCGGTCTGCTGGCACACATGCGCGGTACTGCCAAAGATGTTCTGGACTTCATTGCGAAAGAAGACCCGAAGATCAAAGGGGACGCTGAAGAAAAAGTGAAAGCCGCCGTCGAAGCCTTTGCTAAAGACTTCGCTTAAACATTGGCCCTTAGGAACAAGGAGTTTGCTTGATGGCAAGCCTTAAAGACCTAAAAATGCGGATCGAGAGTGTCAAAGGCACTCGGAAGATCACCAAGGCCATGCAGATGGTCGCAGCTGCAAAGCTGCGACGCGCCCAGGAAGCTGCCGAGGCGGCCCGCCCTTTCGCGGATCGCATGAACGTAGTGATGGGCAATCTGGCTGGCGCTTCGGCAGGCTCTGAGAGCGCACCGAAGCTGCTGGCAGGCACTGGTAGGGACGATGTGCATTTGCTGATCGTTGCAACCTCTGAACGGGGGTTGTGCGGTGGGTTCAACTCGTCGATTGCTAAAAAAGCCCGTGTTGACGCTGAAAAGCTGCTGGCGGCCGGTAAAACCGTTAAAATTCTGACTGTCGGCAAAAAAGGCCGCGAGCAGATGAAACGGGAATTTGCGGAACACATGATCGACCATGTCGATATGTCCGAAGTGAAACGTCTGGGGTACAGCAATGCCCAGGACATCGCCAACGACGTCATGGCCCGTTTCAATGCCGGTGAATTCGACGTGGCAACGATCTACTACAGCGAGTTCAAGTCGGTGATTGCACAAATCCCGACCGCCTTGCAGTTGATCCCGGCCAAGTTCGAAGCCGACGAGCAAGCCGAAGCACCGTTTTACGATTACGAACCCGGCAAGGAGGAAATCCTCGCCGATCTGCTGCCCCGTGCCCTGACAACGTCGGTTTTTGCCGCGCTGTTGGAAAACGCCGCATCAGAGCAGGGCGCACGGATGTCCGCTATGGACAACGCGACGCGCAATGCTGGTGAAATGATCGACAAACTGACAATTCAGTACAACCGTAGCCGCCAAGCCGCGATTACGAACGAACTGATCGAGATTATCTCGGGCGCTGAAGCGCTCTAAGAACGGAGAAACATATTATGGCGAACGCTGTAGGTAAAATTACGCAGGTGATCGGGGCGGTTGTTGACGTTCAGTTCGAAGACAACCTGCCAGAGATCCTGAACGCTCTGACTGTAGACAACAACGGCAACAAACTGGTGCTGGAAGTTGCGCAGCATCTGGGTGAAAACACTGTACGGACCGTTGCGATGGACGCGACCGAAGGTCTGGTGCGCGGTCAGTCCGTCACCGATACAGACGGTCCGATCATGGTTCCGGTCGGAACAAAAACACTGGGCCGCATCCTGAACGTTGTGGGTGAACCAGTGGACGAAAAAGGTCCGGTAGGCGCGGATACAACCCGTGCGATCCACCAGCCTGCTCCTGAATTCAACGAGCAGTCCACAGAATCCGAAATCCTGGTAACAGGTATTAAGGTTGTGGACCTTCTGGCCCCTTACACAAAAGGTGGTAAGATCGGTCTGTTCGGTGGTGCGGGTGTTGGTAAAACCGTTCTGATTATGGAACTGATCAACAACATCGCGAAAGTGCACTCCGGTCTGTCCGTGTTTGCCGGTGTTGGGGAGCGGACCCGTGAAGGGAACGACCTCTACCACGAGATGATCGAATCCGGCGTTATCGTTCCTGACGATATGGAGAAATCCAAAATTGCGCTGGTTTACGGCCAGATGAACGAGCCTCCGGGGGCCCGTATGCGTGTTGCCCTGTCCGGTCTGACACTGGCCGAGCAGTTCCGTGACGAAACAGGCGCAGACGTTCTGTTCTTCGTGGACAACATCTTCCGCTTCACACAGGCCGGTTCCGAGGTGTCCGCGCTTCTGGGTCGTATTCCTTCCGCTGTGGGCTACCAGCCGACACTGGCCACCGACATGGGTGCGATGCAGGAACGGATTACTTCCACCAAGTCCGGTTCGATTACATCTGTGCAAGCGGTTTACGTGCCTGCGGATGACCTTACCGACCCTGCGCCTGCGACATCCTTTGCCCACCTCGATGCGACAACCGTTCTGGACCGCTCGATTTCGGAAAAAGGTATCTACCCTGCTGTGGACCCGCTGGGCTCCACCTCCCGTCTGCTGGATCCGCTAATCATCGGGGAAGAGCACTACAAGGTAGCAACCGACGTTCAGCAGGTTCTGCAACGCTACAAGTCGCTGCAAGACATCATCGCCATCCTCGGGATGGACGAACTGTCCGAAGACGACAAACTGGCTGTGGCCCGTGCCCGCAAGATCGAGCGCTTCCTGTCCCAGCCGTTTGACGTGGCCAAAGTGTTCACAGGGTCCGACGGTGTTCAGGTGCCTCTGGAAGACACAATCGCATCCTTCAAAGCGGTTGTTGCCGGTGAGTACGACCACCTTCCGGAAGCAGCCTTCTACATGGTTGGCGGCATCGACGAAGTGAAAGCCAAAGCCGAGAAGCTGGCAGCCGCTGCTGCCTAAGGCTATGCGAAACCCGTCTGACCGGAACAGCTCCGGTCAGACGCTTTAAACAAAGGATTGGTTCCAAATGGCTACCATGCAATTCGATCTGGTTTCCCCAGAACGCAAGCTGGCCTCGCTTGAAGCATCCGAGGTTCAAATCCCTGGTTCCGAAGGTGACTTCACTGCCATGGCCGATCACTCTCCTGTGCTGACCACATTGCGCCCCGGTGTGTTGACGGTCAAAGCAGGTTCGGATGTCAGCGAATACATCGTGACCGGTGGGTTCGTCGAAGTCTCTCCGAAGGCTACATCGGTACTGGCAGAGCAGGCTGTGCCAAAGGCCGAAGCATCTGCCGATTTCGTAAACGGTCTGATCGCCGATGCCGAAGCGGCTGCGAAAAACGTGTCCGGCCCTGATCTGGACGTGGCGAACAAGCGTATCTCTGATACACGGGCTTTGCTGGATTTGATCTAAATCCTGACAAACTGTCGCCTAAAACAATAGCTAAACCCCGCCCTTGACGCGGGGTTTTGTTGTTTTAGGCTTCGCGATGAAACAATACGAAGCGCGATATGAAAAAACTGTATTCGTCGGTCACCGGAATTGATCAGGGCTCGGTGCAACTCTTCTCGGATTTTGAAGACGGTGGAGAGATGTGGTCGGGGCAGGGGGATCGGGAGCGCTGGATGCCGGTGGAGTTCTCTGAAGCCTTCAAATCCGTTCCCGCGGTTTTCATCTCCCTTCAACTGCTGGACCTGCACACTGGGGCCAACCACCGCACCGTCATAGTGGCCGAGAATATCACCCAGACCGGCTTTGACGCAGTGCTGCGCACATGGGGCGACACCCGCATAGCGCGGGCCACAGCCGCCTGGATGGCGATCGGAGAGGTCAGGGGCGATGAGGACTGGGACATCGACTATGGCAGTCAGGGTGGCAGTTAGCCGGCCTTCAAGCCATATTCATTGAAGGCGGCGTTTCCAGAATGGAATCTATGGTTTCCAGCGCGGTCTGGAATTCCTGATCCGTCAGTTTCGCACCGAAGGTAATGCGCGCCGCGTTCGGGGCTTTGCCGTCGAACAGGGCAAATTCGTCTGCGGGGCGGATCAGGATATTCTTCCTCTCGCAAGCCCGTTGGAGGGAGGAAGCCCGCCAGCCTGACGGCATGTTCAGCCACACAAACGGGACAGTGGGACTCCAGTCCAGATGCCAGTGGCCCAGAACATTCGCAGCCATTCGGGCGCGGCGTTCGATGAATTGCAGCATCCGCGTGCGGATCAGGGCGGCCTGTCCGCTGGTGATCAGCTCTTCCGCAAGGTCGCAGATGATCTGCGACACTCCGTAACAATTGGATAGCACCGTGGCCCGTGCGGCCTCTCCCTGACCGGGGGGCGATACCAGATAGCCGATTCGCAGCCCCGTCGCGACGGATTTGGACAAAGCACCGATATGCCAGACCCGTTCGGGGGCGATGCTGTACATGCTTGGAATATCCGTGGTGGCAATCCCGAAGGCATCGTCGTCTATGATCTTCATATCGTATTTTGCAGCAATGCGGGACAGGGCCACGCGGCGTTTCAAACTGGTGGTCTGGGTGGTGGGGCTGTGCACCGAAAAAGAGCTGACGAGAACCTGCGGCCCGTGCTTGCGGCAGGTCTGTTCCAGATCCTCGGGGATGATGCCCTCTGCGTCCCGTTCGACTG
>JAAEZA010000086.1 GCA_018223125.1 Paracoccaceae bacterium | reverse complement strand
AGGAGTGTCTGCCGAGGGTATGGAACAGGTGCTGATTGATCGGGTGAAACAAAAACTCTCCCCCCACGTCGCCCCCCGCTCTGTCAGGTTCCTGAGCGAAATGCCGATGACAGCAACGAGCAAGATCATGCGGCGGGAGTTACGGGCGTTGGAGGGGTAGGTTCGAAATTTGTTGTGCGGATTTTCGTTCCATTTTAGGTTGAGGGTATTTTAAGGCATATTGCGTGAAGCAATTATTCAACAAATTTACACAATGAGAACTTGATGAACTTATTCCCACAAGACAATGACGTAAAATTATATGAAACTGGTTTCGACGGAGATATTCTTGGACGTAAGTCTATTTCCAAGCAATTGTCCGACTTTGTCGAGCGGATTGAAAATCCAATGGTACTTGCGCTTGATGATAAGTGGGGATCTGGAAAAACATATTTCTTAAAGAGATGGGTGGGTGCGCATGTAGTAGAGAATGAGGGTAGTGCCCTCACTGTGTATTTTGATGCCTTTCAAAACGACTACCTGTCTGATCCCCTCATTTCGATTATTGCCGCAGTAAGCGAGCGAGTGCCTGCAGAACAAGCAGACACGCTAGCAAGATGGAAAACGGTCGCCGCAAAGCTTTCAAAGCCATTGTTCGGTATTGCGTTATCTTACTTAACTTTCGGCGCGAAGCAGCATCTGGATGAACTGGGCGATGCTGTAACAGATGCCGTTAGTGACGAGGTGGAGAACGCCGCCCAAGACCTTTGGGAAGTGGAAAAAAAACGAAAAGACGCAATTCACGATTTCAAGGAATTGTTGATAAAACTTACGAGAGAAACTGAAGCTTCAATCGTAATAGTTGTTGATGAACTAGATCGTTGCAGGCCGGATTACGCTCTTTCAGTATTGGAAGTAATAAAGCACTTTTTCTCAGTCCCCAAGGTGCACTTTATCCTAGGGGTGAACGGTGAAGCGTTTGAGAATAGCGTCAAAGCGAGGTACGGCGGCGATATTGATGCAGAAGGTTACCTCAAAAAATTTATAAATGTAACGTTTGCGCTGCCCCGTGCGCTGGGCCACCAAGGAGAGTTGCCAGTAATTCGGAAATATGCGGAAAAGCTTATTTCTGATATGTCCCTTCCAGAACAGTTGTCTAATCGCTGTGTAGAGTTGCTGGTTCATGTTGCGCGGAAGCAAAACATCTCTCTACGAGATGTTGGTAAGATTCTTTCCAGGATAGCACTGTTGCCAAATGAGGCGCATAATCCGAGATTGCTCCCGGGGTACCTTGATATTCTTTGTACACTTATTGTAACGTCGGTTTTGGATCCAAAGCTACATGTAAAGTTTGTCGTTGGTAGTGCATCCACCGAGGAAATCCGAGCCTTTCTGGATGCCCCTAGCATAAAAACAAAATACGAAATCGACGGCAACCATAACCCAGATTACGATCACAACGTTACTCTCTGGTTTATGGAAATTGTATATTGTTGTGGCTCTGAGGATATAGCAGTTATTAACGATCTGCGCTCTTGGGCAAGTCATATTGGTCAAAGCTTCGGATTGCTATCTTCTAGAGATTACAGATCAATCGCTCCTAGGATCCAAAAGGATTGGATCGAGCTTTTTAGAAATTAGTTTTATAACAATTGTACACAGTCTAAGAGGGTATCGAACTTACCTTCCCCTACCGCGGCAGCCTAAACGCGGCCTTCAAACCACCCAGTCTCTCACTGTCCCCGAGGTTCAGGCTCCCCCCGTGGCTTCTCGCAATATCGGCGGCGATGGCGAGTCCCAGTCCTACTCCGCTGCCTTTGTCCTGATTGCGCGCGGTGTCGAGGCGGGCGAAGGGTTTTACGGCGGTTTCCCGTTGGTCGGGGTGGATGCCGGGGCCGTTGTCTTCCACCACGAACTCTACAAAACCCGCCCCCGTGTAGAGGGTCAGTTCGCTCCGGTCGCCGTATTTCGCCGCATTGGACAGCAGGTTTGCAATCGCCCGCTGCACGGCGGGGCGGCGCATTTTGACAGGGCCGGCGGCGTCCTCGGCCCCTTCAAGGTTCAGCGGCACAACCCGCCCGCCGCGCTCTGCATTGGCGACAAGCTGCTCGGCCAGCGCAAGGGGGGAGACCATTTCATCCTGTTCCTCGCTGTCGCCTTTGGCAAAGGCCAGAAACTCGTTCAGGATCTCTTCCATCTCGTCCAGATCCCGCGCCATCAGGGCGGTTTCCTCATCCTGCGGATCCAGCAGGGACAGGGACAGTTTCAGCCGTGTCAGAGGCGTGCGCAGATCGTGGCTGACGCCCGACAGCATCAGCGTGCGCTGTTCGATCTGCCGTTCGATCCGTGATCGCATGGACAAGAACGCATTGGTGGCCGCGCGCACTTCGGACGCGCCACGGGGGTAAAGCGGCAGGGACTGGCCCTTGCCAAAGGCATCCGCCGCACGGGCCAGACGGCGCACGGGGCTGATCTGGTTGCGCAGGAAGGCCGCTGCCAGGGCTGTCAGGATAATCGCTGCCGCAACCATCGCCACCAGCAACTGGTGCGGGTTGGCGGCGGACACACGCTGGCGGGGCAGGGTGAATTCATAGGGCGTGCTGTCCACCTCTGCGATCAGGGTCACGGCGCTTTTGGGGCTGGCAAGGTCTATGACGCGGGCCTCGGGCACGCGGGCGCGCAGGGTTTCAATGACGTAGCGTCCCGAAAAATCCAGCCAGTCCTTCAACCGGTCCGGCGCGTCCAAATCCGCGCCTTGCACAGGGCGCAGCGTAATTTCCAGATCCCGCGCCGCCTGTGCGGTGTCCTGTCCGGATTCCAGCAGCGCAATCAAATGGTTGAGGTCAAGGGAGGCGGATTGCGTCATCTGCCGTGAAACGTCCTGAAACAGGCGCTCCACAAAGACAACGCCCACCACAACCTGAATCAGCACAATAGGCACCGCAAGGATCATGAAGGCGCGGCCGAACAGGGATCGGGGCAGATAGGGCTTGAGCCATTTGTTAAACATCACCACAACAGCGTTACGGGCGGAACCGCCCCTGTGCAACCCAAAGCTGGAGAGCCGCTGATGTCTGATCCGTTTGACCGCAATTATACCCCGGAAACCGGAGAGCTGGTGCAGCTCTCGCCACTGGTCGGGGTGGTGACAGCGCCCAACGCCGGACCGATGACCTTTACCGGCACCCAGACCTATCTGGTGGGGCAGGAGACGCTGGCGGTGGTGGATCCGGGCCCGGACAATGACGCCCATCTTGCCGCTTTGGTGCGGGCAATTGGCGGGCGGCCTGTCAGCCATATCCTTGTGACGCATTCCCATGTGGACCATTCGCCCTTGTGCCGCCGCCTGTCCGACGCCACCGGCGCGCCGGTTCTGGGGTTTGGCACCGCGAATGAAGGGCGCAGCGCGGTGATGGAGCGTCTGGCCGCCCAAGGCAACCTTGGCGGTAATGAAGGGATCGACGAAGGCTTTGCGCCGGACCGCAAGATTGCAGACGGGGAAGTGGTCGAAGGCGACGGTTGGGCGCTGGAGGCGATTCACACGCCCGGACATCTGTCCAACCATCTGTGTTTCGCCGTGCAGGGCACTGGCGCGGTGCTGACGGGTGATCATGTGATGGGCTGGGCCACAACAATGGTATCGCCGCCGGACGGGGATTTGACCAGCTTTATGGCCTCGATGGAGAAACTGGCCGCGCGGGAAGGCGATTCTGTCTACTATCCCGGCCACGGCGGCGCGATCAAAGATCCCGCCGGAATGGTCGCGCATCAGATTCGTCACCGCAAATCCCGCGAGGTGCAGATTCTGGCTGCCCTGTCAGGGGGAAACCCCGCAACTGCCCAGCAACTGGCGGAACAGATTTATACAGATGTGGATCCCCGCCTGATCCCCGCTGCAACCCGCAATGTTTTTGCCCATCTGATCGACCTGTCAGAGCGCAAACGGGTCGAGTCAGACGGCCCGATCAGCGTTGATGCGGTCTTCTTTGAAAAATAATCAAAAAGAAGCAAAATCGCTATGGACGCCCCAAATACCCTTTGCTATACGCCCCTCACCGCAAGGTAAAAATGTTCCGGCGTAGCTCAGCGGTAGAGCAGTTGACTGTTAATCAATTGGTCGTAGGTTCGATCCCTACCGCCGGAGCCAAAGATTTCAAGGACTTAGCGCTCATCTGCTAAGTCCTTTTTCTTTTCGAGCACAGAATAAGTACAGAAAACACTGCCCGGATCGGTGTTCTCGGATTTTGGACGATCTTCCTCAACACCCCGCTCGACTAGCCCACTGCGCAACTGTAAGATGCATGTGATAAGAAGGCAGGATTTTTAGGCGAGATTTCAATGAAATACGAAGACGTGCAAATCACGGGCATTGGAGAACTGCTGGACGTATTGTCTGAGCAAGTTCCAGAAAACGAACCAGTTTGGTTTCGAGGTCACGCCGACGCGACTTGGAAACTCGATTGCACTCTCGCTCGAAACGGTGGGATGGACAATGAGCTGCCGCTCATACGCCGCTTCAAACAGAACGCTCTTCCTCTCATCTCCAACAGACCAGCGGACGATTGGGAATGGCTTTTCTTGATGCAGCATCATGGCCTGCCGACCCGTCTCTTAGACTGGTCGGAGAGCGTACTGGTCTCGCTCTATTTTGCAGTGAATGACGAAGGTGGGAAACATGAAGACGATGATGGGTGTATCTGGGTCCTTCACCCTCAAGAATTGAACGCAGTCTCGCTGCGCGATCCAAACGCCACGCAAGTACTGGGCCTGGGAGATGACGAGCACTTTGACGACTACCTTCCGAGCAAAATCGGCGCGCAGCGTCAGACCTTTCAACCGCTTGCTGCCACCGCAGTTAGAAACAACCCGAGAATTCAAATGCAACAAGGTGTGTTTACGGTTTCTCATCGAGACCTTTCGGGTCTAGACGAACTGGACAACACTGATCCTCTTTGGAAAGTTGTTATCCCAGCAGCGAATAAACAAAATTTTCGAAGCCAACTTAAGGCCCTTAATCTCAGCAAGCTTTCCTTGTTTCCAGAATTGGCCAATGCAGCAGAACATGCACGGAGCTTTATCTAATGGCGAAATTTGACATCAACACAATGTCAGAGTCCTCTGTTCTGGACCTGGTCGAATTGAAACCAGAGATCCAAGTAGACCCAGAATATCAAAGGCCAGGGGGGGTATGGTCTCTCTATAAGAAGCAGTTATTCATCGACTCATTGATCAACCGATACGACATCCCCAAATTCTATTTCCACTACTTGA
>JAAEZA010000015.1 GCA_018223125.1 Paracoccaceae bacterium | reverse complement strand
CGGTTGCCTCTTTGATCGAGGGGGCGCTGCCGCCCCTTGGCGTGATGCTCGGGGTTCGGCTGATCGAAGGTTTATCACATCTGGTTGTTGTCGTAGCGGCGCCGACGCTGATTTCGCAGATCACTAAACCCCGTTTCCAACCTCTCGCCATGAGCCTCTGGTCTACATTCTTCGGTGTGGCCTATGCGTTGACCGCATGGTTCGGTACACCACTGGTCGCGGCATTCGGACTGTCGAGCCTGTTTTACGTCCATGCGGTATGGATGTTTGCGATGGCCGCGTCGCTTTGGGCCGTTCTGCCGAAGGACAACCCCGCCGCTCCGGTGAAATCCCTTGGCATCCTGCGGCAGCATTTCGATATCTACACCGATCCGGCCCGCGCTGCGCCCGGACTGGCCTGGCTGTGTTACACATTGACCTTTGTGGCCATCCTGACAGTGATCCCGCCCTTCCTGCCGGACGAAAGCCGCGCAGCGGTGCTTGGTATCATGCCGCTGGCGGGGATTTGCGTTTCAATGACGCTCGGTGTCGTGCTGCAACGCTGGATCGCGCCTGTGAATGTGGTGGTGATCGGTTTTGCCTGCGCAGGGCTGGCGACACTCGGCTTTGCGCTTTCGGCGGGTAATCCCCTGTTCGCGGTGCTGGTCTTTGCGTCGCTTGGTTTCGTGCAGGGGGCGAATTTTTCGGCTGTTCCGGCATTGAACCCGACGGAAGAGGCCCGCGCCCATGCGCAGGGGGCTGTTGCCCAGATGGGGAACCTCGGCAATGCGCTCGGCACGCCGGTGGTTTTAGCCATGATCGGGTTTTTCGGGTTCGCGGGTCTGATAGCCTTTGCCCTGATCGCTTATACTGCCGGTATCGCTGTGCATCTGGGGCTGGCGCGAAAACGGGCGGTTCTGGCGGACCGCGCTTCTATCTGATCCGTTTGGCTGCAGAAGCGACGGGAAGGCCCGCGTCCTGCTTCAGCTGCTCCATCACGATTTTGGTCTGCACACGGGCGACGGCCTCATGGGGAAGGAACACATCGTGGACCAGTGCATTCAACGCCGCCAGCGAGGGGCAATAGACCCGCAGCATGTAATCCGCCTCCCCCGTCAGGGTCCAGAGACTGACAACCTCGGGGCGTTCTTGGGCCAGTTTCTGGAAGACCTGCGCATTTGCAGGCGTGTGGCCGGACATGGAAACCTGCACAAAGGCCTGCACGGATAGCCCCAGCGCCGCCGCATCGAGCCGTGCGTGATAGCCGGTGATATAGCCTTCCGCCTCCAGCCGCTGGCGTCGCCGGCCGATCTGGCTGGCAGACATGTTCAGCCGTTCAGAGAGTTCCTGTGCAGTGGCCGTGGCATTGTCCTGTAATGCACGCAAAAGACGTTCGTCGACGGAATCGAGCATGATGTTATTTTCCTGTGCGGATTATCTGCGTTTATTGTGCGCTTTATGCGATAACATGTCAATTTATCGTGGTCGGAAGGGGCGTTTTGCGCACCTATTGCATCCGGTTACGCGTAACATGCCGGAAACACGCAACACCAACCGGAGGTTTCCCATGGGCCCGTTTCCACATGATGCACCCAAATCCACCATTTCCGAAATAAACCCGGCAGGCACAGACGGTTTCGAATTCGTCGAATTTGCCCACCGCGACCCGGAAGAACTGCGCAAGCTGTTCAAAAAAATGGGGTACGAGCACACTGCGACCCACAAAACCAAAGCGATCGAACTGTGGCAGCAGGGCGATATTACCTATGTGCTGAACGCCGAACCCGGCTCTTTCGGGATGCGCTTTGTGGATGATCACGGCCCCTGCGCCCCGTCTATGGCATGGCGCGTTGTGGATGCGCAGCACGCCCATGACCATGCGGTGAAAATGGGGGCTGAATCCTACACCGGTGATGACAAATGTCTCGACGTGCCTGCGGTGATCGGCATCGGCGGCTCGTTGCTGTATTTCGTTGACACATATGGCGAGGGCGAAAATGCCTATGCCGGAGAATATGACTTCCACGTAAGCGAAAAGCCGGAAGGCGTCGGGTTCTATTATTTGGACCACCTGACCCACAATGTGATCCGCGGCAACATGGACACATGGTACAAATTCTATCGCGATACGTTCAACTTCCGCGAAATCCGCTTCTTTGACATTGCAGGCAAGGTGACGGGGCTGACGTCCCGCGCACTGACGTCGCCTTGCGGTCGTATCCGTATTCCGATCAACGAAAGTGCGGATGACAAATCCCAGATCGAAGAATACCTGCGCGAATATAAAGGCGAAGGCATCCAGCACATCGCAGTTGCCGCCAGGGACATTTACAGCGCTACGGATGAAATCAGCGAGCGTGGACTGGAATTCATGCCGCCGCCCCCACCGATGTACTACAAAATGTCCCACAATCGCGTTCAAGGCCATGAAGAGCCGATCGAGCGCATGAAAAAGCACGGTATCCTGATTGACGGCGAAGGCGTTGTAGACGGTGGAGAAACCCGCATCCTGCTGCAAATCTTCTCCAAGACCGTGATTGGTCCGATCTTCTTCGAGTTCATCCAGCGCAAAGGCGACGACGGCTTTGGCGAAGGCAACTTCAAGGCACTGTTCGAAAGCATCGAAGCCGATCAGATCGAACGCGGCGTGATCGAAGCGGCCGAGTAAGCAACGATGACACTGGACTGGACGGATTTTCCCGACGCGCCTGCGCGCGGTACGCCCCTGTGCGAAGACTCCACGCTGGGGCAGGGGGTAACGGCACTCGCGCTCGGGGAGTTTCCGGTCCTTGTGATTAAAGACGATGGGGGCACGCGGGCATTTGTAAACGCCTGTCCCCATCAGTTCCTGCCGCTGGACAGTCGCGGTGATGTGTTGGGCGCGGATGGAACGCGGCTGATCTGTACCAACCATGATGCGGTTTTTGATGCGCAGACAGGGCAGGGCATCGCCGGTTTCGGTCTGAACTGCGCACTTTCCCCCGTGCCGATCACTTTGAACGGCGGGCAATGGGTGATCGAACGCTAGAAGTCATGCCATGGCTTGCCGTGCCAAGCGTCCGTCAAATCCTGCGCCTTATCAATGGATTGCCCGATTGGCCAGTGCCCCCGATCTCATAAAATTGTTATGTCCGCCCCTCTGAAACCTGCTGGTCATTTCGCGCTGGCATCCTATCATTGGCGAGAGCACGCATTTAGCGTAAAAAGACTGGGGGGGATATGGACGGGACCGGAAGATTGGCGCAGAAATTCTCTCAGCAAACCACATCTCCTTTGGTGGGGATGCAGATCATCACGGCAACGGGTGAGATTTTCAATCATGTTGACGACAACGAACCGATGTGGGCCGGAGAGGGCGATCGTTCGGTGAAAATTCAGGTGTCCTTTGCCGCACCGTTCCAGCGCCCGCCCCACGTGACCATCGGAATTTCCGGCATTGATGCGTCCCGCGCGCAAAACCTGCGGTTCAATGTCACCGCCGAAGATGTCACCCGTGAAGGTTTCGTGCTGAACTTTGTGACATGGGACGACACAAAAATCGCCCGTGCCTCTGCCAGTTGGTCCGCCATCGGGGCTGCTGTTCCGGTTAGTGCCCTGCGACGCGGTGTCGGGGGCTGACAGCCCCGAGCTTACTTTTCAGCGGATCAATCAGCCGCAGGCTTTATGAGCCATTGCGCCAAAGGCTTTGTACCGTTTCCAGAAGCTTTCCTTGCGCTTGTCATCGGACTGGCGGGTTTCCTGTGCCAGATCGGGATCTTTGAAGAACTTCGCGGCCAGCCGCTGGTCCGAACCCGAAAGCTGCACGTTGGCGACTTGCTGGATACATGCGCACAGGCTGGCAGAGGCAGGGCGGTCGGATGAACGACAGGCGCGCTCGATCTTGTTGAATGCGAAGCTCGGGGCTGCTGTGGCCAGCAGGGAAACGGAAAGTGTTGCGACGAGAATCTTTTTCATCATGTCCTCTGGTTTTGCCTCTGTCCGGCGTCTAAATGCGCCTGTTTTGCGGAAGTTTCTGCCACAAAAGCGCTTAAGACGCAAACAAAACGCAGGGGTGCCCTTTGCAGAGTGGACAGAGGGGCGCCACAGGGCCGTAATTGCGGCGAAAACCCCCTGCGCCCCTTCAATCCCCATTGACCAAATGCCGCTTTCCATCCATATCCAGAGCCATGACAGACCTATCAAAAATCCGCAATTTTTCCATTGTAGCCCACATCGACCACGGCAAATCGACGCTGGCGGACCGGCTGATCCAATCCACCGGCACAGTGGCCGATCGGGACATGAAGGAGCAGATGCTCGACGCGATGGATATCGAACGGGAACGGGGGATCACCATCAAGGCGAACTCCGTGCGGATCGAATATCGTGCGCTTGACGGAGAGGATTACGTCCTCAACCTGATCGACACCCCCGGTCACGTGGATTTTGCTTATGAAGTCTCCCGCTCCATGCGCGCGGTTGAAGGCTCCTTGCTGGTTGTGGACAGCACGCAGGGCGTTGAGGCGCAGACCCTCGCCAATGTCTATCAGGCAATTGATGCCAACCATGAAATCGTTCCGGTGCTGAACAAGATCGACCTGCCTGCTTCCGAGCCGGAACGGGTCTGCGAGCAGATCGAGGATGTGATCGGGATTGATGCGACCGATGCGATTATGGTGTCGGCCAAGACCGGCATCGGCATTCCCGATGTGCTGGAAGCCATCGTGACCCGTCTGCCAGCACCGACCGGCAATGCGGATGCGCCGCTGAAGGCAATGCTGGTGGACAGCTGGTATGATGCCTATCTGGGCGTGGTGGTTCTGGTGCGCGTGATCGACGGGTATCTGCGCAAGGGCGACCGCATCCGCATGATGGCGACCAATGCGGTGTATCCTGTGGATCGTGTCGGTGTCTTCCGTCCGAAAATGGACAATATTGACGTGCTCGGCCCCGGTGAAATGGGCTATCTGACAGCTTCCATCAAACAGGTGCGCGATACCAAGGTGGGGGATACGATCACCACCGAGAAGAAGGGCTGCGAAGAACCGCTGCCCGGTTTTGCTCCGTCCCAGCCGGTTGTGTTCTGCGGGTTGTTCCCGGTGGACAATGCAGAATTTGAAGACCTGCGCGAAGCGATTTCCAAACTGTCTCTGAATGATGCGTCTTTCAGCACGGAAATGGAAACCTCTGCCGCGCTCGGTTTCGGGTTCCGTTGCGGTTTCCTCGGGCTATTGCACCTTGAAGTGATCCGCGACCGTCTGGAACGGGAATACGATATCGAGCTGATTACAACAGCGCCAAGTGTGATCTATCACATCCACATGCGGGACGGCACTGTGCAAGAGCTGCACAACCCCGCTGACATGCCCGACCTGACCCATGTGGACCATATTGAAGAACCGCGCATCAAGGCGACAATCCTTGTACCGGATGAATACCTCGGGGACGTGCTGAAACTGTGTCAGGACCGCCGCGGTATCCAGCTTGACCTGACCTATGCGGGCACGCGGGCAATGGTTGTTTACGATCTGCCGCTGAACGAAGTGGTGTTCGATTTCTACGACCGTCTGAAATCCGTTACCAAAGGCTACGCCAGCTTTGACTACCAGATGGAAGACTACCGCGAGGACAAGCTGGTCAAGATGCAGATTCTTGTCAACGAAGAGCCGGTTGATGCGCTGTCTACCATGGTACATGCCGACCGCGCCGAAGCCCGTGGCCGAGCGATGGTTGAAAAGCTGAAGGATCTGATCCCCCAGCACATGTTCAAAATCCCGATTCAGGCGGCGATTGGCGGGCGTATCATTGCCCGTGAAACCCTTTCGGCCTTGCGCAAGGACGTGACCGCGAAATGTTACGGCGGCGACGTTAGCCGGAAACGCAAGCTGCTGGACAAGCAGAAAGCGGGTAAGAAGAAGATGCGCCAGTTCGGTAAGGTGGACATCCCGCAGGAAGCCTTCATCAGCGCGCTGAAGATGGACAGCTGATGGCGCTTGCGCCACGGTAATCCGGTAAATTAAACGCCGGTTGCGATGAAACATCGTTGCCGGCGTTTTTGCCTCTCTA
The DNA here is from genome assembly GCA_018223125.1 of Paracoccaceae bacterium. Classification (GTDB taxonomy): domain Bacteria; phylum Pseudomonadota; class Alphaproteobacteria; order Rhodobacterales; family Rhodobacteraceae; genus Amylibacter. The sequence continues at coordinate 67,951 of JAAEZA010000015.1, read as the reverse complement.
CCCCCTAAAACCCGATCTGCCAGATGGCGACCGGAACGGCGAGCAGGGCGACGAGAGAGACAATCACGAGGGCTCCGTCCCGCGTCAGCAGCCCTGCAGCAAAGAGGGCGATCACCACCGATGCGATAGAGCCGGAGGTGGGGATCAGCTCCAGAAAGGGCATACACAAGGTCAGCGCCAGAATGAGCAGCAGGGGCAGCCAGATATAGGGGCGGTGAAACAGGAAGGTCAGGCGAGACTTCAGATAGCGTTCTACAAATCCGACAGGCTTGCGCAGCCATGTGATCGCCTTGCGCAGTTTTTCGGTGGAAATCGTGCGGCGGGTGATAAACTGCGGAAGCCAGAGGGAATTGCGCCCTGCCAGCATCTGGACCACGATGAAAAATATCACCGTGCCGACAAAGGCCGTCATACCCGGAATGGCGCTGACCGGAGAGGAAGAGACCAGCGAGAATATCAGCATGAGGGACGCAAAAGAGCGCCGCCCCAGCGCGTCAATCACTTCGGAGACCGCAGTGGTTTCGCCCGTGGCCGAATTTTCAAGTTCGTCCAAGACTTCGCTTAACGCGCGCGATTTGACCTGTGCCATTTTGACCGTTTTTATCTGGTTTCGATGTCCCCCGCCGTACTAACGGGTCGGGGGGCATTTGGTTCCGTCTCTTACGTCAGGGATGCGCAAAAGGTAAGGGGCCAACGGTGATCCGCAGCCCCTTTTGTCCTGAACCCTTGCGTTGCAATCAGATGAAGTTATCGTCATCCATCATCTCGGCGCGGGTCACGTTTTCAACCAGAACCTTGATGTCATCGTAACGCAGCAAAACGTCTTCGCCCTTTTTAACGAATGTGATGTCATCCACCGAAGCACCGGCCAGATCAATTTCATCCTGTCCGACCTTGAAATCCTTGATGGTGTCTTTGCCATCGCCGGATTTGAAAATGAAATCATCCGCGCCGCGATTGCCCCACAGCTTGTCATTGCCGGCCCCGCCGATGATCTTGTCCTTGCCGCCGCCGCCTTTCAAAACGTCCGCGCCGCCGCCGCCTTTCAGGGTGTCATTGCCCGACCCCCCTTGCAGATTGTCCGTGCCGTTGCCGCCATCAAGCTTGTCCTTGCCAGCCCCGCCGCGCAGTTTGTCGCTGCCGCCGCCGCCAAAGAGGGCATCCTTGCCGCCAAGGCCAAGCAGCTTGTCATTGCCGCCCGCACCGGAAAGGTAATCGTCAAAAGCTGTGCCGGTGAATTCGTCCTTGCCGCCGTCTCCGTCCAGGCGGATGCCGCTGTCAACAGGGTCTCCGGACAGGGCTGTGATCAGATCGGTTTCGTCGGAATAACCGGCCAGCGCCTCTCTGACGAAATCAAAGCCTTCGGAAATCAAAGAGGTATCGCCGCTGATGAAATCGTCCAGCACCCCGACAGCGGCGTCAATTTCTGCGGCGCTGAGTCCGGCAGACGACAGATTACTACGGATCATCGGAATAAGGCTGGTCAGGAACGACCAGTCAAAAGCTTCTAAAGCAGTTTCCACAGTGTCAAGCAGGTCCAGATAGGTGCCCACGGTCATTTTGCTAATGCTGGTCCAGTCAAATCCTTTGATCAAATCGGGACTGCCGGTGAAGGCGACGAGGCCGCTGATGTATTCGGCCCAGCTTTCAAAGTCTTTGGTGTCTGTCAGAAACATTATAACGATCCCCTATAAATATGGTGTGCAATAGCAGCATCATTGGCATAGACCCGCGATTTCGCAAGTGATTTTTGTCATAAATTGACCACATCAACCTGTGGTAAAGACATCGCCTGCTTCGGCGTAAAAGCCATCGCGTTGCCGCAGTGAAGCGGTTTTCGATCTTCCGTTTCCGGTGTGCCTTGGGGGGGCGTCTACAGCCGCGTTTGGGCGACTGTAGAACAGAGCGTTCAGAGATCAGGCCCAGATCGCCTCTTTCCGGCGGTACTGGAAGATGACCGTACAGCTGATCAGAACGACCAGCGCGGGAAGTGCTGTCTGGATCGGTGTATAGACCACGTGGAAATAGACGGCACCCACCATAATGATCGCCACCCCGAGCGCGGCGAGCGCTTGCAGGCGCGGCAGCCAGATGCCAACAACAGCGGCCAGTTCACAGGCCCCGATGAAGTAGCCGAACCATCCCGGCAGGCCCATCATCTGGAAGGCGCCGTGCATTTCAGGTGCGCCGCTCAGCTTGCCGTAGCCGCCCATCAGCATGAAGAAAGAGACCAGCGCAGACAGACCCCAAACGATATATTTTTGCATTTCAAACTCCGGTTTGCGTTTGGATTTCATTTAAAAGGTCAAAAATGTCAGACGTAGCCCTGATTGTTGCATTTTACCGTTCGGCAAACCGGAACAATCCTATCTGTTCGCGCGTTATGATCGTGAGAAGATCGTGAAGTGATGAAATAGCCGGTGGCGGAGCGAGCGACTCGTTGAACGGCGCTGCTGTGCCCTGTAACGTGAACACATCCTTTGGGGGGATATTTTAATGAGTGATAATGTAATCGATATGGCGGAAGCCGAAATTGAAACACTGGTGAGCGATACTTACAAAATCCACCGGGGGTCTTTGAAGGACAAGCTGCGTCGTGTCGGACGCCGTTTGCCCCGCAGTGTTGCTGAAGATGTTGCCTATCTGGAAGATGCCCGCCGCCGCACAGCCCATCCGCGCCGCCGCGGCCTGGTGGATCATAAACGGGTCGATACTATCGTAAGCAATCAGCGTCGCACATTGGGTCGGGTTGACGTGGCTCGGGACAAATCCCGCGAGCGGATCAACTGGCTGGGGGTTCTGGTGATGAACCTGATGTTGTTTGGCGTGGTATATTACGCGCTGCTGAAGTGGCTGGGCGCGATCTGATCCTGTTTCAGGGATTTGGCCGAAACCGTAAATGAACCCCGCCACCGGAAGGTGACGGGGCTTGAGCTGTTTTCCGACGCAGCGTCAGTGCGCAGGGCGGATGAACGTGCCGTTGCGCAACTCCTTGAACGCCTGTTGTAGTTCTTCCTGCGTGTTCATCACCACAGGCCCGTGCCAGGCGACGGGTTCTTCGATCGGCTTGCCTGATATCAGCAGAAAGCGGATGCCTTCCTCTCCGGCCTGAACGGTGATGCTGTCGCCGGTATCGAACCGGACCAGCGTGCGGTTGCCCGACATATCGCGGATGTTGACCTCTTCGCCCATGACCTCTTTTTCCAGAAGAACGCCGGTCGGATCGGACGCGCCTGCGAAAGCGCCTGCGCCTTCAAAGACATAGGCAAAAGCGCGGCGGTAGGTGTCCACCGGAAGTGTTTTCTTAACACCGGCCGGAATGTAAACGTCCAGATATTGCGGATCAGCGGCGATGCCATCAACAGGTCCGGTCTGCCCCCAGAAATCACCGACGATAACCTTGACGCGGGTGCCATCGTCTTCCTCGATCACCGGAATTTCCTTGGCTTCCACATCCTGATAGCGCGGATCTGTCATTTTCAGATCGCGCGGCAGGTTTGCCCACAACTGGAATCCGTGCATCTGGCCTGCGGCGTTTCCTCTGGGCATCTCCTGATGCAGAATACCGCGACCCGATGTCATCCATTGCACGTCACCGGCCTGAAGCTTGCCCTGATTGCCAAGGCTGTCTGCGTGATCCACTTCACCTGACAGAACGTAAGTGATGGTTTCGATGCCCCGATGGGGATGCCAGGGAAACCCGTTGGCGTATTTGGAAGGATCTTCGTTGCGAAAGTCGTCCAGCAGCAGGAAGGGGTCAAGCTCTGTCGGATCGGCAAAGCCGAACGCGCGGTGCAGGTGAACGCCGGCCCCTTCCAGTGTCGGTTGGGCCTGACTGGTCGATTTTACGGGACGGATGGACATAAAACGTCTCCTTTTATGGCTGAGTTGTCCCCAATCTAGGTACTAAGGCGGTGTTCGCCAAGCCGGTGGCGACGAATGCAGTGTTCGCGAGCGGCGAACAGTCTTTGCATTGGACGTGGGGTGAAGCAATAACTTGCCCGTTTGCGGCGCATGATGTCGGGGAAATGCAATTCTTGCGTCTGGTATCACGTTTGATAGGGACGTCAGGTCTTGGAAGGACAGAGCATATGAAAATCGGATTTATCGGACTGGGCAACGTCGGTCACAAGCTTGCAGGGAGTTTGCTGCGCAACGGGGTGGAGCTGAGTGTTCTTGATCTCAATCCGGACCTTGTCGCTGCTATGGTTGAAAAGGGCGCGGACGCCGTCTCTTCTGCAGCCGAGATGATGCAGAAATGCGATGTTGTCATAACCTGTCTGCCATCGCCCGCAGCCTGCAACCTGGTCGTGACAGAAATGCTGCCCTACGTGAGCACGGGCAAAATCTGGCTGGAAATGTCTACAACCGATCAGGCCGAGGTGGAACGTCTGGGGGCATTGGTCATAGAGGCCGGAGGCGCCGCTGTGGATTGCCCTGTATCCGGTGGCTGCCACCGTGCGGATACGGGGAATATTGCAATTTTTGCGGGGTGTGACCGCCAAACGTTTGAAACTGTTCTACCGGTTCTGACAATTATGGGACGCCGTATTCTGCATACCGGACCGCTTGGATCGGCTTCGATGCTCAAGGTGCTGACAAACTATCTGGCGACCGTGCATCTGGTGGCCAATGCCGAGGCACTGGTAACAGCCAAAGCTGCCGGAATGGACCTGAACACCACCTTTGAAGCCATTCGCATCAGTTCGGGAAATTCCTTTTCCCATGAAACCGAAAGTCAGGTCATCCTGAACGGCTCGCGCGATATTTCCTTTACGATGGATCTGGTGAAAAAGGACATCGGCCTGTTTCAGGAAATTGCGGAGCGCAACGCTGTGCCTTTGGAAATCTCGCCTTTGCTGTGCCGGATTTTTGATGACGGGATTGCGCGCTACGGGATGCGCGAATTGTCCCCGAATATCATTAAACGTTTGGAAGAGGCCACCGGCCTTGATATTCGCGCCCCCGGTTTCCCGCCGGAAATGACCGATGACGAGCCGGAGGAACGGGGCTACGAGGTTATTCCGAAAGGCCGCGCCGCTGCTGCGGTCTGAAGCAAACTTCCCGCTGGCCAGAAAGGCGGCTTCTGCGTAGAACAGGGTATGGATCAGGAAGATGTAATTGCAACGCTGAAACCCTCTTTGGGGCGGCGGTGGTTCGGGGCGCTTTCACTTGGCGGACTCGGGTTGGTGTTGATACTGGCGGTGTTTTACAACCCGCCGGAAATCCTTGCGCTGCGCATCATTATGCCGTTGATCGGGGCGCTGTTTATCTGGCAGGCCCAATGGAATTTGCGGGTCACGTCCAGTGCGTTGTACCTGACGCGGCAGGGACTGTTTGACGACGCGGGCAATCAGATTTGCGCCCTTTACAACATGCGTGAAGTCGATCGCGGCGTGTTTGCCTTCAAACCCTCCAACGGGTTTCTGGTGCGTCTGGCAGAGCCCGAACCGAAAGGTTGGGCGCCCGGCCTTTACTGGCGTTTGGGCAAGCGTCTGGGCATCGGGGGGGCAACGAACCCTGCGCAGAACAAGGCGATGGCCGAAGCGATTGAAATGCTGATCATGGAACGGGTGCTGGCGCCGGAACAGGCGTAACCACAGTTCGGGTCAGCGGGTTGGGAGAACGGGCTGCGCAAGGCAAATGCACAGCCCGTTTTGTGTTGCAGGGGCTTACAGCCCTTTTGCGCGATAGCTGCTGGCCACCTTGCCGATAGAGACCAGATAGGCTGCGGTGCGCAGATCGGAAACATCCGGGCGTTCATGCCAGACTTCGCGCATGGACTGGTAAGCCCCGCGCATGGTGTCTTCCAGACCGGAGCGGACCAGTTCCAACTCTCCGGCGCCATTCAGGTAGCGTTGCTTGAAGGTTTCGGAAAGCTGGTGCCCGGTCACGGATTCCAGTTCGTTGATCAACAGGCGGTGGCGTTCCTCTTCCTGCCGCCGCTGCATCCGGCCAAAACGGATATGGCTGAGGTTCTTGACCCATTCAAAATAGGACACTGTCACACCACCGGCGTTTGCATACATATCCGGAATAATCACGCAGCCCTTGTCCCGCAGGATCTTGTCCGCGCCCGAGGTAACAGGACCGTTCGCGGCTTCGATAATCAGCGGGGTCTTGATCCGCTTGGCATTGGACAGGTTGATAACCCCCTCCATCGCAGCAGGGATCAGGATATCCGCAGCTTTTTCCATGATCGGCGCGTCCGGTTCATGCCAGTCCCCGCCCGAGAATCCTTGTGTGGAGCCGGTCTTCATCATGTGCTGTTTCAGGTCTTCGATGTTGATCCCGTTGTCATTGGTAATGCAGCCGTCGAATTCCAGCACGCCGGTGATTTTGGCGCCGTCTTCTTCGGACAGGAATTTGGCTGCGTGGTAGCCCACGTTCCCCAAGCCCTGCACAAGGATGCGTTTGCCCTCCAGCGTGCCGTCCAGACCTGCGGCTTTAATGTCCTCCGGATGGCGGAAGAATTCCTGCAGGGCATATTGCACGCCGCGCCCTGTTGCTTCGGTCCGGCCCTGAATGCCACCGCCGCTTATCGGTTTGCCGGTCACACAGGCCCTTGCGTTGATGTCAGTGGTGTTCATGCGCGCGTACTGGTCTGCAATCCACGCCATTTCCCGTTCTCCTGTTCCCATGTCAGGGGCAGGGACGTTCTGGGAGGGGTGGATCAGGTCGCGCTTGGCCAGTTCATAGGCGAAGCGGCGGGTGATGCGTTCCAGTTCGTCTTCGTCCCATTCGCGCGGATCAATGCACAAGCCGCCTTTGGACCCGCCAAAGGGCGCGTCAACCAAAGCACACTTGTAGGTCATCAGCGCGGCGAGCGCCTCGACCTCGTCCTGATTGACAGACATGGCATAGCGGATGCCGCCCTTCACAGGTTCCATATGTTCCGAATGGACCGAGCGGTAGCCGGTGAAAGTGTGGATGTCACCGCGCAGGCGGACCCCGAAGCGCACGGTATAGGTCGCATTGCAAACCTTGATTTTTTCCACCAGTCCCGGCGGCAAATCCATCAACCGCACCGCGCGGTTGAACATGATATTGGTGGATTCGCGGAAACTCGGCTCGGCTTTGCGTGTCATGTGCGCCTCTGTAAATAATTGCGACTGTATTGGTGTAACCGGATTAGTGACGTAGGGTTACATGGGCCATAAGGGCAGAATGTCGAACAAAGGGCAACTGCTATGTGCTGAAATTTTAGGCATTTTCGGAATGCCTTTGTATACCGTTCGGGAATCACCCTTAGACATTGGGGGTAAAAGAAAAAGAGGCGGGAAATCCCGCCTCTCCAATCATTCAAACTGTATCCGCGAGGGTCAGTTGTCGTTCGATTTCGCCGCGCGCTTCCGCTCGTGCGGGTCAAGGTGAACCTTGCGCAGGCGGATTGCATTCGGGGTTACTTCGACCAGTTCGTCGGTATCGATATAGGCGATTGCCTGCTCCAGCGACAGAGTGACCGGTGTGGTCAGGCGTACCGCCTCATCCGTACCCGAGGCCCGCACGTTGGTCAGTTTCTTACCCTTGAGCGGGTTCACTTCCAGATCGTTCTCGCGGGAATGCTCACCGATGATCATGCCGGTATAGACAGGTTCCTGTGCGCCGATGAACATCTTGCCGCGATCTTCCAGATTCCACAGCGCATAAGCAACGGACGTCCCGTTCTCCATAGAGATCAGAACACCGGCACGACGGCCCGGAATTGGCCCCTTGTGCGGCGCCCATTCGTGGAACACACGGTTCAGAACGCCTGTTCCGCGTGTGTCTGTCAGGAATTCGCCGTGATACCCGATCAGGCCACGGGACGGTACATGGGCGATGATGCGGGTCTTGCCGGCACCGGCCTGTTTCATCTCGGCCAGATCACCCTTTCGTGCGCCTGTCAGCTTCTCGATCACAGCGCCGGAATATTCGTCATCCACGTCGATGGTGACTTCCTCGATCGGTTCGCAGCGAACCCCGTCGATTTCCTGAAACAGCACTTTCGGACGGGAGATCGACAGTTCGAAACCCTCGCGGCGCATGTTCTCGATCAGAACGCCCATCTGCAATTCGCCGCGACCGGCCACATCAAAGGCTTCGCCGCCCGGAGTGTCCGTCACCTTGATTGCCACGTTGACTTCTGCCTCTTTCATCAGACGGTCACGGATCACACGGGATTGCACTTTTTTACCATCACGACCGGCCAGAGGGCTGTCATTGATGCCAAAAGTTACAGAAATCGTGGGCGGATCAATCGGCTGCGCAGCGATTGGTTCGTCCACGGACGGATTGCACAACGTGTCTGCAACAGTGGCGTTGGTCATCCCTGCAATGGTCACAATGTCCCCGGCTTCGGCCACGTCGATAGGCTGTTGTGCCAACCCGCGGAAGGCGAGGATCTTTGTGGCGCGGAAGTTTTCTACCAGTTCGCCGTCACGGCTCAGCGCCTTGAGCGTTTCGCCGGTTTTCAATGTGCCGCTTTCGACACGACCTGTCAGGATGCGCCCGATGAACGGGTCGGCGCCCAGTGTCACGGCCAGCATCTTGAACGGCTCTTCCTTCTTGGTGATCTGTTTGGGGGCAGGGACGTGTTTGACGATCAGGTCGAACAGTGCCGAGAGATCCTGACGGGGGCCGTCCAGTTCCATGTCGGCCCAGCCGGAGCGGCCCGACGCATACATGGACGGGAAGTCAAGCTGTTCGTCATCCGCACCCAGATTGGCGAAAAGGTCAAAACATTCGTCCAGTGCCCGATCCGGTTCCGCATCTGGCTTGTCCACTTTGTTCAGAACAACGATCGGACGCAGGCCAAGGGCCAGAGCCTTGGAGGTCACGAATTTTGTCTGTGGCATCGGGCCTTCGGCGGCGTCTACCAGCAGAACCACGCCGTCCACCATAGAAAGGATGCGTTCCACCTCTCCGCCGAAATCGGCGTGGCCGGGGGTGTCAACGATGTTGATGCGCGTGTCGTTCCATTCGACCGAAGTGGCTTTTGCCAGAATCGTGATGCCGCGTTCGCGTTCCAGATCGTTGCTGTCCATCGCCCGTTCGGCCACAGCCTGGTTCGCGCGAAAGGCGCCGGACTGTTTGAGCAGTTCGTCGACCAGTGTGGTTTTGCCGTGGTCAACGTGTGCGATGATGGCGATATTTCTGAGTTCCATAAAGAAGTGCCTGTACCGGAAAATAAGGGGTTTGGCGCGGCCATACAGGGTTTGATGGCAGTTGGCTAGGTTTAACTTGCGTTTTTGGATGGCAATGGGACGGGCTGCCTGACAAAGCGGCAGACTCCTGCGTGTGGCATTTGCCGGCAGGATCGGGATTCCTTGTGTTTCTGTTGCAAAGCGGGACGGAGCGGATACAAAGATTTTAGAAAAATTTTAAGGTGCTAGCATGTCAAATGGTGTGACAAATCCCGCAGAAGAAGCGACACTCTCGTTCAAGGACAAGATGTCCTATACGGACTACCTCGGGCTTGATGCCATTCTGACGGCACAACATCCGCTGTCTGATGCCCATGACGAGATGTTGTTTATTGTCCAGCATCAGGCTTCGGAAGTCTGGTTGCGTTTGGCAATTTACGAGTTGAACGCCGCCCGCGATCTGATCGCAAGGAATGAAACCCGCCCCGCCTTCAAAATGCTGACGCGGGTTGCACGGATTTTCGAACAGCTCAACTCTGCCTGGGATGTGCTGCGCACGATGACGCCATCGGAATATACCCAGTTCCGTGATGCGCTTGGCCATTCCTCGGGCTTCCAGTCCCATCAATACCGTCTGGTCGAATATCTTGTCGGCAACCGTAACCACACCATGCTCAAGCCCCATGAACACCGCTACGACCTGCACCAGGCGCTGGTTGACGAACTTGCCAGACCCAGCCTTTACGACGTGGTTCTACGCCATCTGGCAGGGCTGGGGTTCGATGTGCCCGAAGATGTGCTGGAGCGGGATGTTGCTGTAAAACTGCCCCATAACGACGGGGTGCAGGCGGTCTGGAAGGAAATCTACCAAGATCCGCATAAGCACTGGCTGGCATATGAACTGGCTGAAAAGCTGGTGGATTTCGAAGACTACTTCCGCCGCTGGCGTTTCAACCACGTCACGACAGTTGAACGCATCATCGGCAACAAAAAAGGGACTGGAGGCACGGGCGGTGTAAGCTACTTGCAAAACATGCTGAAAGTGGAACTGTTTCCCGAGTTGTGGTCGGTGCGCACGGTACTTTAACCAAAAACACCGCTTGAATGCCTTACTTCCGCCGCAATCTGTCCAACTAATACCTCAGTAAGCGGATAGGAGGATTACATGTCCGGGATTGGGGCGAGCTTTCCCGGGCAAGTTTGAGAGGCAAAAATGACAAACCGCTATATATCCTGTGCCCGTTCAATCGGCGCACAGATCAAGGATCGTGCCTGCCGATGGGGTCAGGCCGAAGATGGTGCCGTGACGGTGGATTGGGTTGTGCTGACCGCAACCATGACCGTCATTGGTGGCGTTATTGTGGCTCTGACCGTGGATGGCACCACAGATGTGGGCAATCAGATCGGCACGGTTCTGGCAGAGAAAACCGTTTCGGAATAAGAGTTTCCGACAGGGTTTCTGCGCGCTGAAGTATGTCGCCGGGCAGGGCAGCATGCCTCCGGCGGGAGTATTTGGGGAACATTGAACCCGCTTGAAGCCGTTGCCTGTACCGGGGTGGCGGAATTTTTGCTGTGTGCTTGACTTTAGCCTGACAGGGGCTGATGTCATTCTGACGTTTCAGAGCAGAACAGGCAGGGCAATCGTGACAGAACAGACACCGGATCCACACTTGCGCGAAGCCTTCTTGGGCGGCATGTCCCATGCGGCCTGTACGGTAAATATTGTCACAACAGACGGCAGTGCAGGGCGGGGTGGCGTAACGGTTTCGGCCATGACATCGGTTTCGGCCGATTCTCCCAAGCCGACGTTGCTGGTTTGCGTGCATCACGAAGCCAGTGCCGCGCCGCTGATCCTTGAAAACGGCAATTTCTGTGTCAACCTGCTGCGGGACGACCAGTCTTTTATCTCGGACACGTTTGCGGGGCGGTTCAAGGCAGAATTTGCGGATAAGTTTGACTGCGCCGAATGGGCGCCGATGGCAACCGGAGCGCCGCGTGTGGTTGATCCGCTGGTGGCGTTTGATTGCAAACTTGTCAGTGCCGAGCGGATCGGCACCCATCACGTCTTTGTGGGTGAGGTGCAGGATATTTTCACGGCGAACCGTGGCACGCCCCTGATTTATGCCAACCGGGCCTACGGGCGCACGGTGCGGATTGATCCGGTGACGACCTTTGCCACCTCCCAGTCTGATACGGCGCTTCGGGTCGGGTGTTTTCACACGATTGGCCCCTTTGTCGTGCCCCGCATCATCGGAGAGTTTACCAAAGATGACAGCACGGACCTGCGTCTGATGGACGGGGACCACCGCCGCCTGATCGAAGGGCTGCGGGCGGGCGATGTGGATCTGGCGCTGATGTTCGATCTCGACCTGCCGGACGACATTGCAACCGTACCACTGGCGCGTCTGTCGCCCTATATCCTGCTGGCAGAGGATCACCCGCTGGCCGCAGAGCCCAATCTGACACTGGAAACCCTGACGCAGCATCCAATGGTCCTGCTGGATTCCAAACCGTCAGCGGATTACGCCCTGTCGATCTTTGCTGCGCAGCATCTGACGCCGCAGGTGAAATACCACTGCCCGTCTTACGAAATGGTACGTGCCATGGTGGGCGAAGGGCTCGGCTATTCCATACTGGCGAGCAAGCCGGCCAGCAACCTGAGCTATGACGGGCATTCACTGGTCACACGGCCCTTGCCAAGTGACACGCGGCAATGCCCGACGGTGCTTGCCTACCGGCGGGGCGCAAAACTGCCCCCCGCAGCGCAACCGTTCATGGAGCTGTGCAAGGATCTTTTCAGGTAAGGGGCAGTCCCTCGACCAGCCGGTCTGTCAGGGCGGCAAGCATCTGGTCGCATTTTTCAAGCTGGTCTGCGCTGACGAATTCATCCGGCTTGTGCCCCTGCGCCATGCTGCCCGGTCCGCAGACCACAGTGGGGATGCCAACGCGGCTGGAAAACAGCCCGCCTTCGGTGCCGAAGGCCACTTTCATCGTGTCATTTGCGCCCAGAAGGGATTTCACAAAAGCAACAACGGCGCCATCTTCGGGGGTGGCAAGGCCGGGGTAGGTGTTTGCGGTCATCTCTATATTGATCGCGGCTTCCGGTGCTATGACGCGCGCGCGCTCGGCTATTTCTTCGGCGCGGTCCTTGATCTCTTGCATCAGAACGGCGGGATCGTTTTCGGCGAGATTGCGGATTTCAAAGGTCACTTCACAGCGGTTAGGCACGATATTCAGCGCAACCCCCGCGTTGATAAGACCGACATGCAGCGTGGTATAGGGCACGTCATAATCAAAATCCTGCGTGCCCGTCGCAGCGAGCCGTTCCTGAATACGCCGGATTTCGGCAATCAGGTCGGTCGCAAGGTAAATGGCGTTTACGGCTTGGGGGGCAAGGGCGGAATGGCCTTCACGCCCGAGACAGGTGGCTTTGGCAGCGGTCTTGCCCTTGTGGCCCACTGCAACCTGCATGGATGTCGGCTCTCCCACGATGCACATGGCCGGTTTGAACGGGGCGGCTTCCAGCATGTCGATCAGGCTGCGCACACCGATGCAGCCGATTTCCTCGTCGTAGGAAAATGCCAGATGCAGCGGGGTTTGCAGGTCTTGCGTGCTTGCGTTCAGGGCGGCGGACAGCGCGCTGGCCACAAAGCCTTTCATGTCACAGGTGCCGCGCCCGTAGTATCGCCCGTCTTCAAATGTCAGTTCGAAGGGCGGTTTGCTCCAGTCCTGACCTGCCACGGGCACCACATCGGTGTGACCTGACAAAAGGACACCGGGACGGTCCGACGGGCCGACGGTGGCAAAAAGGTTTGCTTTCTTGCCGCTGTCATCGGGCAGGAGTGTGACCTCTGCGCCCGCGTCCCGCAACAGGCCCGCGCACCATTCGATCAGATCCATATTCGGGTTGGCCGATGTTGTGTCAAAGGCAATCAGTTTCTTGAGAATATCTGCGGTCTGCATGGGTTTGTCCTGCTTGGGATGTTCGCGCTGTTCCTAACCCAAGCACACGGACAAGGGAAAGACCCTTCGCGTCAGAGTGGTGTTTTGTCGGGGGATATGGTTTCTGGCAGGTATGATTTCATTCGAGGGAGGGAAAAATCATGGCAGCGCCGGTGAATAAATTGAAAGAGCGGCTCGCAGCAGGGCAGTTGCAAACAGGATGCTGGCTTTCGCTTGTATCGCCCTATGCCAGCGAGATCGTCGGGACCGTTGGATTTGACTGGGTGTTGATCGACGCAGAGCACGGGCCGAATGGTATCGGTCAGGTTTCAGCCCAGATCGGGGCCTTGCAGGGAACAGAATCCGCAATCGCTGTGCGGGTGCCTGTGGGCGAGGACTGGATCATCAAACAGGTGCTGGATGCAGGGGCGCAGACCGTGATGGTGCCAATGGTTGAAAATGGCGCACAGGCAGAGGCGATGGTGCGTGCGACGCGCTATGCACCCGACGGGGTGCGCGGGGTCGGGGCGGCTGTAGGGCGGGCGTCGCGCTGGACGGGCATCGCTGATTATACCGCCACCGCCAATGCGCAGATTTGTCTTATCGTGCAGGCGGAATCGCAGCGGGCATTGGATAATCTGGACGAAATTCTCGCCGTTGACGGGGTGGATGCGGTGTTCATCGGACCTGCGGATCTGGCGGCTGATATGGGGCATCTCGATACTCCTGAGGCGCCAGAGGTTATGGCGGCAATGGAAGATGCGGTGCTGCGCATTCGTGCTGCGGGCAAGACCGCAGGGATCATGTGTACGGATCCCGATTTTGCGCGGCAGGCGATTGGCTGGGGGGTGAATTTTGCGGCGGTGGCTGTGGATGCGCTTACAATGGTGACCGGATTGCGTAAAATTGCGTCAAGCTTCAAAGACTAGGGCGTTTGTTCAGGAAAACCTTGTTTAACAGGACGGATTGGGATTGGATCAGGGTATTAAACCGAAATTTACCGAGCCTGCCCGTTTATAAGGCCGTTTGTCCGAGGGATTTTGCCCGATGTCCGAAGCACCGCCGGAACCTGTAAATCTGACCGGTGTGCGCCGTGGGCTGATGATTGGCAGCGGCCTTGTGCTGTTCGCTTTCATCACCTGCCATCTGGTGAATCTCGCGCTCGGGCTGCATTCGGTTGCCCTGATGGATCAATGGCGCTGGGTGCTAAGCGGGCTCTGGACCGGTCCGGTCATGCGGATTGTACTTGCTGTTGCGCTGCTGGTGCATTTTATCTCTGCGCTGGTGTCAATCTATCTTCGCAACACGTTGCGTATTCCGGCCTATGACATGGCACAGCTTGTCGCCGGTATCCTGATCGTGCCCCTGCTTGCGCCCCATGTATTCGGGATCATGGCCTATCCGGCGCTGGGCCTTGTTGCGACCTATGATCTGGTGCTGCGGTTTTTCTGGACCCTGTCGCCGGTGGACGGCTTGCGTCAGGTTGTCCTGCTGGTCGTGGTCTGGTTGCACGGGACCATCGGGGTTTATACCTGGCTGCGGTCGCGGGACGGTTCGGCGCGGACCTTGCGGGTGTTTTATCCGGTTGTGGTTATAGTGCCGGTGATTGCGTTGCTCGGCTACGTAGAGGCCGGACGGCAGGTCATCCCGCTGGCGGAGGGTGGCACCGGCTATGTGATGGCTGATGATCCGAACGGGGCGGGGCCGAAAGTATCACCGGAGACAGCCCGCCAAATCGTGACGGCGGCCAAGCGGAACGGCAGGGTGGCGGGGCAGGTGTCTCTGGTTCTGGTGGTACTGGCATTCGCGGCGCGGGCGGTGCGGATTGCGGTGCAGGACAAAGGCCGCGTGCAGGTTAACTATCTGGGGCGTCGCAAGGCCGCTTTTGCGGGGCAGTCCGGCCAGACCCTTCTGGAAATGGCACGGTTGAACGATATACCCCACGCGAATGTCTGCCGTGGCAGGGGACGCTGTGGCACCTGCCGTGTGCGCGTGCTGAAAGGCGAAGACCATCTGCCTCCCCCCGATGCACGAGAGCGCAAGGTGCTGGACCACTGGAACGCAGGCCCGCGCGAGCGGCTGGCCTGTCAGCTTCACCCCCAGGACGGGTTTCTTGAAGTGGAGCGGGTGGTTCAGCCGGATTATTCCGACCTCGATTATGCGCAAACCCGTGCCAGAGGCGGGCAGGTGGCGGGGGAAACCTCATGATCCGGCTGGCGGCGGTAATACGCCGTCTGCTGCTGTGTATGGCTGTCTGTGCCGGACTGGTCGCAGCGCCTGCCGTCGCGCAAATTGTCCCAGCACCGCAAGAAACCGAAGCCCCGACAGATGCGGGAAACGCTTCTCCGAATGATATCAGGGAGCTAATGCGCCTGCTGGCTGATCCGCAGATACAGAACTGGTTGGAGGAGGCTGCCGGCCCCTCGGAGGAGTTGACCGCAAATGCTGCCAAGGCCAGCTTTCGCCAGATTATCGAAACACGGCTGGCTGCCTTCGGGGAACGGGTAGAATCGCTTGGGCTTGCCTGGAAGATTATTCCGCGCGTTCCCGAAGTGCTTGGTGCCCATTGGGAGAGTCAGCTTTCACCGGCGCAAAAAGTGCGGTCACTGACCTATTTATTGACCTTTCTTGTGATCGGTTTCGGGCTGGAGTGGCTTTACCGGCGCTATCTCGATATGGCTTTGTTGCGTATCGAACTCGCCCCGAAAGAAGCCCCTTTGCAAAAACTTGCCGGAGCAGCGTCGCGGGCGGCGATTATTCTGGGTGGCCTGCTGGTCTTTGCTATCGGAAGTATCGGCACGTTTGAGATGTTCCACTGGCCCCCTCTGGTAGCAGCCGTGGTGCTGGACTTCCTGACACTTGTGCTGGTTGTCAGGGCGATTTTGACCCTGTCCCTGTTCGTTCAGGCGCCTTTTGCGCCGGAACTGCGGTTGGTGCCTTATGGCACACCCGTTGCGAAACATCTGCACAGGTTGCTGTGTGTGCTGTCGGTTTCGGTCGGACTCGCGGTTGTGCTTTCATTCTTGTTGGCACGGATGTCCGCGTTTCAGGATATGGCTGCGGACTTACAGGCGGTTGTGCTGGCCCAGAGCGTGATGCTGGCAGGGGTGATCCTGCTGGTTGCATGGGGCTGCATCTGGATCGGGTTCCGCCGTGTACCCCGCCTGACAGAGACACCCTGTAATCCCTCTGTCACCCGTTTCTGGCGCAACTATGCCCTCGTTTCGGTCGGTGCAGCCTTCGGGTTCTGGCTGATCGGAGCCTTTGCAATGATGTGGACCCTTGTGATCGTCGGTCTGGCGGTTCCGGGGCTAAGGTTGCTTGCGGCGTGGATCGACCATTTCTTCGATCAATCCACCGCAGCATTGCACGAGCAACACGAGGCCGAAGCGGCAGCAGAACTTGCTGCATTCGAGGCAGCGGAAGCGGCGCGGCAGGCAGAGGTGGCGCAAGAGGGCGAAACCCAAGACAGTGCGCTTGCCGTAGAACCGCCCGCCGCGCCCGAGTTCCACGACCCTTACGCAACCACGCGGCCTATTGTGAAACGGGCCGCCCGATTTGTGTTGCTGATCGCAGCGGTGCTGGCGCTGGCATCGGTGTGGGGCGTGAACATCCTGTCCCTGTCCGAGGATCGGAGTATGGCGGGGCGGGCGCTTGAAGTGCTGGTGGACAGTTTTGTGGCCCTGCTGTTTGCGGATCTGGTCTGGACATGGGCCAAAACCGTAATCGACAAGCGCATCGCGGATTACGAGCCTCCGGTGGACGGGCAGGCCCCCGGACCGGAGGCGCGGATGATTACGCTACTGCCGTTGCTGCGCACAATTCTTATGGTCACGCTGTTGACGATGGTGGGGCTGAGTGTGCTGACGGCGCTTGGCGTGAATATTGCGCCGTTGCTGGCGGGGGCGGGTATCCTTGGCATCGCCATCGGCTTTGGCACGCAATCGCTGGTGCGCGATATTGTGGCGGGTATTTTCTTCCTGATCGACGATGCCTTCCGCCTCGGGGAATACATCGAAGTGGGGGATCTGGTGGGGACGGTGGAAAGCATCTCGATCCGCTCCATGCGTATCCGCCATCACCGCGGCAAGGTCCACACAGTCCCTTATGGCGAGCTGAAATCCCTGACCAACCATTCCCGCGACTGGGTGATCATGAAGCTGGAGTTCCGCGTGCCCTTTGATACGGATCTGATGCTGGTCAAGAAGTTGGTTAAAAAGGTGGGCGCAGAGTTGAAAGCGAACGAACACTACGGGCCAAGCATCCTGTCCACGCTGAAATCCCAAGGCGTACGTCGCATGGAAGAGTTCAACATGGTGGTGGGCGTCAAGTTCATGACCAAACCGGGCGAACAGTGGCTGGTGCGCCGTGATGCCTATCAGAAAGTGCGCGACATATTTGAGGCCAACGGCATCCGCATGGCAGAGCGCAATGTGAAGGTGGAAATCGCAGGGGGCGATCAGCTTGATCCTGATACGCAAAAGGCGGTGGCCGGCGCGGCGCAGGACGCAATCGACAAACCCGCAGGCCCGCCAAAGCCCGTGCCGGACGAGCCGTAACCGCTTTCGCGGCAGCAGCATGGGGGATTCTTGCCGATACCGCAAATCCGGCGGAATTTTCATGTGGTCTTTGCGGCTGATGCGCTAGATTGAAAAAGAAAAACAGGCAGAATTAATCCAGCCGGAAGCGTAGGGGGCAGCGTGCGGTATTTTATCATCCTATTGATGGTCATCGGACTGGTCAGTTGCGGGAACAACCGCCAGCAACAGGTTCCAAAGACAACCAAGGTGCAACCGCCACCCGAAATGGTGTCCGGCAACCCGAAATTTGCCGACAGCGATCCGGTGGAATGGACCGGCTCCAAACCGTGGCACTATCCGGTGCACGGGGTGGATGTGTCGCGCTATCAGATCGGGCTAGACTGGGACCAGTTGCGGGCCAATCATATCTCTTTCGGGTTTATCAAGGCGACCGAAGGGGGCGATCACACGGATCCCCAGTTCTACCACCACTGGCGGGAGGCGGCCCGCGTGGGTATTCCGCGCGGCGCCTATCATTTCTACTATTTCTGCCGCACACCCGAAGAACAGGCGCGCTGGTTTATCCGGCATGTGCCCAAAGATCCGGCTGCGCTGCCGCCGGTACTTGATATTGAGTGGAACCACCAGTCGCGGACTTGCCGTTTGCGCCCTGACGGGGAAACCGTGCGCAATGACATGCGCACATTTTTGCGGATCGTAGAGGCCCATTACGGCAAGCGTCCGGTGATCTACACCACACCGGATTTCTACAAGGAAAACGATCTGGGGCGGTTGAACGGCTATCCTTACTGGCTGCGTTCGGTCGCGGATCATCCGTCTAACGTCTATCCGGGGGAGCGCTGGGTCTTCTGGCAATATAGCGGCACAGGCCGTGTGCCCGGATCACCCGGCGATATTGACCTTAACGTGTTTGATGGCACGCCTGCATTGTGGCGGATGTGGCTGGCGCAGAACGGGATCGCCCTGCGCTAGTTCACGGTGTCAAATCCTAATAAGACAGCGCCTTTTGCACGGCGGGGCGCTGTTTCATCGCTTCATAATGGGCGGCGATACGGGGCAGGGTGGTGATGTCTACCCCGTCGCCTTCCAGCCAGCTTGCGGCTTTAAACAGGTAACCGTCCGCCAGCGTATATTGCCCGCCCATCACCCAAGGCCCCTTCAGGTAATGCTCCTGTATCAGGGCAAAACTCTCAAACATCGTGGTTTTGACCTGTGAAGCCATATCCTCAAGGCTGGTAGCTTGCTTCGCCCAGCGATGCCCCCGTTTCCGGTGGGCATGGTTCACATGCACGGTAGAGGCCAGATAACTGTTGAATTCCTGCCATTTGGCAAAGGCAAAAGGGTCGCGTGGCGCAAGCTCGCGCTCTGGCACCAAAGCTGCGATATAGGCCAGAATGGCGGGGGTTTCGCTCAGGATGCCCTGATCGCAAACCAGCGCAGGCACGCGCCCCTTGGGATTGGTTTGCAGATACTCTTTCGATTGCTGCTGGGTTGATCCGAAATCA
The DNA here is from genome assembly GCA_018223125.1 of Paracoccaceae bacterium. GTDB lineage: Bacteria > Pseudomonadota > Alphaproteobacteria > Rhodobacterales > Rhodobacteraceae > Amylibacter. The sequence continues at coordinate 48,838 of JAAEZA010000015.1, read as the reverse complement.
ACCAGTGTCGCGGTGAAAGGCAGGCCGGCTTCATGCAGGGCAATCAGGCTGGCAAGGGCAACAGTGCCGGGGGCATGGAACAGTTCCATCGGGTATCCTTTGGTAAATTTCAGGCACTATGCGTCGGTTTCCGCGCAAAAGCCAGAGCGGCAGAGAATTTATGTCGCGGGTTTGTATAACCGCATTATAAACCTAGATATCACACAGACGCCGCGCACATGATCGGGCGGTGCAGGGGAAGGATACGGGGCTTTCATGGAACAGAGCTTTGCTACCAAATCGGCGTTTCGCTTTGGCTACGGATTTTCACCGACGGATCGGGATGTTGCGGGCGTTGACGACCTGATGGCGCAATTGCGCGGTCCCGACGAAGGTGTTGCCCGGTTTGCGGGGCCGATGCTGGAGGAACGGCTGGCGATCCAGCGTGCCTATCAGCAATTGCGCAACACGATGAAAAAGGGCGATGACTCCGTTAAGCCGGAACTGAAAAAGGCTACGCGACTGCGCAACCGGATGCGGGGCGATGACACCCGCCATCTGTTTCAGCGCGCGATGATGGACGGGCAGGGCTTTCGCGAGAGGATCGCGTTCTTCTGGATGGACCACTTTACAGTGATCCCCAAGGGGCGGGCCGGCAATGCGCTTTGGGGGAATTACATCGAAGAAGGATTGCGCCCGCATATTACCGGCAGCTTCGGGGATCTGCTGGTCTCTGCCGTGACCCATCCCTCAATGCTGATTTATCTGGATCAGGTGCGCTCTACCGGACCGAACTCCCCCGTGGGGAAACGCAAGAAACAGGGGCTGAACGAAAACCTCGCCCGTGAGGTGCTGGAACTGCACACGATGGGCGTTGGTGGTGCGTATACACAAAATGATGTGCGCCAGCTGGCCGAATTGCTGACAGGCCTGGATTTCAACAAGGACGGTGCCAAATTCAACAAGCGCAAGGCAGAGCCGGGGGCGGAAACGGTGCTGGGCAAGACCTATGGCGGTGATCCCGCAAAACGCAGCCACATAGAAGCCTTCCTGCGGGATGTGGCGCGCCACCCTGACACCGCCCGCCACATTGCCCGCAAGCTGGCGGTGCATTTTGTCTCTGACACGCCGGAACAATCCCTGATCGACCATATGGAACAGGCTTTTGTGCAAACCGACGGCGATTTGCCGAGTGTTTACGGTGCCATGCTTGACCACCCCGCAGCTTGGGCGCCATTGGGGCAGAAAACCAAGCAGCCGTTTGATTTCATGGTGTCAAGCTATCGTGCGCTGGGCGTCACGCCGCAGGATTACAAAAAACCTTCTAACGGGCAGGTCAACAAACAGCTGATCCTGCCGATGCAGTTTATGGGCCAACCGCTGCGCAAGGCGCCCGGTCCTAACGGCTGGCCGGAGGAGGCCGAAGCCTGGATCACTCCGCAAGGGCTTGCAGGGCGATTGCAATGGGCTTTGACCACGACAACGCAATGGGGGCAGGATCTGGACCCGCGCGTCTTTATCGACACGGCCTTGCGGGAACTTTCGGGTGGAACTTTGAAATTTGCCGTGTCCGGTGCGGAACGGCGGGTAGAGGGGCTGACACTGGTTCTGGCCTCGCCCGAATTTAACAGGAGATAGGCCGATGGATGCTTCACGACGCAAGTTTCTGGCACAAAGCCTCGCCATCGGGTGCTCTGCTGCGGCAAGCCCCTTCGTCACCCCTGTGACCTTTGCCTCCATCCCCTCGGACAACCGGCTGGTTGTGATCGTGTTGCGCGGGGCCATGGACGGGCTTGATATCTGCGCGCCGCTCGGGGAGCCGGTGTTCCGCCAGTATCGCCCCGGCCTTTCTAAACGGGACTTCCGCGATCTGGACGGCTTTTTTGCGCTGAATGAAAACCTCGTTGATCTGTTGCCGCTTTGGAAGGCGGGGGAACTGGGGTTCGTGCAGGCGGTGTCCACGCCCTATCGCGACAAGCGCAGCCATTTTGACGGGCAGGACCTGCTGGAGGCCGGACTGGCCGAAGAAGGGGGCAATGTGCGGGACAGCGGCTGGATCAACCGGATGCTCTCGCTCATTCCCGGTGCAGAACAGGACAGTGCTTTCAGCATCGGGCGCGAAAGCATGCTGATCCTGCGGGGCGACTTTCCGGTGACAAGCTGGGCACCTGAAAGCCGCGTGGATATGTCCCCGCACGGGCAGATGCTGCTTGATGCAATCTATGCCAAAGACCCGCTGTTTGCGCAGGCAGGCCAGACGGCCCTGACGCTCGCCGCGCAGCTTTCGATGGAGCAGATGCAGGGCGACGGCGACGAGGAAGACGCCGAGATGATGGCGGAAATGCTCAAAAGCATGAGATCCTCGCAGGAAGCGCAGCGGGCCAGCGGACTGGCCGCCTTCGCCGCAGAGCGGTTGAAGGAAGATACGCGATTTGCCACTTTCTCTATAGGCGGCTGGGATACCCATCTGCGGCAGGACCGTTCCATCCGGAATGCGTCCAAGGAATTGCAGGCAGCCCTGTTGACCCTGCACCAGCAGCTCGGTCCGGTTTGGGACAAAACCTGCGTCCTTTGCATGACGGAATTCGGACGCACCGTGCGCGAAAACGGGTCCGGCGGAACCGATCACGGAACGGGCGGGGCGATGATCATGGCCGGTGGTGCGATCAAGGGGCGAAAGGTCTATGGCGACTGGCCCGGACTGGAAGAAGCCGCCCTGTACGAGCGGCGCGATCTGATGCCCACCGCCGACCTGCGCCGCTATGCCGGTTGGGCGGCCCATGACCTGTTCGGCCTGTCCGTCGGGCAGATCGAAAACACGGTCTTCCCCGGCGTGGACATGGCCGGCAATCCCGGTTTCCTGCGCTGATCATCAAATTCGCCCTGCTTATGGACATTTGCGCAGGCATGTTTATGTGAATTGTCAGGAATGACTTGCGAAAAGGTGACAGGGAATGGGCAAACCTGTGGGTTTTGAAGTGAAGGACTGGGTTGCACCACCCCGTCCGCAGGATGCACCGATGGAAGGGCGCTACGCCCGTCTGGAACGTATCAATGCCGAAGCCCATAGCGGGGATCTGTTCAAGGCCAATTCCGAGGATGCCTCTGAAGGGATCTGGGATTATCTGCCTTATGGTCCGTACCACGCGCAAGCCACCTATCACAAATGGCTGCGCGATATGGCGCAGAAGGGTGATCCTTTCTTCTATGCGATCAAGAACAAGGAACTGGGCCGCTTTTGCGGAGTGGCCTCTTACCTGCGGATTGATCCCGACGCCGGTTCGATCGAGGTGGGCCACATCAATTTCGCGCCGGCCCTGCAACGGACCCGCTCTGCCACCGAAGCCATGTATCTGATGATGAAATGGGCCTTTGAAGCGGGGTATCGCCGCTATGAATGGAAATGCGATGCCTTGAATGCAGGCTCGCGGCGTGCGGCACAACGGCTCGGCTTTTCCTATGAAGGCGTGTTCCGGCAGGCCACCATGTATAAGGGGCGCAACCGCGACACCGCATGGTTCGCTGCGATTGACAAGGAATGGCCCGCGCTTGAAGCGGCGTTTCAGGCGTGGCTCGACCCGTCCAACTTTACCACAGAGGGGCGGCAGATCGACTCGCTCGGCAATCTCACCGCGCTGGTCCGTGTCGCCTCCGATCCAACACTGGAGCCATAATGCCCAAGAAGAATGCGCAAGCGCTGGAGTTCATGCTGACGCGCCGCTCGACCTCTCATAAAACACTGACCCATCCGGTGCCCGACCGCGATGAGGTGGAAACCATCCTGACCGCAGGCGCCCGCGTGCCCGATCACAAAATGCTGGAGCCTTTCCGCTTTGTGGTGTTGCAGGATGCCGCTCTCAGCCGTCTTGGAACCGCGGTTCAGGGATACGGTGAAAGCATCGGCCTGCCGCAGGACAAGATCGAAAAGGCAGTTTTCAATTTCTCCAATGCGCCGCTTGGTATTGCTGTGGTGGCCAGCCTGAAACCGGAGGAGGCGATCCCCGAGGTGGAGCAGACCCTCGCCGTTGGCGCATGTTGTCTCAGCGTGTTGAACGCGGCGCTTGCCAGTGGCTGGGGGGCGAACTGGATCACCGGTTGGGCCGCGTTCGATCATCCGTTCCTTCAGGCCAACATGGGGTTGAAGCCCGAAGAATATGTCGCCGGATTTATCTTTGTGGGCACACCGAAATCGGAACCGGCAGACCGCAAACGACCTGACTTAACCGCGATTGCAACTTGGGTGGAGACATGATTTTCGACGATTTTGCCAAAGCGCTCGGCCAGATCGGAGATCCGAAGTTTCGAAGTGTCCTGCTGCGCGGGATCGGCCTGACGGTTCTGTTGCTGGCCGGTGTGACGACAGGGGTGCAATTCCTGCTGCCCGACAGCGTCAGCTTGCCGTGGTTCGGTGAAATCGGCTGGCTTTCCACGCTGCTGTCCGGTTTTGTACTGGTGGCGATGATCGGCCTTTCAGTCATCCTTATGGTGCCGGTGGCGTCCCTGTTCACCGGTTTCTTCCTTGATCAGGTGGTGGATGCTGTTGAGGCGAAACACTTCCCCGCATTGGAACCGGCCCAGTCGGTTTCCTTCTCGGAAACCCTGATGGATGCGCTCGGCTTTTTCGGGTTGCTGGTGCTTGTGAACCTGCTGGCGCTGGTGATTTACCTATTGTCCACTCTGGCCGCGCCACTGGTGTTCTGGGCTGTGAACGGCGTGATGCTGGGGCGCGAATATTTCCAGATGGTCGCCATGCGGCGGCTGGGGCGGGCTGGGGCCAAGCAGCTTCGCGCCCGTCATCGCGGGCAGATCTGGCTGGCAGGGGCAATGATGGCAATCCCGTTGACTGTGCCGGTCCTGAACCTCGTCATTCCGGTTCTGGGCGTCGCTACCTTCACCCACCTGTTCCACCGTGTGAACAAAACGGGCAATCCGGTGCCCTGAAACGCAAAAAGCCGGATCCTGAACGGCCCGGCTTTCTTCTGGCGTCAAATATCCCCGCGCGGAGCGCTGTAAAATTTTCGCAGCGCCCCGACAGAAGACCTGATGCCTTAGTCTTTACGGAAGTGGGACTTCTCGCGTGGTTTGCCGTGCCAGCCGGTTTTACCACGATCACCACCACGGTCGCCGCCGCGATCACCGCCTCTGTCGCCACCACGATCACCACCGCGACCGCCTTTGTCGAAAGGACGTTTTCCGCCACGGTCGTCACCCTCGCGGGTTTCCCATTTTTTCAGCAGGATGGCGTCAAAGGTGTCTCGGTGGATCACGCCTTCGTTGCACCAGACGAGAGAGACGGCATCCCCGTCCACAGCTTCAACCGCCATACGGGGGGAGCCGGAAATAAGTGCGGCCAAATCGCCGGGTTTCAGAGTAGGCATAACAGATCGCTCCTTGGATCAGCAAAGTTCAAGACGCCGCTGTAGTGGGAATCAGCCGTCTTGGAAAGGGTTATTCGTCCAGATGGGCGTCAATTTCCAGCCAGACCTGCTTTATTACATGGGGTTCTTCCATCAGAACTTCGTGTTGGGCACCTTCCAGTTCAACCAGATTGCCATTGGTCCACTTGCCCATGATACGCCTGATCGCATCCTTGGAGACGATCGCTTCCTTGGAGCCGAGAAAACACAAACAGTCCTGCGTCGGAGGTGCAGCGGCCTGTAAGGCACGGGTTTCCCGTTTGGCGCGGTTCAGCCAGTGAACCGACGGGCCGCCCAACCCCATTTCCGGATGTTGATTGATATGGCTTTGCATGACAGCATAGCTGTCTTTGTCATTGGTCAGGGCATTGCCTTCAAAGGGCTGTTCCTGAACGTAATTCGACGGCCCACCAGTTGGAACGAACCGTTGGCCCAGCCCGATACCGGGCCCGAACGTCGAAACGATCCATGCAGGTACCCGCATATGGGAGGCGACGTAGATGTCCCACATGGGCGCACTGAAAATCGCTTTTTCAACCGGCAAACCGTCCAGTAGGGCGCGCAGGCCGATGGCACCGCCCATGGAATGGGCAATCATTGCGTAAGGATCGGGGAGGCCGGTATCACGGACCAGCGCCAGTACCTCGGCCACATCCAGCTGGTAGTCGCTGAACTCTTTCACCCAGCCCATCGGCGGATGCACGGGATGGCGGTCCGACAGGCCCTGCCCGCGCCAGTCCACCACTGCCACACTATAGCCGCGATCCAGCAGACGGTCCGTCACGTCGCCGTATTTTTCGATGAATTCGGTGCGCCCCGGAAACACAAGAACCGTTTTGTCACCGCTGCCCTGCCAGACCGCAACGCGAATGCGGGTTCCGTCTGCGCATTTCCGCCAGTAGGCTTTTCCGCCTTCGGGCATACGCTCCAGATCGGTGTGCAACGGTGCGGCTTCCATCGGTGCGGCTTCCTTTTCGGGCCTGTCTTGGCGGTATCCGGCACCGAAATTTCTCGCTGCCGGTATGTTTTTCACAGGGCGGGGCGCAGCCCTTCCGGATCAGGCCAGCAATGTGCCCAGTTTCATGGCAACGCCCATATCGCCATCCACTGCCAGTTTGCCTGTCATGAAAGCAGAGGTCGGGTTCACATCGCCGTCCATCATGCCAACGAAAGTCTCGGCGTCTGCGGTCAGGGTGCAATCTGTTTCCTCGTCACCGGCGCGTGCACCGTCCGAGTCCACAACCAGCGAGCCTTCGCCGGTGATTTCAACTTTGACAGAGCCGTCAAAGCCGCCCCCGCCGAGTTTCGCGTTCAGCGCTTCGACCGCCTGGTTGATTACATCACTCATGTTTGATCCTTTCGGGTTTCAATTTTCTGGTTTTGACCTAATTTGATATGCAGAACCAAACATGGTGACTCTTTATGAAAACTGCAAACCGTGCCGTGGCGTTAATCTCATCAATCTCGATCATCTTCGGGATGCAATCTGCCGCAACTTCTGCGTTAGGGCAAACCGAAACTTTGGACGAATTGTTCGAACAGTTGAAGACCGCCGGACCGGACCAGTGGGAAAGCGTTGAAAAGCAGATCTTTCAGGAGTGGTCGAAATCCGGCTCTGCCGCCATGGACCTTTTGCTGGAGCGGGGCCGCGATGCCTTGCGGGAGGGTGATTTCGATACGGCAATCATGCATTTTTCGGCGCTGATCGACCACGCACCCGAATTTGCAGAAGGCTGGAACGCGCGGGCCACCGCCTGGTTCGCCAAAGACCGCTACGGTCTGTCCATGGTGGATATCCGCCAGACGCTGTTGCTGGAACCCCGCCATTTTCGTGCACTGATGGGGCTCGCACTTATTCTCGAGCGGCTGGAGCGCAAGAAGGATGCGCTGGAGGTTTACAAGCAGGTGCGCGAAATCCACCCCAACCGCCCCGAAGTGGAGCCGGCCATTGAACGGTTGGAGGCCGATCTTGAAGGCGTGGCGCTTTAGGCCGATTGCCGCAGTCCCTGTTGCGGCCGCACCAACAGGAGTATTTGGGGAACATTGAAGTCTGTAGGGGTCTGCGGTTGAGGCCGGCCTTTGTTTCGGTGTAGATGTGACCCTCGAGAATCTGGAAGCCGTATATCATGTCTAATCTGCCTGCGCGCGTCTGTGCGGTTCTGGGGCCTACCAACACCGGAAAAACCCATTATGCGATCGAGCGTATGCTGGCGCATCGCACAGGCGTCATCGGCCTGCCCCTGCGTTTGCTGGCGCGGGAGGTTTACGACAAGATCGTCGCGCTGCGCGGCCCGTCGGTGGTGGCGCTGGTAACCGGAGAAGAGCGGATCGTGCCGCCCCGTGCGGCCTATTGGGTTTGCACGGTCGAGGCCATGCCGCAGGGGATCGGTGCGGATTTTGTCGCCATTGACGAAGTCCAGCTGTGCGCTGATCCGGAGCGGGGGCATGTGTTTACAGACCGGCTGCTGCATATGCGGGGCAGCCACGAGACATTGTTTCTGGGGGCTGAAACCATGCGCGGTGTGATCGCGCAACTGGTGCCGAAAGCAGAGTTCATGCGCCGCGAGAGATTTTCGCAGCTCAGCTATACAGGTCCGAAAAAGACAAGCCGGATGCCCGCCCGCTCTGCAATTGTCGGGTTTTCGGTTGAAAATGTCTATGCGATTGCGGAATTGCTGCGCCGCCAGAAGGGCGGGGCGGCTGTGGTGATGGGCGCGCTTTCACCCCGAACGCGCAATGCACAGGTGGAGATGTACCAGAATGGTGACGTGGAATATCTGGTGGCGACCGATGCCATTGGTATGGGGCTTAATCTGGATGTGAACCATGTGGCTTTTTCCAGTCTGACCAAATTTGACGGGCGCAAGATGCGGCATTTGATGCCAAACGAGTTGAGCCAGATCGCCGGTCGGGCAGGGCGCCACACGAACAACGGGACTTTCGGTGTGACCGGAGAGGCGCCGCCATTGGACCCCGAGGTGGTTGAAGCGATTGAAAGCCACCGTTTTACCCCGATCCGGAAGCTGCAATGGCGCAACAACCGTCTGGAGTTCGGCACACTGGAGGCTTTGCTCAATTCCCTGTCTGCTCCGTCGGGCGAGATGCAACTGGCCCGCACACGGGATGCGGACGACCACCGCACCCTGCAGGCACTAAGCCAGATACCGGAAGTTGCCGCACGGGCGCGCACCCCTGCGGCCGTGCGTCTGTTGTGGGATGTCTGCCAGATACCGGATTTCCGGCAGGTCTCTTTCAACGAGCACAACGCCATCGTGCGGCGGATTTTCGAGTTCCTGCATCAGGACGGGCAGATCAGCCAGGGCTGGTTGCAGGATCGCGTCGCACGGATCGACAAACCTGCCGGAGACATTGATGCCCTGTCCAAAAGACTGGCATATATCCGCACATGGACCTATGTAGCCCAACGAAAGGGCTGGGTTCAGGATGAAAACTATTGGCGCGGGGAAACCCGTGCAGTAGAAGATCGCCTATCAGATGCGCTGCACGGCGCGCTAACACAGAGATTTGTCGACCGGCGCACCAGCGTTTTGATGCGGCGGTTGAAGCAGAAGGAGAGCCTTGTGGCTGAAGTGAACGACAAGGGTGAAGTGACCGTAGAGGGGCAGTTTGCCGGTAAATTGACAGGGTTCAGGTTTCAACTGGACCCCAAAGCAACCGGTGAAGAGGCCAAGACCCTGCGCTCTGCGGCATTGCAGGCATTGCAGCCACAATTCAAGCTGATGTCCGACCGGTTCTATAATGCACCGGACACCGAGTTCGACTTTACAGAACAGGGTGGCCTGATGTGGGGCGAATACGCGGTGGGCAAGCTGGTTGCGGGCGGCGATACGCTGTCCCCAGGTGTGGAACCTTTCGTCGATGAAGAGGCCGGTGCAGAGGTGGCAGAAAAGCTGCGCCGCCGGTTGAGCCATTTTATCAACCGCAAGATCGAAGCGGTTTTCGAACCGCTGATCGCGCTGAAAAACGATGAAACCGTTACCGGACTGGCCCGTGGTGTGGCTTTCCGTCTGGTAGAATCGCTCGGGGTTATCCCCCGTTCGGTGATTGCCGACGATGTGAAGGCACTGGATCAGGACGCGCGGGGCCTGCTGCGCAAACACGGTATCCGCTTCGGGCAGTTCACCATTTTCCAGCATCTGATGCTGAAACCCGCGCCGACCCGTTTGCGTCTGGTTCTGTGGTCCTTGCAGGAAGGCCTGTCCGAATTTCCGGAAGCACCGCCCCCCGGTCTGGTGACAATTCCGGCCGTTGCTGATGCGCCGAAGGGCTATTACCCCCGTGCGGGGTATCGTCTGGCGGGCGAGCGCGCGATCCGGATTGATATGCTGGAGCGTCTGGCGGATATGCTGCGCGCTGTAGACACCCGTGGCGGGTTTGAGGCAACGGCAGATATGCTGTCCATCACCGGTATGACGCTGGAACAGTTTGCCGATCTGATGGGTGGCCTCGGCTATGCCGCAGAGCGGGGCGAGCGGGCCAAGGTGAAGGCTGCCGAAGCTGCGCCTTCCGAAGAAACACAAGAAACCGCGCCAGCAGAGGTTGCCGAGGCGACAGCGGCGGAGGTCGCCCCGGAAGAGGTAGCCGAGGTTGCACCTGCAGAGACAGCCGCACAAGTTGAAGCTGATGCGGATGCCGCCGAGATGGAAGTCTTCTACACCTTCCGCTGGGTGCCCAAGAAACGCCCTGCCGAACAGGGACGTGCGCGCAACGCAGGGCCGAAAGGCAAGGGGCAGGGCAAGGGCCAACCCCGTGGTAACGGCAAAAAGCCGGAGCATAAAGGCAAACCTCGCGGCGCCAAACCGGCCCCGAACAGGGACAAGCCGATTGATCCTGACAATCCGTTTGCGGCGCTGATGGCGCTGAAGAACAAATCCTGAGCCGGCACAGTTGAACACGGCCCGCCCGACAATCCGGATTGACAAATGGCTGTGGTTTGCGCGGTTTTTCAAATCGCGCAGCCTCAGCGCCAAACTGGTTGCGGGCGGACATATGCGGGTGAACTCCGAACGGGTTTCCAAAGGCAGTTTCGGCATCGGTGCCGGTGATGTGCTGACCTTTCCGCAAGGGGATCACGTGCGGGTTATAGAGGTTGTCGCGATCGGGGAGCGGCGCGGGCCCGCACCGGAAGCGCAGGCGCTCTATTGTGATCTGTCGCCACCGCAGAAAAAGGACAAACCCTACCATCCGCCGAATCCCGAAGCCGAACGAAGCGGGCGCCCAAACCGGCAGGAACGGGCCGCGATGGACCGGTTCAAGGACAACAGTGCTGTCTAGGTCGCTCTGGCAGGTGTTTTTGGCCTGCGAAACCGTGATTTGGTGGGACAAAATTCGCTCTGGTCGCGACTGTAAAACAAGCCTATAACGCGAGTAACGCCGAAAGTTTGAGAGTATACTAATGACTTATGTGGTTATCGAGAACTGCATCGCCTGCAAACACACCGATTGCGTGGAAGTCTGCCCTGTGGATTGTTTCTACGAGGGTGAAAACATGCTGGTCATTCATCCTGATGAATGTATCGACTGCGGTGTATGTGAGCCGGAATGCCCTGTAGATGCGATCCGTCCGGACACCGAGCCGGATATGGAGAAATGGGTGGAATTCAACCGCGAGTATTCGGAAAAATGGCCGGTGCTGATTACCAAGATCGACGCGCTGCCCGAAGCCGAAGAGCGCGACGGGGAAGAGGGCAAGATGGAGAAATACTTCTCGCCCAAGCCTGGCAAGGGCGAATAATCTACCGGACTATCTGCATTTTTAGCGGCCTCTAGGAAAGGGGGCGGTTTTGTGGTATGGTGATTACCGGAAATAGGCCCGATTTACGGCGGAGGCTGCTCGCTCCCGTTTCATTTGCCGCTTTGAAGCTCTGATGCATTGGCGAACCCGTTCAGCCAAGGCAGCAGCTTTCGTTGTGTTAAATGCTGGCACTCGCGGATCGGGTGGCTGGCGTAAGGGCCGTTAGAAAAGGACCATGGACTATATGGCTAAGAAAAAGAACTTGGACTTCAATCCGGACGATTTTGTCGTCTACCCCTCCCACGGTGTGGGCAAGATTGTAAATATCGAAGAGCAGGAAATCGCCGGCACCCATATGGAGCTGTTTGTGATTGCCTTTGAAAAAGACAAGATGACCCTGCGGGTTCCCACTGCCAAGGCTACGGCTGTTGGCATGCGCGGCCTGTCCAGCCCCGAGGTTGTGGCCAAGGCCATGACCACGCTGAAAGGGCGCGCCCGTGTGAAACGTGCCATGTGGTCCCGCCGTGCGCAGGAATACGAACAGAAGATTAACTCCGGTGATCTGATTTCCATCGCAGAAGTGGTGCGCGACCTGCACCGCAATGACGACCAGCGCGAACAGTCTTATTCCGAGCGTCAGCTTTACGAAGCTGCGCTGGAGCGTCTGACACGCGAGGTCGCTGCGGTTGAGGGTGACGATGAGATGAAGGCGCAGACCCGCATTGACGAGGTTCTGTCCAGCCGTGCGGCAGCCGCTGCTTAAGCAACGATCCTGTCGGATCGAAGGGCCGTTGGTGGAAACACCAGCGGCCTTTTTTATACGCGCGTGCTGCAGCGGTCGCATGCACGCTACAGTTGCGGGCGGGTTTTCTTCCGTTGCCGAATCACCACTAGCTTTTTGCATGGATCGTGACTAGAGTTGCCAGATATCCCAGTCAGCCCGAACAAGAGGCGGCGGGATGTGGCAGAGCAAAGGCAAGGACAGGCGTTTACGATGACGGAAATGGTGTTTGGCACTGTGGCTTCAAAGCCCGGTGAACCCGTGTTGCCAAAGTGGTGGCGGACGGTGGATAAATGGGCGCTTTCGGCGATCATGATGCTGTTTCTCATCGGTATCCTGCTGGGGCTTGCTGCCTCGGTGCCACTGGCGGAACGCAACGGGCTGACGCAATTCTATTACGTTTACAAACAGTTGTTCTTCGGCTCCATCGCGCTGGTGACCATGATCCTTGTGTCGATGATGTCGCCCAAATATGTGCGCCGTCTTGGAGTGTTCGGCTTTATCTGCTGTCTTGTCGCAATCTGCGCCCTGCCATTTATCGGTACGGACTTCGGTAAGGGTGCGACCCGTTGGATCTCGCTCGGCTTTGCTTCGGTGCAACCGTCAGAATTCCTGAAACCCGGTTTCGTTGTGTTTTCCGCGTGGCTGATGGCAGCAAGCTTTGAGGTCGGCGGGCCGCCCGGCAAGCGTATGTCTTTTGCGGTAACAGTACTGATTGCCTTCCTTCTGGCGCTGCAACCGGATTTCGGACAGGCCTGCCTGATCCTTGCAAGCTGGACGTTGATGTATTTCGTAGCCGGTGCGCCGATGCTGTTGCTGGCCGGGCTGGCAGGAGGCGTCGTTGGCGCAGGGTTTATAGCTTATAATTCCTCCGAGCACTTTGCCCGCCGGATCGACGGGTATCTTAATCCCGAAATCGACCCGCGCACCCAGATCGGTTATGCCACCAATGCCATTCAGGAAGGCGGTTTCTTCGGGGTTGGCGTCGGGGAAGGCCGTGTGAAATGGTCCCTGCCGGATGCCCATACGGATTTCATCATTGCGGTTGCGGCCGAAGAATACGGGCTGATCCTCGTGCTGGCGATTATTGTTTTGTTCATGATTGTGACCGTGCGCTCTTTCCTGCGTCTGATCCACGAACGTGATCCCTTCATCCGTTTTGCCGGTACCGGACTTGCGGCCTTGTTCGGGATGCAAGCCCTGATCAATATGGGGGTGGCGGTTCGGCTGTTGCCCGCCAAGGGAATGACGCTTCCTTTCGTGTCCTACGGCGGTTCCTCGCTCGTGGCGGCGGGAATTGGCCTCGGCTTTCTTTTGGCCTTTACACGCACCCGTCCCCAAGGGGATATCAGCGACGTTTTCGGCAATGAGAACCGGGGCGGATAAGGGGTATTATGGCAGATAAATTACTGGTCATCGCAGCAGGCGGCACAGGCGGGCACATGTTTCCCGCACAGGCCCTTGCAGAGGAAATGCTGTCACGGGGCTGGCGTGTCCGGCTGAGCACCGATCCAAGGGGCGCGCGCTATACCGGCGGCTTCCCCGATGCGGTCGAGGTTGAGGTTGTGAACTCCGGCACATTCGCGCGGGGCGGGTTGTCAGCCAAGCTCGGCGTGCCGTTTCGTATTGCAGGGGGTGCGCTGTCGGCGTGGCGCCGGATGCGGAAGGATCCGCCGGCTGTCGTGGCCGGTTTTGGCGGTTATCCCGCACTGCCTGCCATGATTGCAGCGATGCTGACCAAAACACCGCGTCTTATCCACGAACAGAACGGTGTTCTCGGAAGGGTGAATCAGGCCTTCGCCAAACGGGTGAACACCGTGGCCTGTGGAACATGGCCGACCGAACTGCCCGACGGTGTTGAAGGCGTATTTACCGGCAATCCGGTGCGTGCCGCAGTGCTGGAACGGGCCGGTGCAGGTTACATCGCGCCGGGGGACTGGCCCATGTCCGTGCTGGCGATTGGCGGCAGTCAGGGCAGCCGTATTCTGTCCCAAACCGTACCGGCTGCTGTGGCCCTTCTGCCCGACGATCTGAAGCGTCGCGTGCGCGTGTCCCAACAGGCCCGCGAAGAGGACCACGATGCAACCGTTGCCGCCTATGCGGACGCCGGTGTGGACGCGGATGTGTCGCCGTTCTTTGACGATATTCCGGCGCGGATGTCCGAATGCCAGTTGGTGATCAGCCGGTCGGGTGCCTCCAGCGTGGCGGATATTTCCATCATCGGGCGGCCCTCGATCCTGATTCCGCTGGCGATTGCGATTCGCGATGAACAAACCGCCAACGCCAGAGGGTTGGCCAGCGCGGGGGCTGCGATCGTCATTCCGGAATCCCAACTGAGCGCAGAGGTACTGGCCGAGCATATCGCAACTGTCCTGATGGACGGGGAGGGGGCCGCGCAAATGGCCGCCGCCGCATTGACCCAAGGCAAACCCGATGCCGCCAGAGAGCTTGGCGATCTGGTGGCCCAACTGGCAGGAGAGTAAGATGAACGCAGCAACCAAACTGCCAACCAAGCTGGGGCCGATCCATTTCGTCGGTATCGGCGGGATCGGGATGTCAGGCATCGCCGAAGTGCTGATCAACCACGGCTACACGGTGCAGGGATCGGACCTGCGGCCCTCGAAGATCACGGACCGGCTGGCAGATATGGGCGCACGGATTTCCTTTCCGCAGATGGCTGAAAATCTGGAAGATGCCGAAGTCGTTGTGATCTCAAGCGCGATCAAACCGGGAAATCCGGAACTGGACGGCGCAAGGGCCCGCGGGCTGCCGGTTGTCCGCCGCGCGGAAATGCTGGCCGAACTGATGCGCCTGAAATCCAACGTCGCCATTGCGGGCACACACGGTAAAACGACCACGACAACAATGGTTGCGACCCTGCTGGATGCAGGCGGGCTTGATCCGACCGTGGTTAACGGCGGCATCATCCATGCCTATGGCTCTAACGCGCGGATGGGGGATGGCGAATGGATGGTTGTGGAAGCGGATGAAAGTGACGGCACGTTCAACCGTCTGCCAGCAACAATCGCGGTTGTCACCAACATCGATCCTGAACATATGGAACATTACGGCAGCTTTGATAACCTGCGCGAGGCATTCCACACGTTTGTTTCGAACATTCCCTTCTATGGTGTGGCGATCTGCAACACGGACCATGCCGAAGTGCAGGCGCTGGTCGGGCGGCTCGGAGACCGGCGGGTGATGACCTACGGGTTTAACAAACAGGCCGATGTGCGGGCCGATAACCTGCGTTATGAAAACGGTCAGGCCTATTTCGACGTATACCTCCAATCAGAGGATACCTACATCCAGAATGTGGTTCTGCCGATGCCGGGAAATCACAACGTTTCCAACGCGCTGGCGGCCATTGCGGTTGCGCGGCATCTGGGGCTGAAACGGGCAGAAATCCGCGAGGCGCTGAAGAATTTCAAGGGCGTTAACCGCCGCTTCACCCGCGTGGGTGTGGTGAACGGTGTGACCGTCATTGACGATTACGCCCACCATCCGGTTGAAATTACCGCTGTTCTGTCTGCGGCCAAACAGGCCACCAAAGGACGGGTTATAGCGGTCCACCAACCCCACCGCTATTCCCGCCTGCACGATCTGTTCGAAGATTTCTGCTCCTGTTTCAACGATGCGGATGTGGTCGGCATTTCCGATGTTTATGCCGCCGGCGAAAACCCGATTGCTGGGGCGGATCGGGACGGGCTGGTGGCGGGGCTGACGGCCCATGGTCATCGCAAGGCGGTTGCCGTACCGGATGAGGCCGCATTGCAGGCCTTTGTTCAGGAGAACTGTGAAAAGGGTGATCTGCTGGTCTGCCTCGGGGCAGGCACGATCAGCGCCTGGGCCAACAACCTGCCGAAAGCGCTTGGATAGTGTTCGGGGTCGGGCTGCATTCCGCGATTGTGTTTGCGTCCGCTTGGGTTGGAATCGGAACCGTGGTGGCGCTTTTGCCAGCCCGCTACATTCCGCCCGGAGCCTTTCTGCTGATGTTGTTGCTGGTGCCGTTGCTGCCGTATCTTTGGATCGCGGGGAACCCGTTTCTGGCGATCCTGTTTCTGGCGGCGGTCGGCTCGTTGCTGCGCTGGCCGATTGTTTATCTGGGGCGCTATATCCGGTCAAAATTCACCGGAGAGGATTTTCAGGGTCCGAAGTTTGATTTCTATTAGAAAGGGCGGGGGGGAGCGTGCTTGAGATCGGATTGAATTCAGCCATTGTCTTTGCCGCCTGCTGGGTTGGCATGGGGACTGTGGTGGCGCTGTGCCGCAGGCCCTATCATCCGCCCGGTGCATTCCTGCTGCTTTTGCTTCTTGTTCCGTTGATCCCTTACTTGTGGATCGCCGGAAACCCTTTCATCGCGTTCATGTTTGTGGCAGGTGTCGGTTCGATCATGCGCTGGCCGCTATACTACATCGGGCGGTTCACATGGGCGCGGATCACCGGAAAGCCGTTTACATGGCTGGAAGAACACAAACTTGAAGACGGCGAAAGAAATCCGAATGAGCCTGAGTATTGAAACCCTGCCGCCGGTGCGCGGAACGCTGACGCCAAATCGCCCGATGGACGGGTTGAGCTGGCTGCGGGTGGGTGGCCCTGCGGAAGTTTTGTTCCAACCGGCGGATCTGACGGATTTGCAGGAGTTTCTTGCAGCACTTGATCCGGCCATTCCGGTCTTTCCCATCGGGGTCTGTTCCAACCTGATCATCCGCGATGGTGGTCTGGACGGGGTGGTGGTGCGGTTCGGGCGCGGGTTCAACGGTATAGAGGTGCTGGAGGGCAACCGCATCCGTGCCGGTGTCGGTGCGCTTGATGCCCATGTGGCCCGCAAGGCGGCGCAAGCGGGGATTGATCTGGCTTTCCTGCGCACTATTCCGGGTGCGATCGGTGGCGCGGCCAAGATGAATGCAGGGTGTTATGGTACTTATATGGCAGATGTTTTTGTGCAGGCAGAGGCGCTGACCCGAGAAGGCGAAGTGGTGAAGCTGACACCGGCGGATATGGGGTTTTCCTATCGTTCCACTGCACTGCCTGAAGGGATGATCCTGACTTCGGTCGTATTGCAGGGGAATGCGGGCGAACCGGACGCGATCGAGGCGAAAATGGCCGATGCCCTTGCCAAACGTGAAGCGAGCCAACCCACCAAGGAGCGGTCCTGCGGTTCCACTTTTCGCAATCCCGCAGGCTATTCGTCCACAGGACAGGCGGATGACACCCATGATCTGAAGGCGTGGAAGGTCATTGATGACGCCGGAATGCGCGGTGCCAGCCTTGGCGGCGCACAGATGAGCGAGATGCATTCCAACTTTCTGATTAACAAAGGTGGCGCTTCTGCCGCAGATTTGGAAAATTTAGGAGAATTGGTGCGAAAAAGGGTTTTCGAAAACAGTGGAATAACCCTAGTATGGGAAATCATGCGCGTCGGCAAACCGGCGGCACAATAAGGCATAGCCCGTGAGAGCCGAAAAAGGCCGGGGCAAAAGACGAGGCGGTCATGTCGAGCAGGGCATTTCACCGCGTGACAGTTCTGAAAGGCGGCCCTTCGGCTGAACGTGAGGTATCTCTCTCCTCCGGTCACGAAGTCGCCAAGGCGTTGCGCACGGAAGGTTATGAAGTCACCGAACTGGACGCAGGTCCGGATTTGATGGCCGATTTGCGTGCAACCAATCCCGATGTGGTTTTTAACGCGCTTCATGGGCGTTGGGGCGAAGACGGTTGCGTTCAGGGCGTTCTGGAATGGATGCGCATTCCCTATACCCATTCCGGCGTGTTTGCCTCTGCCCTTGCGATGGACAAGGAGAAATCCAAAGAGGTTTTCGCTGCCGCCGGATTGCCAGTTGCCGAACACCGGCTAGTCACCCGCGAGGAGGTCATGAAAAGCCACCCCATCGCGCCACCCTATGTGGTGAAGCCGTTCAACGAAGGGTCTTCCGTCGGGGTCTATCTGGTGAATGAGGCGGCCAATGGTCCCGCGCAAATCAGCGATGACATGCCCGATGTGCTGATGGTGGAAAAATTTGTTCCGGGCCGCGAACTTACGACAGCGGTGATGGGGGATAAGGCGCTGACTGTGACCGATATCCTGACCGACGGCTGGTATGATTACGATGCTAAATACAAACCGGGCGGTTCCCGTCACGAAGTCCCTGCGAATGTCCCTGCCGAGATTTTTGAAGCCTGTCTTGACTATGCGCAGCGCGCCCATGATGCTTTGGGGTGTCGCGGGCTGAGCCGGACAGATTTCCGCTGGGACGAGTCCCTTGGTCTTGACGGGTTGATCCTGCTGGAAACCAATACACAGCCCGGCATGACCCCCACATCCCTCGCGCCAGAGCAGGCTGCGGAATGTGGCATTTCCTTTGGTAAACTGGTGGCATGGCTGGTGGAGGACGCATCATGTCAGCGATAGATATGCCGCGCCAGCGGTTGGTCTACCGTGATCCCGATACGCACCCCTCCTATATGGAGAGGACCGAACGCTCCGCGCACCAACCGGCGGCACGCCCCGATCCCAGCCCGAGCCGCATCAAATACCGGCTGGAACGGATCTGGCTGACACCGCTTTACCGCTCCCTGATCCGCACCGGACTGCCGATTGCGATTGTGGTCGGACTGGTTGCAAACCATTTTTCCGATCCCGAAGTGCAGGCGCGTCTAGCGCAGAGCGTGACCAACGCACGCACCATGATCGAAAACCGCCCCGAATTTGCTGTGAACCTGATGCAGGTGCAAGGGGGCAGTGCAGTTGTGTCCAAGCAGGTCCGCGAAGCCATTCCGATGGTCTTTCCGGTCAGTTCGCTGCAACTGGATCTCGCGGCACTGAAAGAGAAAATCGAGGCAATTGACGCCGTAAAAAGTGCGGATGTCTTTTTGCGCGGGGGCGTTCTTGACGTTGAAATCATAGAGCGTGTTCCCGCTCTGGTCTGGCGCGGTGCCGACCATCTGGAACTGGTTGACAGCCTCGGGGCGCGGGCCGGTGTTCTGGAAACCCGCGAAGGGTATCTCGAACTGCCGTTGATTCTTGGCAAGGGTGCGCAGGAGCATGCAGGGCAGGCCTTGCGTCTTCTGGCGGCTGCCGGCCCCCTTGCGGACCGCATTCGCGGTTTGCGCCGTGTCGGGGAACGCCGCTGGGATGTGATGCTGGATCGCGGGCAGATTATTCAGCTTCCGGTCAACCGTCCGGTTGCCGCCTTGGAGCGGGTTGTCGCCCTGCAACGGGCCCGTGACCTGCTCGGGCGGGATGTAACAGTCGTAGACATGAGGGACGGGCGCCGCCCGGTTCTTCGTTTAACCGCAGCGGCAGTCGAGGAATTGCACCGGCTGCGAGCCATGGCCGATGGGGAAAGTGAAACCTGATGACACAACTATACGAAACACAACGCGCTATGAGACAACGCCGCCGCGCGGCCCTGCAACGGGGCGTGGTGGCCATTCTGGATGTGGGGACATCGAAAATTGCATGTATGATCCTGCAATTTGACCCCTCGGTTCAGATGAATGCGCAAGAGGGTATGACGGCGATGGCCAATCACGGGGCGTTCCGCGTGATTGGCGTGGCCACCACCCGTTCCCGCGGCGTGCGCTTTGGTGAAGTCAGCACGATGGAAGAGACCGAGCGGGCGATCCGCACGGCGGTGCAGGCTGCACAGAAGATGGCGAACACCCGTGTTGATCACGTCATTGCCTGTATGTCCGGCGCAGAGCCGCGCTCTAACGGGGTGACAGGGGCGGTGCAACTGGAAAACGGCTCGGTAATGGATTACGACATCGGGCGGGTACTGGCGGAATGTGATGTGCCGGATTATGGCATGGGCCGCGAAGCGATCCACGCCATGCCAGTGAACTTTGCGCTCGATCACCGCTCCGGCCTGTCCGACCCGCGCGGCCAGATTGGCAACCGCCTGTCGGTTGATATGCACTTGCTAACCATTGATACCGGCGCGATTGAGAACCTGTTGAAATGTATCAAGCGCTGTGATCTGGAACTGGCCGGTTTTGCTTCCTCTTCCTATGTGGCCGGTGTGTCGGCGCTTGTAGAGGACGAACAGGAACTTGGCGGCGCCTGTATCGACTTTGGCGGTGGCGCGACAAGCGTTTCCATCTTCTTGAAAAAGCACATGATTTTTGCGGATTCCGTGCGTATGGGTGGTGATCTTGTGACCTCTGACATCAGTCAGGGCTTGCAAGTGGCAACTCCTACGGCCGAGCGGATCAAGACCTTCCATGGCGGCGTTGTGGCCACAGGGATGGATGATCGCGACATGATCGAGATAGGCGGGGATACCGGTGATTTCGATCACGACCGTCGCCGGATCAGCCGGTCCGAACTGATCGGGGTGATGCGTCCGCGTGTTGAAGAGATTTTGGAAGAGGTCCGTGCTCGGCTGGATGCTGCCGGTTTTGACCACCTCCCGAGCCAGCGTATTGTGTTAACGGGCGGCGGCAGTCAGATTCCGGGTCTCGAAGGGCTTGCAAGCCGGATTCTCGGCCAGCAGGTGCGTCTTGGAAAACCGCTGCGGATACAAGGGCTTCCGCAGGCTGCAACCGGCCCCGCTTTTGCGGCGAGTGTCGGTCTGGCGCTGCATGCGGCCCATCCGCAGGACGAATGTTGGGACTTTAACCTACCCATGGCGGGGCAGGGCAGACAGCCTCTGAAACGCGCTATCCGGTGGTTCAAAGAGAACTGGTAAACGAGCTATGGGTGGTTCGGCAAAATCTTGCAGAATCCCCTATATGCGTTACAATATAGGCGCAATTCCGACGATTTTTCGTGACCTGAGCGAATCAGTCGTTTAGCATACCGAATCAGGGCGTAAGCGACCGTTGGTCAGACGGCGAAACAAAAAAACTACAGGCGGATAGAACATGACTTTGAATTTGCGTATGCCAGAGATGGTAGATTTGAAACCACGGATCACAGTATTCGGTATTGGTGGGGCCGGTGGCAACGCGGTCAACAACATGATCGACAAGGCGCTGGACGGTGTTGATTTCGTCGTCGCGAACACGGACGCACAGGCACTGCAATCCACGAAGGCGACCTGTAAGATCCAGCTGGGCGAGAAAATTACCGAAGGTCTGGGCGCTGGCGCCCGTCCAAGCGTGGGCGCTGCCGCTGCCGAAGAAAGCATCGAACAGATCGTCGATCACCTCGTGGGCAGCCACATGTGTTTCATCACCGCCGGTATGGGGGGTGGTACCGGCACGGGTGGCGCGCCGATCGTGGCACAAGCCGCGCGCGAATTGGGAATCCTGACTGTTGGTGTTGTAACCAAACCGTTCCAGTTTGAAGGCACCCGCCGCATGCGTCAGGCGGAAGAAGGCGTTGAATGTCTGCAAAAGGTTGTGGACACGCTGATCATCATTCCGAACCAGAACCTGTTCCGGATCGCCAACGAACAAACCACATTCACCGAAGCCTTCAGCCTTGCAGATGATGTTCTGTATCAAGGCGTCAAAGGCGTGACAGACCTGATGGTCCGTCCGGGTATCATCAACCTCGACTTTGCCGATATCCGCTCCGTAATGGACGAAATGGGTAAAGCCATGATGGGGACAGGTGAAGCTACCGGCGAAGATCGTGCCATTCAGGCTGCCGAGAAGGCCATCGCGAACCCGCTGCTGGACGAGATTTCCCTGCAAGGGGCCCGCGGTGTTCTGATCAACATCACCGGCGGCAACGACCTGACATTGTTCGAACTGGACGAAGCGGCAAACCGTATCCGCGAAGAAGTGGATCCGGAAGCCAATATCATCGTCGGTTCTACCATGGACCCGAGCATGGAAGATGTGATGCGCGTTTCCGTTGTTGCAACCGGTATCGACGCTGCGGTCGGGGCAGGGGATATTCCTGTACCGCGTCGCACCTTGAAAGAGCCGCTGGCCCAAAGTGCCGCCGAAATCAAAGTGTCTGTGCCAACCCCGTCGCCTGTCGCAGAAACACCTGCCGAACAACCTGTTGCTGCGCAGGAAGCCGCCCCGGCCCCGATGGCTGAACCGGAGCCGGTTCAATCCAAACCCGAGCCTGTAGCTGCGCAAACCAACAGCTCAGAGCCAAGCCTGTTCGAGCAGCTGCCCCAAGAGACAGCGCAAGACGAAGACGTCATTGAAGAGCCGACCACCGAAGACGGTCTGCCCGCACCGGCTTACCAGCCACAGCAGACACAGGTGGAATCGGTTGAAGCCCCTGACAACTTCTTTGACCAGCGGTCCGGTTTTGTAGCGCCTCAGTCGGCAAAGCCAGGCGAGGTTAGCCCTGAAACCATGAAACGTCTGGAAGCTGCGGTTGCCAAGGCACCCCGCGCACAGGAAGCAGCCGCAGAGACGCCAAAGTTCTTTAGCGGTGAAGCCCATGAAGAAAAGCCAAAAGGTTTCCGCCTGAACAGCCTGATCTCTCGTATGACCGGTCACAGTGACGTGCAGCCCTCCGCCCATCGTGAACAGCCGCAGGTCAGCTCTGCAGCGCCACAATATGCGGAAGAAGAAGATCACGCCGATCCGGAGCAGGAACGCATTGAAATTCCGGCGTTTTTGCGGCGCCAGGCGAATTAATTCGAAACCGCATACACTGAATTTGAAAAAGGCACGTCAGCGACGTGCCTTTTTTGTTTCAGCATTGTCACATAGCGTCACAAAGCGTTATTTGAGCTTTTGCAAGGTGTTCCCTAGATAATTGGTTAAGAAAAGCCACAGGTGCATCATGCAAAGAACACTGAAAACCCCGATCGAGATTGTTGGAAAAGGACTCCACTCCGGCAAGCGTGCCGCGTTGCGCGTGTCCCCGTCCGTCGCTGATTTCGGCATCTGGATCCAGCGAGTCGATGTCACGGACCGCGATAACATGATTCCCGCCCGCTACGATCACGTAAACGATACCCGTCTGTGCACCCGTCTTGCCAATGATGCCGGTGTTGAAGTTTCCACTGTTGAGCATCTGATGGCGGCTCTTGCCGGAACCGGTATTCACAACGCAATGATTGAAATCGACGGTCCGGAAATTCCGATCATGGACGGCAGCTCCGCACCATTCGTCGCCGCTATCCTGAAAGCCGGTCTGAAAGAGCTGGATGCGCCACTGAAAGCGATCCGCATCCTGAAACCTGTCAGCATCAACGTAGACGGCTTCTCTGCGAGCCTTGCGCCCTCTGAAAAGATTGAAATCGAATTTGCGATAGATTTTGACGAAGCTGCCATCGGCAAACAGTCAAAAACGTTGCAAATGTCCAATGGTGCCTTTGTTCGGGAACTGTCTAACTGCCGCACTTTCTGCCTGCGCCGCGATGTGGATATGATGCAATCCGCCGGTCTGGCGCTGGGGGGCGGTCTGGATAATGCAATCGTTGTGGACGGCGATACTGTGTTGAACCCTGAAGGGTTCCGCCGTGATGACGAATGCGTGCGCCACAAAATGCTGGACGCGTTGGGCGATCTGGCGCTGGCAGGGCATCCGATCATCGGGCGCTATCACGGTGACAAGGCCGGCCACCGTGCCACAAACCTGTTGCTGCGCGAATTGTTCGCCCGCCCTGATGCGTGGGAAATGGTTGAGTGCTCCCCAAGCCAGTGGCACGATCTGCCTGGCGCGCATATCAAACCAAGCGATTTTGCGCTGGCCTGAACCTGTTACAAACAAAACACAAATCTTCGTGCAAAACCGGACGAAAGCGTTTTTACTCGGCTGGTTTTGTGCTAGTTAACCTGTAAAATGCAGCCTATCGTCGGGCGAGCGGGACAGGGTAATGCGGGTATGATGCACTTAGGCAAGAAGGCAGTTTACGGTATTCTGACAGCTTCGGTTGTTCTGGTTGCCGGTTGCGGGCAGCGCGAGCAGGAAGTTTCCCTCGAAAACCAGCCGCCAGAGACGATTTACCAGCAGGCCGAAGCCAAACTCGCCACCCGCAAGGGTGCCGAAGACGCGGCAAAACTGTTTACCGAAGTCGAACGGCTCTATCCTTATTCCGACTGGGCAAAACGCTCCATGATCATGTCGGCCTTTGCCTATCATCAGGCACGGCTGTATGAGGAAAGCCGCGGCGCGGCGCAGCGCTATCTTGAGTTCTACCCGCAGGATGAAGATGCAGCCTATGCGCAATATCTTATCGCGCTCAGCTTTTATGACCAGATTGACGATGTAAGCCGCGATCAGGGTATTACCTTTCAGGCGTTGCAGGCCCTGCGCGCTACGGTCGAAAATTATCCGGACAGCGAATATGCCTCTTCGGCCTTGTTGAAATTCGATCTGGCCCTTGATCACCTTGCGGGCAAGGAAATGGACATCGGCCGCTTTTACATGAAAAAAGGACACTTCGGCGCTGCGATCAACCGGTTCCGTGTCGTCGTTGAAGATTTCCAGACCACCACCCATACACCCGAAGCACTGCACCGTCTGGTAGAGGCTTATGTGTCGCTTGGTCTGGACAGTGATGCCCAAACCGCCGGGGCCATTCTGGGCCATAACTTTCAAGGCACCAACTGGTACAAGGATACCCATGTTCTGCTGACAGGGCGGGGGATTTCCACTGAAGAAGCCAGTGCTGAAAGTCAGGGATGGCTGAAGAATATCTGGCGTCAGGTGGCACGGGGTGAATGGCTCTGACGGATGGCCGGTTGTTGTTTTGAACGGACCATCCGCGTAACTGCCGGACACTGTCGCTTAACCCTTCGTCTTTACAGGACATAAATCGCCATGCTGCGCGGCCTTTCCATTCGTAACATGTTATTGATCGACCGGCTGGATCTGGATTTTCAGTCGGGTTTGAATGTGCTTACCGGCGAAACCGGTGCGGGCAAATCCATTCTGCTGGACAGTCTCGGGTTTGTGCTCGGCTGGCGCGGGCGGGCCGATCTGGTGCGCAGCGGGGCAGAGCAGGGCGAGGTCACGGCGGTTTTCGAGGTTCCGGACGATCACCCCGTTCACCGTGTTCTGGCCGAACAGGAACTCTCGCTTGAGGACGGCGAACTGATCCTGCGTCGCACGAACACCCCGAGCGGACGTAAGACCGCCTTTGTGAATGACCGGAGGGTTTCCGGCGAGGCGTTGCGCAAACTGTCTGATCTGCTGGTGGAATTGCACGGGCAGCACGATGATCGCGGCTTGTTGAATCCAAGAGGCCACCGCCTTCTGCTGGATGCTTTCGCGGGAGTCGATCTCTCACCGATACAAGGTGCCTGGAAGACGCTACGCGCGGCCCGTGATACATTGGGCAAGGCGCAGGAGGCCCTGAGGCAGGCCAAAGCTGATGAGGACTACCTCCGTCATGCGGTAGAAGAGTTGGACAAGCTGGCCCCCGAGACGGGAGAGGAAGAGACCCTCGATACCCGCCGCCGCCTGATGCAGGGCGCGGAACGCATTCGCGAAGATATTGCCAAAGCGGCTAATGCGCTTGGGGAGGATGGTGCTGACGGCGCCATGACAGATGCCATGCGTTGGCTGGAAGGGGCAACGGATCAGGCAGGCGAGCAGCTTGAGCCTGCTATTGGCGCACTGTCCCGTGCCCTGTCCGAACTGGCGGATGCGCAACGGGGGGTTGAAGATTGCCTCAATGCGCTGGATTTCAACCCGTTGGAACTGGAAGCCACCGAAGAACGGCTGTTTGCAATACGCGGGCTGGCGCGCAAACATAGCGTTGTCCCCGATGCACTGGCCGAATTCGCAGATGACCTGCGGGGGCGGTTGGCGGCAATCGATGGCGGCGCCGATCAGATAGATGCGCTGGACAAGGCGGTAAGGGACGCAGAGTCACACTATGACGCTCTGGCAGCAAAGCTGGGGGAGACGCGGCGCAAGGCAGCATTGAAGCTCGACAAGGCAATGCTGGCGGAACTGGCACCGCTGAAGATGGAACGGGCGGTATTCACCACACAGATCACCGCCGGAGAGGCCGGACCGGAGGGGCGCGACGATGTTGCCTTCACCGTTGCCACCAATCCGGGTGCACCCGCAGGCCCGATCGACAAGATCGCTTCGGGCGGTGAACTGTCGCGCTTTCTGCTGGCCCTGAAGGTGTGCCTGACCAAGCGCAGCGAGGGTGTGACGCTGATCTTTGACGAAATCGACAGGGGTGTTGGCGGCGCAACCGCAGATGCCGTCGGGCGCCGTTTGGCGGCCCTGGCACAAAGCGCACAAATTCTGGTGGTGACACACTCTCCGCAGGTGGCCGCGCAGGGGGCGCATCAGTGGCAGGTGTCCAAATCGGTGAAGAAGGGTGAAACGCTGAGCACGGTGGCGAAACTCGACGTGGAAGAACGCACGCGGGAAATCGCGCGGATGCTGGCAGGGGATGTCATCACCCCCGAAGCAGAGGCCGCAGCGCGCACATTGCTGACCCGCCGGTCCTAAAATCATTCATCAGGATAATCTACAGGTGCAGGGCGGCTGCGGCGCTGCCAGCGTGCTGTTTTTACTGGGTAAACCAGTTTAACATATGCAAATATGAAGCTTCTTAAATGAAGCTTCATTTAAGAAGCTTCATATTTGCAGGGTCATAATCCGCACGCACGGGAACAGTTCTTGCAGCGCGCAACGCAAACGCTGCAACCGATAGACGTTACGGATTGTTCAGATGGGGGGAGGATCGGTGCGCAGGGGTTTATTTACCGGCCTGATGGTCCGCATACCATTTGCGCATCCGGTCGCGGACGGATTGATCCCCTGAAAGGCAGGCTTCCTTGATCGCCTCTTTCGCCTCTGCCAGATTGACGGAACGCAGGCGGTCCTTCACCGGCCCGATGGAGGCAGGGCGCATGGACAGGGTGCGCAGGCCGATCGCTGCAAAGCACATGGCCTCCAGAGGCCGTCCCGCATCCTCGCCACAAAAGCTGACTGGTGTGTCAAATTCAAAGCAGCGGTTACAGATCTGCTCCAGAAATGTCAGGAAGCTGACGTTGAGCGTGTCATACCGCCGCCGCACCCGTTCGTTTTCGCGGTCCGCGGCAAAGAAGAACTGTTTCAGGTCGTTGCCGCCGATGGAAATGAAGTCTGCCATTTCAAAGAACTGGTTCGGTGCAAAGGCAAGGCTGGGTGTTTCCAGCATCGCGCCGACCTTGATGTCGCTCGGGATGACGTGGCCAAGGCGCAGTTCGTTGTCGATGGTCTTTTCAAGGATCGCTTTGGCGGATTTGAACTCGTCGAACTGGGCTACGAAAGGAAACATGATATTGACGGGGCGTCCTTTGGCAGCGCGTAAAATCGCCTCAAGCTGCATCCGCATGATACCTGGCTTGTCGAGCGAAATCCTGATCGCACGCCAGCCGAGCGCGGGGTTCGGTTCGTCTTCGGGTTTCAGGAAGGGGACAACCTTATCCGACCCGATATCAAGGGTGCGGAAGGTCACCGGTTTTCCCTTGGCCGCGTCGAACACCCGCCCGTATTGCTGGGCCAGATCGGTCCGTTTGGGCATCTCGCTGCGCACCAGAAACTGCAATTCGGTGCGAAACAGGCCCACGCCTTCCGCGCCGGAGCCTTCCAGACTGGGCAGATCCGCCAGCAGGCCCGCGTTCATCAGCAGGTTGATGCGGGTGCCGTCTTTGGTCTCTGCGGGTTTGTCACGAATTTCCGAAAACCGCTCCAGCGCCTGATTGGCCATGGCGATTTTATCGTTGAACGCATTGGCAACGTTATCGTCGGGGCGCAGATGGGCGATGCCCTGATCCCCGTCTACCAGTATCGTATCACCGTTCAGTGCTTCGCGGGTAATATCCTCGGCGTGGATGACCATCGGGATCGCCCATGCCCGCGCAATAATTGCAGCATGGGAACCTACTGAGCCCTGTTCCAGCACAATACCGCGCAGTTTCTTGCCATATTCCAACAATTCAGCCGGCCCGATGTTCCGTGCGACCAATACCGGCCGGTCCGGCAGTTCGTCTCCGGCGGAGCGGCCCTGACCGGTCAGGATCCGCAGCAGGCGATTGGACAGGTCGTCCAGATCATGCAGCCTTTCCCGCAGGTAGGGATCGGGCACGCGGGCCATGCGGGCGCGGGTGGCGGATTGCTCTTTCTCCACCGCGACTTCGGCTGCAAGCCCGCGGTCGATGCTGGCTTCCAGTCGGGCGCGCCAGCCCTTGGAGTTTGCGAACATCCGGTAGGTTTCCATCACCTCCAGCTGTTCCACATCCGTGTCGCTGCGCGATGTATTTAACAAATCGTTGACCGAAATACGCAGGCTGTCCATTGCCGCGTTCAGGCGTTCCTTTTCCGCTTCGGGATCATCCGCGACAGGGTTGGTGATCACGATTTTGGGGTCATGCAGGACGACCGAGCCGCGTGCAGCCCCTTCCTGTGCGGAGGCACCGCTGAACATGATCGGGCGCTGGTGGGGGGGCGTCATCGCCTCGCCCTCGGCGACAAATGCGCCGAGTTCTTTCATCTCGGCCAGAACCATGGCCACGACTTCAAGGGCGTAGACCTCATCCTCTGTGTATTCGCGGGGATCGCGGCTCTGGACGACAAGAACACCCAGCACCTCCCCGAGCCGCTGGACAGGCACGCCAAGGAAGGAAGAATACAGTTCCTCGCCGGTTTCCGGCATATACCGGAAGCCCCGTTCGGCCGTAGCGTTCTGCGCGTTGATCGGCTGGGCCTCTTTGGCCACACGGCCCACCAGACCTTCGCCATAGCGCAGACGGGTGACGTGGACAGATTCCTTTTTCAACCCTTCAGTCGCGCAAAGTTCCAGTGTCTGGCGGTCCCGACGCAGATAGACCGAACACACTTCCGTGCCCACGCCCTGTGCAACCAGTTGGGTGATGTGATCCAACCGTTGCTGTCCGTCACCGTCTTCAGCGAGCGTGTCGCGAAGTTTGGTTAGCAGTTGCCTGCTATCGAGCCGTGAGTGTACCACCGTACCGCCTATTCCACTGCGAGTTCGAACTCATCATGCAGTGCGCGGACGGCCAGTTCCATATATTTCCGGTCGACCAGCACAGAAATTTTAATCTCTGAGGTTGTGATGACGCGGATGTTCACGCCTTCGTTCGCCAGAATCTTGAACATTTTCTTGGCCACACCCGCCTGAGAGCGCATGCCGTTTCCGACGATAGAAATCTTGGCGACGTTTTTATCGGTGATCAGGTCGCGGTAGTTCAACTCGCCCGCATCGGCAGCGGCCTGCATGGCGGCTTCGGCGAGGGGAACATGATCCGTCGGACAGGAGAAGGTCATGTCCGTGCGACCGTCTTCCGAAATATTCTGCACAATCATATCCACGTTCACACCGGCATCTGCCAGCGGACCAAAGATTGCAGCGGCCACGCCGGGACGGTCTGCAACAGAAACGAGGGTCATCTTGGCTTCGTCACGAGAGTAGGCCACGCCCTTAACAACGCGAATGTTTTCCATGATTTCTTCCTCTGAACATACAAGTGTGCCAACGTCGGCAGAGATATCGTCTTCAAAACTGGACAGAACCCGCAGGCGCACGCGGTAGGAGCGGGCGAGTTCGACAGAACGGGTTTGCAAAACTTTCGCCCCGAGCGACGCAAGTTCGAGCATTTCTTCATAAGAGATGCGGTGCAATTTGCGGGCATCCGACACGATGCGCGGGTCGGTTGTGTAGATCCCGTCCACATCTGTGTAGATGTCGCAGCGTTCCGCTTCGAGCGCGGCTGCAAAGGCAACAGCGGTTGTGTCCGAACCGCCCCGCCCAAGGGTGGCGATCCGTCCGTCATCCATCACGCCCTGAAATCCGGCGACCACAGCGACCTTGCAACCAGAGGCGAAAGAGGCGTCGAGGTTTTCAGTCGGGATCGCGTCGATCCGCGCGCTTTCATGGTTGCCGGTGCACTTCAGCGGCACCTGCCAGCCCTGCCAGCTGCGGGCCGGAACGCCCATCTGTTGCAGGCGCAGCGCCATAAGTCCCGAGGTCACATTTTCCCCCGAGGACACGACTGCGTCATATTCCGCACGGTCGTAGATGCCGTTTTCCGGTGCACTTTCACGCACCCAGCCCACCAGTTCGTTCGTTTTACCGGACATCGCGGACACAATTACAACGACTTCATAGCCGTTTTCGACTTCCTGTCGTACTTTATCTGCGGCGTTTGCAATCCGGGCCAGATCGGCCACGGAAGTTCCGCCAAATTTCATAACCAAACGGGGCATATCGGGATGGGTCCACGGCTGTTGTCAATTCGCGCGTCTTTTACGCGGGTTGACCGCCAAGGGAAAGAGAAAAGGCGCCTGTTGCGTGCAACCCCTGCAGCTTATGCTAGTTGGTGCGGCGGTTGCCCCAAGGCAGTGGCGCTACGGGAATACCTTCTTCGATCAGGGCTTTCGCCTCTTCCGGTTTGGCCTCTCCGTAGATGGACCGCTCCGGTGCCTCGCCTTCATGGATACGGCGGGCCTCTTTGGCAAAATTCTCACCCACGTTTTCAGAATTCTTCTCGACCATCTTGCGCAGCTCTGCGAGCGCCTGTTCGGCCGGAGATGCCGGTGCGGACACCGGGCGGGAAGCCTCAACCGTATCAGGGCGGGGGGCTGCTTCACGGGCCGGACGTACTCGGGGGGCCATCACAGCTTTTTCAACACCCAATGCCCCGCAAACCGAACATGTCACCATCTTGGCGGCATGAAGCTTGTCAAAAGCCTCTGCCGACTGAAACCAGCTGTCAAAAGTATGGCCGTGTTCGCATTTCAAAGTGTAGGTAATCATGTCCTGACTCGTATCTTCACCCTATACCTAACTTAGGGCGTTGGATTGCAATGACAATATCCGGCTTCGTCTTGGAAGGTCAATCACCTGTTAAATACCGGTTGCGCGTCGGCTTTGCGTATTCGTCAGATACTGTCCTGACAGAATACAATCGTATTGCCGAAAGGATCTGCAATCATGACTTCGCGCATCCCCCAGGGTTGCGTGTGAATGTCGGGACGGGCGAATTTATAAGCGGGGTCAAGATTGCCGTGGAACTTTTCGATATCGTCAACACCAATGCGGATACGCGCCCCCGGAGAGCCGTCGCCGTGATGTTCGGACAGATGGATTTCACAATCCCCGCGGTAAATGCCGATATAAAGGGGGGCATCGTCGCTGAACCGATGCTCAAAACGGATCTTGAAACCGAGATAGTCCAGATAGAATTCCCGCGCATGTTTTTCGTCGAACATGCGCAGGATCGGGATGCAGGCGTGCATCCTCAGTAGCCCCTAGCGGGCGCGGCGGTCGCGACGGGCTGACATCGGCTGGAAAGCAACGGCGTTATGGGCTTCGCAGTAGGGCTTGCCTGTCTGGACGCTCAGTCCGCAGAACCAGAAATCCTCGGTCGCAGGGTCGCCAATGGGCCATTTGCAGGTCCGTTCGGTCAGTTCCATCAGCACCAGTTTCTTTGCCTTCTTCTCAACCTCGGCAACAGTGGCCAGAGCCTCTGCGCTGATTTCGGAGTTGGAGGGTTGCGGGGGCAGGGGTTGACCGGCCGTGATGATCGGCTTGCGCGCTGGCAGGCTGACCGGCTTTTCCGCCGCTTTTGGTGCTGGCGCAGCTTCGGCTGCGGGCTCTGCCGCCGGTTCCGCAGCGGGCTTGGGTGCCGGTTTCGGCTTGGCGGCCTCTTTCACGGCAGGTTTTTCCTTGGCGGTTTTGGCAGGGGCCGCGCGGTTGGACAGGCCAAGACGGTGCACCTTGCCGATCACGGCATTGCGTGTCACGCCGCCCAGTTCCTTGGCGATCTGGCTTGCGCTTTTGCCTTCGCCCCACATGGTCTTCAGCATTTCTACGCGGTCATCAGTCCAGGACATCCTATCACTCCACAGTCATTTCCGGGGCATTCCCCTGCGCCGCACGGCGGCTGGCGCTGTTTTTCTGGTCAAACGTCATTCTACCGTGTCACAGGTTGATGACAAGCCGAAAGGAAACAGCCGCCTTCATTAAGGCGTGGTTACACCGAAAGGGTTGCATGAATCGGAGAGTGGAAATGGGCTTGGATCAAGTTTTTATCCGCATTTCCCGCCAGGCCAGTAAAGCCGCGCCCCCAAGGATCACGGTTGCACCGGTGATCGAAATTGCATCGGGCTGTGCGCCGAAGGCCCAGAAATCGTAAACCGTGGCAAAAACGAGTGTGGAATAGGAAAACGGAAGGACAAAAGAGGCCTCTGCGCTGCGCATCGCCTGAATGAACAGCGCTTGACCGCAAACCATCAGCAATCCGATCAGGCAAAGGCCGATCCATTGGTCCCACGTGGGGCTTGTCCAGACAAACAATGCCGCCGTTAGGGCAAGGGTTGCGCCAATCCCATTGTTAAATAGCAGAATTTGCATAGGGGGTTCGCGTCCCGATAAGAGCTTGATCAAAACAACCTCCAACCCCATGAAAAGGGCGGCGAGAAGGGCAAACAGCGCCGCCGGCTGGAAACTGCCAGCCCCGGGGCGCAACAGGACAACAGCGCCACACAGGGCGATGCCAGCCGCGGACCAGCGCCATTTGCCGACTTTTTCACCCAGAATGGGAATGGCGAGCATCATGCCAAAGACAGGGTTCAGAAAGCTGATGGCCGTTGCGTCCGACACCGGAATATGTGCAACCGCAGTGAACATCAGCGTCACACCCATCCAACCGAACAGCGAGCGGCCCAGATGCAAAGCGACTTTCGGATTGGAGATTCCAGGCCGTGTCATGGCTGAAAACACTAAAAGCGCGAGGAAGGCAAAGACAAACCGGCCCGCCGAGACCTGAAACGGATGCAGCGGGGTGCCAAGCGTACCAAGGTACTTCGCAACGATTGTGGTGCTGGCGATCAGGCTGGCGGCCAGCAGGGTCATCAGGGCGGCGCGTTTGGGGCTGTGGACTGCGGGAGACAAGGAAACAACCTTAAGTAAGGGATAGCACGGACCTATCCCGCGCGACTGTGATCTGCAAGCGGCAAGCGGCAAGCCTGCGTCCGGCGGGATGACGTAAAACCCTACCTTGTGCGATCTTTGCTGGACAAGCGGGAAAACACCCCCTATGCCGTTCACATGTTCATGACTGCCGAAACCCGTTCGTCGCGACGCCGACGCTAAAGCCCAGAAGGCCCTGCTTTCGGGCCCGTTTCCGTTTGTTTGAACCAACCCCCTATCCACAATTGACTTGATGCTTTCAATCCGGCACGGATTGGCTTCATTTTTAAGAAAAGGAAAATCCTGATGATCCCCGCAATTCTGCCTACATACGCGCGCGCTCCTTTGACGTTTGTCAAAGGCGAAGGAAGCTGGCTGGTGGATGATCAGGACCGCCGCTTTCTCGATATGGGGGCAGGCATTGCGGTGAACGCGCTTGGCCATGCGCACCCCAAGCTGGTGGAGGTTCTGCAACATCAGGCGACCCAGCTGTGGCATACATCGAACCTCTACCAGATCCCCAACCAGCAGGCGCTGGCGGACAAACTGGTGGAAGCGACTTTTGCAGACACGGTTTTCTTCACCAACTCCGGCACTGAAAGCATGGAATGCGCGGTGAAAATGGCGCGGAAGTACTTTAGCCACAAAGGCCAGCCCGAACGTTACAAGATCATTGCTTTCAAAGACAGCTTCCATGGCCGCTCTCTGGGCATGATCGCCGCTGCCGGGGCTGAGAAACTGACCAAAGGGTTCGGGCCGATGTTGCCCGGTTTTGTTCATGTGGACGTCAACGATGACGAAGCCCTTGCAGCCGCAATTGACAACGAAGCCGCGGCGATCCTGATCGAGCCTGTGCAGGGCGAAGGCGGTATCGTGCCGGTTTCGGACGCAAAGATGAAAGCCTTGCGCAGCCTGTGCGACGAGCACGGTCTGCTGCTGATTTGTGATGAGATCCAGTGCGGTATGGGGCGGACAGGCAAGCTGTTTGCCCACGAATGGTCCGGCGTGACCCCTGATATTATGGCTGTGGCCAAAGGCATCGGCGGGGGCTTTCCGCTGGGCGCCTGTCTGGCCACGCAAGAGGCTGCCAGCGGGATGGTCGCAGGTACGCACGGGTCCACCTATGGCGGCAACCCGATGGCTTGCGCTGTGGGTGGTGCGGTGATGGATATTGTTGCAACACCGGAGTTTCTGGGCGAGGTATCCGCGAAATCGGGACTTCTGCGGCAAAAGCTCGAAGGGTTGGTTGCAAGCCATCCCGAAATTTTCGAAGAGGTGCGGGGACTTGGCTTGATGATCGGCGTGAAATGCAAGGTTACCAATCTTGATGTCGTGCGTGCTGGTTATGACGCAGGTATTCTGACGGTACCGGGCGGGGACAATGTGATCCGCCTGTTGCCCCCCCTTAACATTTCAGAGGCCGAGATCGGTCAGGCCATTGATCTGCTGGATCAGGCCGCAACACAATTGAAGGCAGCACAATGACCCATTTTCTGGACATTCACAAAACCGACAAAGCCGTTCTGCGGGACATCCTGGATCAGGCTAACGCTATGAAGCAGGCCCGCCTTGGCCAGTCCAAAGGCACGCCGGATGCGCAACAGCCGCTGGCCAATAAAATGGTTGCGCTGATCTTTGAAAAACCCTCCACGCGGACGCGGGTTTCCTTTGATCTGGGCGTGCGCCAGATGGGCGGGCAGACGATGGTGCTGTCGGGTGCGGAAATGCAGCTCGGCCATGGCGAGACGATTGCAGATACAGCGCGGGTGTTGTCGCGTTATGTGGATATGATCATGATCCGCACCTTTGACGAAAGCATCCTTCTGGAACTGGCGGAGTTTTCCGATGTGCCGGTGATAAACGGTCTGACGGACCGGACCCACCCCTGCCAGATCATGGCGGATGTGATGACATATGAAGAACATCGTGGTCCGATCAAGGGCAAGAAAGTGGTCTGGATGGGGGATGGCAACAATGTCTGTGCCTCTTTCCTTCATGCGGCCGGTCAGTTCGGATTCGACTTCACCTTCTCGGGGCCGGAACGGCTGGACCCCGAGGCAGAATTCGTCGGACTGGCACGGGAGCAGGGCGTCAATGTGACGATCGAGCGGGATGCTGCCAAGGCCGTCGAAGGGGCGGATCTGATCGTTGCGGACACGTGGTTGTCCATGCACGACGACCAGTCCTCGCGCCAGCGGCGGCACAACCAGTTGCGCCCCTATCAGGTGAACGAGGCGCTGATGGCGCAGGCCAAGCCGGATGCGCTGTTCATGCACTGTCTGCCGGCCCACCGCGACGAGGAAGTCACCAGCGCCGTGATGGACGGCCCGCAATCGGTGATTTTTGACGAGGCGGAAAACCGGCTTCACGCGCAAAAAGCCGTGATGCGGCACTGTCTGGGGGTGTAAGGATTTTCCTGCGCTCCGCGCGGGGATATTTTAAGCCAGAAGAAGTTAAGGGGCGTTCAGGGCAAAAGACCTGAGCGCCTCTGCCACTTTGTGCGGCTGTTCCCAGTGGATTGAATGGGCTGCGTCTTCAATTGTTGAAATCGTCAGGTTGGGGATCGGGGCCAGCGCCTCTTTCGCGTCGGCTTCGTTGAACAGCAGATCGTTCGCGCCGAGGATCGCTTGCGCGCGGCAGGGCAGGGGTTTCACATAGGGTGCGGCATCAAATCCGGTCAGCGCCTCCAGCTGCAACTGCATGGAGTCCGTGGTTTGTGCAAAAGGATAGGCGTATGATGCGGCGATCGAGGCGTCCAGATTGGCCGGATCGCTGAAGAATGCAGGCGACATGAACCACGGGAACAGGTTGCGCAGCCAGAAGCCTTCGGGCAGATCGGGGGTGCGGCGCATCCGCAGGGCTTGATCGAACAGCAGGAAATTTCGCGGACCATTCGTCGGTGCAGAAGTCAGCAGGCTGACAGAGGCAAGCCGTTCCGGCGCGCGGTCCGCAAGCATCAGGGTCAGGAAACCGCCCATAGAATGGCCCGCCACGTGAACGTCCTTCAGGTCCAAATGCTCCAGCAGCGCCGCAATATCTTTGACACACTCTTCAAGCCGGAACGGGCCGCAATCCTGCATCCGCCCTGTGGCACGGTTGTCCACGCGGATCAGTGTGAAATAGGGGGTGAGAAGCGGGATGACCGGCAGCCAGCTTGCGCTGTCGGACAACATGCCCGGTATCAGCAGCAGGGGCGGTCCCTCGCCCGAGATTTCATAATAAAGATCGACATCGGGGCGGGGGAGTATTGGCATCAGGTATCCTCGTTCCAACAGGGCAACAGGTCCCCTGCTTTCGGGGTTGCGCAATAGACCGCGCGGGCAATGGCGCGGGACAGGCAGTGGGCGGCCGCAGTGCCAAGGATAGTCAGGTCCGGCGCGGGTTCGCTGCTGCGCTGCGTGGTGGACAGCGCAAAGATCAGGTCGCCGTCATGGGGTGTGTGGCTTGGCATGATCGCACGGGCCATCCCGTCATGGGCCACGGTGGCAAGCCGCTTGCATTCGGCTTTGGTCAGGGGGGCATCGGTGGCGATGATGGCAACGGTGGTGTTCAGGGGGGCTGTTTCGGGAATTCCGGCCTGCCGTGCGAAAGCCGCCATTTTCCGGCTTGCTTCGGGTAGTGTGAAGCCGGTTTCATTGGAAGGGCCGAGCCCGCCGAATTCATTGTTCATCTCGAACGGCGCGGCCCAGAAATGGCGCCCGCCCGGCTGGGTGACAGAGCCTACAGGATTGGCCGCCACCAGTGCGCCAACGGTGTGACCGCTGTCGAGCACGAAAGACGCAGAGCCAAGCCCGCCCTTGTGCATCGCTGCCAGCGCACCCGTGCCTGCCCCGACGCTGCCCAGATCAAAGGTTTCGCCTGCAGTGTCAAAAGCTGCCATTCCGAGATCGTAATAGGGATTGCGCTGCCAGTCCTTGTTCCCGCCGTTCAGCAAGTCAAAGATGATCGCAGCGGGAACCAGCGGAATGATCGCGGGACCGATGGCAAAGCCGCGTCGGTTCTGGCGCAGTCGTTCCTGCACTCCGGTTGCAGCATCCAGACCGTAGGCAGACCCGCCCGAAAGCACCAGCGCGTCGATCCGGTCTACCATTTTGTCAGGTTCCAGCAGATCGGTTTCCCGCGTGCCGGGTGCGCCGCCCATTACCGCGACAGAGGCGATAAAGGGTTCCTCCGCGAACAGGACTGTGGTGCCGGATTTCAGTGCATCGTCCTGCGCGTTCCCGACCTTGAGGCCGGGAACATCGGTGATCAGATTGCGTGGGCCGACCTGCATCAGATGCAGCGCCCGCCGTCCACTTCCATGGCAACGCCGGTGATCATGGAGGCTTCATCCGAGCACAGGAAGCTTGCGGCATTGCCCATATCCTCGGCGGTGGAAAAACGCCCCAGAGGAATGGTCGATACAAATTTCGCGCGCACTTCCGGTGTGTCCTCACCCATGAAAGATTTCAGCAGCGGGGTTTCGCCCGCCACAGGATTCAATGCGTTCACACGCACGCCGAAGGGGGCGAGTTCAACGGCCATGGCTCTGGTTGCGGTAATGGCCCAGCCTTTGGAGGCGTTGTACCAGTTCAGGTTCGGGCGCGGGCTGACACCGGCGGTAGAGGCGATGTTCAGGATCGCGCCGGATTTATTGGCTTTCATATGGGGGACGATAATGCGCCCCGACAGGTAAATCGACTTCATGTTCACGTTGAACACGCGGTTGAAATCCTCCTCGCTGACCTCTTCCATGGGCGCCGGAAGGTGTGTCACACCGGCGTTGTTTACCAGAATGTCCAGTTTGCCGAAGCGATCAAGCGCGGCTTGGAGCATGGACTCAACGGAGTCCGCCGAGGCAACATCAGCCTGGCAGCCGAACGCATTTTCGCCCAGAGAAGAAGCTGTTTCCACAGCGCCATCGTCGTTGATGTCGGCCAGCAGCACCTGTGCGCCTTCCTGAATGAACTTGGCTGCAATCCCTGCGCCAAAGCCGGAAGCTGCGCCGGTGACAATCGCGGTTTTTCCTTCAAGTTTCATGTTTGGTATTCCTGTGTCTTGGTCTTGTGAAAATGGGTCGGGACGGAGGGATCAGTCCCCGCCACCCCTGGTTAAAGCGGCCTGAAACGCGGGACGGTTGTTCATCCAGTCCACGAATGCGGCGAGTTTGGGGAAGTCGGCGCCGCGTCCCATGCGCAGGGCCACAGTGGCCGGAAAGCTGAGCATAATGTCGGCGGCGGAGAGGTCGTCCACTACAAAGTGGCCTGAAGGGCGAAGCATCTGTTCCATATAGGAAAAATGGCTGGTCAGTTCGGACTGGATACGGGGCTGTAACGGGGCGGCCGCATCCCCGAGCCGCCCTGTGTAGAGGTTCAGGAGGATCGGCGTCATGGCGGAACCTTCGGCAAAATGCATCAGTTCCATATGTGTGATATAAGCATCCGAGTCGCGCGGTGGCACCAGTCGGGAACCGTGTCTGGCACAGATCGCCTCTACAATTGCGGCGGATTCCGTGATCAACCGGCCGTCCAGTTCCACCATCGGGCTTTTGCCCAACGGGTGCAGCGCCAGCAGTTCTGGCGGCGCAAGATTGGTCTTTGCATCCCGTTCGTAGCGGATAACCTCGTATTCAAGGCCCAATTCTTCAAGAAGCCAGAGAATGCGCAGGCTGCGGGAACGGTTCAGGTGATGGACTTTGATCATTTCGGTTCTCCCGTTTGCGGTATGATTCTGCCCATATTGCGGCGAATGCAAGCCCAAGTGGCAAGGTATCGGGTATTTGACGCTAGGAACATTATTTCGGATTTCGGGGCTTTGCAGGGTTTGGGACGGGGTTCAGGGGCGTTGCGCGATCCAGTCGATTTGCGTAATTCCGGCAAGCCGTGCAAAGCGGGCCAGTTCGCTGTCCAGTTTTTGCAGGCGTGGCGGCCCCCATGCGATCTTTGGCTCTGCCCAGAAGCCGGTGACCTGCATGATATTCCTGCTGCGGTCTGCCTTCAACTCGACCCGTCCGACAAATCTGTCCCGCTCCAGAAGCGGGTAGACGTAATAGCCCCAGCGGCGTTTGGCGGCGGGGACGAACATTTCGTTCACATATTCAAACCCGAACAGGCGTTTCAGGCGGTTGCGGTCTCGGATCGCCGGATCGAACGGGTTGAGCAGACGCAACCGGCTGCTCGGGGCGGGGCAACTGGCAAGACGCTGCTCTATGTCGGGGGTGCCAAAGACAGCGTAGGGGCTGCCGTCGGCCAGTTCGATTTCCACCGGCACCAGTTCGCCTTGCGCTGCGATCCAACTGCGGGTTTCCCGCGCGTCCATTGCTTCCCAGAAGCGCTGGATTTCGCCTTGGGTGCCGAAAGACAGCCGCGACAGCGCATTGCGGCAGAGCCAGTCGATCTGTCCTGCATCGTCCGTTGTGGGTTCGCGTAGATGTTCGGGAATAACGCGGTGCGTCAGGTTGTAGTATTTTACGAAATTCTCGCGGTAGCAGGTGGCCAGCTCCCCCGCGTACCACATCTGATCCAGCGCCTTTTTGTGGGGCGGTCGTGCCCACATTTCCCGCGGGCCTTCGATCTTGGTGTCAAAGGCATGGGTCGAAAGCGCGCCTTCGGATTCTATCCGTTGCAGAATGTCCTGCTTGGCCGATTGCGCCAGACCGGATTGATACCACGGTGCGCGGGCGACCCGTTCGCCCCAGCGGCGGAATTGGCGCGCCCACATGGGGTAAAATTCAATTGGCAGCAGGGACGCGTCATGGGTGAAATGTTCAAAGATCTGGCGGTGCGTGCCCAGCAGGGGCCAGAGCATCTTTTCACGGTAGTTCTGGTTGCGTGACCACAGGATGTGGTGATGGGCGCGGGTAACGTTGCGGATGGTATCAATCTGGACAAATCCCAGATCGCGGATCATCTGCATCACATCAAGCGGGCCGGTCGGGCTGGCCGAAAGCCCGTTGCTGTGCAGCCAGAGCGCACGGGCCGATTTGTTGCTGATCCTAAGCATGGGCCTTCTGCATGGCTGCGCGCAGATCATCGGGGATCGGCTCTGCACTGCGGCTTTGCAGGTTCATCAGCACCAGTGTGAAGGTCGAGTTGAATACCTCTGTTTCACCCTTCATGAAGTGGTGGCAGACCTGACAGGATTTCCGCCCGATTTTCAGAAGCTCCGAGCGGATGTTGACTGTTTCACCGATATGCAATTCGCGGATGAAATTGGAGTTGGCGTTGACCACCACGAAGGCCAGTTTGCGCCCGTCGCGGATGTCTTGGGGTGTCAGGGTCCAGGCGGACTGCAGGTTGAACCCCGCATCCGAACACCCGTCCAGATACCGCGCCACGTTCATGTGACCCAGCGGGTCGCAATCAGAGGGGCGAACGTTAAAGGAATGGGTGTTCAGAAGGGTTTTCATCCGGTTGTCCACGCTCTGCGATCACCCGTGCAGGGCGGCGACGGTTTTCAGTTTTGAAAAGCCGAACAGCGCCTCAAAGCCCTTTTCCCGCCCGTGACCGGATTTTCCGACTCCGCCAAAGGGCAGTTCGACCCCGCCACCGGCACCATAGTTGTTCAGGAACACCTGTCCGGTATCAATCGCCTTGGCCAGCCGCATCTGCCGTGCACCGTTTTGCGACCAGACCGAAGCCACCAGACCGTAATCGGTGCCATTGGCGATCGCTACGGCTTCCTCTTCACTGTCAAACGGGATGACCACCTGTACGGGGCCGAAAATTTCGTCCTGCGCAAGCGTGTGACCGGCGCTGACACCGGCAAAGAGGGTCGGTGCCACGTAATGCCCGCCTTCTGGAGCGTCGTCCACAATCACAGCCTGCGCTGCGGTTTCCAGATCGCTGCCCTTGTCAAGGAAGCCGGTGACGATCTGTTTCTGACGGGCCGAAATCAGCGGGCCGACGTTCAGATCGGACAGGGCCGGACCAACGCGCAATTCGCTATATTTTGCCGCCATTTTCGCCAGCACCTCGTCATAGACGCCGCGCTGTACCAGAATACGGGAAGCGGCCGAACAGGTCTGGCCCGCGTTCTGGATACCACCGTTCACCAGAAACGGCAGGGCAGCGTCAATATCCGCATCGTCAAACACCAGTTGCGGGGATTTGCCACCCAGTTCCAGCGTCACGGGAATGACATTCTGCGCCGCTGCCGTCTGGATGCGTACGCCGGTTGCAACCGATCCGGTAAAGGACATGTGATGCACGCCTTTATGGGATGAAAGCGCAGCGCCGGCTTCGGCGCCAAGACCGGGAACGACGTTCAGCACACCCGCAGGCAGACCGGCCTGATGGGCCAGATCCGCAAAGGCCAGCGCGGTCAGACAAGCCTCTTCCGCCGGTTTCAACACGCAGGTGTTGCCCATGGTCAACGCCGCCCCGACAGAGCGTCCGATGATCTGCATGGGATAGTTCCAAGGCACGATATGGCCCGTTACCCCGTGGGGTTCGCGCAGGGTATAAACCGTGTAGCCGTCCAGATAGGGGATGGTTTCGCCGTGGACCTTGTCCGCAGCACCGGCATAAAATTCCATATAGCGGGCCATAGCCACCGCATCGGCGCGGGCCTGTGTCAGCGGCTTGCCTACGTCCGTAGATTCCAGACGGGCGAGTTCTTCGGTTTTGGTCAGGATCAACTGGCCGAGTTTGGCCAGAATACGCCCCCGTTCAAACGCGGGCATCCGGCCCCATTCGCCCTTGCGTGCAACTTGTGCGGCGGCGACGGCCGCGTCGATATCTTCGGCCGTGCCCCGAGCAATCGTCCCGATTTCATCGCCGGTAGACGGGTCGGTCAGGCCCAGTTGTTCGCCGCCCAGCGGGGCAACCCATTCACCGTTGATGAAACATTTGGTTGGATCGAACCACAGATCGGGGGGTAGGGGCATCAGAAATTCCTCAGGTCTTCAGGCAGACGCGGGGCGGCTGCAATTAGGGTTTGTGTGTAGATGTCGGTGGGGTTGTCAAAGACGCTCTGCGTCTCGCCCTGTTCGACGATTTTTCCGTGCTGCATTACCAGAACACGGTCGGTGATGGAACGCACCACAGACAAATCATGAGAGATAAACAGATAGGTCAGCCCGTGGGTCTCTGACAGTTCTGCAAGCAGATCGAGAATTTGGGCGCGGATCGAAACATCAAGGGCCGAAACCGCCTCATCCAGAATAATCAGTTCAGGTTTGATGATCAGGGCGCGGGCAATGGCGATGCGCTGGCGCTGGCCGCCGGAAAATTCATGGGGGTATTTGAACGCATCATCCGGTGTCAGCCCGACAGAGCGCAAGGCCTCTGCAATCCGGTCCTCACGATCTGACGGTGCGGAATCGAGCAGGTGAAACGGTTCCGTGACCAGACGGTCCACACGGTGGCGCGGATTAAAGCTGCCGTAGGGGTCCTGAAACACCACCTGCATCTTGCGCCGCACCGCGCGGTTGGGTTTCTTGCCGGTGAACACAGGTTCGCCGGACAGCAGGATTTCCCCGCCCTGAATTTCTTCCAACCCCAGAATGGCCCGTGTCAGGGTGGACTTGCCACAACCGCTTTCGCCCACCAGCCCGAGGCTTTCGCCCTTGCGAATGGTGAAAGACACATCGTTCACAGCACGGAAGCTTTCAGGTTTGGCAAAGAGCTTGGTGCGGAGCAGGGGATAATCCCGCAGCACGTTTCGCACTTCCAGCAGGGGCGTTTCGCCTTGGGGCTGCTCGCGCTCCGGTACATGGGACGATGCCGCCAGAAGCGCCTTGGAATAGGGGTGCTGCATGGTCTGGAACAGCCGGTCGGCAGGGCCGTGTTCCACGATCTGCCCTTTTTGCATGATATGGATGTGATCGGCCATATCCGCCACCACGGCGAGGTCATGGGTGATGATCATCAGTCCCATACCGTCCTCGCGCACAAGGCGGGTCAGCAGGGACAGGATTTCCGCTTGCGTCGTTACATCAAGGGCGGTTGTCGGTTCATCCGCGATCAGCAGTTTGGGGCGCAGCGCAATAGCCATTGCAATAACAACCCGCTGGCGCTGGCCACCGGACATTTCATGGGGGTAACGGGACAGGGGGAAGCGGTCTTCGTGCAGTTCCACACGGTTCAGCGCATCCCGCGCCCGTTCCAGTGCCGCCGTTTTGGAAGTCTCCGGTTCGTGGATCAGGATGGTTTCCGCCACCTGCTGCCCTATGGTGTGCACAGGGTTCAGCGCGGTCATCGGTTCCTGAAAGACCATGGAAATCTCGGCGCCACGAATGGCGCACATATCCGCTTCGCTGGTTTGCAGGATGTCCCGCCCGTTAAAGCGGATGTCGCCGGACGGCTCCAGCCCCTCGGGCAGAAGCTGCGTCACACAGTAAGCGGTCATGGATTTGCCGGAACCGCTTTCGCCGATGATGCCGACGATCTGACCTGCATCCACCGTAAGGGATACATTCCGCAGGATCGGCTTCTGGCGGATCGACAGGTTCAGGTTGGAAATGGACAGTAAGCTCATCGTTTTTCCCGCCGGATACGTGGATCGAAAATATCCCGCAGCCCGTCACCCATCAGGTTCAACCCCAGAACGGTAAAGACGATGGCAAGGCCGGGTAGCAGGGCCATATGGGGGGCAAAGGAAATCATGGTTTGGGATTCCGCCAGCATCCGCCCCCACGACGGGATCGGCGGCTGCGCGCCAAGGCCCACATAAGACAGGCCTGCCTCGGCCAGAATACCAAGGGAGAACTGAATCGTGCCCTGGACGATCAGCAGGTTGGTGACATTGGGCAGGATATGTTCAAATGAAATCCGCGCCGGACCCTTTCCTGCCACCTGTGCCGACAGGACATAATCCCGTTGCCACAGGGACAGGGCCGCGCCGCGGGTCAACCGTGCAAAGACCGGCACGTTGAAAATCCCGATCGCGATGATCGCATTCACCGCAGAGGGCCCGAAAATCGCGGTGATCAGGATGGCGATCACCAAAGACGGGAAGGCAAAGACCAGATCGTTGGAGCGCATGATAACCTCGTCCATCAGTGATCCTTTGGACGCGGCCGCTGCCAGCCCCAAAGGCACGCCGATAACGATCCCGATCCCGACCGCCACGAAAGCCACCGCGATAGAGGTCCGTGCGCCCACCATGATCATCGACAGGATATCCCGCCCGAAATGATCCGTACCCAGCAAATAGCCCTCGCTGAGGGGTTTCTTCAGCTTGTTGGCAATATCAACGCCGCTGGTGTCATGGGGGGTCCACAGAAAGGAAATCAGGGCACCGGCTACAAAGACAGAGGTCAGCAGCAGGCCGATCGCAAAATTCCGGTTGGTCAGTAAGGCTTTCATCGGTTGCCCCGCAGTCTTGGGTCTACAATGGCATAGGCAATATCAACGGCGAAATTCACAATGATCACGGCAAAGACCAGCAGCATCACCACGCTTTCCACCACGATCAGATCCCGCTGGCTGATGGCCTGAAAGACCAACCGCCCGAGACCCGGCAGAAAGAAGACGTTTTCAATAATAATGGCACCTGCCATCAGGAAGGAGAATTGTAACCCGATGATGGTCAGCACCGGAATAAGCGCGTTGCGCAGGGCGTGACGCCACAAAGTCTGCCGGCGGGTCAGGCCCTTGGCGCGGGCGGTGCGTACATAATCTTCTGAGAGTGTGTCCAGCAGCGCAGAACGCATGACCCGCGCAAGAATGGAGGCTTGGGGCAGGGCCAGCGCTACTGCGGGAAGCGTCAGCGCCTTCATTGCCAGCAGCGGATTTTCCCAGCCCGGAAACCCGCCCGCCGAGAACCAGCGCAGGTTGATCGCAAAGACCAGCACCATCAGCATGGCAAACCAGAAGTTCGGGATGGCCACGCCAAGCTGGGTGAACCCCATCACGCTGACATCGGCCGCGGACCCGCGCCGCGTTGCCGCCAGAATACCGGCCGGAAAGGCGATCAGGGTGGAGAGGGTCAGGGCATAGATGGCCAGCGGCAGACTGATCCACAGCCGCTCTGCGATCATTTCCGCAATTGCCGTGCGGTACGTGTAAGACGTTCCGAAGTCCCCGCCGAGCAGGCCGGTTGCCCAGTGCAGATACCGCTGCCACAGCGGCACATCAAGACCAAGCTGTTCACGTAGTGCAGCGATGGTATCGGGTTGGGCAT
Source organism: Paracoccaceae bacterium (assembly GCA_018223125.1). Taxonomy (GTDB): domain Bacteria; phylum Pseudomonadota; class Alphaproteobacteria; order Rhodobacterales; family Rhodobacteraceae; genus Amylibacter. The sequence continues at coordinate 3,994 of JAAEZA010000015.1, read as the reverse complement.
TCATCCCGAGCATGAAACTTGCCGGATCACCGGGGACGATCTCAACCGTTGCGAAGATCACAATGGATGCAACAACCAGGCTGAGAATAAGAGACTGTAGTCGTGAGAAAGTATAGCGCAGCATGGGGCGCAGATTAGGCAGGCATGCGCCGCTGGTAAAGGGGATAATGCAAAGGATTTCAACCTCTTGCGATAAAACTTGGAACCGTGCCGGATAGTCCCTTGTTTCTTTGGCGATCCGGCCTGCCAAACGCCGTCGGCTATTCCGTTCGTCTGCGACCTGCGACGCAAAATCAACACATTTAGCGCATAATTTTAAGCGCTTCCTGTACTAATTCTAGGCAACTTTTAACCGTAGGGAGAATCTCACCGACGGTTTTCGGCTAAATGCGGTGTAAGGAGAAACACATGAAGATTCTTGCGGTGGACGACGATTCTCTCGCACTGAGCGTTCTTCAGGCGACACTGGAAGCGGGCGGGTATACCGATGTCACCCCTGCACAGAGTGGCGACGAGGCGCTGGCCGCGATTGGCGAAACGGATACGCCTTTTGATTGTTTCCTGCTGGACATCCTGATGCCGGATATGGACGGGGTAGAGCTTTGCACGCAAATCCGGAGTATGGAAGCCTATCAAAAGACGCCGGTTCTTATGATTACGGGTCTGAGCGATCAAAGCTCCATGGACCGGGCCTACGGGGCCGGAGCGACGGATTTCGTTACCAAACCCTTCATCGGGCTGGAACTGGGCGCGCGCATTCGCGCCGCAAATATCCTGAGCGCGCAGGTCAACCAGCACAAACAGTTCGAAGCCGTGGCAATGCAATGGCGGGAAAAACTGGATGCAATGAACGCGCTGGATCTTTCGGACAAGATTACCCTTCAGGGGTTTGACGGGGCCGTAGATACACTGATGCAGGAAAATATCCTGATGCGGATGCCCGACACCGGATTTTCCGGCTGTCTTTTGGGGGTGCGGCTGGAAAATGTAGCCGAAGTCTTCGAACAGCTTTCCGCTACGGATTTCCGCGCATTCATCAATGCAACAGGGGAAAAGATACGGAACGCAGTTGCAGGAAGGGGGGCGTTGATCGCCTATGAAGGTGACGGGCGGTTCCTTGTGATGTCGCCGCGCCCTGTCCCGAGAACGCGCACAGCATCCTACCAGTTGTCGCTGTCCCCGATTGTTGCTGATGTGGCGGGAAGTTACGGGTTTGACGGTCACGCCGAAATCCGTCTGGGAGAGCCTAAGCCCTTCCAGACCGAGAGCACGGAGACCCGCATTGACAGTCTGACGACGGCGCGGGAAAGCGTGATGCAGGAAGGTTCTGCCCCTTGCGCGGATCATTCTGCCGCAACGCCCCGTCCGAAAGTGAACACTCTGGAGGTGCCGGAACAGGCAGCCCCGGGTCTTTTCGGGGGAATGTCCAAAATATTGGCCCGCCCCAAAGCGGTTGGCCGGTCCCGATAAGCCTGCTGTAACCTTTGCCGACAAAAAAACGCCCCGACCGGAAATCGGGGCGTTTGTTTTTCAAAACGTGCGTTGTGCTTACTCGGCCCAACCTACTGCGGTCAGATCAACCGCCTGGGTCGGTGCGTCCTTCCACAGGCCCTGTACACCGGCCTTGGCAATGGTTGGAATGGCCAGTTGGAAAAGATAGGCGTTTACATAATCTTCCGAGATCATGTTCTGCGCCTTCTTGATCATTTCGGACCGCTTGTCCGGATCGGCCTCTACGTTCAGATCCCCGATCAGTGCCTGAAATTCCGCATTGTCATACTGGAAGTAGTAATCGGGGCGGGCATAGATACCGATGTCGAACGGTTCTGTATGGGAGACTATTGTCAGACCATAGTCCTTGCCACGGAACACCTGTTCCAGCCATTGCGCCCATTCCAGATTGCTGATTTCGGCTTCGATCCCAACTGCGCGCAGTTGCGCGGCGATGATTTCGCCACCGCGACGGGCGTAAGAGGGCGGTGGCAGTTTCAGCGTGGTTTTGAACCCGTCGGCAAAACCGGCTTCGGCGAGCAACTGTTTGGCGAGTTCGGGATCATACTGGCTGTTGCCGGTCAGATCCACGTAGTCAGGGTTGTGCGGTGCGAAATGGGATCCGATCGGCGTGCCGAGGCCGAACATGGCACCGTCGATGATCGCCTGACGGTCGATCGCATGGGCCAGCGCCTTGCGGACTTTAACATTGTCAAACGGCGCCTGCTTGTTGTTGGTGCCCAGAATGGTTTCCCCTTCGGTATTGCCAAGAATTACCTGAAAGCGGGGATCAGCTTCGAATTGGGGGATATTTTCGGGGGCAGGGTAGCTGATGAAAACGTCAATGTCTTCAGCCATCATCGCAGCAAAACCCGCGGTCGGGTCGGAGATGAATTTGAACGTCGCCTTGTCCAGTTTCGCAGGTGTGCCCCAATAGGCTTCATTGCGGGTGAGGTCGATCTTGTCACCCTGTACCCAATTGTCGAATTTGAAAGCGCCGGTGCCTACGGGATTTTGCTTGATTCCCTCAATGCTTTCGGGGGCTACAATCACCGCATCACCCCAGGCGAGGTTGAACAGAAGGGAGCCGTTTGGCGCTTCGAGTGTGATTTTAACAGTTTTCGGATCGACCGCTTCCACCGCGGAAATACCGGCGAACAGCGCTTTTTGCGCGTTTGCGCTGTCCTCGGCACGGGCACGGTCAAGCGAGAACACCACATCGCTGGCCTCAAAATCGGTGCCGTCGTGGAACTTCACGCCTTCGCGCAAATGAAAAGTATAGGTCAGGCCGTCTTCGGAAATGTCCCATGATTCTGCCAGTCCCGGATTGACCGACCCGTCAGGGCCAAAGCGTGTCAGGCCTTCGAAGATATTGGAATAGACAACGTTATCAATGGCACCGGCGGCTGCGGATGTCGGATCAAGGTGGGGCGGTTCCAACTGCATGGCAAGGGTCAGATCGGTCTTTGCATAAGCGGTTGTCGCAAGCAGGACAGCACCGGCCGTCACTGTAGCTTTGAAAAAGGTCATAAAGGTCTCTCCGTTGATTGGCGCCTGATGTGTGGCTGGCGCTTAAATTTGCCGGTTCAGTTGACGCGGATTGGCGCAAGCGGTCAAGAGCGGCCGCCTGCGGGGGCGTCAGTGGCAGGGAAAAACCGGCACTTTCCCCTGCCGCAGGTTCAGGCCCAAGATCCTTGCGCTATCCGTCATGGCGGATGTTCCGGCGGATTCGTCAGGCTGGCGGGTCAGCTGCGGAATTTCCGGACCATTGGCGATGCAGTCCATGTTCAGTCGGTTTATTTGGTCTTGATGTGCCATGGCGTCACCTTGCGCCGGAAGCATGAGGGTTATCAAGAGGTTAAATTGGGGTTTGCGCAATTTTTGCGGTGCCTTATTGTGAGGCAAAATCAATGGAGTGGGCGGAGATGACTGGACCGGACTTACGAAGCACCGCAGTGGAATTATTTGACGCGGCGGTGGCGGCTGCGGATCCCGCAGGTGCCGTGCGTCGTGCCCTTGCCAGTGATCCCCTGCCTGAATGCGAAGGACAGTTGGTGGTTCTTGCTGTCGGTAAAGCGGCTTGCGCAATGATGGAGGAAGCGCTGAAACATCTGCCGGTGCCCTCAAAAGCAGTCGCTGTGACAAACCGCGAAAACTTTCGGGAACTGGACGGTGTGCGAGTGATCTGCGGTGAACATCCGGTTCCAGGCAACGGGAGTGCGATAGCCGGTGAAGCGCTGCTGTCAGCGGTGGAGGGGCTTGGCGCAGGGGATCAGGTTCTTGCACTTGTGTCCGGTGGCGGCTCCGCACTTGCCATTGCGCCTGTTGCGGAAATCTCTTTTGAAGAGAAGCAGCAGGCGGGGGCCGTGTTGCTGGGAAGCGGGCTGGAAATTAACCGCATGAACCTCGTGCGTCAGTGTCTGAGCCGGATCAAAGGGGGCGGGCTGCTGCGTGCGGCCGCCCCGGCCAAGGTGCACAGCCTGATCCTGTCCGATGTGATCGG
>JAAEZA010000085.1 GCA_018223125.1 Paracoccaceae bacterium | reverse complement strand
CGATGGTTTTGCCATGATCTGCGAAAACGGGTTGCCTTGACCTATCTCTCGCGCCGCCAGTAAGCCGTGCTGAGTTGAGAGGTTTTGTCCAGCCCCAACCCTGCTTTGAAATGTTTGCGCAAGGCCTGAGCATTGGAAAATTCGCCGGCAAAAAATCCGTAGTCTGTCACGTTCGCTCGGGTCAGGCGAAGCGCGTGGTCCAGCACCTCTGCCTCAAACATATCCGGCGTCAGTGTATGGATGTTAAGCGGTGTTTCAGGAAAATAACTCTGCGGTGATACCCCGTCCGGAAGGGCGACGACGACATCACCGCAAGCCGTAGCTGGAAGGTTTTCAAGGAAGCGCGCAATCGCGGGAAGTCCGGTTCCGTCTGCGGCCAGAAAATAGGACTGTGCCTCCGGCAGGTTTACCCGCCCTGTCGGACCCATCGCGCCAACAATTTGGCCGGCTTGTGTATTTTGCGCCCAGCCGGACACCAGCCCTGTTCCGTGGCGGACAATATCGATATCGACTTCCTGCACATCGGTGCGGATGTTTTTCAGGGTGACATATCGTGCATGCAGGGCGTCTTCTCTCTGTGGCCAGACAGGAGCGCCGTTTTCTCCCATGACCGGCCAGACCGGTGTGCGGGCCGGATTGAGAGGCATTATCAAGCGCAGGTGGATTCCGTCTCCCTGTAGGCCGTCGATATCCGGATAGTGCAGCGTGACGCGCTGCATACCGGCAAAAAGTATTTCTGAACGCTTTACAGTCAGCAGCCGGAAGTTCTTTGGAAACTCCCCGACACGTGGTGCAGCACCGGACCAGCGGATTTGCTGCGCTGCATCAGGATCCAGTTCTGCGACGTGGTGCACAATGCCTTCTTTGGAAAAGATCATTGCATTGTCGTCAGGCGCTTCCAGCCGGATTCGCAAGGCGCTGGGTTGAACACTTAACTCCACCACGTAACCGTCCTGCGCAAAGCTGTGGGTGTTATCACCGGACCGGTCAAATACCATGCCGTGGTCATCCAGCAAATGGGACAGAAACCCCGTCAGCATAGCCTGCGGAGAGTCGAGCGGGATGAGGGTTTCTGCGGTGGCTTTTTGCATGGCGGGCCTGCGGGAGTGAGTGTTGATGATCAGGGGAACAAAATAACGGGGCGGCGTATTAAATTGCGCCGCCCCGTCTCCCACTACTTCTGAATTGTTACCACTTATGAGTGAGTTTCAGTTGAACCTCCCGCCCCGGGCTGTAGAAATCTGCATAGAAGCCCCCGTAGGCAACGTGTTTTTCGTCAAACAGATTGGTCACATTCGCGGACAGCGTGGTTTTTTCGGTCAGATCGTAAGAAACGCCTGCATCCACGACAAAGAAGCTGCCGGTTTCGCCTGCGGTGTTGCTGTCGTCATAGTAATAGCCACCATTGTAGCGGGCACCCAAGCCGACTGTCAGATCTCCAACACCCACATTGTTCCATGTCCGGCTTGCCCAGATCGAAGCGACATGCGTTGGCACCAGACCGGGCCTATTGCCGACATTGCCCGAAGTTCCGTTTTCGACGATTTCCGCATCGAGAAAGCTGTAAGACGCCGTCAGGTCATAGGAACCAAACTCTGCTTTAGCTTCCAGATCCAGTCCGCGCACGCGTACTTCACCGATTGGCTCACTCAGGAGGGTCACTGGGTTGGTACGGGTGATGTTGGTTTTGGACAGGTCATAAATCGACGCAGCGAACAGGGCGTTGGTTCCCTGTGGTCGCCATTTTACGCCCAGTTCATATTGCTCGCCCTCTTCCGGTTCCACACCGGTTCCGGCGGGAACAACGGATTGTGCATAGCTGCCGTATACCGACAGATCAGGCGTGATCTTGTAGGTCAGACCCAACCGGCCCGTTGTTGCGCTGATGGAACCGGAGCTGACAGTGCCTGCCAGTCGATCCCAGACAGTTGTGTCAATCCAGTCATGGCGCAGCCCGACAGAAGCGATGAATTTGTCGCTCCAGTTCAGTTCCTGTTGCAAGTAAATCGCCTGACCTTCGGTTTCGGTGCGCAGGCTGGCATACATCGGCACACTGGTCGGGGCGCCGGTATAAACCGGATTTGCCAGATCGATTGAAGGTGCGGCCCCGTAGTAGCGTATGTCAGAGGCTTCAGAGCTCGATGCCTCGATCCCCACAAGCGTGGTGCTTTCCACCCCGCCGATGAATGTTTCATAGCGCAGGTTCACATCACCGATGACACCTTCATTGGTGCCATCGCTGGCAAAAAAGGCGCGGTTGACGGTGGTGCCACTTGTTCCTGCCACGTAGGCATAGCCGAAATCATCGGCGCTGTCGCTGAACCGCAACGTTCCTGACAGCTTCAGCCCGTTGCTGAAATTATGCGACCCCATAACGGACACTGTTGTACGCTCCGTGCCGCGATAGTTGTAATCCGGCTCTCCGAAGAAGGTCGAACTCCGGTCAAAATCATACCCGATCGGGAAACCGCCACTGCCCGGAACGGAGTCGCGATCGAGGTGATCCACCAGAACTGTCAGCTCTGTTGCATCGGTCGGGCGCCATGTCAGACCGCCTTGTACGAAGACTTCATCATTCTGGGAGTATGGGTATTCCAGTTCGCCTTCGCGCACCAGACCGGTGATGCGATAGGACAGCGAACCTTCCTTGTTCAGAACATCGCCGAAATCTACGCCCACTTCAGTGGAACCGAAAGAACTGACCGAGGTATAGGCGGAGCCGAACCGTTCGGCGCGGGGTTTTTTGGACACGTAGTTCACGCTACCGCCCGGATCGGAGACGCCAAAGGTCGCAGAGTTTGCACCTTTGAAGACTTCTACCCGTTCGAAAGCAAAAGGCTCTTCGCGGATACCACCGAAGTTTGCACCCAGCAGCAACCCGTCGCGGTAGGTGTAGGCTTCAAAACCGCGGATGGAGAAATAATCGAAGCGGTCATCCGCACCATAGCCGTCGGTGGTAGCGCCGGAGGTATAGTTCAGGACTTCTTCGATCGTGTCTGCACCACGTGCGGAGATTTCCTCGCTGGTCACAACAGAGACACTGGCCGGAATATCGAGAATATCGCCGGACATTTTCCCGCCAGCAGTGATTTCCGTTGCCACGATCGTCTGGGAATCCGGTGCTCCTGCGCCCTCGTCAGATGCTTCCAGAACTACATCGTCCAGTTGGTAGCGATCCTGTGCGACAGCAAGGCCTGGCAGCAGCGCAGAGCAACAGAGCAGCACAGAGCGCAGGGAAATGCGGCGGCGGGATCCGAAGGGTGAAAGAGTTCGGGACACAGAGTCCTCCATATTGTTGAGTGAATCAGTTGGGTACTGACTAACCCACTAAAACAAAGGGCTCCACCCTTTTCTTAGTGTTTCTATCGGTTTTATGCGATCTTCCGGCTGCAAGGTCTTGAAATCACCTTGTGACGCCCCAAAGGAACCATTGAAGGGGTGCCGGAAACGGGATCTGTGATGATGCGCGACTCCAGTCCGAACACTGCCTTGACCATCGATTCTGTTAATATCTCTGAAGGTGGGCCCTCGGCGTAAATGCCCCTGTCGGCCACAGCGATCAAATGATCTGCATAGCGTGCGGCTAGATTAAGATCGTGCAACACCATAGCAATCGTCGTGCCTCTACCGGTGTTCATATCCACCAGCAGGTCCAGCACCTCTATCTGGTGGGACACATCCAGAAAGGTCGTCGGCTCATCCAGCAGCAATAGGTCGGTTTCCTGCGCAAGAGCCATTGCGATCCACGCCCGCTGTCGCTGGCCACCCGAAAGCGTGTCAATCTCCCGCTCGGCCAGTTTTTCAATACCGGTTGCCCGTAGTGCCTGATCCACGGCTCGGTCATCCGCAGACCCCCAACGGGTGAACAGGCTGTGATGGGGGTGACGGCCGCGACCCACCAGATCCGCGACTGTGATGCCTTCGGGTGCGATCGGGGATTGGGGCAACAACCCCATAATCTGCGCCAGCTTGCGCGAGGGCATGGTGTGAACAGACTGCCCGTCGAGAAGCACAGAACCGGACACAGTCGGTAAAATCCGCGTCAGGGTACGTAACAGCGTGGATTTTCCCGACGCATTCCCGCCGACAATCGCGGTAATTTTTCCCGCCGGCAGGGTTAGTGAAACATTCTCCAGAATGGCCTGTTTTTCGTATCCTGCGCAAAGGTTCTGCGCTTCAAGGCGGTGATCAAGGCTCATAAACTGCCCCCGTTTTTATTGGCCCGCACGATAAGGTACAAAAGGAACGGTGCGCCAACCGCCCCAGTGACGACGCCCACAGGCAGGCGTGCGGGTAAAAGAAACTGTCCGGAAAAATCACCGGCCAGCACAAGGATCGCTCCTGTCAGCGCCGCGGCTGGCAGGATTGCTGCGCTGCTACCAAGCAGTCGGGCAGCGATGGGACCGGACAGGAAGGCGACAAAGGCTATCGGTCCGGAAGCGGAAGTGGCAAAGGCAACCAGCCCGACAGCGGCCAGTGTGACAACAAGGCGTGTTTTGTCAGCCCCGACCCCGAGTGCGCGGGCCGTATCATCGCCCAGGCGCAGCACGTCGAGATCCCGCGCCGCAACAGCCAGCATTCCGCCAAAGACGACAAGGGCTGCAAAAACCGGCGCGACTTCGGTCAGTTGCGCCCCGTTCACACTGCCCGTAAGCCAGCGCAGCGCCTCTACACGGTCCCATTCCGGTGCTTCAAGGATGATATAGGCGGTCACGCTGTCGAGCATGGCGGAAATGCCGATGCCCACAAGGATGAGCCGGCCACCTGCCCCGCCCCGCCCCGAGGACAGCCCCCAGATCGTGAAGGCGACCATCAATCCCGCGCAGACAGCAACAAGTGATACGATCCAGCCGTTTAAGGAAAGGATCACAATCGCAAACACCGCTGCCGCCCCCGCACTGGCACTGATGCCCACGATGTCGGGGCTTGCGAGCGGGTTGCGCAACATCACCTGAAAGGCAACACCGCCCAAACCGAAACACAGGCCGGTGACCAGTGACATGGCAGCACGGGGAAACCGCAGGTCGTTCACCACGAACGAAGCTCCGGCGCTGTCGTGGCCAAACAGGGCCGAAAGCACCGCACTTGGCGCAAGACAGCCGCGCCCGCAGGTTAAGGTCAGGGCGAAAAGGAAGATTACTCCGCCTCCGAGAAGGCACAGAACAAGCGCACTGCGGCGGTTGATCCGCCTGCGCGGGACGGTTCGGGGTGCGGCGTGTGTGATTGCGATGCTCATAACCCGCGCATCCTTTGCCGCCGGACCGTCCAGATAAAGAATGGCGCGCCCACAAACGCGGTGACAATGCCCACGTCCAGCTCGTTCGGGCGTGCAATGATACGACCCAGCACAT
>JAAEZA010000014.1 GCA_018223125.1 Paracoccaceae bacterium | reverse complement strand
TTACGGCGCTTGGTCCCGCCTACATCAAATTCGGCCAGTTAATGTCCACACGCCCTGATGTGGTCGGGGCGGAAATGGCAGGGGAATTACAGGTCTTGCAGGACAAGATCGCCCCTTTTCCGATGGCAGAGGCCCGTGCCGAGATCGAATACGCGCTGGGCGCCCCCGTCGAGCAGGTTTTCTCGGAATTCTCCGAGCCGGTTGCAGCCGCGTCAATTGCACAAGTTCACCATGCGCGGTTGCAGGAGACAGGGCAGGAGGTCGCGGTAAAAATCTTGCGCCCCGGGATCGAGCGGGCCTTCCGCAAGGACATCGACGCTTTTCATTTTGCAGCACAGATGATCGAACTGCTGTCCCCTTCCAGCCGCCGGTTGCATCCGACCGAGGTGATCAACCATTTTGAATCCGTCGTAAAAGGGGAGCTGGACCTGCGGATGGAGGCCAGCGCCGCCGATCAGTTCCATGCCAATACGGAAGGCGATGAAGGCTTCCGCGTGCCCCGTGTGGTCTGGCAGCACTCTGCCCGTTCAGTGATGACGCTGGAATGGGTGGAAGGCATCGGGCTGAGCAATGTGGAAGCACTGCGGGCGGCCGGATACGACCTGCCTGCGCTGGGCGCACGGATCGTTCAGATGTTTCTCAGCCATGCGCTGCGGGACGGGTTCTTTCACGCGGATATGCATCAGGGCAACCTGAAGGTAGGGCCGGACGGTGATCTTGTCGCGCTGGATTTCGGGATCATGGGGCAGATCGACGAATACACCCGCCGCGTCTATGCGGAAATCCTGATCGGTTTCATCCGCAAGGATTACCGCCGCGTGGCCGAAGTCCATTTCGAAGCCGGTTACGTGCCCGCCCATCAGGACGTAGAGGCCTTTGCCCTTGCCCTGCGCGCGGTTGGAGAGCCGATTTTCGGGCAGGATGCCACCAAGATTTCCATGGCGCGGCTGCTGGGGCATTTGTTCGACGTGACGGAACGGTTCGGCATGGAAACCCGCACCGAACTGATCCTGTTGCAACGCACGATGGTTGTTGTGGAAGGGGTCGGGCGCTCTCTCGATCCGTCCCTTAATATCTGGGAAGTGGCCAAGCCGGTGGTTGAAACCTACATCACCGACAATCTGGGGCCAAAGGCGATCGTCCGCGATCTGGGCCGGACCATGCGCACCCTGTCCCGTTTCGGCCCGCAACTGCCGCAACTGGTGGAAAACGCCCTGTTGCGCACGGCTGCACCGCCGGAAACCCGCCGCCCTGTGTCGCGCTGGCGCCAGATGGCGTGGTTCGTGCTTGGCGGCGCATTTGTTGCGATCCTTGTGGCGGCGCTGGATTAAATCGGATTTGTATTTGCGGCCGCCCTTTCACTTGTGCAACAGTTGCACTGGAAGACCCCAGCGCGTGGAGGATTGCAAATGGCCTATCCGGTAAATATGGACGTGACCCCCGAGGTTTCGGCCCATTTCGACGAAGCCTCAAACACGGTCAGTTATATCGTTAAAGACCCGAACAGTGATCATTGCGCCATTATAGACAGTGTGATGGACATTGATTACGCAGCAGGGCGGATCACCTATGACCACGCCGATGCGCTGATTGCCGAAATCACCCGCCGCGGGCTGACGCTGGACTGGATCATCGAAACCCACGTCCATGCGGACCACCTGAGCGCGGCGCCCTATATTCAGGAGAAACTTGGCGGTAAGGTCGGGGTGGGTGAGAAGATCATGGAGGTGCAGGAAACTTTCGGGAAGATCTTCAACGAAGGCACCGCTTTTCAGCGGGACGGATCGCAGTTTGATGCATTGTTCAGGGACGGGGATACCTACCGGATCGGCACGATGGAGGCATTTGCCATCTACACCCCCGGCCACACGCCCGCTTGTATGGTGCATGTGATCGGCGATTCAACTTTTACGGGGGACACGTTGTTCATGCCGGACGGTGGCTCGGCACGGGCGGATTTTCCGGGCGGCGATGCGGGGCAGCTTTACGACAGTATCCAGAAAGTTCTGGCCCTTCCGGACGATATGCGCCTGTTCATCTGTCATGATTACGGTCCCAACGGGCGGGACATCAAATGGGAAACCACCGTGGGCGAGGAGAAGATCCACAACATCCACGTAGGCGGCGGAAAAACCCGCGAGGAGTTCATCAAATTCCGCACCGAACGGGATGCGCAACTGGCCATGCCCAAGCTGATCATTCCGTCCCTGCAAGTGAACATGCGCGCCGGTGTCATGCCAACAGACGACGACGGCAACCCGATGCTGAAGGTTCCTGTTAACGGATTGTAAGTTGTTGTTGTGTAATGTTTTTATTGGCGCTTTGCGCCTGTCTGTTCTGTAAGCAGACTGCCTTATTTTCAGCCGGTTAATTAAAACAAACACATTGACTCGCGCCTGTCGGTTGACGCTAAGGTAGGTGGTGGATGGCCCCGCAGAGGGGCTGTTCGCAAGAACACCGCTTTAGCAAAACAGCAGAGGCACAATGATTGAAATTTCCGGTCTGTCGAAAACCTTCGGGTCAGGCGCCAATGCTTTCACCGCCCTTGACAATATTAACGTAGAGATACGCCAGAACGAATTTTTCACGCTTCTTGGACCGTCAGGCTGCGGTAAAACAACCCTGCTACGCTCTATTGCCGGTTTTGTTGACCCGACCAGCGGATCGTTAACAATCGAAGGGCAGGATGTGCTGCCGCTGCCCCCCTATGCGCGGCCGGTAAACACTGTATTCCAGAATTACGCGCTGTTCCCGCATATGACCGTGGCCCAGAATATCGGTTTTGGTCTGGAGATGCAGGACCGCCCCAAAGCAGAGATCAAACAGGTCGTTGGCGAGATGCTGGAACTGGTGCAGATGACAGCGATGGCGGACCGGATGACCAGCCAGATTTCCGGCGGGCAGCAACAGCGCGTGGCGCTGGCCCGTGCGCTTGCGCCCCGTCCCAAGGTGCTGTTGCTGGACGAGCCGCTGTCGGCGCTGGATTTCAAACTGCGCAAGGAAATGCAGATCGAATTGAAGCGGCTGCAATCGGAAACCGGCATTACCTTTGTTTTTGTCACACACGATCAGGAAGAAGCCCTGACAATGTCCGACCGGATCGCAGTGATGAGCTCGGGGCGCATTTTGCAGATCGGCGGGCCGAAAGACATTTACGACCATCCTGCCGAACGCTTTGTGGCGGATTTCATCGGGGATACGAATTTTCTGGAAGCAACGCTTCAGTCCGTCGCCGGAGAGGTCGCGACCGTGACCCTGCCATCGGGCAAAACTGTTGCGGCGCGGGCGGTACAGGGGGGCAGCCAGTCCGGTGCGGTCACGCTTGCAGTGCGCCCCGAACATGCGGTGCTGACCAGAGAAAGCGGCTTGCTGGACGGGGTTCTGGAAAACATCGTCTATTTCGGCACCGACACACATTATCACGTCACGCTCGACGGCGGGTCTGCCTTTGTGGTGCGAAAACAGAACCAGCCCAACACCGGCGAAGGTTTCGAAACCGGTGATCGGGTGGGCGTAAGCTTTGAGGCCGGCGTCGGCCAGGTGCTGAGGGACTGATGACACAGGCATCCGACACCCAAGCCACCCGCCGCCGCTGGCTTTTGCTTTCACCGGCACTTCTGATCCTGTTGTTTGCAGCCTCCGGTCCGCTGTTGATCGTGGTGCTGTATTCATTCCTGACACCGGGTGATTATGGCGGGGTCGTCTGGAAGTTCTCCACCGACGCATGGTTTAATGTGGTGGTGGAACGGGACTTCTTTGATGACACGCTGTCCTTTTCCGATGCGCATCTTTCGATCTTCTGGCGTTCTGTGAAACTGTCGCTGATGACGACACTGGTTGCCTTTATCGTCGGTTTTCCGACTGCCTATTTCATTGCGACACGGCCCAAGGAAAAGCGGGACATCTGGATGTTGCTGATCATGGTCCCTTTCTGGACCAACCTGCTGATCCGCACCTTTGCCGTGATGGAGATTATCCGCAATGAAGGGGTGGTGAATTCCCTGCTGATCGGGCTGGGCATCATCGACCAGCCGATCCAGATGCTGTTTACGGAATTCGCGATCACTTTGGGTATGTTCTATGTCTATCTGCCGCTGATGGTGCTGCCGATCTATGCCGCGATGGAGCGGTTCGACTTTTCATTGGTTGAGGCGGCTTATGATCTTTACGCTTCGCGCTGGCGGGTGCTGCGGCGGGTGATTTTTCCCATCGTGAAGCCCGGCGTGATAGCTGGCTCGATCCTTGTCTTTGTGCCCTCCCTTGGTGCTTATGTGACGCCGCGTGTGCTGGGCGGGGGGAAGCAGTTGATGCTGGGCAACCTGATCGAACTGCAATTCGGGCAGGGGCGGAACTGGCCCCTTGGCGCGGCTCTGTCGATCACCCTGCTTGCCATCGTGATGGTTGCGCTGATTGTTTACGTGCGGGCCGCTGGCCGTGAGGAGATGTCCCATGGCTAAATCCCGCGCTTTTGATGTCCGCCGCCAGACCGGTTTCGTTCCTGTTGCGCTGCTATGCTTTCTGGTGCTTTACCTGCCGATCATCCTGCTGGTGGTCTATTCCTTTAATAAGGGTGAAAGCATAGCGATCTGGGAAGGGTTTTCGTGGCAGTGGTATGTGAAGGCGTGGCAGAATGAAAAGGTGCAGGATGCAACAATCCTGTCTCTGATCATTGCGACCAGCGCCTCTCTGATTGCCACCAGTGCTGCGGTGATGGCAGCGCTGGCGACCACCCGAACCAAAGGGTTCCGCGGCTATACCTTTGTCTTTGCGCTGATCAACCAGCCCCTGATGATCCCCGAGATCGTTACGGCGGTGGCACTGCTGATCTTTTTTGCCATTATAAAAGTGGCTACGGGCTACACCGGATTGATGTACCTGATTATCGCCCATTCTGCCTTTTGTATCCCGTTTGCCTATATGCCGATCCGTGCACGGCTTCAGGGGATGGACCTGAATCTCGAACAGGCGGGGGCGGATCTTTATGGCACGCCGTGGCGGGTGTTCCGCCGTGTGACGCTGCCCCAGCTTTGGCCGGGTGTTCTGGCGGGCAGTATGCTGGCCTTTGTCATATCGCTTGATGATGTGGTGATTACCGAATTCGTGAAATCTGCGGGGCAGGATACGCTGCCGACCTATATGCTGGGGCAGATGCGCCGCGTGATCACACCGGAAGTCAACGCCATATCGACAGCTTTGCTCGCGATCTCAGTCGCTCTTGTGATCGCGTTCTATCTACTTTCCAAGGGCGGACCACAAAAGAACAGGGAGTAACTGACATGAAAACGTTGGTAACGGTGATCGGGATTGCGGCTGCGCTGGGAGCGCCTGCCTTTGCTGATGGCGAGTTGAACATCTACAACTGGGGCAACTATACGAACCCCGATCTGATCAAGAAGTTCGAAGAAGAAACCGGCATCAAGGTGACGGTCACGGATTACGACAGTAACGATACCGCGCTGGCCAAGGTGAAGGCCGGTGGTCACGGGTTTGATATCGTGGTTCCTTCAGGCACCTATGTGCCGATCTGGATCAACGAGGGGCTGTTGCTGGAAGCCAAACCCAACGAGATGGAAAACTTCAAGAACATGGATCCGCAGTGGGTTGATGTGGCCTTTGATCCGGGCCGGAATTACACGGTGCCGTGGCAATGGGGAACCGTGGGCGTGACAGTGAACACATCCGTTTACGGCGGTGATCCGAACACTTCGGCCATTATCCTTGACCCGCCGGAAGAATTGAAAGGCAAGATCAACGTTGTCCCTGAAATGAATGACGTGATGGGCATGGCGATCAAATACGTTGGCGGCGAGCAATGCACAGCTGACAAGGATGTGCTGAAGAAAGTGCGTGATACCCTGATGGCAGCGAAGCCGCACTGGCTGTCGATTGATTACGGCGCGATTGAAAAATACGCAAAAGGCGACCTGTCTGCCGGTGTGAACTGGAACGGCGCGTCCTTCCGTGCCCGCCTTCAGAATGAGGACATCGTGTTCGGCTACCCGCAGGAGGGCTTTCCGGTCTGGATGGACAACGTTGCCGTTCTTGCCGATGCGCAGAACCCTGACACCGCGAAAACCTTCATGAACTTCATCATGGCGCCCGAGAATGCAGCCCTGATTTCCGAATTTGCGCGTTATGCAAACGGGATCAGCGGTTCTGAAGAGTTCATGCCAGCGGATATGGCGGATGCACCGGAAGTAAACATTCCGGCCGACCTGAAAGGCGCGGCTTATATTGCCGAAGTCTGCCCGCCTGAAGCCACCAAGATTTACACAAGAATCTGGACCGAACTGCAAAAGTAAAACACCCTTACGGCGCATCCTGTGGTGGGGTGCGCCGTTTTTTTATTGAAGGACCGAAAATATGGATCTGGTAATCCTGAATGGCCGCGTCATCACCTTTGACGGGCCGGACGCCGAAGCGCTGGCAATAAAGAACGGCATGATCGCCGCCGTGGGCAGCACTGCGGAGATCAAAGAGATCGCGGGAACCGCCAAAGTGATCGACGCGGAAGGTGGCACCGTGCTTCCCGGATTTATTGACAGCCATGTGCATCTGTTTCAGGGAGCAGCAGAACTGGATTACCTGAATCTCTATGGTGCTGAAGGCGTAGATGGGATTGCGGCAGCGGTGCGCCCCTACGCCGAATCCCGCCCAGATGATCCGTTGCTCTTTGCCAGCGCCATAGACTATCACGCTATGGGCGACCGCCCGATTACCCGTCAGGATCTTGATGCGGCGATGCCGGACCGCCCTTTTGCGGCGATGGCCTCGGACCATCACACGGTTTGGGCCAATACCAAGGCGCTGGAAATGGCAGGTCTGTTGCACGGCGCAGAGGTGGACGAAGGCTCTGAAGTGGTGATGGCTGAAGACGGCACCGCAGCGGGGGAACTGCGCGAGCCCGGAGCCTATAAAGCGGTTCTCGATTGTACTGCGCTGGGCGGGCGGGAGATGCTCGGCCTGATGACAGGCGCAAATCCCGAGCCACCGGCAACTTCCAGGGAACGGGCTGTGGACAAGGCAGTGATGCTGCGCGGACTGGAGCATTGCGCCTCTCACGGGATTACCGGCCTGCATAATATGGACGGCAACTTTTATCAGCTTGAACTGCTGGCTGCACTGGAAGAGGACGGTGATCTGCTGTGCCGGACCGAAGTGCCGATGCACCTGAAACACACCGACCCGCTGGACCGGATCGCAGAAGCGGCAGAAATGCGCGCGACGTATAACGGTGATATGGTCTGGTCCTCTCGGGTTAAAATGTTCATGGACGGGGTGATCGACAGCCGCACCGCCTATATGTTGCAGCCTTATCCGAACACGGACAGTTGCAGTGCGCCGCTGTTTTCGCCCGAGCATTTTGACGAGGCTTGTAGCCGCATAGACGCAATGGGGCTGCAAATTGCAGTTCATGCCATCGGGGATGCGGCCGTGCGCCAGACACTGAACGGGTACGAGGCCGCGCGGCGTGCCAATGGCCCGCGCGACAGCCGCCACCGGATCGAACATATAGAAACCGTGCACCCTGAGGACATACCGCGCTTTGCCGAACTTGGCGTTGTGGCGTCCATCCAGCCCTTACACTCGCCCCGTGGAGGGTTCTTTCCACCCTATGAAAAGGGCAATTTGCTGCATGATTTCCAGTATGAACATGCCTTCGCATGGCAGACCATCCGCGACTCCGGCGCCAAGGTGATTTTCTCGACCGACTGGCCGGTGGTGCCGGTGGACGTGATGCCGACCATTCAAGGGGCGGTTGCAGGGGTGGACCTGCCAGATCACTGGCCTGACCAGCGCCAGACGCTGCGGGACACACTGGCGTCCTACACCCGCGACAACGCCTGGGTAGAATTCAATGAGACCCGCAAGGGCCGTTTGCGGGCCGGTATGATGGCGGATGTGGTGGTGATGGACACCGATCTGGAGAGCATCGCGCCCGACGAACTGGGTAAGGCAAGACCGCTGGCAACCATTTGCGGCGGGCGGATTACCTACCGCGCGTAACCGCCAGGGCCGGCGCTATTCTACCGTTTCGACGGGACCGCCGGCCTTGACCCATGCACCGAAACCACCCTCGATATGGGCCACAGGGTTCAACCCCATTTCCTGTGCAACCTGCGCACTCAGCGCAGAGCGCCATGCGCTGGCACAGTAGAAAACGTAGGTTTTGTCCTGATTGAAAACCTCTTTGTGATAGGGGCTGTCCGGATCAATCCAGAATTCCAGCATCCCGCGCGGACAGGAAAACGCGCCGGGAATTTTGCCGCCCCGCTTTAACTCGCGAAAATCGCGCAGGTCTACCAGTACGTGATCCGGACTGTTCACCAGATCGAATGCTTCTGTGGTGGGGATGGTGGTGACGCGGGTATTCGCCTCGGCGACCATATCCTTGACGCGTTTTGTAATGGTTTGGGGCATGGGAACTGCTTTCTGTTGCGCGGCTGTAAGGGAGCCGGTTTCTAACGCAGATTAACCGGTGGCATGTCGCTGGCAAGCCCTGCCTTCACGGCTGTCTGGCGCTGTTTGGAAACCCGTTCTGCCTTGCGCTTTACTTTCCGCTCCCGCCACATCGCAAAGACGCCCGATCCGAAAATAATTGTCATTCCGAGGATCGACCAACCATCCGGTATGTCTCCGAAGATGATCCAGCCAAGCGCGATGGCCCAAAGCAGAATGGAATAACGGAACGGTGTAACAACCGCCACTTCGCCCACCCGCATGGTGGCGACGGAACAATAATAGCCGACGAACAGGAAACAGGCGGCAAGGGCCAGAATGCCGAGTTCCGACGGGGAAGTGGGCGCCCAACTCTGGCTGAAAATGACTCCCGTTGCCCCTGTCAGCATGATGACCAGGGCGGCGACAAAGGCAACGAACAGGCTTGAGACATTTACGCTAAGCTGGCGGGCCGAAATATCCCGTACCGTCACAAATGCAACAGCCAGCAGCCCGAGCAGGGCATAGGCGTTGAAACCGGAAGTGCCGGGCCTGATGATGATCAGCACGCCGAGAAAACCGGCGAGGATCGCCAGTATCCGTTTTTTACCGATGGGTTCACCCAGAAACACAACCGCCGCCAGTGTGATGGTCAGGGGCAGGATTTGCAGAATGGCCGTAACATTCGCAAGTGGCATATGAAACAGGGCGGTTAAAAAGCAGAGCGTCGCGCCGATTTCAGACAGGGAGCGCAGGGCGATCCAACCTGCATCCCCCATGGATGGCATCGCCCTGAAGGCCCCGCGCACATAGGCGAAACTGCCGATCAGCAGGACGGCAAAAATCCCCCTCAGGAAAATCGCCTGAAACAGCCCTATGTCGCTGCCGCCGAACTTCAGCGCCGCGTCATTCAGCGCAAACCCCGCCATGGAGGCGGTCATCAGGGCCGCGCCTTGCATATTTTCCGAAAGTTTCATCGCGCTAACCTGTTGGTGAGAAAGGGATTGGGGCCTATCGGGCCGACCCTACCGTGAATTATCATTCTTTCAAGCGGTGAAATGTGTTAGGAAGGGCTGTGCAGGGTCTTTCAGGTCAGGCGTCGTCGAGTGTGGCATGGTTTTTCCGAAACAAGCCCCTTCAAAGACGCAAGTTTCAATTTTCGCGCAGGTCATTTTCAATCAGGTCGGAGTGGAGGATACCATGCCCAATTTTCTATTTGTTTTTCACGGCGGGAAGATGCCGGACACCCCCGAAGAAGGCGCGCGGGAGATGGAGGCCTGGCAGCAATGGTATGCCGACATGGGGCAGGCTGTTGTGGACGGCGGTGCACCCGTCGGCAAGAGCAAAACCGTTACCGCGCAAGGGGTTGCGGATGATGGCGGTTCCAATCCCGCATCCGGTTATGCGATCGTTTCAGCGGACTCAATTGAGGCAGCTGTGGAACTGGCAAAGGGTTGCCCCATTCTCAAACACGGCAGTGTCGAAGTTGCCGGCTGCATTGATATGTAAACGGACAGGGTTGCGCGATCAGGCAACGCCAAGAGACAGGAGCTGGATCAGGGTGACCACCCCGACCGGCTTGCCGTTTTCGATGACGAAAGCCGCTGAAATCTTGTTGCTTTGAAGGACGTGCAAGGCGCGTGCGCAGGATCTTTGCGGTTCCAGATGGACTGATCCGGGCGTCATCAGGGCGTTTGCACGTTTCTCCCACATGGCTTCTTTCATGGAACCGGCGGAATTCGCCTCCAGATAGCGGCGGATGTCCCCGTCCGTGATCACGCCTTTCAGGGTGCCGCTTTCGTCCAGCACGCCGACGATGCCAAGAGTCTTGCGGGATATTTCCCCAAGCACCTCGATGATCGGCGCGTCCTCTTGCACGGTTGGCAGGTCGGTGTCCCTGAACATAATGTCCCGAACCGGTGTCAGTGCCGCACCAAGCTTGCCGCCCGGATGGAAATCGCGAAAACTTTCTTCCGAAAATCCCTTCATTTTCAGCACGGTAACGGCCAGCGCATCCCCGATGGCCAGTTGCAGAAGGGTAGATGTTGTCGGGGCGAGGTTGTGCGGACATGCTTCGGGCGCTTTGGGCAGGACCAGCGCCGCATCGGCAGAGCGGGCCAGCGTGCTGTTGGCGCTGCCGGTAATGGCAATAACAGGCACGCCAAAGCGGCGGGTATAGGCCAGCAAATCAGAAAGCTCGCGGGTTTCACCGGACCAACTTAGCAGCATCACCACATCGTCGGACTGGATCATGCCCAGATCGCCGTGGCTTGCTTCTACTGGATGGACAAAATAGGCGGGTGTACCCGTGGATGAAAATGTCGCTGCAAGTTTGCGCCCGATCAACCCGCTTTTCCCGACACCGGCAACGATCAGGCGGCCTTTCATCGCGTAAAGCAGGTCAAGTGCCCCGTCGAGCGCCGTAGACAGTTCGGCAGACCCGAGTTGTTCGTCCAGCGCGCGTAAGCCCACAAGGTTGGTCTGAATCGCGTCTTTGATTGATACCGCTTTGTCCATTGGTCCACCTGATCAGTCTTCGGGATTGTGGTTAGTGCGTATCCGTGTGGTGCACAACCCTCTGATCCTGTGCGACCAGCTTCTGAACGAAGTGTTTCTCGGCAGTGAAGTCATGGGGCACCTGTGCAGCGGTGCGACGGCCGGAGAGCGACAGGCTGGTAAAAAAATCAAATCCGAACAGATGAATTTCAACGGCCTCGGACCGCGCAACCAGATCAATCAGCATGATTCCCGTCGTCGGGGGCGCTTTCAGTTCGTCCGCCATA
The DNA here is from genome assembly GCA_018223125.1 of Paracoccaceae bacterium. Lineage (GTDB taxonomy): Bacteria > Pseudomonadota > Alphaproteobacteria > Rhodobacterales > Rhodobacteraceae > Amylibacter. The sequence goes on along the minus strand of JAAEZA010000014.1, from coordinate 67,073 downwards.
CGGTCCCATTCTGTTTTGGGGTGTAGATAAAATCCTTTCGCATTTGCAAAGCGTGCCCGCAGACGCTTGCGTTTCTTTGCCATCCACAACAGGCGGTCAGGCTTCCGCCCGTCGATAATATTCTGTGGCACCGGCATACCAAGCGCCAGCCAGGAGGTACGTGTTCCGTGACTTTCTGTTCGGGGCAGGGGCGCTGCGTGCATCCGGATTACCAGATCACACCGGTCGATGTCCGGTCCGAAAGACTGATCGCTCAGGCTGCGGGCGTTGCCGACGATTGCCACGGTCTTCCCTGCCAAGTCTTCACGTAAAGTGTTAATGTTGCATGAATATTGCGCCAGAAAAGTCTCACCCAGAAAGATACGTTTTGATGCAAATGCGAGTTCACCGATCATGGAAGCCCGACCTTCCGTGCTATGTCATTGAAAAGAATGGAGGGATCCGCGGCCGAGGGGTAGACTTCCCGGGCCTTGGCGGCCAGATCGTCTCCCTTCGCGAAGGCATTTGTCAGGGCGGACGCCAGACCGGCCTTGTCCACCAGAATGCAGGATTGTGATCGCGCAAGCATCTCGTATTCTTGCTTAAAATTTGAATGAAACGGGCCGCTCACGATGGCACTGCCGGCGCGAAGCGGCTCGTAAGGCGTGTGGCCGCCGATGTCAGGCACCAGCGACCCCCCGACAAGCGTAACTTTCGCAAGGGGATAGATGCGTTGCAGGCTCCCTAGCGAGTCCACAACAGTAACCTGTTCCGGAACAGGGTTTTCGCCGTAGATGCCCACTTCCAGATTTTTCTGCTGCGCGGTTCTGACGATACCCGGCACGCGGTTCGGGTGCCTTGGCACCAGTATTAATCGTAAATTAGGATTTTCTGACAATAGTGACTGAAACGCATTCAGAATCAACGGTTCTTCACCCTCATGGGTTGAAGCAGCCAGTAAGGTATTTTCACGATCATACCGCGCGACCATGCGCGGATCAGGGGGAGGAAGTGACACCAGAGATTTGAAATTCGGGATAGTGCGAACACAGTCCCGCGGAACGCCGAGAGTTTCAAAATTCTCTGCGGAGCGGGGATCCTGCGCGTAAATCTGCCTGAAGTGCATCAAGCCCATCGCGCGTGCTCCGAATACCGAAAGTCTTTCGGAGGATCGTTCGGAAAGGCGGGCATTTAACATAATGGAAGGAATGTTCTTTTTTGACAGGGCGGCAAACCGGTTCGGCCAGACCTCGCCTTCTATGTTGATGAAACTCACAGGTTTCCAATGCTTGAGAAAGCGATTGATAATTATAGGCACATCCAGCGGGGCTGATTGCAAAATGGTCGGCAGATCGGCCCAGCCGCGTGCTGCTGTAAGCGCGGCAGGATTGTTCGTTGTAATCAACAGGACATGCTCTGGATAGTTGCGCGCAAGGAAGAGCAGAAACGGTTTAATAGACGTCAGTTCGCCAAGCGATGCCGCGTGAAGCCAGATCAACGGCTTGTCTGGTTTCTGTTCCGTCGCAATGCCCAAGCGGTTTTTCGCAGTGTCCAAACTGCCGCGCCGGAGCAGGACTTGCAGCACCACCCAGAAAAGTAATGGTATCGTCGCGACATAGGTAAGGAGTTTGATCACAGCGTGCGGCACCGGTTTCTTCCAAGTCAGTTCTGGCCAGACAATACGGGCGAATGGAAAGGTGTTACAGGTTTTTCCAACGGCGATGCAACCAGTACCACTGTCCGGGATTGGCATGTATCCGCGCAGCTATCCGTGCGTTGAACTCGGTCATCATTGTGGCCGGATCGGTGTGGGCGATCGGTTCTTCAAACGTGATATGGATCGTTCGCCCGTCAGCATCCCGCAGCCCGAAGGCAGGAACGAGGGGAAGATCATATTTAAGCGCCAGTTCCGCAGGGGAGGTGGTGGTCGAAGTTATATGGCCGAGAAACGGAATTTTTTCAGCCCATTGCACATATTGATCCGCCAGAATTGCAAAGAATCCGCCCTTGCGAATATGGCGCACCATCTGAAGCGTTCCGCTGTTACTGCGCGGTACGATGGGTGCGCCGCCCTCGCGAATGCCGCCCAGAAAATGCGGTTCATACCACGGGTTCGAATTGGGACGGTAGACAGCTCCGGTTTCAAGTCCTTCCGCTTTCAGATAGTGGCGGATCGCCTCCCACTGGCCGAAATGGCCCGACACGATCAAAGCGCCCTTGCCTTCTGCGCGGGCCTGACGGAGTGCTGCCAGCCCCGGCCCATTTGCGATGAAACGGTCGGTTTTGCTGGCAAATTCCGCATTGTAAAGAATTTCGGTCAGGGTCCGTCCCATGTTGCGCCCGACAGCCGATGCAATGCGATTGCGTTCTGAACGTGACATATCGGGGTAAACGCGGCAAAGCCCTTCCTCGACCCGTTTGCGGAATGGCGGCAGCCAGCGCACGGCAAAGCTGACAACCGCACCCGCCAAGGCGCCGCGGGCGTCAAAAGGCAGCCGTTTCGAGATCGCCAGCAAGGCTGCAACGGGCAGGTACTGCAGGAAGTAGAACAGGGATTTCGGTTTTTCTGACGCCATGATACCGCGCCTTCTAATGGATGCAGGGGGGCTTGGGAATGGGCATTAAGCGGGATGGTTGCGGGTTGTTAAGCGTTTATCAACCTGTCAAAACTACAAGTGAACGAGCAGACGAAAAACAAATATGTTAGACCGACAGGCAAAAGCCCAGGATTTACTGGCGGAAATTTTCGGTTTTACCGCTTTCCGCGATGGCCAGAAGGAAGTGGTGGACGCGGTTCTCGCTGGTGAAAACGTGTTGGCGATCATGCCGACGGGGGGCGGAAAGTCCCTGTGTTTCCAGTTGCCAGCGCTTTGTCTGGACGGGGTCACAGTGGTCATTTCGCCATTGATTGCCCTTATGCGGGATCAGGTGCGCGCCCTGAATGCAGTGGGTGTCGGCGCAGGGTCGCTGACGTCGGGAAACAGTGAGGAAGAGACGGAGGAAGTTTTTCAGGCATTGGAAGACGGTGCCTTGAAACTGCTTTATATCGCGCCGGAGCGGTTGGCCAATCCCGGCACGCTGATGCTCCTGCGGAAGATCGGCACGCGGTTAATCGCGGTTGATGAAGCCCATTGTGTGAGCCAGTGGGGCCATGATTTCCGTCCGGATTACCTGCGGATCGGGGCTTTGCGCAAGGAACTGGGCGTGCCTCTGGCCGCGTTTACCGCAACCGCAGATGCCCAGTCGCGGGAGGAAATTGTAAACCGGTTGTTTGATGGCCAAACGCCCTCCACATTCCTGCGCGGATTTGACCGGCCCAATATCAACCTTGCGTTCCAGCCCAAGAACAGCCCGCGCCGCCAGCTGCTGGAGTTTATCGGCGCACGCAAGGGGCAGTCGGGCATCGTGTATTGCTCGTCACGCAACAAATGTGAAACCCTTGCCACGGCCCTGCGGTCCGAAGGGCATTCGGCCTTGCATTATCACGCGGGAATGGAGCGGGACGACCGCCGCCTTGCCGAAACCCGTTTCCAACGGGAAGACGGGTTGATCGTTGTCGCGACAGTGGCCTTTGGTATGGGTATCGACAAGCCGGATATCCGCTGGGTGGCACATGCGGATTTGCCCAAGTCGATGGAGTCCTATTATCAGGAGATCGGCCGTGCCGGTCGGGACGGGGCGCCTGCCGATACGTTAACCCTTTATGGCGCAGATGATGTCCGCCTGCGCCGCGCCCAGATTGACGAAGGACTTGCCCCGTCCGAACGCAAGGAAGCAGACCACGGACGTTTGAACGCTCTGCTTGGGCTGGCCGAGGCGCGGCGGTGCCGCCGTCGCGTCCTTTTGCGTTATTTCGGGGACGAAATTGATGGTTGCGGCAATTGCGATCTTTGCGCCAATCCGCCGGAGGTTTTTGACGGAACAGATGCCGTGCGCAAGGCGCTTTCTGCGGTTTTGCGGACTGGCGAATCCTTCGGCGCGGGGCATCTGATCGATATCCTGCGCGGCGTTGCAACTGACAAGATCCGCCAGCGCGGCCATGATACCTTGCCAACCTACGGTGTCGGGGCCGAATATGACAAGGCACAGTGGCAAGCCATTTTCCGTCAAATGATGGGGTATGACCTGATCCGCCCCGATATGGAACGGCACGGCGCATTTCGCATGACACAGCGGGCACGGCCAATCCTGAAGGGGGAGGAAAGCATCGAACTGCGCCGCGATACGATCCAGCGTCAGAACCGCAGGACCAGCAAGGTCCGCGCAATGGTGGCCGAAGAGGACGAACCGCTGCTTTCGGCGCTGAAGGCGAAGCGACGCGCACTGGCGGAGGCCATTCAGGCACCGGCCTACGTGGTTTTTCCCGACGCCACTTTGATCAATATGGTTGAGGCACGGCCCCGCTCGCTTGACGAATTTTCGCGGATTGCAGGGGTCGGTGCCGTCAAACTGGAGCGATACGGCGCGGCTTTTCTTGAGGTGATCAACGGGGAAGCCGAACAGGTCCACCCCGCCAGACGCAAACTTGCCGGACGGGAGGCCGGCGATTTGTTCGACCGTTTGCAAGAGGCGCAGTTGCGGCTGGCACGCGGTGAAAGCGGTATGGATACCTACCTCAATTGCAGCAACGCGACCCTGTCAAAGATCGCGCAGGCCCGTCCGTCCGATCTGGCCGCGCTGGCCCGAATTTCGGGGGTTGGAGAGGTAAAGGCCGAACGGTTCGGCGCAGCCTTTCTTGATGAGATCCATGCAGAGAAAGCCGCTTAAACAGGCAGCCTTCGTTTATTCTGCCCCATCCCGCAAGGCTTGGTCAGAGTTCGGGATTTATTGGCCAATCGGGGTTGGTCTTCCGGCGTTTCTTCCTGTAATAGCGGCCCATCAAAATCTGGAGACCCGATATGTTGGCTGTGCTTTCGCCTGCAAAAAAGCTCAATTTCGACCGACCTGCAGAACCTATGCTGGAAAGCTATCCGGCGTTTCAGGAAGATGCGAACCGGCTGGCTGCGATTGCGCAGAAGTTGAGCGTAAGCGATCTGCGCAGCCTGATGCACATCAGCGAGGATCTGGCGAAGCTGAACAAGGCGCGTTTTGACGGTTTTTCTGCGCAATCCTCTGCGGAGAATGCAAAGCAGGCCATGTTTGCCTTTGCCGGTGACACCTATACCGGACTGGAAGCTGCCGGTTTTGATGAATCCGATTGCAGCTATGCGCAGGATCACCTGCGCATACTGAGCGGGCTGTACGGTTTGCTGCGCCCGATGGATTTGATCCAGCCTTATCGTCTGGAAATGGGGAGCAGGCTCAAAAACGACGCGGGTGCTACGCTTTATGCCTATTGGGGCGAAAAGCTTTGCGGTGCACTGGATGAAGCGTCCGGTGGCGCGCCCGTGGTCAACCTTGCCAGTACCGAATATTTCAAGGCAGCCAAGGAAAAGAAGATGGTTTCGCCTGTCATCACCCCTTCCTTCAAAGAGGACCGCAACGGCGAATTGAAGATGATCGGCTTTTTTGCCAAACGCGCACGCGGGGCGATGGCCCGTTACGTCATCAAAAACCGTGTGGAAACGGTTGAGGGGTTGCAGGATTTCGATCTCGACGGGTATAAATTCCAGCCCGCGCTGTCGGATGACAAAACACTGACCTTCACCCGCAGCGCAGCCTGAGAAGGTGTTTGCGGGCGAGTTGGTCTAGCCGTTGTTAATTCAGGATAAAAGTAAAACAGTCGGATTATCTGACAGTTTTTGAATGGCAGCGACTCAACCTTAGCAGGTATCGTTTTGCAGATGGTTTTTGCAGTGCCCCATGATGTGTAGCATTTACAGGGCGTTCACCGTTTTGCAACAGGCTGGAGCGCCTGATGCATCATCTACTTGTGGTAGTTGACTTTACCCCTGAAAGACTGGACAGAGTAGCCCATGTCTTTGTTGTATTCTAACCGGAATTATAGGCTGCTCTTTTCAGCTTCTGCAATTTCAAATCTGGGGGACGGGGTTTCCGCGCTGGCCTTCCCCTGGCTGGCTACCTTGATCACGCGGGATCCGGTTCTTATCGGTTATGTCGCTTTCGCGACCCGCCTGCCTTGGCTTCTGTTTACCCTTCCTGCCGGTGTCATTACCGATCGGGGGGATCGTCAGCGCCTTATGGTGATGGCCGATCTGTTGCGGCTTTTACTCACCTCTGGGGTGATTGCCCTGATCACCTTTCTGCCGGACCTGCCGCCGGATGATAAAGTGAACCTGTATATTCTGGCGCTCTGCGGTCTGGCCTTTCTGCTCGGCTCTGCCGAAGTGGTTCGGGATAACGCAGCACAAACTGCCCTGCCATCGGTGGTCGCGCCGGGCGATCTGGAGCGGGCGAACGGGCAGATCTGGAGCGTTGAGCAGATCATGGGCAGTTTCATCGGTCCGCCGCTTGCCGGCCTGCTGATCGCCTATGCGGTGCCAGCGCCTTTCGCGCTGGATGCTGTGACCTTTGCGGTTGCGGCCTGGGTGGTCTGGCTGATTGTGGTGCCGCCCCGCGCCATGCCTGCCAAACGCAGTATGTTTACAGAGGTTCTGGAGGGCTTCAGATGGTTGGTACAACACCCCAAGCTGATGCGCCTTGCCTTGATGCTGGGGGTTTCCAACATGCTGGCGGTGATGGCGCTGACCGTGCTGGTTCTCTTCTCTCAGGAAATTCTCGGGTTGAACGGTGTCGGCCACGGCTTCCTGCTGACGGCGGGGGCCGCAGGCGGTGTTGTCGGGGGAGTTGTCTGCCCCGGTCTCGCGGCCCGTCTCGGGGCGGAACGCAGTTTGCAGGTGGTGCTGTTCCTGTTTCCGGTGATGTTTGTTCTTATTTTTCTGACCTCCAACCCGTGGGTGGTAGCCTTTGCGCTTTTTGTCGAAATGTTTGCTGCCCTGTTGTGGAACGTGGTGACAGTGTCTTATCGCCAGCGCCTGATTCCGGACGGGTTGTTGGGGCGGGTGAACAGCATTTACCGCTTCTTCGGTTGGGGCATGATGCCGGTCGGGGCATTGCTGGCCGGTTGGGTGGTTTCGATTGCCGAACCGCAAATCGGGAGGGAGCTTGCCCTGCGTGCGCCCTATGCGCTGGCAAGCTGCATTGCCATTCTGCTTGCGGCTTACGGATTGCTGCGGTTGCGGCTCTGACAGGGCCGGACGGGAGGGGCTAGCCGAAATCCCCCTGACAGAACCATCCCCCTGATCGCATGCGTGTCTTGGTTTCAAACAGCCAGAGCCTTTCCCCCGTGCGGGTTTCCACCTGCCAGTAATCCCGCGTGCCGCTGCGCCAGTTGGGATCGTCCAGCCACCATTCGGGGGAAATCCGTTCGGGGCCGCTGGCGCTGCGGGTGTGAAATTCCCGCCGTCGCCAGCGAAAGCAGGGGGGTGGTGGCATCGGACCTGTGGATGGCGGTGCTGGCGTGCTCGGGGTGTCTTGTTCATCGATAGGGGTAACAAGTTCCGGCGGGAAGAGCGTCACAGGCCGGTGCAGATAGGTTTCAGGCCAGTTTTCGGCAGGTGCACAATAGGCTGCGGCCATGCGTGTTGCAGTCTTTTCTGGGATGTGGCTGTCTGCGGGATGCAGGCGGGTCAGGCTGTCGAGCCCGATCCGCGCGCCAAGCCGCCCCAAAAGATCGCTCGTCGCGTCGGTATTATCGCGGCGTTCACGGGCTGCGGCCACCGCATCTGCATGGCCTTTGTGCTGAATGTCGGACAGGGGTTCGGTCAGAAACGCCTCAAGCCGCAGGGTGTCGATCCCGAAACCGGCCTCGATCTCGGGCAGGCGCAGCAACAGCAGCGGGCGGATGCGGTCGGGATCGTGGTTCGGTCTGGCCAGTCCGATTTCGATAATCTGGACCGTGTGATCTGTGCGAAAACACCACAACCGCACCTGCCGCGCCCCGCGTCCTGCCTTGCGCAGCTTTTCACACAGGGGCGGCAGCAGCCGGTCAACGCCTGCGATGATGTCATCCTGCAGGCCGATCGGGTCGGGCAGGGACAGGCGGGTGGCAAAGTGATGGGTCCGTTTCGCCGGAGAGACCGGTTCGGGATCCGCCCCGAGCGCCTGATCCAGTCGCATCACCACATCGCGGCCAAAGCGGCGGACAAGGGCGGCACGGGGCAGGCCGATCAGGTCCGCGATAATCCGCACCCCCAACCGGTTGAGGTTGGTGCAATCTTCCTGTGATAGGCGCAATGCCGCCACGGGCAGGCGGGAAATGGCCGCGCGGGTTTCACCCGGCGGTGCGATGCTCGGGGCGTCCGGATTGACTGGGATACGGGCTGGCGCCGGACCGCCCCTTTCCCAGTTGCGCCGCTTGAAGGCGCGGGAGCGGGTGGCGCGGGCTTCCTGATCAATGGCATCCCCCGAACGGTGGGCGGTCGCAGACTGTCCGGCATAACGGGCCAGCGCCCAGGCCGCACCGGGTGTATCGGCAATCCCGAACCGCCCTGTCAGCCGCAGGCGGGCCAGATCCTGCGTAATGCTTTCCGCCATACCGTTTTCCCCGCCGAACAGATGGGCGCAGCCGGTAATGTCCAGCAACAGGGAAGCCGGTGCCTCGCTCGCCACCCAAGGGGTGTATTTTCCTGCCCAGCGGCGCAATCCCGCCAGAAAGGCAGCCTCTTGCAGCGGATTTTCCGGCGCGGTCAGCAGTTCGGGGCAAAAGGCACGTGCATCCGAAAGGGATTGCCCCACATGCAGCCCTTGGGCTGCCGCTTCGGGCGAGAGGCTGGTAAGCGACAGCGCATTGCCCTGTTGGGCCACAATCGCAAACGGGTGCAGCAACGCCCCGCGGTGGCTGCGCAGCACCCTTTCGGCGGCAAGATGGGGAAACCAGACAGACAGGATTCGACGGATCGGCATGAGATTAACAGATTTATGTTCCTGTTTTGTTCTTATCAAAATTCCGGCAGGGGAGTCGAGATGATTCCTTTGCAAATCCGTCAGGCGAAGGTTCAGGGAGCGGTGGATTCCACATAGTCGCGCAGCTTTGCCACGCTTGGCACATGCAGGCTGCGTTTGACGCGCAACAGAACTCCGGCGTTGCGCATCCGGCCCATTTCACGGGCGACGCTTTCGCGGGAGGAAAACACCACGGCAGCCAGTTCCGATTGGGTCGGGGGACGGTCGATCAGAACGGAATCCCCGCTGCCGGCCCGCTTTTCCACCAGATCAAGGATTGCATCCCGTAATCTTTCATCCGCGGATTTCGCGTTGAAGTCGATCACCCGCTTTGACAGGCGTCGTAAATGCCCCACCAGCAACATCAGCAAAGTATAGCTGAGATCCGGATTTTTTTTCACAAGACCTCTGAATTGTTCAGGAGAGATGCGGGCAACGATACTGTCCCGTTCTGCAATGGCATCGCTGGAGCGGGGGGCTTCGTCGAGGGCCGAGAACTCTCCGATGCAGTCGCCATTGGAAAAGGTCAGCAGCGAGACTTCCCGTCCGGCATCGGTGTAAACGGTGGCGCGGATAGAGCCGTCGATGACGAAATAAACATCCATACTGTCCTTGTCGTCGGCGGATATCAGAAAGTGGCGGGCACGGTACATTTTGACCGTCCACAGGGACGACAGTTCGTTCCACGACTCATCGTTTAAGCGGCCCAAGAAAGACGTGCTTGGAAATGTCAGCTCGTTTCGCTGCATGGTTCTCCCCAGTATTGCGGTCACTATGGCGCGGCTTTGGATTCGGGAATAGCACCCAAATGGTCAAAAACGTCCGAAAATTCAAAATTTGTCGCAATTGGACTTGCGGACATGAAAATTCTGGTGAAATTTTCATGTATAATTTCACACGCGGGGAATCATGCCGGATACGTCAGCACAGCTTTCTGCATCACTCGGGGCTGATTTGCGGGCCTTGCGCAAATTGCGCAATGTTACCCTGACCGCGCTGGCAGAGGCTTCGGGGAAATCCGTAGGCTGGCTCAGTCAGGTGGAGCGGGATATTTCCCATCCTTCGATAGAAGAGCTGAAAACGCTTGCTCAGGCGCTGGATGTATCGGTTTCGCTGTTCTTCGGACAGGCGCCGGCGATTGCAGGGGAAGAAGGTTACGTTGTGCGCAAGGGGGCGCGGCGCCGGATCGGGACCACCAACAACGGTCTGGTGGAGGAATTGCTGTCCCCCGATCTGACCGATGATTTTGAGATGTTCCATTCCACATTCGAGGCTGGCGCGCAGATGGACCACTTTGAAAGCCGCCCCACCCAAGAGGTCGGCTATCTGATTTCGGGCCGGCTGCGGCTCTGGGTCGGGGCGCATCAGTTCGATCTGCAACCCGGTGACAGTTTTCGCATCCGTGGAGAACCCTACCGCTGGGCCAACCCTTGGGATCAGGACGCTGTCGCTGTCTGGGCCATTGCGCCACCGGTGTATTAATGCGCGTTCAGGGGAGAAACAGATGAAAACCGGTTCCTGCCTGTGTGGCGCTGTCACCTTTGAAGTCAGCGGGGATTTGCGCCCCTCGGTTGCCTGCCATTGCACCCAGTGCCGCAAGACCAGCGGCCACTATTGGAGCGCGACACAGGTGCCAAGCGACAAGCTGACCCTGACCAGAGCCGACGGGCTGACGTGGTATCAATCCTCGCCCGCAGCGCGGCGCGGGTTCTGTTCGGTCTGCGGGTCTTCCCTGTTCTGGGAACTGGACGGTGAAGGGGCCACATCCATCGGAACAGGCACCCTTGACGGCGAAACCGGCCTGCGCACGGAGAAACATATATTTGTGGCCAACAAAGGTGATTATTACGAGATTGCCGACGGTCTGCCCCGAAAGGATCAGGGCTGATGTGGGAGGTGCTGACCGGATTTGACCCTGCGGTGATGCTGGCCTTCATCGGGGCGGGCTTGTTGCTAAACCTCACCCCCGGCGCGGATTTCATCTTTGTCTCTGCCTCGGGGATGTCCGGCGGTCCGCGCATCGGCATGGCGGCGGCGGTCGGGGTGAACATCGGGATTGCGGTGCATATCCTGATGGCAGCGGCGGGGCTGTCTGCCCTGTTACTGGCCCATCCCGCCGCCTATAGCGCGATTCGCTATGCGGGGGCGGCCTATCTGCTGGTGCTGGCGGTTCAGGCGTGGCGGGCGGACAGCGATGTCGGGCGGGGGCGGGCGGCCCAAAGCGTGACAGCCGCAATCCGGCGCGGCTTTGTCACCAATGTTCTGAACCCGAAAACCGCCCTTTTCATCTTTGCGTTCATTCCCCAATTCACCGATCCCGCCATCGGCCCGATCTGGATGCAGATCCTCGTGCTTGGCGCGGTGTTCCAGTTTTTCGGCTTAATTTTCTGTCTCTGCCTCGGGGCAGCGTCAGGTGCATTTTCGGCGGTCCTGCGCAAGCGGGTCGCAATCCTCAACAAGATAACAGCAATCCTGTTTGGCGGCCTCGCTGCCAGACTGGTGATCGACTAAGGAGTTCAACATGGCTGATTTTCCAACGACTGCACGGGTAGTCATCATCGGCGGCGGGGCTGTCGGGGCCTCTGCGCTTTACCATCTGGCCAAGGCGGGCTGGACCGATTGTGTCCTGCTGGAAAAGAACGAACTGACCGCTGGCTCTACATGGCATGCGGCGGGGAATATTCCGACGTTTTCCACCAGTTGGTCGATCATGAATATGCAACGCTATTCCACCGAACTGTACCGCCGTTTGGGCGCAGAGGTGGATTACCCGATGAACTACAATGTCACCGGTTCGATCCGGCTGGCCCACTCCAAGGAACGCATGCAGGAGTTCGAGCGGGCCGCAGGCATGGGGCGGTATCAGGGGATGGACATCACCATCGAAACCCCGAAAGAGGCGCAAGAGCGCTATCCCTTCCTTGAAATCCACGATCTGGAAGGGACGCTTTACGACCCCTATGACGGAGATATGGACCCGTCCCAACTGACACAGGCGCTGGCTAAAGGTGCGCGGGATATGGGGGCGCAGATCCTGCGGTTCACCCCTGCCACCGGCGTGCGCCGCGAAGGGGATGAATGGATCGTTGAAACCGAAAAGGGCGAAATCCGCTGTGAATTCGTGGTGAACGCCGCCGGCTATTACGCGCAGCGCGTGGGCGAGTGGTTCAAACCCTACGGCGGGCGCACCGTGCCGATGATGGTGATGAGCCACCAGTATATGCTGACCGAGGAAATTCCCGAGATCGAAGCCTTTACCAAGGAATACGGCAAACTGCCGCTGCTGCGGGACGTGGATACCTCCTACTATTTGCGGCAGGAAAAAACCGGCCTGAATCTTGGCCCGTATGAACGCAACTGCAAGGCCCATTGGGTCACACCGGATGATCCGATGCCCGAGGATTTCAGCTTCCAGCTTTATCCCGACGATCTGGAGCGTCTGGAGTGGTATATGGAAGACGCCATGGCCCGTGTGCCGCTGCTGGGGCAAAGCGGCATTAACAAGGTGATTAACGGCCCGATTCCTTACGCACCGGACGGGTTGCCCCTGATCGGACCGATGCCCGGTGTAAAAAACGCGTTTGAGGCTTGTGTCTTTACCTTCGGCATCGCGCAGGCGGGGGGTGCTGGCAAGGTGCTGGCGGAATGGATCACCGAAGGCGAAACCGAATGGGATATGTGGGCCGTCGATCCGCGCCGCTACACCGATTACACGGACGAAGACTACTGCATCCAGAAAGGGATGGAGGTCTACGGCCACGAATACGCGATGCACTTCCCCCACCACGAATGGCCTGCCGGTCGGGATAAGAAACTGTCTCCGAACCACGACAAGGTTGTCGAACTCGGCGGTGTGATGGGCGCTTATAACGGGTGGGAGCGGGCCAACTGGTTTGCAAAGGACGGGGATGACACATCCGAGGAGGCAACCCACACGTGGAACCGTCAGGGGCCGTGGACCCAGCGGGTAAAAGAGGAATGCGAAGCCGTGCGCGATCACTGCGGTGTGCTCGATTTGCCGGGGTTTTCGCGGTTCTGGATACAGGGCGAAGGGGCCGATGACTGGCTGCGCGGCTTTTGTACCGGCGGCATCCCGAAGGCTGGGCGGATGAACCTGATCTATGTATCGGATAGCCGCGGGCGCATTCTGACAGAAATGTCCTGCATCCGGCTGGAGGAAAATAACTTCATCCTGATCACCGCAGCCACTGCCCAGTGGCACGACGGAGAGCTGATCCGCAATTCCGTTCCCGAAGGCGTGACGGTTCGCGAAACCACGACCGAGCGGGATACGCTGATCGTGACCGGCCCGAAATCCCGCGAGGTTCTGTCCGGTATCACCGATGCCGATCTGGAACAGGGCTGGCTGACACATCAATGGGCCACCGTTGCAGGGCAAAAGGCTTTCCTGATCCGTGTGTCTTTTGCAGGGGAACTGGGCTGGGAAATCCACGCCGAAAACGCCGATATGCCACCGATCTATCAGGCAGTGCTCGACGCGGGGGCCAAACCCTTTGGCATGTATGCCCTGAACTCCTTGCGGATCGAAAAGGGCTATCGTGCGTGGAAAGGCGATCTGTCCACCGATTACACCCTGCTGGAAGGCGGACTGGAACGCTTTGTGAAGCTGGACAAGCCGTTCGATTTTACTGGCAAGGCTGCAATCCAAATCGAGAAGCAGCAGGGCCGCAAGAAGGCTTTTGTTACCCTGATCGTAGACGCCGGAGAGGCGGATGCGCCCTATATGTCAACGCTCTGGCATGACGGGCAGGTTGTGGGTGAAACCACTTCGGGGGATTGGGGCTACCGCGTGAATGCCTCGGTTGCGCTGGGCATGGTGCGGGCAGATCTGGCCGAACCGGGCACCGAACTGGAAGTGGAAATCTACGGCGAGCGGTTCAAGGCCGTGGTGCAGGAAGACGCGCCGCTTTGGGATCCGCAGAACGAACGTCTGCGGGCCTGATTGAGGGGAGATTGCGATGACGGTTACAATTCTGGATGGCGGTATGGGGCAGGAACTGCTGCGCCGTTCTGCCCATCCGGCCCATCCGATGTGGTCCGCCAAAGTGCTGATGGACGAACCCGAAATCGTGCAGGGCCTGCACGAGGATTTCATCAGGGCCGGTGCGCAGGTGATTACGCTGAACAGCTATTCCGCCACACCCGAACGGCTGGCGCGGGATGGCAAGCCGGACTGGTTCGAACCTTTGCAGAAACGCGCCATTGCGCTGGCCAAAGCGGCGCGGGACGGGGTGGATCCTTCTGTTAAGATCGGCGGCTGCCTGCCGCCGCTGCGGGCGTCCTATCGTCCCGACCTGTCGCCGGATTTCGAAGACAACCTGCGCCGCTACCGCGAGATTGTGGCAGTGCAGAAGGATCATGTGGACCTGATCCAGTGTGAAACAATGTCCTCCATCGCCGAAGCCACAGCAGCCTGCACCGCGGCTGTGGAAACCGGCCTGCCGGTGTGGCTCGGCCTGTCGGTTTCTGATGATTCCAGTAATACGCTGCGCTCGGGCGAGCCGCTGGAACAGGCGCTCGATGTGGTGGCGGATTTGGGCGCCGCGGCGATCCTGCTGAATTGTTCCATCCCCGAAGCGATCACCGCCGCCCTGCCGCTGGTGGCAGAACGGGGGCTGCGGTTCGGGGCTTACGCCAACGGGTTTACCTCTATCAAGGCCCTGCAACCGGGCGGCACAGTGGACGGCTTGCAGGCGCGCAGCGATCTCGGCCCGCAGAAATACGCGGATTTCGCGGCGGAGTGGATCGCGCTTGGCGCCACGATTATCGGCGGCTGCTGCGAGGTCGGGCCGGATCACATTGCCGAACTCAGCCGGAGATTTGCGTGATGAAGCTGCCGCAATCGGCCATTGAAACCATAGAAATGTGGCGGCTTGGCTTTGTGGCCACCGTCACAGCAGGCGGACGGCCCAATGTGTCGCCCAAAGGCACATTCGTAGTGCTGGATGAACAGACCATTGCCTTTGGCGAAATCCGCTCGCCGCAGACCCTTACTAACCTGACCAATATGCCGGAACTGGAAGTGAATTTTGTCGATCAGTTCACCCGCAAGGGTGTGCGGGTGCGGGGCGATGCACAGATGGTGCGCCGCGGGACAGAGGAATTCGACACGCTGATCGGCCACTGGGAAACCCTGTGGGGCGATTTGGCCGCGCGGATCAATGTGATCGTGAAGATTCCCGTATCAGAAGCCAAGCCGCTTAGCACACCGCCCTATGACGACGGTGCAACGGAAGAAGACATGATCGCCACTTACAAGGCCAAATTTGCGGAGTTTTACCCATGAGCAATCTACCGGAACAGGCCCGCGTGGTCATTATCGGCGGTGGCGTGATCGGCTGTTCGGTGGCCTATCACCTGACCAAACTGGGCTGGAAAGACGTTGTCCTGCTGGAGCGCAAGCAGTTGACCAGCGGCACCACATGGCATGCGGCGGGGTTGATTGCGCAGCTTCGCGCAACCGCCAACATGACAAAGCTGGCGAAATATTCGCAGGAGCTCTACGGCAATCTGGAAGCGGAAACAGGCGTGGCCACAGGCTTCAAACGCTGCGGGTCGATCACCGTTGCCCTGACCGACGAGCGGCGCGAGGAGATCTTCCGTCAGGCCAGCATGGCACGGGCCTTCGGGGTCGAGGTCGAGGAAATCTCGCCGCAGGAAGTAAAAGCCAAATACGAACATCTCAACATCGACGACGTAAAGGCAGGGGTCTGGCTGCCGCTGGACGGGCAGGGCGATCCGGCCAATATCGCGCTGGCACTGGCCAAAGGCGCGCGCAATCGCGGTGCGAAAGTGGTCGAGCGTACCAAAGTTACCGGAATGTCAAAACAGGGCCGCAAGATCACCGGTGTGGACTGGGTGGCAGAGGATGGCAGCAGTGGCCATATCAAGGCGGATATGGTGGTGAACTGCGGTGGCATGTGGGGGCACGAACTGGGCCGGATGGCTGGCGTGAATGTGCCGCTCCATGCTTGCGAGCATTTCTACATCGTGACCGAAGCCATCCCCGGTCTGACACAGATGCCGGTGCTGCGGGTGCCGGATGAATGCGCCTACTATAAGGAAGACGCAGGGAAATATCTGCTCGGCGCGTTTGAACCGAATTCAAAGCCTTGGGGCATGAACGGCATTCCCGAAAATTTCGAGTTCGATCAACTGCCCGAGGATTTCGACCATTTCGAGCCGATCCTTGAAGCCGCCTGCGAACGCCTGCCACTGCTGGCCGAAGCGGGAATTCACACTTTCTTTAACGGACCCGAAAGCTTTACGCCCGATGATGCCTATCATCTGGGGCTGGCACCGGAGATGGACAACGTCTGGGTCGCGGCGGGCTTTAACTCTATCGGTATCCAGTCGGCGGGTGGCGCAGGCATGGCGCTGGCGCAATGGATGGACGAGGGGCAGAAACCCTTTGATCTGGGGGATGTAGACATCAGCCGGATGCAGCCGTTTCAGGGCAATAAACATTACCTGTTTGAACGCTCCAAGGAAACGCTGGGGCTGCTTTATGCAGATCATTTCCCCTATCGCCAGAAGGCCACGGCGCGGGGGGTGCGGCGCACTCCGTTCCACCATCACTTGCTGGAGAACGGTGCAGTTATGGGGGAAATCGCCGGTTGGGAACGGGCAAACTGGTTTGCGAATGAAGGGCAGAAGGCGGAGTATGAATATTCATGGAAGCGGCAGAACTGGTTTGAAAATTCCGCCGCCGAACACCGCGCCATCCGCGAAAACGTGGGCATGTATGATATGTCTTCCTTCGGGAAAATCCGTGTCGAGGGGCCGGACGCCGAGGCGTTTCTGAACTATGTTGGCGGTGGCGATTATTCGGTGCCGGTTGGCAAAATCGTCTATACCCAGTTCCTGAACAGCCGTGCGGGGATCGAAGCAGATGTAACTGTCACCCGCCTGTCCGAAACGGCCTATCTGGTGGTGACACCGGCGGCGACGCGACTGGCGGATCAGACATGGATGGAACGCCACACCGGCGATTTCCGCGTGGTGATCACAGATGTGACCGCAGGCGAAGGCGTGCTGGCGGTCATGGGGCCGAACAGCCGTGCGCTTCTGGAAAAAGTCTCTCCCAACGATTTTTCCAACGCTGTGAATCCTTTTGGTACAGCGCAGGACATCGAACTGGGCATGGGGCTGGCGCGGGTGCACCGTGTCACCTACGTGGGGGAGCTCGGCTGGGAGGTCTATGTGTCTGCCGATATGGCAGGCCATGCCTTTGAAACGCTGCATGCGGCGGGGCAGGACATGGGGCTAAAGCTGTGTGGCATGCATATGATGGACAGTTGCCGTCTGGAAAAAGGCTTTCGGCACTTTGGCCATGACATCACCTGCGAGGATCACGTGCTAGAGGCGGGGCTGGGCTTTGCGGTGAAAACCTCCAAGCCCGATTTCATCGGTCGCGATGCTGTTCTGGCCAGGAAGGAGGCGGGGTTGAACGCGCGCATGGTGCAGTTCCGCCTGAAAGACCCCGAACCGCTGCTCTATCATAACGAGCCGATCATACGGGATGGCGAAATCGTCGGCTTTCTGTCGTCGGGCAGCTACGGGCACACGCTCGGCGCGGCACTCGGCATGGGCTATGTGCCCTGTAAAGGGGAAACACTGGACCAGCTTCTGGCGTCCAGTTTCGAGATCGAAGTGGCCGGTGTCCGCTGCGCGGTAGAGGCGCAAACACGCCCCTGGTATGACCCGAAGGGCGAGCGGGCCAAGGCATAACCTTATCACATCAGGCATCCCGTTGTCGGGGTGCCTGACACATAGCCTCAGACGATCAGGTCATCCGCCAGTGCATCCAGAGTGGTGTCTTTCACCGTCAGCACGGTGCGGGCGGGGAATTTCATCACCACGTCATCGCCCTGCTGGCTGGCGCGGGCCAAAGCGTCTTCAACCGATCCGAAACCGAAGCCGGACAGGTTGATACTGTCCTTGTCATCCTCGAAATCCAGAACGACATCCTTGCCAAAACCCGGCGCAAAGATGAAAACATCCGCGCCGCTGCCGCCTTGCAGCTTGTCCTTGCCGCCGTCCCCTGACAGCCGGTCCTGACCCGCCCCGCCAAACAGCTTGTCGTGACCATCGCCGCCAAACAGGCGGTCTGCACCATTGCCGCCGTCCAGCCTGTCGCGTCCGCCAAGCCCGAACAGTTTATCGTTGCCGCCATTGCCTTTCAGGGTGTTTTTCCCGTCCGTGCCGGTCAGTTTGTCCTTGCCCTTGGCAGAGCCTTCCAGCTTTTCGAAACCGGTGATGCTGTCGCCCTTCGCACCGCGCCCTGTAGCCCCTGTTGTCAGGTTCACAATCACGCCGCGGGCGGTTTCAAAGGACAGGGTGTCAAATCCGTCACCGCCGTCAAAACTGTCTTTTCCTGCGCCTGCAAAGACGATGTCCTTTCCGGCTCCTGCCTCTACAGTGTCATTGCCAAAACCGTCATAGATGCGGTCGTTGCCTTCCTTGGTCCGGATCACATCATCCCCGCCTTTTGCGATTACGATGTCGTTGATATCGCGCCCCAACAGCCACTCGCCACTGCTGGTTCCGGATTGTTCTACTGCTTTGTATTTGCCGACCCATCGGGCCTGCAAATCAGCCGTGCCATAGACAAGCTGCGTGGCTTCAACGTCAAAAATGCCGAGTGACGTGGTGGAGCGGGAGCGGTCATAGGACATAACGGTGTAGAACCCGCTGTCATAGGCATCATCGATCACCGGTTCGCCCTCAAACGGGTGTTTCAGCCCGATGGCGTGGCCGATCTCATGGATCATTATGGAATAGCCGCGAATGCCCGGAGCCATCGTGCTGGCGTCCGCCTGATAGTAATTGGCATTCATGAAGATATCGCCGCCGATGTTGCTGTGGGTATTTTCCAGCAACCATTCCCCATCAACAAATTCGGAATATTTGTATTGCGGATAATAGCCCCAGCCGGACACCTGATTGCCGACAGAATTCAGATGCCCTGTCATGTCAAACATCGCCATCTGGATGTCGCCGCCGATCTTTTCCGGCACGCGCACGAAATCAATTCCCGAGGCATCGCCCCATGTGGTCAGCGCCTGTTCGATATGTGCGATGTGGCTTTCCGTAAAACCGGCGAAACCGGGGCGTTCGCCCGTGTCATAGGCGTTCTGCTTGTCGGGAAAGCTGTAGGTCACAACTACGGGCGTGCCCAAGGGGGCCTCGATGTTCCAGCGCCGGTCTATATCGGTGCCAAGAAGGGCAAGAACTTCGTCTGAAATCTCCATCGTCATACCTGTATCCTTGAAAAAAGACGGTACACAACAGGCACCGCTTCTTCCGAGTTATAAGGCCAACCTGTTGCCTGAGTCACCCGCCACGGGGCGGGCTGGCGGAAATCAGCTTAGGGCCTTGCGGAATTCCAGAAAGCGGGCGTCCGTCTGAACCTTTTGCATCATCGCTTCTTTCAGCGCGCCGATGGATTTATAGGGGCGCATGACCACCTCGAAGTTGATGATCTTGCCGTCGTCATCCAGCGTCAGCAGATCCACACCCACCGCGTCCAGATCCCCGACCTTGCACTGGAACTCCAGCGCCCAGTCCTTGCCGTCCCCCATCACGCGGCGGTATCTGAAATCCTCAAACACCTGCCCCACATGGCCAAGCACCGCCGCGACCGGTTCCTTGCCGGTCCATGTGGCGAAATAGGTGGGCGGGCGGAATTCCACCTGATCGGCCAGTATGGTCAGCATTCCGGCCTCATCGCCCTTGCTGGCGATTTCCTTGAACTTCTCGATTGTCGGGTGCATGGGGGTCCTCCTCTGTTGCGGGCAGCTTAGGGGGGCTGTGTTAATTCGGGCAAGGCTGACCTTGCGCAACTTCACCTTTGGCGGCGTTGCGTATATGGCGGAGTGATGAAACCGCCGTTCCTCTATTTTCCGCCCACCGACCCTGTAAAGGTGCTCTACCGCGACGATGACCTGTTGTTTGTGGACAAACCTGCGGGCCTGTTGTCTGTACCCGGACGATTGCCGGAGCATAAGGACAGCCTGCTGAACCGGTTGCTCTCTGATGATCCCGAAGTGCGGCTGGTGCACCGGCTGGATATGGACACCTCTGGCGTGATGGTGTTTGCGCGGACAGCGGCGGCACAGCGGGCGTTGAACCGTCAGTTTGAAATCCGCAGTGTCAGAAAAACCTATCTGGCCGAAATTGCGGGCCATCCGGAGGGGGACAGTGGCACGGTCGAGGCGCCTTTGATGGCGGACTGGCCGAACCGGCCGCTGCAAAAGATTGATCCGGCAGGGAAGCCTTCGCGCACGGACTGGCGGGTGTTGCGGCGTCTGGCGCACACAACGCTGGTAGAGTTGACGCCCCTCACAGGGCGCAGCCACCAGTTGCGCCTGCACATGGCCCATATGGGGCATGCGATTGTGGGGGACAGGTTTTATGCGGCGCCCGATCTGGCACAAAGCAGCCCGCGCCTGCATCTTCACGCCGCTCAACTGACCTGTGACTTGCCCGGCAGCGGGGCGGCTTATACCGCGACGGCCCCTTGCACCTTTGCCCGCGAATTCACGAACCCCTGACTTGATGCTGCGCGTTGGCGGGGGTAGGTCTGTGCGCAAAGGAGAAGACCCGATGACCCATGACCCGATTGATCCCGTGAAACTGACCGCTGACCTTGTGAAATGCGCTTCCGTAACCCCTGAAGAAGGCGGCGCGCTGGTGCTGCTGGACAAGCTGCTGTCCGGCGCGGGGTTCACCTGCACACGGGTGGATCGGGGCGGCGTGTCCAACCTGTTTGCCCGCTGGGGGCAGGGGGCGAACGGGCGGACATTCGGGTTTAACGGCCATACGGATGTGGTGCCCGTGGGCGATGTGGACGCATGGACGGTTGATCCGTTTGGCGCGGAAATAAGGGACGGTATTCTCTACGGGCGCGGGGCGACGGATATGAAATCCGGCGTCGCCGCCTTTGCCGCAGCTGCGATTGATTTTGTGCGCAACAGTCCGCCGGACGGCTCGGTCGTGCTGGCCATCACCGGCGACGAGGAAGGGGATGCGCTGGATGGAACAACCGCGCTTTTGGACTGGATGGACGCACAAGGGGAACGGATCGACCATTGCCTCGTGGGGGAACCCACTTGCCCGAACGAAATGGGCGAGATGATGAAAATCGGGCGGCGCGGGTCGATGACTGCGTTTTTCACCGCAACCGGTGTGCAGGGTCATTCCGCCTATCCGCACCGCGCGAAAAACCCGCTGCCTGCCATGGCGCAACTGATGGCCACGCTCGCCGCCCATTCACTGGATGAGGGAACAGAGCATTTTGACCCGACCACCCTTGCCGTGACCACGATTGACACCGGCAATCCTGCCAATAACGTTATTCCGGCCCAGTGCCGCGCCACGGTGAATATCCGGTTCAACGACACATGGACCTCTACCGCCTTGACCAACTGGCTGAAGCGCGAGATGGACGGGGTGGCGAGCCTGTTTGACATCTCTTTTGACATGCAGGTCAAAGTCTCCGGCGAAAGTTTCTTTACCCCTCCGGGGGAGTTGTCCACGCTGATTGCCAAGTCGGTGAAGGCGGAAACAGGGGTAGAGCCTGTGATGTCCACCTCGGGTGGCACCTCGGACGCGCGTTTCGTCAAAAGCCATTGTCCGGTGGTTGAATTCGGGCTGGTGGGTAAAACCATGCATCAAGTGGATGAACATGTCGAAGTGGCCCAGATCGAACAGTTGAAATCCATCTATACCCGCATCCTGACGGATTATTTTGCCTGATGCTGCGTGTTGAAGTGACCGATGATCTGGACAGTTGTTTTGCCCTGCGCCGCAAGGTTTTCATGGACGAACAAGGTGTGTCCGAGGCGGACGAATATGATGGCAGGGACGGTGACGCGACCCATGTTCTGGCCCACTTCGACGGTGTTCCGGTAGGCTGTGCTCGGGTGGAACCCTTTGGCACAACTGCCAAGATCGGGCGGGTTTGTGTGCTGCCGGAGTATCGGGGAAAGGCAGTCGGGATCGCGTTGATCGAAACCTGCCACGATGCCGCCCGCGCAACAGGGGCGACGCGGGTGATCCTCGGGGCGCAAACACGGGCCTTGTCGTTTTACGAAAGACTCGGCTATGCCAGTTACGGTGATGTGTTTGACGATGCGGGGATTCCCCATCTGATGATGGAGCGGGGGCTGTGACGCCGCAGCTTTACATCATGGTGAAAGAACCCCGTCCGGGGCGTGTGAAAACAAGGCTCGGGCGGGATATAGGTATGATCCCTGCCACATGGTGGTTTCGCCATCAGACCCGCCGCCTGATCCGCCGCCTTTCGGCAGACCCGCGCTGGCAGACGGTGCTGGCGGTGTCTCCGGATCATGCAGGGGTGCAGAGCCGCGTCTGGCCGTCCCATCTGCCCCGTTTTGCACAAGGGGGCGGCAACCTCGGGGACAGGATGGGCCGTGCCTTGCGCAGCCCTGTTCCGGGGCCGGTTCTGGTGGTCGGGGCGGATATTCCGGGCATCACACCGCGCCATATTGCCGATGCGTTCAAGGCGCTGGGCGATCATGATGCCGTACTTGGTCCGGCGCCGGATGGCGGTTACTGGCTGGTGGGGTTGAAGAACGCCCGCCCTGCGCCGCGCGATCTGTTCAAAGGCGTGCGCTGGAGCAGCGAACACGCCCGCGCCGATACGCTGGAGACCCTTGGCGGGTTGTCCTGTGCGATGGTGGCGGAGTTGCGGGATGTGGACCGTGCCTCGGACCTTGCCACAGTCACTGCGCCATAGACCGCCGGGCAGCGTTTTGCCAATGACCTTTCCCCTGCGCCGTGGTATCGCAGGGTATGAAACAACTACCTACAAAAGAACAAGTCCTTGAATGGATCAAGGACAACCCCGGCAAATCGAGCAAACGGGACGTGGCGCGGGCCTTTGGCATCAAAGGCAGCGACCGGATAGAACTTAAGCGGATTCTTAAGGACCTGACCGAAGAAGGTCATATCGAAAAGAAGAAACGCAATTACACAGGCGCGGGCGAATTGCCCCCCGTCTCCGTCATGATGGTGCTGCCACCGGATGAAAACGGCGATCTGTTCGCCAGACCGCTGGAATGGGACGGCGAAGGCGATGGCCCCCGCGCGTTAATTATGGCCAAGAAGGGTGATCCGGCCCTTGGTGCCAACGATCAGGTGCTGTTGCGCCTGTCTCCGTCAAACGATCCCGATGTGAAATACGAGGGTCGTTTGATCCGGCGTATCGGGTCTGGCCCGCAGCGCATCCTCGGGATTTACCGTGTCGGCTCTGAAGGCGGGCGGCTGGTGCCGGTGGACAAAAAGGCTGACCGCGAGTTCATCGTGCCCGGGGCAGAGGCTGGCGGCGCGAAGGACGGCGAACTGGTCGAGGCCGAGCAGATTGGCAAGCAGCGCCACGCAGGGCTTGGCAAGGCGCGGATTGTCGAACGTCTCGGCGATCCGATGGCGCCCAAATCCATTTCGCTGATAGCCATTCACCAGCACGGTATACCCGATCACTTTCCCGATGACGTGATTGCCGAAGCGGAGGCCGCAAAGCCGGTGGCGCTGGGCAATCGCACGGATCTGCGTCATCTGCCGCTGTTTACCATCGACCCGTCCGATGCGCGGGACCACGACGATGCGATCTGCGCTATCCCTGATGACGATCCGAAGAATGAAGGCGGCCATGTGGTCTGGGTGGCAATTGCCGATGTGGCCCATTACGTGCGCCCCGGTTCGCAACTGGACAAGGAGGCCCGCAAGCGGGGCAACTCCAGCTATTTCCCCGACCGTGTTGTGCCGATGCTGCCCGATGCGCTTTCGGGGGATCTGTGTTCGCTGCATGAAGGTGTGGACCGTGCCTGTATTGCCGTGCGGATTGTGCTGAACGCCAAGGGCCGCCGGTTGCACCACGAATTCCATCGCGGGCTGATGCGCTCCCCCGCGTCGCTATCTTATGAGCAGGCACAGGCCGCTTCAAAAGGCACCTATGACAGTGCGACAGAGCCTTTGGCCGGGCCGATCAACGACCTGTTTGCCGCTTATGCGAGTGCTACAAAGGCCCGCAATGAACGCCAGCCGCTGAACCTTGACCTGCCGGAACGCCAGATCGTTCTGTCGGATGAGGGCGTGGTCACAAGTGTTGCCTTCCGCGAAAGGTTCGATGCCCACAAGCTGGTCGAGGAATTCATGGTGATGGCCAATGTTTGCGCCGCAGAAACGCTGGAACAGAAGCGCCAGCCATTATTGTACCGTGTGCACGAAGAACCTTCGCCCGAGAAACTGGAATCCCTGCGCGAAACCGCTGAAAGCGCCGGGCTGACCCTGCCCAAAGGTCAGGTGCTGAAAACCTCCAGCCTGAACAAGCTGCTGGATGCGGCGGCGGGAACAGAGGATGCCGAAGTGATCAACCTGACCGTGTTGCGGTCCATGACACAGGCTTACTATGGCACGGATAATTTCGGCCATTTCGGCCTGAACCTGAAACGCTATGCGCATTTCACCTCTCCGATCCGGCGCTATGCCGATCTTCTGGTGCACCGCGCCTTGATTTCGGCCCACGGCTGGGGCGAAGACGGGTTGCGCCCCGAGGATGCGGAGGGGCTGTCAGATACCGGCGACTGGATTTCCCAAACGGAACGGCGCTCCATGCTGGCGGAACGGGATACCACGGACCGCTACCTTGCGGCCTTCCTGTCCGAACGGGTCGGGAACGAGTTTTCAGGCCGGGTGTCCGGCATCGCGCGGTTCGGCTTGTTCGTGAAGCTGGATGAAACCGGCGCGGACGGGATGATTCCGCTGTCCAATCTGGGGCGCGAATACTGGGTTTACGATCATGAAAACAATTCCCTTAAAGGGGATCGCTCCGGTCGGGTGATTTCTGTCGGGATGCCCGCCACCGTGCGTCTGGCCGAAGCGGCGCCTGTTACGGGCGGTCTGTTGCTGGAACTGATCGAGGTGGGCGGCAAGCCGATGCCCAAAGGCGAAAGCGGCCGCCGTGCTCCGAGCCGGAAACGCAAGCTGGTCAAAGGGCGCAGGAAGAAAAAACGGTAACAGACGGGGCGGTTAGGCCAGAAGCAGCCGCAGGATCAGGGTTGTAGCCGCAAAGGCCGACAGACCGAGCGCATAGGGCCGCAGCGTCTTGCGTTCCATCCTTTGAGCCAGTGGCATGGACACGGACAGCCCCAGCACGATAGCGGGGATCAACGACAGGGCGAACACCAGATGCCGTCCTGTCACCAGTCCCTGCCACGCCAGTGCAAGCACGGATACGCACATCCCCCAGAAGAAGAACGCATTCTGCATCGCGCGGGAGCGTTTGGCAGGCTCGTGCTGGTACAGCAGTGCCATCGGCGGCGCGCCGACAGCCGTGATCGTGCCCATCAGCCCCGCCGCAATGCCTGCCAGCGTCAGCGACAGGGGCGCAATCCGCACGCGGAGACCCGACAGGCTGAGCGCGATACCGGCAAGAACCACCAGTCCTGTCAGCCCTGCAATCATGTCCACATCCGTGATCTGCGCCGCCACCATGGCGGCCAACACCGCGCCAAGCGCACGGCCAAAGAAACCGGGGATGATTTCGGCCTTGTTGATCGCGGAAATGTCCACCGCGGTAGAGGTCAGACCGACCGAAATTCCCAACAACAGCAAGCCTGCAGGCAAGAACTGCGGAGCCACCAGCGCAATCAGGGGCGCAGCAACAATGCCAAAGGCCTGACCGGACAGGCGCTGGATACCCGATGACAGGGTGACCGCACAAAAACAGGTCATCCAGGTGCCAAAGCTGATGTCGAGCATTGCAAAAAATTCAGTCATAGCAAGCGATCTCGATCAGGTTGCCGTCAGGGTCCCGCAAGTAAATAGAGGTCATCGGGCCTTGTGCTCCGGTACGGGGGACAGGCCCGTCCAGAAGCTCTACCTCGCAGTGTTGCAAATGCGCAATCCAGTCGACCAGCGGTGCGTTGGTAAGCAAACATAGGTCGGCAGAGCCGCGCGCCGGTGTGCGGGCGTGGGGGGCAAAGGGCGCATCGGCCGGATGCAGGTTGATCTTGATGCTGCCAAAGGCCAATGCACTGCGGACGGTTCCGTCTGCCACGGTAAATCGCGTCTCGGTCATACCCAGCACATGCGTATAAAAGGCAACGGTTTCGTCCATATCCCCGACCGTAAGGACCAGATGGTCCAAGCCTGTAAGTTCCGGTTTCGTCATGAAATATCCGCCGACTTAATAAATTCACCCCTTGCCTATACCCGCTCAATCGGGCGATGAACAGGTTATGAAAGTACTTGGTAGAACCGTCGAAATCTCCGATACGCTCGATCCCGCCCGCGCGGCTGCGATGAAGGCCACGCTGGATCTGGCCGGCCCTGTGCCGGAGGCCCGAGATCCACTGCCGCCTTTCTGGCATTACGCCTATTTCTGGGAACCGCAACGCCCCGCTGATCTGGGCCGAGACGGGCATCCCCGCACGGGGGATTTCATTCCCAATCTCGGCCTGCCACGGCGGATGTGGGCTGGAGGCGCGTTGGAGTTTCACGCGCCGATCCGGATGGGCGAAACGGCCGTCAAACGCACAACAATTACAGATGTTCAGGAAAAAGACGCCCGCAGCGGCAAACTGGCGGTTGTGACGCTGGATCACAAGATCACCCAGCGCGGAGAGCTGTGCCTGTCAGAGACCCAGTCCCTGCTGTATCGGGAGGAAGCGGCAGCGGATGCGCCCAAACCCGTACCGCCGGTTGCGCCTACGGACGAAACCGTGAGCCAAAGCCGCAAATTCTCGCCCACTGATCTGTTCCGCTATTCCGCGCTGACGTTTAACGGCCACCGTATCCATTACGACCGCGAGTATGCAATGCAGGTCGAAGGCTATGCTGGCTTGGTGGTGCATGGACCGATTCTTGCCCAGATGCTGGTGAACGTCGCGCAGGGGATGTTGGGGGAACTGTCCCGCTTTTCCTTCCGTGCGACAGCACCGCTGTTCGACTTTGAGGAAGCCACTTTTTGCGCCCGCCCGGAAGGCGACAAAGGGCTTGCGCTTTGGGTGCGCGGACCGGACGGCCGTATGTGTATGAGCGCGAAAGCGGGCTAGGGTTTACCCGCCTGCCATATGCCACTCTACAGTGAAACTTTCGGGGATTGAGTAGGGTTCGTCGCGGATCATCCGCGCCATGACCTCTCCGAGGCTGTGGGCAAGGCCAAAGCCGATTTTGAAGGCCCCTGATACCGTAAAGACGTGATCCAGTTCCGGCAGTTTCCCCACCATCGGATCACGCCGCCGCGCCTTGGGGCGGATTCCGGCCCAGCGTTGCAGGACCGGAGCACCGGCCAGCGCAGGTACAATCGCGCGGGCCTGTGCGATTACGGCGTCCAGTTTTTCATCGGGTTCGGGATAGTCCCAGCTTGTCTCCGATGTGGAGCCGATTGCAACAGTGCCGTTGGCATGGGGGATCACATAGACCCCTCCGGCATAAACCTGCGGCTGGCCCGCCAGATCTGCGTCCAGCAGGGCGGCCTGTCCCTTGACGCCGGTATTCTCGTGCAGCGGCACGTAGGGGGCCATCATGCGGAACCCTTCGTAGCCTGCAGACAGGATGACAGCGTCGGAGTTTACCCGCCCGAAGGCGCCGCTGATCCCGCCGGAACTGATGCTTTCAACCGGATGGTGTTCAAGAATGCTGACGCCCCGCGCGACGCAGGCTTTTGCCAGCGAGCGGGCAGCCTGTGCCGGAAAAATCCGTGCAGACAATGTGTCATGTATCACGCCGAGCGGCGCTGTTTCGGGAGCGATCAGGTCGGGTCGCGGCTGAAGCGTCCATTGGTATTTTCCCTGCCAAAGAGTGCGGGATTCTTCGGCGCGGGCTACGGCCAGTTCTTTTGCCCGTTCGCGTTGCAAGGGTTGCACTCGCCCGATCCGCCCGTAACCGGAGCGTTGGCCCGAGGTCTTGTCCACCTCTGCCCAGAAATTTGCAGCGCTGTGCAGGGAGTCGAACTGGAACTGCTTTTTCGGATTCCACTGGTCGGGTACCAGCGGGGCAAGCGCACCGACGATACCGCCGCTGGCACCGCAGCCGATTGTTCCGGCCTCAAACACGGTGACCTCATCGCCCCGAAGTGTGCAGGCATAGGCGCTGGCCAGTCCCCATATACCCGCCCCCACAACACTTATCCGCATACGCACACTCCTATCGTGCCTTTCCTTCGTCTGGCGCTTGACCTAAAGCAATCGGGTATGAGCGACCAGAATGAATATGCAGAGCTGGACTGGCGGGACGGAAAAATTCCCGTCGCGACGCGGTTTGACGATCCCTATTTCTCTCTGGAGAACGGGATCGCTGAAACGGCCCATGTGTTTCTTGCCGGTAACGGTCTGCCCGAACGGTTCAGCGCAGGGTTCCATATTGCCGAACTGGGGTTTGGCACAGGGCTGAACCTGCTGTGTGCGTGGAAAGCCTGGGAGGAGTCCGGTCACACCACACCTTTGCGCTACACCAGCTTTGAGGCTTTCCCGATGGCGCCGCAGGATATTGCGCAGGCGCAGGCAGCCTGGCCGGAACTGGCGCTATATGCGCAACGGTTTGCGCGGCTTTGGGATCACGGGGTAGGGCGGCTGGAATGCGGGACACTGCAGGCAGAGATCGTTGCAGGGGATGCCCGAGAGACCCTGCCACGCTGGGCGGGAACCGCTGATGCGTGGTTTCTGGACGGGTTTTCTCCGGCCAAGAATCCGGAACTCTGGGGCGCGGATCTGATGGCAGAGGTCGCGCGGCACACGGTGCAGGGCGGCAGCTTCGCCACCTATACCGCCGCAGGTCATGTCCGTCGGGCCTTGGCATCGGGCGGGTTTGCCGTCACAAGGACTAAAGGGTATGGCCGCAAGCGGCATATGACCCGGGGTTTCCTAGCAACCGGATAGACCAATGACCAAAGACAACCCGCGCGCCGGTATCTGGCTTATGATTGCCGCAACCTTTGTATTTGCAGCACAGGACGGCATTTCCCGTCATCTTGCGGATACATATAACGTCTTCATGATTGTTATGGTGCGCTACTGGTTCATCCTGCTCGTACTTATGGGCGTGTCCCGCTACCGCAGTGGCAGCCTGTTCGGGGATGCACGGACCAGCCAGCCGGTGCTGCAATTTTTCCGCGGTTTTGTTCTGGCCTTTGAAATCCTTGTCACAATCCTGTCCTTCACGCTACTGGGCCTGATCGAGGCCCATGCCATTTTTGCCGTCTACCCGCTGTTGATTGCTGCCCTGTCCGGCCCTGTTCTGAAGGAAAAAGTCGGCTGGCGGCGCTGGGCGGCGATCGGGGTCGGCTTTGTCGGGATGCTGATCATCCTGCAACCGGGGGTGAAGGTGTTTTCGCCGCTGTCGCTGGTGTCTTTTGCCGGTGCGCTGCTGTTTGCGGTTTATCATCTGATGACCCGGATGGCTGCGGCAAAGGACAGCGCCGAGACCAGCTTTTTCTGGACAGCAATCAGCGGGTTTATTGTGATGACGGCCATCGGTCCGTTCTTCTGGGAGCCGATGTTGCCAGAGGATCAGATCTGGCTGGCAGTGCTTTGTGTGACCGGTGCGCTGGGTCATTATCTGCTGATCAAGTCTTATGAAATGGCACAGGCCAGTATCGTCCAGCCCTTTGCCTTCATGCAGCTTGTGTTCGTGTCTTTCATCGGTGTTCTGATTTTCGGAGAGCATCTGCCGTTTTCCACCGCAATCGGCGCGGCCATTATCGTTGCAGCGGGTGTGTTCACGCTCTGGCGCGAGAGCCGTGCACGGCGCGCGGCGTTGCGCGCCAAGACGCAGGCCGGAACCACCGGCACCTGATCGTTCCGGTTCAGCCCCCAACCAGATCCTTGCTCAGGCGCAGGGGTTTGGCTGTGCCACTCAGCCGCATCCGGTAGACAAACAGGGCCTCGCTGACGCGCATGACATAGTTGCGGGTTTCACGGAAGGGAATGTGCTCTATCCAGTCGATCTGGTCGATGTCCGGATCACGGGGATCGCCGTATTCCTCGATCCAGCGGTCGGCGCGGTGGGGGCCGGCATTATAGGCGGCAAATGCAAGGATGTAAGACCCGTTGTAGCGTTCCAGCATGGAGGCAAGATACGCGGTGCCCAGCTGTGCGTTATAACGCCAGTCGTCTGACAGGCGTGATTTCGAATAGTCGATGCCAATCTCTTTGGCCACCTGCTGTGCAGTGGCAGGCATCACCTGCATCAATCCGCGCGCACCGGCGGGGGAAACGGCTTCGGGGTTCAACTCGCTCTCGCGGCGTGCAATGGCCAGCGCCAGTTCGGGGGCAACATCGCCGGAATGTTTGGCCAGTTCGGTCACAGGGAAATAGGCGCGGGGCAGGATGATACCCCGTTGTGCTGCCTCTTTGGCCACGGCCAGCGCCACATAGGGCCGGTCCAGCGACAGGGCCAGATCGGCCAGCTGTGCGGTTTGGTCTTCGGGCGCGGTTTCTGCCACATGGGAAAAGAACCAGCGCATCAGATACTGCCGGTCAATTGCATGGAGCAATAACCCCGCGCGCACCGGACCGGAGGCGGCAAGCGGGCTGCTCTCCCAATCCGTTGTTTCACCCAGACCTGTGAGCAGCGGGTCGGGATCGGCACCGATCCGTTCCGCCGCCAGTTGTCCGTAAAAGCTGGTCTGGTGTTCTGCGCCCTGCCGGAAGTGTTCCGCGGCCTTGTCAAAATCGCCAAGGGCTTCGGCAGCGCGGCCCCGCCAGTAGCCCGCCCGCCCGAGACTGATCGGCGTGCGGACGGCATTAAAATGGTTCTCGAAATGGATGGCTGCCTGTTCCGGCGCGTCGAGTTTCTGCAAGGCGACATAACCGGCAATCCATTCCAGATCCGCATAGTCGCTGCCTTCTTTCAATCCGTGCTGGCTGGCGAGCCAGTAGGCCAGATCGGGATCACCCGCCCGCATGGCGCGGCGCGCATAGGTGCGGCGGCGGTTGCCCCATTCTTCGGCGCGGCCCAGATTGGACACATCGGCGGATTGTTCGGCCAGAAGCTCTTCGGCGTCGTCCCAACGGTTTTTCTTCACCCGCCAGATAAACCGGTCATAAGCCAGCCCGCCGTCCAGCTGCAATTCCTCTGGTACTTTGGCAATGGCCGCATCCACGCCGTCGGCTGTTTCCTGCAAGGCGATCCGCGCCAGTGCGAGCTTTTGATGCCCCTCCGGCACAAGCGGCATCATCCGCCGCGCGGCGGTAATGCGTTCGCGCCACAGCAACATGTCCTGCCGCGCAATATGATGGGGTTTCAGTGTATTTTCATACTCTGACAGCAGGGTAGTTTCCAAAGTGGAAGACAGCGACAGGCTGGTCCATGCGCGGATCGCTTCGGCACGGGCCTTGTCGGATTGTCCCGATTCTTCATAAGCACTGACAAGCCGCACCGCACCAAGGCCCGTCTGCGGCTGTTCGGCAATGAAATAGGCGATAACCTCTTGCGGATCCGCGTCCGAGGGGATTTTCACTTCGCCCTTGGCGCGCAGGGATTTTAGACCGGGCCAGTCGGGATGCTCTGCCAGGAAGGCCACGTAATCGGCCCATTTTCCATTGTCGCGCCGCAACCGCTGCCATTCAAGCAGGTCGCGGGCAACCGGATCGCTGATGCCGTTCATCAGATCGTCAAGCTGCGCCCATTTGCGTGCGGCAATCGCGGCAAGGGCCTGCTCTACACCGGTTGTGTCCACCTGCGTGGCAGGCTGGGCCACCGCAGCACGCGGCGCGGTAAGCGCCAGCAGCGAGACCGTCAGAATAATCAATAAACGCATACAACACCCCCAAAGATGCCTTAATGATAGCGTGTAACAACAGTATTTCACCCCTTTGGCGTTGCAATTCAATTTTTCGTCGTTCCGTTCTTTGAATTTCCCTGCTAATTGAACCCGACTCAATTCATCCCAACCGGAGGCCAAGCCCATGTTTAAAGGTTCCTATGTCGCGCTTATCACCCCGTTTTCGAACGGTAAGGTGGATGACAAGGCGCTCAAGGGCTTGGTCGAATGGCAGATTGCCGAAGGCACCCACGGTCTGGTTCCGGTGGGAACAACCGGTGAAAGCCCGACCCTGACCCATGAAGAACACGAGCATGTGATCAAGGTTGTTGTGGAAACCGCTGCGGGCCGTGTGCCGGTGATTGCCGGTGCCGGTTCGAACAACACTGACGAAGCCCTGCGGTTCACCCAATACGCCAAAGACATCGGCGCGGATGGTGCGCTGGTGGTGACGCCCTACTACAACAAGCCGACGCAGCGCGGATTGATTGCCCATTTCGAAGCTGTGAACGAAGTCGGCCTGCCAATCGTGATCTACAACATCCCGCCGCGCAGCGTGGTGGACATGCTGCCCGAAACCATGGGGCAGCTGGCCAAACTGGACAACATTGTCGGCGTGAAGGATGCCACCGCCGATCTGTCCCGTGTGTGCGCGCAACGCATCCACTGCGGTAAGGACTTTATCCAGATGTCCGGCGAAGATGCTACCGCCCACGGGTTTAATGCCCAAGGCGGCGTCGGCTGTATCTCGGTCACGGCGAACGTTGCGCCCAAGCTGTGTGCCCAACTGCAACAGGCCACCCTTGCAGGGGATTACGCCAAAGCGCTGGAACTTCAGGACAAGCTGATGCCGCTGCACAATGCTGTCTTTACAGAGCCGGGTCTGGTGGGTGCAAAATACGGTGTGTCCAAACTGGGCCGCTGCTCTGCCGAGGTGCGTCTGCCCCTGACGCCCCTGCTGCCCGAAACGGAAGCCAAGATGGATGCGGCCATGCGCGCTGCCGGTCTGATCGACTGATCCGGCCTGTCCGGCGCGCTTGCGCAGGATTTTTGAATTGAAATGAAACGGCGGGGGCATGACATGCTGCCGCCGTTTGCTGTTTGATGGAATGATATTTTGACTGATACACAGAAACCCCGTGATGTTCACCTGATCGCCGGATGCACCGGCGCCGGTAAATCCACCTATTCCTTCCGCCTGGCCCGACAGATCGGCGGTGTTCGCTTTGCCATCGACGAATGGATGGAACGCCTGCACAATCAGGACAAACCCGCAGAACTGCGGTTCGAATGGTTTTACGAAAGGGTGCAGCGCAACTGCCACCAGATGCGCTGCATGGCGGAACAACTGGTGCCGCTGAATGTGCCGGTGATTTTCGACTGCGGATTGACCAACAGCCATGAGCGGGGCATTTTCGAAAACTGGGCAGAAGAGCATGGTTTTTCCACGCAATTACATTATGTAGATGTTCCAACCGAAATACGCTGGCAGCGGGTGTTGAAACGCAACGCCGAACAGGCCGAGACCTTCCAGTTCGAGGTCACAAGAGAAATGTTCGACGGGATCAACGCCATGTGGGAAGCCCCGAGCGAAGAAGAAATGCACCGTTTGAACGGTGTCAGGATAACAGACTGATGGCCGCAAAGAAGAACAAAGCCGACCCGAACAACAAGCTCGTCGCGGAGAACCGCCGCGCGCGCTATGACTATGCCGTGGAGGATACGGTGGAATGCGGAATGGTCTTGCACGGTTCCGAGGTTAAATCCCTCCGGCTCGGCTCGGCCAATATTGCCGAAAGCTATGCCACGATCGAAGATGGGGAATTGTGGCTGGTGAACAGCGCGATCCAGCCCTATTCGCAGGCCAAAACCTTCAACCACGAAGAACGCCGCCGCCGCAAACTGCTCGCCTCCAAGCGGGAACTGGCAAAGATGTGGCAGAACATCGGGCGGCAGGGGATGACCCTTGTTCCGCTCAAGCTCTATTTTAACGATAAGGGGCTGGCCAAACTGCTGATTGGTATCGCCAAGGGTAAACGGCTCGCCGACAAGCGCGAGACAGAGAAAAAGCGGGACTGGCAAAAACAAAAGGCCCGTCTGCTTCGGGACAACAGCTAGGCCTGAATGTGAACCAAAGTGTCAGGGGGGCAATTCTCCCCTTGGCAAAGCTTCGCGTGTGTTTTCTTATGAACCCCGACACTTGAAACCTGTTACAGGCAAGGATAATCCCGAGGGAACAGCGCAGAGGAATTTTCATGGCACAAAGCGATCAATCAACCATCGTTTCAACCGAATGGTTGGCACAGCATCTGGATGCACCGGACCTGCGTATTCTGGATGCAACAGCCTATCTGCCCGGTGATCCCCGCGATGCACGGGCGAATTATGATGCTGCCCATGTTCCCGGCGCACGGTTTTTCGACATAGACGATGTGTCCGACAGCAATTCGGACCTGCCCCATATGGCGCCCCCGACAGAAAAATTCATGTCCCGTATGCGGGCCCTTGGTGTGGGCGACGGGCACCGCGTGGTTGTGTATGACAGCGAAGGTCTGTTTTCTGCCGCCCGCGTCTGGTGGTTGTTCCGGCATATGGGACAGACGGATGTCGCCGTGCTGGATGGTGGCCTGCCGAAATGGATTGCCGAAGGCCACCCGACCGAAGATATGCCCCCTGTGATCCGCGACCGCCACATGACTGCGCGCAGGGATGCAACACTGGTGAAGGACGTGACACAGGTGGCGCTGGCCTCCAAGCTGGATCAGGCAGAAATTGTCGATGCACGTGCCGCCGAACGGTTCCGTGGTGAAGTGGAAGAACCCCGCAAGGGTCTGCGCGCGGGCCATATCCCGAACTCTAAAAACGTGCCGTTCAAAACCCTGCTGAACGACGACAGCACCTTTAAATCACCCGATGAAATCCGCGCCGTCTTTACGGGCGCCGGCGTCGATCTGAACCGCCCCGTGATCACCACCTGCGGGTCCGGTGTAACAGCGGCTGTCCTGTCCCTTGCGCTGGAAATGATCGGCCATCGGGACCATTCGCTCTATGACGGCTCCTGGGCCGAATGGGGCAGTTACAACGACTTGAAAGTAGAACAGGGCTAAGGCCCGATTAAGGATACGACAATGCTCGAAAACCTGACGCAGCAACCGCCAGACAAGATTATCATGCTTAGCGGCATGTTCCGTGCCGACCCGCGCCCCGAAAAGATCGACCTTGGTGTCGGCGTCTACAAAGACGCGAATGGCAATACGCCGATCATGCGGGCCGTGAAAAAAGCTGAACAACTGCTGTGGGATACAGAGACCACCAAAAGCTATACCGCGCTGATCGGGGATGGCGGCTTTCACAAGGTGATGGCCGATCTGGTGCTGGGCGATACGGTGGAGGCAGAGCGTTTGTCCTTTGCCCATGCGCCCGGTGGTACAGGTGCGATCCGCCAGATTCTGGAGCTGATCAAAGTGGCCTCTCCGGATGCGACGGTCTGGATGTCCGATCCTACATGGCCGAACCACCCTGCAATGGTCAAAGGTGTTGGCATCCCGATGCGCACCTATCGTTATTTCGACGCGGATACCGGCGCGGTGAATTTCGACGGTATGATGGCCGATCTGGCAGAGGCCAAAGCCGGTGACGTTGTGATCCTGCACGGCTGCTGTCACAACCCGACCGGCGCAAACCTGAATGAAACACAGTGGCAACAAGTGACTGATCTGCTGCTTGAAAAAGAAGCGGTTCCCTTCGTGGATATCGCCTATCAGGGCTTTGGCGACGGTCTGCAAAAAGATGCCTATGGCGTCCGGTTGCTGGCTGAGAAATGCCCCGAGGTTCTGATCTCGGCAAGCTGTTCGAAAAACTTCGGGATCTACCGCGAACGCTGCGGTCTGGTGATCGCCATTTCACGGGATTCCGAAAACGCCGGTCTGACACAGGGTATGCTGTCCAGCCTGAACCGTCTCAACTTCAGCTTTCCGCCGGATCACGGCGCACGGCTGGTGACAATGGTGCTGAGCGATCCGGAACTGCGGGCAGACTGGGAGGCCGAACTGGAAGAGGTTCGCACCAGCATGTTGGGACTGCGCAAAAAGCTGGCGGATGCGCTGCGCGCGGAAACCGGTTCCGACCGCTACGGCTTTATCGCTGAACACCGCGGCATGTTCTCCCGTTTGGGGCTGACTGAGGAGCAGGTTACAAAACTGCGCGAAGACCACGGTATTTACATGATCGGTGACAGCCGGTTCAACGTGGCCGGATTGTCCGAAGTTTCCATTCCGAAGATTGCCAAGGCGGTTGTTGCTGTCGGCGGCTAGGCCCTAGGCACCGTAAAGTTTCTGGATGACCGCGCAGGCCCTGTCTGTGCGGTCTTCTTTTTGGGCTTCTGTCAGTTCGGGAATCACACCTATCACCCGTTGGATCTGGGTGTCTCCCATAAGAACCGTAAGAAACATACCCGCGATTTCAGCAGCATTGCCGCGATGCAGCAATTTGCGATCCAACCCGACACGGACCAGACGTTCAACGAGTGGTTCAAGGGTGTTCTTGCCTTCCCGTGCTATTGCTTCCCCCAAAATTCCGGTGTGATACACATCCCCCGCTGCGGCACGGCCCAATGCAACAGCGCGGCGGTTTGTGACAAGCTCCAACAGGTGCGGGCCAAGCAGGCGAAGTTCTTCGATCGTGTCGCCATCTTCCTGAATTAACTGTATTAATTGCGCCTTCAGTGCAGCGCCATTGGCCGCGATCAGACTGGCAAACAACGCCTGTTTGTTTCCGTACCAGCGGTAAAGGGTTTCATTCGAACACCCCGCCTGCCGCGCGATATCTAACATCGAAGCGCCTTTGTAGCCCTTCTTTTCCAAAACGGCGTAGGCGGCTTTTTCTATGCGGATACGGCGGTCCTTTTGCTTCGCGGTTTCCATAACCTTCTCCCTTCACAGGAGAATGGTACAAAAGATTACGGTTTTGCGTAAAGCGTAATCTTTTGTACGCTATTTTCAGAAGAAAGATTATGCAAATCGGCGCTTTACGAAACCAGAGCCTGTGCCGCGACGGCGTTCAGGACTTTCGGGGCCGGAACGTTAATCAGGCGTTCGGGGGTCAGATCCGCCCCGCTGAGCAGCCAGTTTTCGACAATGCGCGATCCCATCGTGAAGCCGAGCCAGCGCGGATAGGCGCCTGTGCCGGAGAACCATTCCGCATGGTCGAACTTCGGGGACATCATCGTGCGCTGATCCGGCCAGAGCTTAACCAGTTCATCGTCGTCAAAGGCGCAATCCCACGGTTCGCGCGGGGAATCGAACACAAGTCGCACGAACTGGGCGGCAAGCCCTTCGCTGACCATGGCACCCCCCAGCGTGAATCCGTAACCCGGACCTGCGGCGCGCATGGCAAGATGGGCGGTGTTGACCATCTGCCGCTGGACCAGACCGTTTGTCAGCGTCTCGGCAAAATTTTCATTGTAGGGATCAAAGATCAGGGTGCAGAGGTTCGGACGGCTTACACGGGCGGACATGCCTGTTTCCGGCGTCACGGTTTCATTGCCCCGTTCGATCAGAACATCCATCTGCGAGGGACGCACGAAAGGGGACATCAGTTGGTAGGCGTCACTGATCTGTCCTGTGATCCGGTCTTTCCACGCGCTTAGATCGCCCGTGGCATCCAGCCAATGTAAAGTCCAATTGCTCACGTTTCATTCCCAGCGCGGATGGCAGTTGCCTTATCATAGTAGATCATATGGTCATGCCAAGGGCTGGGGCAGGGCATTTGACGGATTTCAATCAGTCCTTGCCAAGTCCGCCCGAAGGGGGTATGCCCCGCCAGCCCCGATAAAGGGGAAAAAAGTGTCCGCTACCTTTTCAAAACGGAGAAAAACATGTCTCGTGGCCTTATTCTTGGCGTTCTCGCCATGGCGGCAGTTGTCGTCGCTTCCAATATTCTTGTACAATTCCTGTTCGGCAACTGGCTGACCTGGGGCGCATTTACCTATCCTCTGGCATTTCTTGTGACCGATCTGACCAACCGCGTGTATGGCGCCAAAGCCGCACGCAAAGTCGTTCTGGCCGGTTTTGCCGTAGGTGTTCTGTGTTCCTTCATCGGCACGCAAATCATCGGAGAGTTCGGGCCGCTGGTAACACTTCGGATCGCTATCGCTTCGGGCACGGCGTTTCTTGTCGCACAACTTGTGGATGTGTTCGTCTTTAACCGTCTGCGCGAGGGCGCATGGTGGCGTGCGCCGCTGGCGTCCACGCTGATCGGGTCTTCGCTGGATACGGCGCTGTTCTTTACCATCGCGTTTTCGGCCAGCCTGTCCTTTATGGAGCCTGCGAACGATGTTTCCTGGGCCAATGAGGTTTTGCCTCTGCTTGGCGTTGGGCCGATGGCTCCTTTGTGGGTCAGTCTTGGGGTTGCCGACTGGTTTGTGAAGCTGTCACTCGCCGTAATTGCGCTGATACCTTTCCGTTACCTTGCCGTAATGCTTACTGGTAAGAAGGCCAATATTTAGGCAAGAGCAAACCGTTTAACCACAAAATCTGGGTGAAGACGCAAAAAATGCTTTGTGTTTTCCAAAAGTCGTGGCACGATTCCAGTGCGGGGTTGAAAACAACCCACGCGTGAAACAATCAGAAAGGAGGTGCCAATGATTATTGGGAAACAGGAGCAGCTGGTTAAGGTTAAAAGCGAGGTGAGCGTATAGAAGGCAGCCCTTCTATTCACACATCCGGTTTCAAGATTTTCCAATCTTGCTTGCCACCTCCAACTCTCGAGGAGAGCCCTGCCAGTGCTTCGGCAGGGCTCTTTCCGTTTCAAAAGGCAGGCGAATTTACAGATATTCCCGCAATTTGGACCGTGCGCGGCTCATCCGGGACATAACCGTGCCAATCGGCAGTTCCAGTTGCTGCGCCATATCCGAATAGGACAGGCCCGATTCCACGCGCAGCCGCATGACCGTGCGGTATTCTTCGGGCAATCTGCCAATAGCGGCCAGCGTCTGTGCGCAGGCCAACGCCCCGTAAACATCAGCATTTTCGTCCTCGGGGTCATGGTCTTCAATCGGCACATGAGAGGGCGCGCGTCCCTTTTTACGGGTCTGGTCCAGAAACAGGTTCCGCAGGATTACGGCCATATAGCGGCGCGGATGCTCTACGTCGGACAGGCAGGTGTCACGGCTCAGAACGTGTAAAACGACGTCCTGTACAAGATCTTCGGCCTGATCGCGGTTGCGGGTCAGGTGATGGGCGTAGACAAGAAGATCTTCAAGATGGTCAAACAGTTTATCGCGATTCATGCGAATGCTCCGGGTTGGTTTGCTGCCCTTATTAGCTACGCTTTATTTTGGAAAAGTCGTTAGGTGGGTTCCCGCCCATGGCCAAATCCCGCCAACGGGCATTGGCCGTTTTCTGCCACCATGAATTGAGCGGTGGAATAAACAACGCGCCGAATTCGTCCTTGTCTGTAGAGAGCGCAATCCGCGCCTCTTATGACGAAAACGAACAGGAGTTATACCTATGCGTAAAACAACAATGACCTTCGCCGCCATCCTTGCCACTGCTTCCTTTGCACAAGCTGCGGATCTGGCCGAACTGGACACAAACGCCGATGGCGCCCTGAGCGTGGAAGAATTCACAGCGGGACATGAAGGTGTCGATCCGGCTGTCTTTACCGAAGTGGACACTAACGAGGATGGTCTGATTGATCCTTCGGAATATGAAGCTGCCACAGCAGAAGATGGCGTGCTGGCGAAAAGCTGATTCCTCCTCCCCTGATGATCAGCAGAAAGGGTCGGTCCGGTTGGACCGGCCCTTTTCTTTGTTCAAGTGCGATCTTTGGAATTCCAAACCATCACCAGCCTGAGCCATTTTCCGCCGTTGCGAAACAATCATTGGAATAAAAGAACCTGCGAAAACGTCTTGATCTGCAGAGCACGCAAGAAGCGTTGCTCCGGACTGAATAAATGGAGATTAAGATGCGTAAACTGACAATGACCCTTGCAGCCATCCTTGCTACGGCTTCCCTTGCGCAGGCCGCAGATCTGGTCGAACTGGACACAGATGCTGATGGTGTTCTGAGCATGGAAGAATTCGTTGCCGGACATGCAGAAGTTGATGCTGAAATTTTTGCTGACATTGATACAAATGAAGACGGAATGATCGATCCGTCCGAATATGAAGCCGCTACCGCTGAAGATGGTGTTCTGGCAAGTAACTGATTGCACAAAAAAGGCCGGTCCTGATGGACCGGCCTATTTGAACTAAGTCGCCAGATATTAGCGAAGTGTTTCTTTCAAATATTCAGAACGTGTCATGTAGTCGTTGGAGTGACCGTTCAAACGTTCAAATTCTGTGCCCGAGTTGCGGGATACATCTTCGTCGGTGCCCGGTGTTACTGCCTTGTACCGCTCGTTGGATTGTACGGTTGCTGTTGTATCGTTCAGTTTTTGGTCGGGTGTTACTGAATCGTAGCGGGCATTGTCGTCAATCTTGACGTTGGTATCGTTCAGTTCGGTTTCCGGTGTTACAGCATCGTAACGTGCGTTGTCGTTATCCTGTGCATGTACGGCAGTTACCGATGCCATGATTGCTGCGGCTGCTGTTGTTGTAATAAGCGTTTTCATGTCTCATTCCTTTCGTTTCCGTCTTGCGATGGATTA
The DNA here is from genome assembly GCA_018223125.1 of Paracoccaceae bacterium. GTDB lineage: Bacteria > Pseudomonadota > Alphaproteobacteria > Rhodobacterales > Rhodobacteraceae > Amylibacter. Next base: position 26,730 of record JAAEZA010000014.1, on the reverse strand, counting down.
CATGTAGGAGCGGTCCCGCACTGCGGCCACACACGGTTGTTATCAATATTGTGATGTGGTTTCATGGAACCAAAAGCGCGTGAATGCGTAGCAGAACAAAGGGCAGCGCGGCTTTAAAACATGTACATTAACGATAGCATTAAAATTGAGGAATGGGAACTCACCGAAAGCTTTCACCGGGCGTCGGGGCCGGGGGGGCAGCATGTGAACAAGACCTCTAGTGCTGTGGAATTGCGCTTTGAGGCAGAGCGTTCTCCGAACCTGACCGGCGCGGTAAAGGCGCGGCTGAAACGGCTTGCGGGGCGGCGCTGGACCAAAGACGGCGCAGTGATCATCACATCGGAATCCCACCGCAGCCAGCAGATGAACCGCGAGGACGCCCGCGAAAAACTGGCCGAACTGATCCGCAAAGCCACCGAAGTGCCCAAACGACGGATCAAGACCCGTCCCACGCTTGGCAGCAAACGCCGCCGTCTGGAAGGCAAGAAGCAACGGGGCGCGGTAAAGAAGCTGCGCGGCAAGGTGGAGGAGTAAGTTGAAATAGCATAACATAGTCCTTATGCTGGTGCGACTTCATTAAGGGATCAACTCATGGCAAAGAAAGTTTTTATTGGAGACTCTGTATCCCCTAAAGGTGGAGGGGGAAAACCTTCGGCAAAACCGACCCAGAGAAGCGTGACGCCGGCTTCAGGGCATCAAGGATCAGTTCAACCCACAACTTCGGGAGGCTCTGGGGGTAATACCAGCGGGGGAACGGGCGGAAAAAAGTAATACGGGCTATGCCTTTCGACGTACATCGATCTCTTTTATTTGGTTTGAGGGGATATAGGTCATACGCATACCATCATCGTCATTGATATAAACAGTATTTCTACCGTTTCCATCCGCTTCGGTAATATACGTTACGTACATCCCTATTGAACCGTCGGAGCCTAAGACACACGGGCCGTTTGGGAAGTGCTGGAAGTTACCAAGGGGGTAACTCTCATAGACAGTTCCATCATTTAGAGTTATTACAAGTTGTGTGTAAGTTAGATTTTGTCTTTGGATAATTGTTGCCCAAGCGGTAGGTAGTCCATCGTCTCTATTCCCAGAAAGTTTCTCTACAAGGTAGCGTGTTAAATCCGCACCGAATCTTCTCCAAATTATTGCTGCCGAAACAGAAGCAGCCACTGCACTGACGCCTAATAAATAGTCTCTGTTGCCAGAGTCAGATAAGCAACTGCTAATTAAAGCGATCGCCAGTAGGCCAATCCCGCCAAAAGAAAACACTATGCCAGCGGTATCAATCGGACCGTGGGCCTCTCTACGACCAGAGTAGGCAATAATATATCCCAAATACCCGCTGACGAATACTATTTGGGTGCGCCAACCCAGTTCTACGATCTCAATCACACGATCACGTCCATCTCTGTCTGCTCACCCACACCGAAAACCCGTTTGTAGCGCGCGATTTCATCGGCCGGTCCCATTGCCTTGCGCGGGTTGTCCGACAGTTTGACCGTCGGGCGCCCGTTGGCTGCAACCGCTTTGCACACCAGCGAAAACGGCGCCAGCGCATCATCCGGCACCAGTCCGCGGAAGTCGTTGGTCAGCATGGTGCCCCAGCCAAAGGCAACACGTACACGGCCGTTAAACTGGTTCGCCAGTTCGATGATCTTGTAATCGTCCAAACCGTCAGAGAAGATAATCCGCTTTTCGCGGGGATCCTGCCCGCGGGATTTCCACCAGTTGATCGCCAGTTCTGCACCGGTGGCCGGATCGCCGCTATCAATGCGAATACCGGTCCATTGGTCGAGCCATTCGGGCGCACGCGCCAGAAACCCCTCGGTCCCGTAGGTGTCGGGCAACATGATCAGCAGGTTGCTGTCGTGTTCGTCCTGCCAGTCAGCCAGAACCTGATAGGGGGCTTGTGCCAGCTCTTCGTCGCTATCAGCCAGCGCGGAATAGACCATGGGCAATTCATGGGCGTTGGTCCCGATCGCCTCTACTTCGCGGCGCATGGCAATCAGACAGTTCGATGTGCCGGTAAACCGTTCGCCCAGACCTTCGTGCATGGCCTGCACGCACCAGTCCTGCCACATGAAAGAGTGCCGGCGCCGTGTACCAAAATCTGCAACGTTCAGGTGTTCTACCTCGCGCAGTCGCTCGATCTTTTCCCACAGCTTGGTCATGGCGCGGGCATAAAGGACCTGCAACTCGAACTTGCCCATGCCCTTAAGCACCGCGCGGGATCGCAGCTCCATAAGGATCGACAGGGCGGATATCTCCCAGAGCATGACTTCGGGCCATGACCCTTCAAAGGTCAGTTCATACTGTCCGTCCACTTTTTCCAGGTGATAAGGGGGCAGTTGCAGCTTTTCGAACCACTCCATGAAATCGGAACGGAACATCTGCCGTTTGCCGTAGAACATATTGCCCCGCAGCCAGGTGCTTTCCCCGCGGGACAATCGCAGTGAACGCACGTGGTCCAACTGTTCGCGCAATACGCCTTCGTCTATAATATCCGCCAGCCGGATGGTTTTGGTCCGGTTGATCAGGCTGAAGGTAACTTGGGCGTCCGGTTTGTACCGGAACACCGATTGGCACATCAGCAGTTTGTAAAAATCCGTGTCGATCAGGGAGCGGACGATCGGGTCGATCTTCCATTTGTGGTTATAAACTCTGGTGGCGATATCGACCATAATGCGGGCTCCGGTTGTCCGAACTGTGTTAAAACAGGGGTTTGGCAGCTTGTCCAGCCTGACGGGGGTGTGTCGGGGTGATGTCGGGCTGAAGCCCGACCTACTTGAGCAACACGCCGAGGCTGTCCATTTCTTCGAGCGCAACCGCAAGAGATCCGTCCATGTCGATGGCACGGCAGGCGTCCTGAAGGACCGTAACCTGAAACCCGAGTTTTACCGCGTCCACGGCTGAATAACGAACGCAGAAATCTGTTGCCAGCCCGACCATCACCAGTTTCTTGACACCCCGCTCGCGCAAATAGCCTTCAAGTCCGGTCGGGGTTTTATGGTCATTCTCGAAGAAGGCGGAGTAGCTGTCGATTTTCGGGTTATAGCCTTTGCGGATAATCAGGTCTGCCTTGTCCGTGTTCAGCCCGCTTTTGAACGCGGCTCCTGCAGTGCCCTGCACACAGTGCCGCGGCCAGAGCACCTGCGGTCCATAGGGCATTTCCGTCATGCTGAAAGGGTCCGCACCTTCGTGATTGTCTGCAAAGGAACCGTGATCCGCCGGATGCCAGTCCTGCGTCAGCACGCGGACGGGATATTCGTCCTGCAACGCATTCACCGTTTCCACGATTTCGTCGCCGCCTTCCACTGCAAGGCTCCCGCCCGGACAGAAATCATTCTGTATGTCGATCATGATTAAAGCGGTGCTTGTGGCCTGTGGCATGGCTGTCTCCCTGTTATCCCGAATTTATGTGGTGCGGGGGGCGCTTCGTCAACCGCGCTGCTTTGCCACTGGAATTTCCTGCCAGACAGGGCTATATGCGCGCCATGTCAAAGATCGTTGTCGCAGCCCTGTACCATTTTACCCGTTTTGAGGATCACAAATCCTTGCAAGCGCCGCTTCAGGCTGTCTGCGATGCGGGCGGCGTGAAAGGATCGCTGCTTCTGGCCTTTGAAGGCATCAACGGCACTATCGCGGGGCCACGGGCCGGAATTGACGCTGTGCTGGCCCATATCCGCAGCTTGCCGGGATGCGCGGATTTCGAACACAAGGAAAGTTTCGCCTCGCAAATGCCGTTCCTGCGCATGAAGGTAAAGCTGAAAAAAGAAATCGTCACGATGGGCCAGCCCGACGTGGACCCGACCGTCAATGTCGGTAACTACGTTGAGGCACAGGACTGGAACGATCTGATCACCCGCGACGATGTGGTGGTGATCGACACCCGCAACGATTACGAGGTGGCGATCGGCACATTCGAAGGCGCCGTAGACCCGAAAACCAAATCCTTTGGCGAATTTCCCGCATGGTGGGAAGATAACAAAGACCGCTTCCACAACAAGAAAGTGGCCATGTTCTGCACCGGCGGCATCCGCTGTGAAAAATCCACCAACTTCCTGCTGAACGAAGGGGTTGAGGATGTTTACCACCTTAAAGGCGGTATCCTGAAATACCTTGAAAACGTGCCCGAGGAAAACAGCACCTGGAACGGCGAATGCTTCGTCTTTGACAGCCGCGTATCCGTGAAACACGGGCTGGAAGAAGGTAAATACGAACTCTGCTACGCCTGCCGGATGCCCTTGGCACCCGAAGATTTCGCACGTCCGGAATACGAAAAAGGTGTCTCCTGCCACCAGTGTATCGACAGCCACTCCGAAGAGCGTAAAGAACGTTTTCGCGAACGCCAGAAACAGGTGGCTCTGGCCGAAAAACGCGGCAAACAGCATATCGGTTCTTAAACCAACACCCGCTTCAATGTTCTGAAAATACTCAGCCTGCCGCCGCCACAGCACGCAGCTTCAGCGGTATTTCCTTTACCGGCAGATGCACGATGGCGGAAAACGCGCCGACCCCGACACCAACCCACCAGACCATATTGTAATTGCCGTAAAGATCATAAAGCGCGCCGCCCAGCCAGACGCCGAGGAACCCGCCAAGCTGGTGGCTGAAAAAAATGATCCCGTAGAGCGTTCCCATGTAACGCATCCCGTAGATATGCCCCACCAGCCCCGAGGTCAGCGGCACAGTGGCAAGCCACAACAACCCCATCAGGAAACTGAACATCAGCACGGTCACGGGCGTGATCGGTGTCAGAATGAACCATGCAGCCAGCGCGGTGCGCCCGATGTAAATATAGGTCAGCAGGTATTTCTTGCTGAACTGTTTGCCCAGCATCCCCGCGGTAACTGTCCCGACAATATTGGCCAGTCCGATTACCCCGATGGACACCGCCCCGAGCGCGGATGTGCTGGTGATCCCCATTCCGGCAAGCAGGCTGTCCTGTCCGATGGGGCCACACATTTCGGTCACGAAAGCGGGGAAATGGGCAGTGATGAAGGCCAGTTGAAAGCCACAGGAAAAGAACCCCAGAAAGATCAGCGAATAAGACGGATCCTTAAAGGCTTTCAGCAGGATCTGGGACATGGTCTCTTCCAGCTCTGTGGTGCTGGCGGTTTCGGGTGCACGCAGCATAGGCAGCAGCAGCAGAACCATCATGATGATCGCGGCAAAAATCACAAAGACCTGTGACCAGTTCATATAGGCCAGCAGGATCGCGGCCAGCGGCGGGCCGATGACCTGACCCAAAGATCCGGCTGCCGTCCCGATGCCCAGCGTAAGGGAGCGGTTCTCGTCGCTCGCCGCCCGGCCGATGACCGCCAGAATGACGCCAAAGCCTGTGCCTGCGATGCCAAAGCCGATAATGATTTCGTAAAACTGGTGCGCTTCGGGTGTGGTTGCCGTGCTGCTGAGCAACAGCCCCGCCGCGTAACACAGCACGCCAAGGAAAATGGCCTTCCTGTCACCGAATTTTTCCGCGATTGCGCCGAAGATGGGCTGGCCGATCCCCCATGCAAGGTTCTGGATGGCAATCGCCATTGAAAACTCGGACCGCAGCCAGCCGAATTCCGTGGCAATCGGGATCTGGAACACCCCGAAACTGGCCCGCAGGGAAAAGCCGGTCATCAAAATCAGGCACCCTGCGATCAGGATCGGGGTGAACAGCGGTTGAGATTGTTGTTTCATCGGAATCCATACTGCGTTGCGCAGCCCGTGGCGTCTTGTTAGGGGTGACAGAGCAAAATAGACCAGTCTGTGCAAGGACAGAATTGTTATGGGCAGCATCACGGAAATTTATCAACAGCGCGTCACCAGCGGGGCCCTGCACGAAGATCCGGCGCAGGTCGCGGTGCTGGATCTGCTGGAAGGTGCTGCGGGAAGACTATCTGCTAGCCCAGCAAAAAAAGGTCTGCGCGGCCTGTTTTCCAAATCTGTTGAACCTGTGCGGGGGCTCTACCTCTATGGCGGGGTGGGGCGGGGCAAGTCCATGCTGATGGACCTGTTCTTTGACTCTCTGGAAGAGCCGAAAAAACGTCGCGTCCATTTCCATGCTTTCATGCAGGAAATCCACAACCTGATGCATGAAGCCCGCAAGAACGGTGTGGAGGACGCGATCGAACCGGTTGCTGCCGATGTTGTGAAATCCGCCCGCGTGTTGTGTTTCGACGAGATGCAAATCACCGACATTACGGATGCGATGATTGTTGGCCGCCTGTTTGAAAAGCTGTTCGAGGCCGGTGTCCTGATCGTCACCACATCGAACCGGCATCCTGACGATCTTTACAAAAACGGGCTGAACCGGAATCTGTTCCTGCCGTTTATCGAACTGATCAAACAGCGAATGGAAGTCTACAACCTCGACAGTGAGACGGACCATCGCCAGAACCGTCTGCAAGGCCACAAGACCTATTTTACGCCGATAGACAACGCGGCGGAAATGGCGATCCAGCGGGTCTGGACGGATGTGGCGGGCAGCAAGGCGGAGCCGTTGGTGCTGCTCCATAAATCCCGCGAAATCCGCCTGCCTGCCTATCATAACGGTGTGGCCATGGCGACGTTTCGCGATCTTTGCGGCCAGCCGCTAGGCCCTGGCGATTACCTTGCCATTGTCGCGGCGATCCGCGTTCTGATCCTGAAGGACATTCCAAGGTTGGGCCGTGCCAACAACAACGAGGCGAAAAGGTTTGTCACGCTGGTCGATGCCCTTTATGAGGCGCGAACCAAACTGATCGCCAGTGCGGCAACCATACCGGAAAAGCTCTACGAGGAGGGCGAAGGCGCATTCGAATTCGAACGCACCGCCAGTCGCCTGCGCGAAATGATGAGCGCGGACTGGGGGAAGCCCTAGTTCACGCAACCGTTTGATTGCTCTGTTCTGCTGATCAGGTAGAGTGTCCCTCGTTTGGGGGGCTCTGCGACCTGTGTCTTGTTTGTCGGCCACCGCCGCTTAAGGGATTCCCTGATGGAAAAAAGTCTGTTTCGATACATCTGGAAGTACTCCAAACGCAGCCAGTTGCTATTGCTGGCGCTGACAATAATTACTTTTCCGGTCCTTTACATCAGTCTGGAACTGCCAAAGCGGATCATCAATGACGCGATCGGCGGCAGTGGCGCGGATATCACCTATTTCGGTGTTACCTTCACGCAGACCCAGTTTCTGATGCTCCTGTGTATGGGCTTTCTGATCGCGGTGCTGGCCAACGGATTGCTGAAAATGCGGCTTAACACCATGAAGGGTGTGCTGGCCGAGCGGCTTTTGCGCCGCTTTCGTTTCCAGCTTCTGACCCGAATGATGCGGTTTCCGCGTCCCTATTTCCGCCAGACCAGCCAGGGCGAACTGGTGGCGATGGTCACTTCCGAAGCCGAGCCGATGGGCGGGCTTATGGGGGATATGATTTCACAGCCGGTTTTTCAGGCAGGGCAGATGATCACCATTCTGGCCTTTCTCTTTGCCCAGAGTTTCTGGTTCGGGCTGGCTTCTGTGGCGCTGATCCCGTTGCAGGCCTGGCTGATTCCGCGGCTGCAACGCCAGATCAACCTGCTGAACAAATCCCGTATCGAAGAAGTGCGCCATCTGGCGTCCGACATCGGGGAAACAGCTGCAGGTGTCAGTGACATCCGCACCAACGGGGGCTTGCGCTACCGTGCGGCGCAGTTCTCGGACCGGTTGGGAAAGCTGTTCGATATTCGTTTCGATATCTACCAGAAAAAATTCTTCATGAAGTTTCTGAACAACTTCATCAACCAGCTAACGCCGTTCTTTTTCTATTCGGTTGGCGGTTATCTGGCGATCAAGGGGCAGATCACTGTGGGCGCGCTGGTGGCGGCCCTTGCGGCCTATAAGGATTTGTCATCGCCATGGAAGGAACTGCTGACCTATTACAATCAGGTGCAGGATATGGGGCTGCGCTGGGAGATTGTAACAGAACGTTTTGCGCCTAAAACGCTGGTTGATGACAGCCTGTTTGAAGGCGAGCCCGATTCCATTCCGAGCCTGAAAGGTGATATCGAACTGAAAGATGTCACGGTGCGCGATGACTCTGGTGATATTGTTCTGGAAGACATCAATCTGACCATTCCCAAAGGCGCGCGGGTGGCGATCCAGACAACCAACGAAACCGCCGCGCTGGCCTTTGCCGATCTGCTAACGCGGGAGGTTGTTCCGGCGCGGGGACGGGTACGGGTGGCCGGGCACGACCTGAACAGCCTGCATCAAACCGTGGTGGCAAACCGCATCGGCTATGCCAGCCCCATTCCCCAGATTTTTCAGGGGACCATGGGGGATAACCTGATGATGCCTTTCCGCCGGAAACCCCTGATTGACAGCGATGTGCCGCCCGAGATGCACCGCTGGCAGGAAGAGGCGCGGCGCGCCGGAAACAGTGAGGATCCCCTTGGGGTGAACTGGCTCGATCCAGCTTTGGCGGGGTTCAAGAGCGCGGATGAAATCCGCGACTGGTGGTTCAATCTGGGCGAAGCCATGGGCATTGACGAGTTCATGGTGCGCCGCGCATTGCGTCACCGGCTTGATCCCGTAAATCAGAGCGAACTGGCTCAAAAGATTGTGGAACTGCGCCCCGAAATCGCCCGCCGGCTAAAACAGGCAGGTCTGGGCGACATCGTGCACCACTTTGATCCGCGCAAGTTCAATCCGGTTTCTCCTTTGGGCAGCAACCTGCTTTATGCCATGCCCACGCGGATTCTGACGCAGGAAAATCTGGCCGAGCAGCGCAAGTTCTTCAGCATTCTGAAGAAGGAAAACATCGTAGACGAAGTGGCAGAGATGTCCGCCAGCCTGATTGAAGGGGTGGTGGCCACCTTTGGCGAAGATGCCACCGACCACCCGCTGTTCCGGCAATTGAACATGGAAGATGCGCTTTATCACAAACTGCGCGCGGTCACGAAAAAGCGGCGGCAGCAGGGCAATGATGCGCTAAGCAGCGAAGAATTCGCGCTTATGCTGACCGTACCCTTTGCCTTTAGCGCCGAACAGATCGGCCCTGCCTTTACCGACAGTTTCAAGCAGCGGGTTCTTGATATCCGGATGCAAAATGCAGAGCATATGGTTGCCGAACTGGAAGGCCTGTTCGAAACCATACATCCGGACCGCTACATGCCGGTGATGACGGTGCTCGGCAATGCGATTTTCGGGCGGATTTCCAGAATGGCCGGTGCCCGCGAACGGGAAGTCGAAGATCTTGTGGTCGAGGTGCTGAACGAACACGGATTGCGGCGGCTTGCAGCCCAGTCAATCTATGATCTGGTTACGGGGTCGGGCGGGCAGAACCTGCCTCGTGTTTTCCGTGAACGGATCGCATTCAGCCGCGCCGGATTGAAGAAGCCTGATATTCTGATCCTTGGTAATGCGCTGGCAAGTCATGATTCCGCCAAACGGGCGCAAATGCGCGAGCGTATCGGCAAGTTGATGCCTGACACCACGAAGATTTTCATCGAGAATCATTTCTCCAATCCAGACCTTTACGACCTATTTGTCGAGATCGTGGACGGGCGCATCGACGGTGTTCGGCGGGCCGAGGAGCCGGCTGATGAAGACGCGAAACAGGATCTTAAACGCAAGCTGCGGGTGGTGGCTCAAACCGGTCTCTTCGCCAATCTCGACCAGAAACAGCAAAGACTACTCGCGTTTAGTGCACAGTGGTTTCCGGCGAAGGCGGGACAGGTTATTTTTGCACGGGATCAGGCACCGGATGCGGCCTATCTCTGCGTGAAAGGCAAGGCGGGTCTTTATTGGGGCATTGAAGATGACGAAAATCGCCTGGTCTCGGAAATCGAACCGGGCCGTTTGATCGGGGATCTTGCGATTATCCTCAATGAAAAGAGGGCAATGGATCTGGTCGCAATTGAGGAGTCGCTGTTCCTGCGGATCGGTGCGTCAGAGCTGTTGGCGGTGATTGAAAATGATACGAATGTTGCCACCAGCCTTCTGCGAACTGTGGCGGGCCATCTGATCGGGGCCGCCGAACATGCCCGTGCCGCGCGGGAATTTGCGGTGAAGAAGGGGCTTGATCTGTCTGAACTGGATCGCGAATGACGCGGCAATACTCTCAAAGCGTGAACGGCTGTCAGCTGCTGCGCATCCCTGCAATCATGGCGCCCAATGCGACGATGTGAATAAGCATGATTGCCCGATCGTTCCAGAGAATGCCGACCAGAAACCAGCCAAGCACACCGGCGAGAAAGCGATAGAGGTTCCACGGGGTCCAGCCGAAACCGGTAGCCGTATAGCCGAGGATCTGGATCACCGAGGCGCCCCATTTGATCAGGAAGGCTGCACGGTCGCGTCTGGTCCGTGCGGGCTGCGCCGCCTGTTGGGACGCATTGGCGCTATTCGGGCAAAGAAGAGTTTGTGTCATGGCAATAACGGCTTTCGGTAACTGTTCGTGGTGACTTACTCTGTTAATGGTGCCCGTTCACGCCAGAATTGATCTTCTCAGACTGTAGAAATACTATCGTCAGATGAGCAATCTTCCACCCCTGAATGCCCTGCGTGCCTTTGAGGCCGCAGGCCGTCATCTGAACTTTCGGGCCGCCACCGAAGAGATGGGCGTGACCCAAGGCGCTGTGGCGCAGCAGGTGCGTTTGCTGGAGTCCCGTCTCGGCTGCTGTGTTTGAGTGACAGCCCAAAGGTGTGGCTTTTACGGCAACGGGGCGGGCCTATCACAACCGGATCGCCGCAGCCTTTGCGGAGTTGCGCACCGCAACTGAAGTTCTGCGCCCTGAGCACGGAAAGGTGCTGGTCAGCGTCACACCGACCTTTGCCGCCAAATGGCTGATCCCGAACCTGCCCGAGTTTTCCAAGAGCCACCCCGAGATTGACCTGCGTGTACTTGCTACTGAAAAAACCTCCGGTTTCCATGGGGATGGCATAGATATTTCCGTACGACAGGCCAGCCCGCCATTCGGTGGGGGGATAGACGCTATAAGGCTTTTCAAACAACAGATTATTGCGGTGGCCGCCCCGTCTTTCGTCGCGGATATGGCTGTGCCGTTTAGTGGGAACGCGCTGGGGCAGGCAGGAAAGCTGCACGATGCCAATGATCTTTGGCCGGATTTTCTGGATTACCTCGGGGCAGCGGATAAATCCAAAAGAAGCTTGCGGATGAGCCAGACGGCCCTTGCGATTGACGCGGCTGTTTCAGGGCAGGGCGTCGTGCTTGTCAGCCGGTTCCTTGTGGAGCGGGAGCTTGCGAGTGGTGCTTTGGTTCAGGTGGTGCCGGATACGATGAATGGCGCGCAGGATTTCTATCTTCTGTCGCAACGCCGACGCGGAGTTAATCCTGCAGTAGAGACAGTGAAGAACTGGCTTTGCTACCGCGCCGAAGCTTGGCCAGAAGAAAAAAACGCGCGGCAGGGTATGCCGCGCGTTTGAAGGCTTTTTGAAAATTTCCGGCTTAGCGAATGGCCTGGCGGAGGAATTTCAGAACATCCTGATCCGCCTTACCTGTCGGCTGGCGTCCGGCACGGCGCTGCACATCACTGATTGCATCCAGAGTTTTAGGGCCGATGATCCCGTCCGCTTCACCGATGTCATAGCCTGCTTTCAGCAACAGTTCCTGCACTTCCAGCTTTTCGGGCAGGCGCAATGCCCCCGGACCACGGGGCCAGTCCCGCACGAATTCGCCGCCGCCGTTGATCTTGTTTGCAAGATGACCGACCGCCATCGCGTAGGAATTGGCATTGTTGTAGCGCTTGATGACGAAGAAGTTCTTGAACACCGCAAAGGCCGGACCGTCTGCGCCCGCAGGCAGCAGGATCGCTGCATTGCCGTAGTTCGGGATTTTCCCGCCCGACATGGTGCGCACGCCAAGTTCGGTCCAGCGTGCCGGCGTTGCTTTCACTTTCAAAGAGGCATTGCCATAGTTAAAGCCGCGGGGAAGCTGAACTTCGATGCCCCAAGGCTGCCCTTTGACCCAACCGTTGCGGCGCAGGTAATTTGCGGTGGATGCCAGCGCATCGGACGGATCGCGCTGGTCCCAGACATCCCGTTTGCCGTCGCCGGTGAAATCCACCGCCAGCGCGTCATAGCTGGTGGGAATGAACTGCGTATGGCCCATGGCACCGGCCCAACTGCCCATCATCCGGTTCGGGGTGATGTCGCCGTTCTGGATAATCTTCAATGCGGTCAGAAGCTGTTGTTCCCCGAACTTGCGGCGGCGCCCTTCATAGGCAAGCGTGGCCAGCGCCTCGATGATATTGATATCGCCCATGTTCTCACCGTAGGAACTTTCTAGCCCCCAGATGGCAACAACCACTGACCATTCCACCCCGTAAGTGTTTTCGATCCGGCGCAGTTTGGACTTGTGCTTGCGCACCATCGCCTTGCCGTTTCTGACCCGCTTCGGAGAAGTGGCGGTGTCCAGATAGTCCCAGATCTCGCGTGAGAATTCGGCCTGTTTACGGTCGGATGCGATGACCCGTGTGTTCAGTTTGACGCCCCGAAACGCGCGGTCGTAGGTGCGTGACGAAATCCCGTTCGCCAGCGCCCGTGCCTTGAAACTGCGCACCCATTGTTCAAAGCCGGATTGTGTCTGCGCCATTAACATCCCCTGATCCGGTTTCGCCGGCGGGGGGGGAGATGTCTCCACAGCGGCACCAAAGGCCATACCGGGAATAAACGCCAGTGCGGCCACAAATTTCAATCCGTATTTTAGCATGCGATGCTCCTGCTCCGATCGCCCGATTTTTGTCCCGAGCATAACGGGAAAAACCCTTTTTCAAAAGAGGAATTACGCGGGGTGGTTTGGTGGGCAATCTGTTGCTTCTTCGGATTCGATGGTGGCCAGAGCCTCCCGCAGCAGGCTGGTACGGCGGGGGCGGAAGGATTGATCCGTCAACGCAAGTTTCCGGATCCGGTCCACGCGAAAGGCGCGAAAGTCCTGCCGGAGCTGGCATTTCGCCAGCAGCATCAGGGTCTGGTCCATGAAGATGATCGACAGGGGCCAGACAGTGCGTTCGGTCTGTGCACCCTTGGCATCGCCGTAATGGATGTGGATCGCCCGTTCATCGCGGGCGGCCTGTCGGATCGTGGCTACATCGACGGTGATCTCGGGGCGGCTGTGGAAACGTTTGGCGCTTAGCACGCTGTTCTGCATCTGGCGTGACAGGCGGTCCGGCAGGCTCGCTGCCAGTTTGGCCAACGCGTTTCTGGCCGCATCCGCAAGGACCGGATCGCCGATTTCAATAACTTCGCGCAGGCCAAGTACGAGAGCTTCGGTTTCGTCCGTGTTAAACAGCATCGGCGGCATGGCTGTATCTTCGACCAGTGTATAGCCAAAGCCCGCAGCCCCGTCGATGATCGCCCCCGCACGGCGCAGACTGTCCACATCGCGGTACACCGTGCGCAGGGATACGCCAAGTTCGGCAGAGAGCTGCGCCGCCTGAACCGGCGGCGGCAGCAGCCGCAAAAGCTGCATCAACTGGAGTATGCGTTCGGATTTCGCCATAGTGAAGGAATACTACACCGTGCTGACAGAAGTTGACAGCAGGTCTGTGTTGGTATGGCGGAAAAAGGAATTCAACATGACCCGATTGCCCCCACCAGAGGTTCAGGCCGTCTACGACAGTTTTCCCGCAGTCGAGCGGGAGAAATTAATGTTGGTACGGGAACTTATCCTGGACTGTGCCGCTTTGGTGGAGGCTGGCACCGTCGCGGAAACCCTGCGTTGGGGGCAGCCGAGCTATCTGGTCAAACAGGGCAGCAGTCTGCGGTTGGGAATCGGGAAAACGGGACTGGCCGCGATCTTCGCCCATTGCCAAAGCAGTATCATTAGCGATTTCGCCACGGCATTCGGTACGGATTTCGAACTGGACGGGAACCGCGCCGTCTATCTGGACCAGTTGGGGGCGGACGAGCTTGAGAAGTTGCGCTTTCTGATCCTGCACGGGTTGCAATATAAACGTGCGCCTAAAGCGCGTCTGACAGTTACGCAGATGAACGTGCAAAAAAATGAAGCGTCAGGAAAGACGCTTCATTAATTCCGGGGAACAATTCCAGAATACACGGGGGGACAGTGCGCCGGTTCGGCGGGAACCTTTGATTCCCCGCCGTTCAGATCATTGCGCGCAGCTTGTCCATCAGCTTTTGCACTGCTTTGATGTAGCGTTCGTCCTTCAGGCTGCCGTCCTCTTCAAAGGCGCCAGAGGCAGACGCCACGGCCACAGCAGGGCCTTGCAACACGACCGGCTGGAAGGGTGTCAAACACTGGCGTAGGGAGTTCTGTGTCATTACGCCACCGGTACGCCCGCCAGTGGCGGACATGATAGCCACGGGAGTGTCCGCCATCGGCATCGGTTTCACGCGGCTTGCCCAGTCCAGCGCATTCTTCAGAACGCCCGAGATGTTGGCATTGTATTCCGGCGTCGCAATCACAATCGCATCCGCGTCCTGCATTTGAGCATGGAGGGTCTGTACCGCAGCCGGAATACCTTCTGCGTCTTCCAGATCGCCGTCATAGAGCGGGAAGCGGATGTCGGCATAGGTCACATCGGCAGGACCGAAGGCGTTAACAGCCTGTTCCAACAGTTTCCGGTTCAGGGAACCGGTGCGCAAAGAACCGCAAATGACAAGGAGTTTCGGGTCGGCCATCGTCTTTCCTTTTTTGTTTGCCCTCAAATACGATGACAAACACATATGTCCAGCCTTTTTGCGCAAGTGTCGGTTTGTTCACGGTTTTGCCTTATTACAACATTAACAGCCATATTGGCGCTGGTAATGGCTGTGTGATTGTAGCATGCAGCCGTGCCGTTTATGGTATGGAAAACAAGAACCAAAGGTCTAAAAAGGGACAGCATCGTGGCAGGCAAAGACTATCAAATTGCGGCATTGTGGATGGAAGGCAGTCTCAGCTTTCTGGAACAGTTGTGCCTGAAATCCTTTGTGGATGCGGGCCATCACGTAAAGCTTTACCACTATGGCCCCTTGCGGAATGTACCCGATGGTATGGAACTCGCCGATGCGGCAGAGGTACTGCCACGAACCGATTTTCTGGCCCATGCCCGCACGGGGTCCCCTGCGCTGCACTCCGATCTGTTTCGCTACAAAATGCTGGAACAGAACAAGGATACCATCTGGGCGGATACCGATGCTTATTGCATGAAGCGGTTTGAAACGCCAAACGGTCATTTCTACGGCTGGGAATCCGACAAGCACATCAACGGTGGTGTGCTCGGCCTGCCGTCGGACAGTGAAACCCTGCGCGAATTGCTGGAGTTTACGGCGGATGAATTCGCGATCCCTACATGGTACGGTGATGACTACACCCGCGAACTGGAAGAGGCGCGTGATGCTGGCAATCCGGTTCACGCCTCCGAGCAACCCTGGGGCGTTTGGGGGCCTCATGCGGTGACGCATTTCCTGCATAAAACAGGAGAGGCGAAATACGCACTGCCGCAGGAAGGGCTTTACCCTTTCACCTACAAAGACCGCCGCATGATGTTGAAGCGCAACTTTGACACTACGCCTTATGTGACGGAAAACACCTATTCCATCCATCTCTACGGCCGCCGTATGCGGGCCCGTCTGGTGGAAAAAGAAGGTGGCGAACCCCACCCGAAAAGCCTGCTGGGACAGTTGATCAAAAAGCACGGTATCGACCCTGCGCAGGCGCCATTGCCCATGTCAAAGGCGCAACAGGCGGCAGCGAAAGCGCCCAAAAGTGCGAAAGTAAAACCGGAAGCCAAGCCCAAACCGGCTGAAAAACCCGCCAAGCCGAAGAAACCCGCAGCGCCTGCTGCCGCCAAAGTGGCGCCGCTGGAGCCATCCGCGCGGGCAGGTATCGGGCAGGTGAACCTGACCGACATTGCCAATAAATACAGCACGGACAAAGGCTCTGCGAAACACCGCTACACGGAACTTTACCAGATGCTTTTCCTGCCCCTGCGCGGGCGCAAGCTGAACCTGCTGGAAATGGGGCTGCTGAATAGCGGGCCGGAACATGAAGTCGCGGCAGAGCGGAAAACCGATGATGCCCCGTCCGTGCGAATGTGGCTGGAATATTTCCCGAAAGCGCAGGTTTACGGTCTGGATATTTCGGATTTCAGCTGGCTTGATGATCCGCGCTTTACCTATGTGAACTGTGATATGGACAGCCGTGAAAACATCAACGCTGCGGTCAAGGAGCTGCCGCAGATGGATATCATCGTGGATGATGCCAGCCATGCGTCCCATCACCAGCAATTTGCCTTTCTGGAGCTGTTCCCGAAACTGGCTTCGGGCGGGTTTTACACCATTGAAAACCTGCGCTGGCAGCCCAAACATATGGAACAGAAAGGCTTCACCAAGACGGCGGATCTGTTCTATGGCTATCAGAAAGACGGCGTGTTTTCCCATTCCGATCCGGCCGTGACATCTGAATTTAACGCTTTGCGTGAACAGATTTCGGGCTGTTTTATCTATCAGGTCGGCTTCAACAAATCCCGCAAGGACCAGTTGATGGTTGTCCAGAAACGGTAATTCCCATGTCTGAAGAAATCCAATCCGAAGAGATGGAACGACAGGTCGAGCAGGGCATTATCCCCGACTGGTACCGTGACATCTATCCGGACGGAGAGCGGGACGGCTTTTATGAAAAACTCGGCAGCCATTCCCTGTGCTATGTAGAGCGCAGTCTCGGGCAGCTTGTGGTCACTTTCGACAATCTGGCAGAGGCAGGGCATGACGGCTATGACCGCGAGGCATGGGCATCAGGGTTTTGCAACTACAACAACTGGTCCCATCTCGGGATTTTTGCGCAGGGGCCAAGCTGGTTCCGCGACGAACGCCTGATTGCCAGATTGGAAAAGCTGCGGGACGACGGGTTCTTTTCGCAGTTCAGCTATGTCACGCTGGCGGGGGCCTCTATGGGGGGCTTTGGTGCGCTGGTGTTTTCCGCTCTTATACCCGGGGCGAATGTGATCGCCTTCAGCCCGCAATCCACCTTGATCGAAGATCTTGCCCCTTGGGAAAACCGCTATGCCAAGGGCAAGGAATATGATTGGTCCCTGCCTTACGGGGACGGGGCGGCGGCGTTGGAAGCCGCTGGCAAGGTCTATGTGATTTATGATCCTTACGAACCTACTGACAGCCAGCATGCGGCCCGTTTAACGGGTGACAATGTTGTGCATCTGCGGGCCTACGGCTTTGGCCATCGCTCTGCCCTGTTTCTGCGCAGGCTTGGCGCGCTGAAACCCGTGATGGGGGAAGGTGTCATTGGAACGCTGGATGCCGAAGGCTTTGCCCGGATGATCCGCAATCGCGGGGCGGTGTATCTTTATAAAACGCAGATGGAAAATTACATGCGGCGGCGGGGCCGCGATGTCTGGGTGCCGGTTCTTCAAAGAGCGTTCAAGAACCGTCGCAAACGTCTGGAAGCGGGGCATTCGTCATGAGCGGCATACTCGGCGTGACCTGCCTGCGCAATGAGGGGCCCTATGTGCTGGACTGGCTGTCCCATCATCTGGCTTCAGGGTTCGATCACATGCTGGTGCTGACCCATGATTGTGATGACGGCAGTGCGGAGCTGTTGCAGGCGCTGGGTGCTGACGAACGGATCACCCATCTGCCCTTCGCGTATACGGCCGGAAAGACGGTGCAATGGCAGGCGCTGAACATTGCCAAAACCCATCCGCTGGTGAAATCTGCAGATTGGGTGATGATTTTTGATTGCGACGAATATCTGAACCTGCCCGAACCTTATACCAGCCTGAAAGACTTGGTGGCGACCTTGCCGGATGCCGAAGCGATTGCCTTTCCGTGGCGCTTGTTCGGGGCGGCGGGGCAGGAACGCTTTGACCCTGCGCCGGTGACGGAACGTTTCGTGCAGGCCGCGCCACGGGACATCCATTATCCGCTGGCCAATCTTTACAAGACCCTGTTCCGTCCGAAATCCTTTCGCCAGCTTGGGGTGCATCGCCCGCGCAACAAAAAGGACGGCGCGGCGCGCTGGTATGTGTCCAGCGGCCAGCCCCTGCCAGAAGCGGTGGCGGCCAACGACAAGGCAATCTCGCTTTACGGTCTGATTGATACGGATGCGCCGGTTGCCTATCTGAACCACTATTCCGTGCGCTCTGCACAGGAATTCATGCTCAAGGCGCAGCGGGGTCTGCCCAACCACATGGACCGCGCCATTGACCTGTCCTACTGGGCGGAACGGAACTTTAACACGGTGACGGACGACAGCATCGCGCGGATGGCCCCGATGACAGCGGTGCTGCGGGACCAACTGTGTAGGCTGGAGGATGTGGCGCGGCTTCATGCTGCCTGCTGTTCGGAACACCGGCGCCGGATTGACCGGATGCTGGAAGATCTGGACAATATCCGGCTGATCTGGCGGCTTGGCCTGCTGGCGGGCAGCACACCGCCCCCGCGCAGGCGGGCGCAGATCTATATCCAACACCAGATTAAAGCGATGCAATACAATGGGTAATCCCGCCGGAAACAAGTTGATCCAACGCAACCTTGGCGTGGTTGAGGCTGAAGGGATTATCCTGCTCGATGCGGTGTCACAAATCCGCGAAGGCAAACGCATCGTGCAACTGTTTTTCCGCAGCGACGCGGACACGCTGCGGGTGTTTCCGGGGGGCGGGCTGCGCGTTCTGGAAACGCGTAGCATCGGCGGGGCCATGTGGTGGACCTGTGAGGCAGCAGACCTAAGTGGACCGCTAAAGATGGTCTTTGCCGATACGCCGGTAGTGATTGATCCGGCACCGCAGGAAACGGATATTTTTAGCCAGAAGAACTGCTTTGTGTCGATCCGCAACGGTGAAACTGCCGGCGCGGTGCTGGACTGGCTGGCCTATCATGTGAACCACCACGATTTGCAGGGGGCGGTGATACTGGATCGGGCCGCGCCCGGAACGGACAAGGGTTTTATTCGCAAGCTGCGGGACGGGGTAATAGACCTGCCACAGCCCTGCACTGTGCTGCTGCTGAACGGGGCAACGCCGCTTGGCCATCCCGATCGCCCCGCAGAGTCCCATCCCTTTTGCGCACCCGATGCGCCGGGCAAGGACAGGATGGAAGTTCCGGCGTCCGACCCTTGGGCCTCGCCGTTGCGGGAGGTTCTGATCTACGAGCAGATCCGCAACCGTTTTCTGGGGGCGGCCCGTGCGGTTGCAAATATTGATGTTTACGATCTGATGGTTGAAGGCGACGGAGCGGAAACCCTGTTCGATGCGGCTGTCGCGGCCCCCTCGGGCTGTATCCCGCTGGCGGGACGGCATGTGTATCCGTGGCGCACCCGCAAGAACGCCCCTGCGACCTTCGGGGATCATATCTGCGTGCAGTTTGATGCCCGCAAGTTGAAGCAACGCTGGTGTATCGCGCCCGCGCAAGCCTCTGACAGTGCGATCTGGCGGCTGATCCGCGTGGGCAATGTAGCCACGGATGTAAAAGCCGCGCGGCTGTTCTACCGCTATATGTCCCTGCGCCATCCGACGCCCTCGGTTGCTAAAATCGTGCCGAAGTCCAGCCTTGTGGAGCATGACCCCCTGATCGAACTGGCCCGCAAGCGGTTTGGGGCAAAGCCGGTTCGCATGCCTGAAATCAAACCGGAGAAGGGCGCAGAACGGGGCCGCGCGGCGATTGTCACCTGTATGAAGAACGAAGGCCCCTTCATACTGGAGTGGCTGGCCTATCACCGCGCCATCGGGTTTGACGATTTTCTGGTCTATACCAACGATTGTACGGACGGAACCGACACCATGCTGGACCTGCTGCAAAAGCGCGGGCTGGTCCAGCATCGGGAAAACCCGTTTAAGGAAAGCGGTTTGAAACCCCAGCACGCAGCCTTGCAAGCTGCCGAAAGCGAGGAGGTGATGCAAAGGGCGGGCTGGCTGGTCTGTATGGATGTGGACGAGTTTATCAACATCAAATGCGGGGACGGGACGCTTGATGCGCTGTTCAAGGCGGTGCCTGACGCCAATATGATCGCGATGACTTGGCGGCTGTTTGGCAACGCTGACGTGGACGAATATCGCGACGAGTTGATTACCGAACGGTTTGACCGCTGCGCACCGGAGTTCGCCAATAAACCCCATCAGGCCTGGGGGTTCAAAACACTGTACCGGAACGTCGGCCTGTTCAAGAAGATGGGCGTGCACCGCCCCAAGGGGCTGAACCCGCAACTGTGGGAGCAGATCAACTGGGTCAACGGTTCGGGAAAGCGCCTGCCAAGGGATATCTACCGCAATGCGTGGCGCTCCACGACCGAGACTTACGGCTATGATCTGGTGTCGCTGAACCACTACGCCGTGCGCAGCGCCGAAAGCTTCTTGGTCAAACGGGACCGCGGGCGGGTGAACCATGTGGACCGCGATCAGGGGCTGGCCTACTGGTTCCGCATGAACAACAACGCGGAAGAGGAAACTTCGATCAAGCGGATGCTGCCCAAGCTGCGGGCGGAGTATGACAAGCTGTTGGCCGATCCCGAAATCGCGGCGATTCATGCGGAAGCAGTAAAACGGCACCGCGCCAAGATCGACGCGTTGCGCAAGACAGAGAAATACACCACCTTTTACAAGGAACTGACCGGCCCGCGCCTGCGTAAGCTATCAAGGCTCCATTCCCATTTCGGGGCAAATGTGTTTCTGAACGGACCTGATTGCGTGCCCGAAGACGTGGTCGCGAAAGACCCCGAAGAGGAGTTCTTTTTCACCATTGAACGGGGCGAAACGAACCATTAACTTTTGTCCCGCAGGCAGCCGGACGCATTGAACAGGAATACCCATTGGAACTTCGCATCTTATATGGCGCCCACCAGACGGCACAGGAACAGCTGCGGGCCCATCTGGATCGGAACAGTGATCTGCTGGCAGAGCAGGGCATTTTCATGCCCGCCGCCGATATTGCCGAAGTTGCTGTAAATGCGGCAATCAAGGCACTGCGCAAAGGCAATGCCGATGAAACCACCGCTGCAACGCTGATGGCGGAACTGTCCGGCGGTTTGGCCTGCAAGCGGCTTCTGGTCATCCGTCCGGCGATCAGCGGATCGTGGATGCGTCCGACAAAAGAAGGCATTCTCTATCCGCGGGGCAGTTCCACGGCGGTTCAACTGACCCGTCTGGTGGGGGCTGAAAAAGTGCAGCTTTACTTTGCCACCCGCAATCCGGCGAGCTTTCTGCCGGCCTGTTACAATCTGGTGGTTCAGGCCGACCCGAAGCAGAGCTTTCAGGATTTCGCCTATCAGTCCGACCCGTTTGACCTGCGCTGGTCGGAGTATCTGCACCGTGTTCAGGGCAAGGAAAGCGAATTGCCCGTGACCGTCTGGTCTTACGAGGATTTTCCCTACATCTGGCGCAGCGTGGCACAGGCGTTTTCAGGCGTGGCCAACAAAGAGGATCTGGTGGCAGCAGAGGGCAACGCCCAGCCGGAAATGTCTCTGAAAGGGGCCATGCTGATGCAGGCGTATCTGGCAGAGCACCCCACCAGCGAAGAATCCAAGCTGCGCAAACTGGCCCAGAAGTTCGAGGAAAAATTTCCGGTCAAGCCCGGTGGTTCCGTGCCGGAGGTTTGGCCGGCGGAACTGGTCGAGGCATTGTCAAACGCTTATGATGACGACAATTATTATATTGACCGGATGGAGAATATTCGCACCATCCGGCGTCCGGTCTATCCGGAAATGCTCTGAGTGATTGTTTCACGTAAAACCTTTGGCGTGAAACAACCCCGTGAAACATTAACCGGTGTTAGTATTCCACGCCGATCTGCGCCTTGATACCAGAGCGGAACGGATGTTTCACCAGTTCCATTTCCGTTACCAGATCCGCCAGTTCGATCAGTTCTTCCTTGGCGTTGCGTCCCGTCAGGACCACATGGGTCATTTCCGGTTTCTCGTTGGTCAGGAAGTCCACCACCTCGTTCACGTCGATATAGTCATAGCGCAGCGCGATGTTGATCTCGTCCAGCAGCACCATGTGGTTGCTTTCGTCGCGGATCAGGGTCTTGGCCTGTTCCCACGCGGCCTGTGCCATTTCCGTATCGCGGGTTTTGTCCTGTGTTTCCCAGGTAAAGCCCTCGCCCATCGTGTGGAAGGAACAGATGTCGGTGAATTTCGACAGGATCAGATCCCGCTCGCCGGTGCTCATGCCGCCTTTGATGAACTGCACAACGCCGCATTTCATGTCATGGGCGATACAGCGGAAGATCATCCCGAATGCGGCCGAGGATTTTCCCTTTCCCTTGCCGGTATGAACAATCACCAGACCCTTCTTTTCGGTCTTGGTGGCCATGATCTTGTCGCGGGCGGCCTTCTTCTTGGCCATTTTCATCGCGTGGCGTTCGGTATCTTCACTCATTTCAGGTCCTCCTCAGCCCACGGTCCATTCGGGGCGCAGCCGGTACGGGTCCGGCGTGTCATTGCAGCATGATTGCCGCTTTTCCTGTCCCTGTACCATGGCACAGCGACAGGTTTAAAGCGTCGTGCGGCGGATTAGCGGGTCGGAACCGGCGTGTCCCCGCGATAGTCGTAAAAACCGCGTTTGGATTTGCGGCCCAGCCAGCCAGCCTCGACGTATTTGGTCAGCAGCGGGCAGGGGCGGTATTTGGTGTCGGCCAGACCGTCATGCAGGACGTTCATAATCGCGAGGCAAGTATCCAGCCCGATGAAATCCGCCAGTTCCAGCGGTCCCATCGGATGATTGGCACCAAGCTTCATCGAGGTGTCGATGGACTGGACATTGCCGACGCCTTCGTAAAGCGTATAGATCGCTTCGTTGATCATCGGCATCAGGATGCGGTTCACGATAAAGGCGGGGAAGTCCTCGGCGGTGCTGCTGGTCTTGCCGATCTTGGCAACCACTTCTTCCACCGCGCGGAAGGTTTCTTCGTCCGTGGCAATCCCGCGGATCAGTTCGACCAGTTGCATCACAGGCACCGGGTTCATGAAGTGCAGACCCATGAATTGTTCGGGTCGGTCCGTGCGGGAGGCCAGACGTGTGATGGAAATGGACGACGTGTTGGACGTCAGGATCGTGGTCTTGCGCAAGTGCGGTAGAAGATCTTCAAAGATCGCCTGTTTGATAGCTTCCCGCTCTGTCGCGGCTTCGATCACCAGATCCACATCGCCACATTCCTGCAAGGTGCTGACCGGCGAAAGGTTGTCTAACGTGCGCGCCTTGTCCTCTTCGGTGATCAGGGAACGTGCAATCGCACGGTCCAGGTTCTTGCTGATCGCGGCCATGCCTGCGTCCAGTGCCTCACGCGAGATGTCGTACAGGCGCACCTGATAACCGGCGAGTGCGAAAACATGGGCGATGCCGTTGCCCATCTGGCCTGCACCGATCACGCTGACTGTTTTGATTTCCATGAAGCTTCCTCTATGCTGCTGCGCAGCAATCTACACATTGCGCGGAAAGCTTCAAGCGATTGCTCAGCCGAAACCGGTGCCGCCCTCCAACTCGTGATGGGGGATCAGGCGGCTGTCGGCCACAGCGGCCTGCCGGTGAAAGACGATCGCCTGATAGGCGGGGTCCGTGACCATCTCCAGAAACGCGCCGAGCGTGGGGTAACGGGCGATAAAGGCAATATCCCAGCTTTCGCTGTCAGGCCCGATCAGCATTCCCTTCGGACTGCCGCGCCAGATGATCTCTCCGCCAACGCGGGTAAAAATCGGTCCGCTCTCGGCACCGTAGGATTTATAGGCCTCTTCCCCTGTCGCTGTGCGCCCGTCTTTGTATTCTGCCTGATCCCGCAGTTTTACAAGGTTCAACATGTTCACAGGCTGGTCCCGTGGCAGGGATTTGAAGGCATCAAACTGGGCGCGGGTCGGGTCGATATGCATGGCGGGCCTCTGCTGGTTCTGGCTGTTTGCCCCAGCCTAGCCCTGCCTTTGATCCTTGTGGGGAAAACGCCACGTCATACCCGAAAACGAAAAAGCCCGCCACAGGGGCGGGCTTTTCCAGAACATTTGAAACCGGATCAGAGCGCTTCTGTCAGCTCTGGCACAGCGTCGAAGAGGTCGGCCACAAGGCCATAGTCCGCAACCTGGAAGATCGGGGCTTCTTCGTCCTTGTTGATCGCAACGATCACTTTGGAGTCTTTCATCCCTGCAAGGTGCTGGATGGCGCCGGAGATACCGCAAGCGATATAAAGGTCCGGTGCAACCACCTTACCTGTCTGGCCTACCTGCCAGTCGTTCGGGGCATAGCCCGAATCCACCGCAGCGCGGGAGGCGCCAACAGCCGCGCCCAGCTTGTCAGCCAGTGCTTCGATGATGCCGAAGCTCTCTTCGGAACCCACACCACGGCCACCGGAGACGACGATCTTGGCAGATGTCAGATCGGGACGATCGGATTCCTGAACCTTGTCTTCAACCCATTCGGACAGGTCGTTGCCACCCGCTGCCGCGATGGTCTCGACACCGGCAGATCCGCCGTCGCCAGCCGCATCAAACCCTGCGGTGCGGAAGGTGATAACCTTCTTGTCATCGCCGGATTTAACAGTCTGGATCGCGTTACCTGCATAGATCGGGCGCTCGAATGTGTCAGCATCCACAACGCCGGTTACATCGGAAATCACCATCGCGTCCAGCAGGGCTGCAACGCGGGGCAGGATGTTCTTGGCGTCTGTCGTGGCAGGGGCCACGATGTGGCTGTAATCGCCCGCAAGGGAAACGATCAGGTCAGCCGTGGCCTCGGCCAGACGGTGGCCGTAGATCGCATCCTCGGCGCAAAGCACTTTGGACACACCTGCGATTTTGCCAGCTTCGGCAGCCGCATCAGCACAGGTTGCGCCACAAGCCAGAACGGTTACATCGCCAAGAGACGTCGCTGCGGAAACAGCTTTGGCTGTCTGGTCAAGGGAGAGTTCGCCATCGTTGATTTCGGCAAGAAGAAGTACAGCCATCAGAGAACCCCCGCTTCGTCTTTGAGTTTCGCAACCAGTTCGGCCACATCGGCAACCATCACACCAGCCGCGCGTGCAGCAGGTTCGGCAGTGCTGACAACGGTCAGGCGGGGTGCGGTATCAACGCCGTAATCGGCTGCTGTCTTTTCATCCAGCGGCTTTTTCTTGGCTTTCATGATGTTTGGCAGGGACGCATAGCGCGGCTCGTTCAGGCGCAGGTCAACAGTCACGATGGCAGGCATCTTGATCTTGATAGTCTGCAGGCCGCCGTCCACTTCGCGGGTCACGGTGGCGTGGTCGCCGTCAATGTCCAGTTCGGAAGCGAACGTGCCTTGGGACCAGCCTGTCAGCGCAGCCAGCATCTGGCCTGTCGCGTTCATGTCGTTGTCGATTGCCTGTTTACCGGCAAGAACCAGACCGGGCTGTTCTTCGTCGATCACGGCTTTCAGGATTTTTGCAACGGCCAGAGGCTCGATGTCTGTGTGAACATCATCCGCAGCCACAACCAGAATCGCGCGGTCTGCACCCATCGCCAGCGCCGTGCGCAGGGTTTCTTGGGATTGCTTGACACCGATGGAAACCGCTACGATTTCCTCTGCTTTGCCAGCCTCTTTCAGACGGATCGCTTCTTCTACAGCGATTTCGTCGAAAGGGTTCATGGACATTTTGACATTCGCCAGATCAACACCGCTGCCGTCCGCTTTGACGCGGACTTTCACGTTATAGTCGATCACGCGTTTGACAGGTACCAGTACCTTCATATGCGTTTCTCCTGTTTGTATTGCTCCGGGATTGGAGCAGGATTAAGAATCGTCCCGAATGGATTTACGAAAAACCTGTCAGTAACGATAGGGATAAATCGACGCGGGAGCTTCGTTTTACGCCAAGTTATTATGGCAAAAACTGCATGGAACGCTGCGGAAACTGCGTCGCTGACCCGTGGGCCATGATGGCCTTTGGGTCCATTTTCTTCAAAAATCCCCGCGCGGAGCGCTGTGAATTTCCTAGCGGTTCGCACCGGGCACCCATAAAATATCATCCGCACCGTTATTGTTCGCCACCCGCCCGGCCACGAAAAACCAGTCGGACAGACGATTCAGATATTTCACGGCAGCAGGGTTCACGCTCTCGGCGGTGGACAGGTCTACCGCCAGCCGTTCGGCCCGCCGCGACACGGTCCGGCACAGGTGCAGATGGGCGGCCAGAGCCGAGCCGCCGGGCAGGATAAAACTGCGCAGCGGCGACAGGTCACTGTTCATCCCGTCGATTTCCCGCTCCAGCCGGTCGACCTGTTCGTCATTCACGCGCAGCGGCGGATATTCCGCTTCTGCGTCTTTTTCCATATCGGGGCGGCACAGATCTGCACCAAGATCGAACAGATCATTCTGGATGCGGGACAGGGCCTCGGCCAGATCACCGGTTGCGTGCAGGCGGGCCATGCCGACTGTGGCGTTGGTTTCATCGACCGTGCCATAGGCATTGACCCGTGCGGAATGTTTCGCGACCCGTTCCCCGTTGCCAAGGGCCGTGTCCCCGCTATCGCCGGTGCGGGTGTAAATTTTGTTTAGTACAACCATGTTATCCCCCTGTTCCGCGCAGGATAACAAACAGCAGGATCAGGATGATGGCAATAGCCTGCGCAATAATCCGGTAGCGCATCAGCTTGTTGCCGTATTTGCGGTTGAAGTCTCCGCCCGAAGTAAAGGACCCCAGTCCGATCATCAGCACGATGAACACGGCGAGGATCGCGAAGATTACGATGTAGTAAAAGACTGTCATAAGCAAAGGCCTCTCTTTGCTTTAGACATAATCGCTTCGGGCGCGGGGGCCACCGGTTTTTGCTACATGCGTCCAAATATCCCGTCGAGCGCACGGGTCGGCAGCAG